>JAYPVK010000004.1:0-156594 GCA_038134565.1 Pseudomonadales bacterium | reverse complement strand
GGCCGCCACCTGGCCTTTGCCGTTTCGGGCCATAGAATCGGCTGTTAGGCTCCCACCTCTTGAGCGGGCATTTGTTGCCCGCTATCCAGACACTTCCGACAAAATGTCGAGGACCGCACATTTCCGCTTTGATGCGGTTCAAAATCCCGCTATTTGGGACTTCCCGCGGCCCCGGCTTGTTCTATAGTTAACTCTGCAGGCACTGCTTTTCGTGCATGACAGGAGGGGCTATGCAAACTGATCGACGTGTTATGGGTCGTGACAACAACGTAATGAAGCCGCTGATTTTCGGGGCTGTCGTATTCCTTACGCTGGGCGTGTCTATCGCCAATGAAACACTCGCCAGGTTTGGCCTGGAAGACAACTATGTCATGTTGTTTTCCCTGGCCTTGCTGCTGGCGGTCTTGTTACTCAGCAGAAATAACCTGATGCGGGGCCTGGTTTTGGGGGGAGTAATCCTGATGAACATGCCGGATGCGACATTGGCCACCTATCGTCTTGATCGTGATGTCCTCGTAGCAGCGGTGTGCGCCATTATCCTGGTGCCCTCTGTCTACAACATTGTGTTCAGGTAGTAGTCTAGGACTCCGGTGGTGGCGCATTGACGCGAAAGCGTGTGATCCACCACCGGCCTCTTTCCTTCACCAGATCCACAAACACACTCACGGACTGGTTTTCCATGCGCAGATCGATGATGTAACTGGCGTTGATGGTGAGTCCCGGCATCAATAGCCGGGGCGAATCGCTGCTGCCGGTTATGGCCGTCATACCCTGAAAGCTACCCAGCCGATTCACGTAACGATCGATATAGCGCTGCATGTTCTGGGCGGGCATCTGCCGGGCCCAATCGGGGTGGGCATAGCTGTTCAGCTCGCCAGCGTTTGCAGAGCTGAGGGCGTTCTGCGTGAGCCTGAGCGCCAGCTCGCTGCTGCTGGAATCGTTGCGGTATTTGCTGAAGGCGCCCCAGGCAAAATAGACAAGAATCAGGAACAGGACTGTCAGGAGGCTACTGAGTAGCCGCGAGTACTTCATAATGCTGTCAGGACTTCAAAATGTGCTTTGTGAACGAACGGTATTATAGTTGGAAAAACTTCAATAAAAACAACAAGAAAAGAATGCAAAATTTTCGCGAAATACAATTAGGCCGCTTTTTTATGCACAAAAGAGACGGGGGCGTCATAAAAGCCTGCTAAAACCCGGCTTTTATTTTTGTTCGACCTTTCAAAAACATTTAAGTTGCTGAAAAATAGGGAAAATAAAGATTGATTAAAATTTGCACAAAATAGGACGATGGCTGGTTTTTTCGAGCCTGAAGGGCATTTCCCAGGAACTATGCACACAGTTATCCACAGATTCTGTTGATAAATGCCTTGGCCGCTTTTGAGCCAAAAACCCCCGTCTGCTCAACGGTTTAGTGGCGACAGTTTACTGTAAATTTCAACAATGTTGCGTAACTGGGATTTTTTTTCCCGTAAAAATATCTTGCCCGCACCTCTAATTTTGTCAATCATTTGGCCGATGCGATTTAGTAGACGGAGCAAAAACCTGCATCAGGAATTACGAAGTAGATGATCGAATTTAGCAGTGAAGTTCCTTTCTTGTGGCGATTGAGCGCCGAGAGTAGCGAAGGCTACTGCTCTGTCTCCATGGTCGTACCCTGCCCCCCGGAGACCGAGGTTCAGGATTTTACCATCCAGACCAACGTCCTCAGCCTGTCCTCCGACAGCACCCGCTCCGAAACGGAAGAAACCCTCGAGTGGAACCAGGAAGATATCGACCTGTTCCTGAAACTGGTGAACCAGCGTCGGCTGTTTGGCGACGACTTCCTCGACGATACGGTGCGTGTCGATCTGACCGACCCGGACATCATCGACATCATCAACGTGGTTGCCGCGGCCGGATTTGGCGTGGCGTTTACTTCCCACGGCCTGTTGAACCAGGCCGATGGCAGCTTCCCGGTCTTCCAGTTCGACATCGGCTCACTGGCGTCGCTGAACACCGTGAATGGCTTCAAGTCCTGTATCGTGGTGGATGTGGATGACGATGATGTGGTGTGCGTGCTGCTGGATGAGATCGACATGATTCCCAGTGATACGGATTTCGAACAGCTGTGCAAACACGATCTGTTGCTCGTGAAACGCATCGACGTATTGCATCCCGAGTACGCCGAGAGCCAGACGCGTCCCGCGCACGTGGTGCTTCAATAGCCCCACGGGCTGCACCAATCTATTAGTCAGTTAGTGACGAGCCCCTGAAGCCGCCAGGCTTCGACTATCCCTGCCCATCCAGGTAGTCGATTATCCTGTCGGCGGCTTCCTCGACGCTGATGCGGACGGTATCGATTACCAGCTCCGGGCGTTCCGGGGGTTCGTATGGACTGTCGATACCGGTAAAGTTCTTGATGTCTCCGGCACGGGCTTTCGCATAGAGTCCCTTGGGGTCCCGCTGTTCGCACACTGCCAGCGGTGTGTCCACAAAGATCTCAATGAACTCTCCGTCATCGAACAGTGCGCGCGCCATCTCCCGTTCGGCGCGGAAGGGGGAGATGAAACTGGTGATGACGATCAGGCCCGCATCCAGCATCAACCTGGATGTTTCCGCCACCCGACGAATGTTCTCCACCCTGTCAGCGGCGGTGAAACCCAGGTCCTTGTTCAGGCCATGACGGACGTTGTCACCATCAAGCAGGTAGGAATGGAGTTTCCTGCTCAGCAGTTTCTTCTCCAGCAGGTTGGCAATGGTGGATTTGCCGGAACCGGAGAGTCCGGTCATCCAGATCAGCCGTGGCACCTGGTTCTTGATGGCGGCGCGGCTGGCCTTGTCCACATCGGTTGCTTGCCAGTGAATGTTGCTGGCACGGCGCAGGCCGTGTCGAATCTCTCCCTCGGCTACCACCTTGCTGGATTCCCTGTCGAGCAACTGGAATTTGCCCAGGGCACTGCAACTCAGCACCGGGTCGAACAGGACGGGGGTGGTCAGGGCGACATTGCCCACGCCGGTTTCATTGAGGCGCAGGGTGTTGGCCGCAATCTGCTTGTCCGTGCCGGGCTCCAGCCGGTATTTCAGCTTGCTCACCAGCGCTTCGGTGCTGCCACCATTGGACTGAAACTGATAGTTACGCCCCGGCAGTAATTCGTCCTCTCCCAGCCAGATCAGGGCCGCCTCGAATTGGTCGGCATACTCCGGCAGCAGGTCTGCACCGCTCAGTATGTCCCCGGGGCTCGCTTACACTGCATAGGCCAGTTCCACGGCCAGGTTAGCCTCGGCTTCCGCGCTCTCGATGGCTGTGCCCTAGTGCTGCAGGTTCATGACCGTGGACTGCTGACTGGATGGCATGGTCGCCACGCAATCACCCTTGCTGAGACTGCCGCACAACAGCAGGCCCTCCAGGCGACTTGGCGATTCAACCCTGCGAATCAGCAGGCGAGTAGCTTGGTTGCTTTCCCTGGTCACGCGTTTGCCCTTGTTGCTCCCGAGATTGCCGAGCGGCTACTGTGCGCTATTTTGCGCGCTGATTAAAGCGCCTTCCGACCAGCGCGCTGGTGATGTTCACTTTCTGGATATCGATCGCCCCACCGGCGATACCCCAACCCCAGGCATCTCTTAGCTTTTGTTCTATGGGATATTCCGCAGAATAGCCATAGCCTCCCATCAGTTGCATCGCTTTACCGGTCACTTCCCGTACGGCCTCGTTGGCAAAACACTTGGCGATCGAACTCTCACCCACGGAAGGCAAGCCCTGGGCGGCGTTTACCACGGCGCGATACAGCAGCAGGCGCGCGGCTTCCACTTTCATCTTCATCTCAGCGAGATGAATCTGCACCGCCTGGAAATCAACCAGTGGCTTGCCAAACTGCTCTCGTTCCTGGGTGTATTCCAACACATAGTCGAATGCCGACTGGGCCACGGCGAGAGACATGGTGGTATTACCGCAGCGCTCGAGGTCGAAGGCATCCATCAGCTTGCCAAACCCACCCGCCGGCACCAACAGGTTCTCGACGGACACCTGCACATTGTCGAAATGCATGTCGGCACTGCTTACGCCGCGGAAACCCATATGCTTTTCCCGCTTGCCAAAGCTCAGGCCTGCCGCTTCCCTGGGAACCACAACCGCGCCTATACCCTTGGCGCCGGGCGCATCCGACAGCCGGCAATACACCACATAGGCCTCCGCGTGTCCCGCACCGGAACACCAGCGCTTGCTGCCATTGACCGTCACAGTCTTGTCCTCGATGACAGCCTTCGTCGTCAGATCTGTCAGCGCCGATCCGGCGGCGGGCTCCGACATGGAAACCGCCACCACGATTTCTCCCGCACAGACTCCCGGCAGAATGGACTGCTTTAATTGTTCGTTACCGAAATGGGATATCGCCAGGCAGGGACCAAAACAGGATTCGAAAATCGGAAAGGCCACGGCGATGGAAATTTTTGCGACTTCCTCCAGCACGATAACCGCGTCCAGGTGGCTAAGCCCTCCACCGCCATAGGCGCTATCGAGATTGACGCCAAGATAGCCCAGTTCTCCATAGCGCTTGCGCAACTCGAGGCCGACCGGCTCGTCAGATTCTTCAATCGCGCGTGCGATGTCCGGCAATTCCTTCTGGGCAAACTTGCGCACAGATTCCTGTAGCGCACTCTGTTCTGGTGTCAGGGTGAAGTCCATGCTGCATTCCTTCTTGATTTTTCGTTTAAAGCCTAAGGACCTCATTGTAGAGCATGATCGACCGGTCGCTAACCGGCAATCACGAAACACATCAATAGGGTGCCAGCACGTGGCACTGAAAGTGACAGGAGCGCCCACCCGTCAGGCGCCAGTCCTCATCGCTCCAGCAGCCGGCCAGGCATTTGGCTGTGTGCTCCGCCTGTTTCGGCGGTGTGCGAACGCCGCCTCACTGCTATAATCGCCGCTTTTTCGCCTTCCCACCCGGCCCAGGAGCCGGCAACGATGGCCCATCAGGATTCCAATGGCAGGCAGTCAGTTACAAAAAGAGATTCAGCGCCGTCGCGTGCTGGCGATCATTTCCCACCCGGATGCCGGTAAAACCACTATTACCGAGAAGTTGTTGCTGCTGGGCAACCTGATTCAGGTAGCCGGGACAGTCAAGGGCAAGAAGTCTGACCGACACGCCACCTCAGATTGGATGACCATGGAACAGGAACGGGGAATCTCCGTGACTTCCTCGGTGATGCAGTTTCCCTACAGGGAGCGCATGGTGAACCTGCTGGATACACCGGGGCATGAGGACTTCTCGGAAGACACCTATCGGGTACTGACCGCCGTGGACTCGGCATTGATGGTGGTCGATGGCGCGAAGGGTGTGGAGGAGCGCACCATCAAGCTGATGGATGTGTGTCGCCTGCGGGATACTCCGATCTTTACTTTCGTCAATAAGCTGGACCGGGACATCCTCGACCCCATCGAGGTCCTAGATGAAATCGAGAGTGTGCTCAAGATCAAGGCGGCGCCTATCAATTGGCCGCTGGGCATGGGTAAGGAATTCAAGGGAGTGTATAACCTGTATACCGATACCATCCATGTATACAGACAGGGGCAGGGTCACCAGCTACCCGAGGATATTCAGATCAAGGGTCTCGACAGCGAAGAGGCGAGCACATTGCTGGGAAGCTACGTCGATGACTTCAGGGATGAGATCGAACTGGTTAAAGGTGCCAGCCATGAGTTCGACGTAGAAGCGTATTTAAAGGGAGAGATGACCCCTGTCTATTTCGGCACGGCGCTGGGCAATTTCGGCGTGCGGGAGTTGCTGGATGATTTCGTGGAGTGGGCGCCCAAACCCCAGGATAGGGAGACGGAGACCAGGGTCGTCGCCGCCAACGAGGAAACCTTCTCTGGCTTCGTATTCAAGATACAGGCAAACATGGACCCCAAGCATCGCGACCGCATTGCCTTCATGCGCATCTGCTCCGGGGAGTACAGCCAGGGCATGAAGATGCGGCACTGCCGTATCGGTAAGGATGTGAAGGTGGCGGATGCCGTGACCTTCCTGGCAGGGGACAGGGCGCGGGCCGAACTGGCCGTGTCCGGGGATATTATCGGCCTGCATAATCACGGCACGATCCAGATCGGAGATACCTTCACCACGGGTGAGGATCTCAAGTTCAAGGGGATTCCTCATTTTGCGCCGGAATTGTTTAGACGCATTCGTCTGAAAGACCCGTTGAAGCTGAAGCAACTGCAGAAGGGCCTCACCCAGTTATCGGAAGAGGGGTCCACCCAGGTGTTCATGCCGCTGCGCAACAACGATCTTATCGTGGGTGCCGTGGGCGTGCTGCAGTTTGAAGTGGTGGCCTATCGGTTAAAGGATGAATACAAGGTAGATTGTATCTACGAGCCGGTGAATATCTATGTGGCACGCTGGATACACGCGGAGAGCGAAAGCAAGCTGGCCGAGTTTCGCAAGAAAGCCGAAGACAATCTTTCGATCGATGGGGGCGGGTATCTCACTTATCTGGCACCGACCCGGGTCAATCTGTCATTGATGGAAGAGAAGTGGCCGGGCATTGATTTTAAATCCACGAGGGAGCATTAGGAGCTCACCCATGTCTGGCTGTCACATGCAATTCGAGCTTAGCCACACGGACGGCGCCGCCCGCACCGGAGTGATGCGCTTCCCGCGGGGTGAGGTGGCCACGCCTGCATTCATGCCGGTGGGAACCTACGGCACGGTGAAAGGCGTAAATCCCGCCGAGGTGGCTGCTACCGGCGCGCAGATCCTGCTCGGCAATACTTTCCACCTGATGCTGCGCCCTGGCACGGAGATCATCAACGCCCATGGCGATCTGCATGATTTCATGGGTTGGGAAAAACCCATCCTCACCGATTCGGGCGGCTTCCAGGTTTTCAGCCTCGGCGAGATGCGCAAGATCAGTGAGGAGGGCGTCAAGTTCCGTTCTCCGGTAGACGGCGCGGAAGTATTTCTGGGGCCTGAATCGGCCATCGAGGTTCAGCACAGGCTGGGTTCCGACATCATCATGGTGTTCGATGAGTGCACGCCGTATCCCGCCACCGAGAAACAAGCGCGGGAGTCCATGGAATTGTCCCTGCGTTGGGCTGAGCGCTGTGTGGCGGCACACGGTGAAAACCCGGCGGCCCTGTTCGGCATTATACAGGGTGGCATGTACGGTTCTCTGCGGGAGGCTTCCCTGGCGGGGCTGGCGGCCATGGACTTCCCCGGCTATGCCATCGGTGGTCTGTCAGTAGGCGAGCCGAAGGAGGAGATGGTGGAGATGATCGCCCACATCGCGCCTCACATGCCGGCGGACAAGCCGCGTTATCTCATGGGGGTTGGCACGCCACAGGACCTGGTGACGGCAGTGGAAATGGGGCTGGATATGTTTGATTGCGTGATGCCCACCCGCAATGCCAGGAATGGCTACCTGTTTACCTCGTCCGGCCTACTGAAGCTGCGCAATTCCCGCTACCGTGACGATACCGGCCCAGTGGACCCGCAGTGCGACTGCTATACCTGCCGCAATTTTTCCCGTGCCTATCTGCACCACCTGGATAAATGCAAGGAGATACTGGGATCGCAGCTGAACACCATCCACAACCTGCATTACTACCAGACCCTGATGGCCGGATTGCGCAGTGCTATAGAACAAGGTAGATTGGGCGCCTTTGCCGCCCAGTTCAGGGAAGATCAGCGACAATCAGGCGCCTGACAAGGAATTCGGACTCGCTGCGGGCTGCTTGCCAGTTTGTGCCTCTACCGCCTTTTTGTGCCTGGATGCCTTGAATTCCGGCATTTGGGCCCAAGATTTCCGGCAGTAACTATAAAGAAGCAGGTCGGCATGCCGCACATTGCTGCTGAACCTGCGATAATGCGAGTCCGGAAATCGCAAAATGGCCGTTAGACAGCGGTTCACTGGCTGCATAGCCCGTATTGAGATTCACTGATTCATTGATTCATCGAGAGACACCATGAGTTTTCTATTTCCTACCGCCTACGCCCAGGAGGCGGCAGCGCCCCAACCCTCACTGACCTACAACCTCGTCCTGTTCGGGGGCATGTTCCTGCTCTTCTATCTGATTCTGTGGCGGCCTCAGTCCAAGCGCGCGAAGGAACACAGGGAATTGGTGGAAGCGATCAGCAAGGGCGATGAGATCATGACTTCCGGTGGTTTGCTGGGAAAGGTGACCCGGGTGAGCGATGAGTATATTGCCATCGAAGTCTCCGAAAACGTTGAACTGAAGTTGCAGAAGTCCGCCGTGGCCGCTGCGCTGCCGAAGGGAACCATCTCCCAGATCTAGTGAACCCACTCCCGCTCTTTCAAGACGAACAGTAGTCATGTTGAATAAATACCCGCTGTGGAAAAACCTACTCATCCTGTTTGTGACGGTGTTGGGCTTTGTCTATTCAATCCCTAATCTCTATGAAGATGATGAGGCGATACTCCTCACCAATGAAAGTTTCGAGCTAACCGAATCCGATGTGACCATTGCGACCACCGCATTGGAAGCGGCGCAGGTGAATTTCTTCGGCATGCAACTCAATGACGGCAACATGATCGTCCGGGTGGAAACTGTCGATGACCAGTTGCGAGCCAAGACCGCGCTGGAAGAAGCCTTCACCAGCGACTACATCGTGGCATTGAACCTGGCGCCTACTACCCCTGGCTGGATGCAGTCCATCGGGGCGAAGAAGATGGCCCGCGGCCTCGACCTGCAGGGCGGTGTGCATTTCCTGATGGAAGTGGATATGGACGCGGCTATCGAGCGGCGCATGCAGGACAATCTGAGTGCGGTGCGATCCATACTACGGGAAGAGCGAATTCGATCCCGGGCACAGATAGCTGATAACAACCGCCTGGAAGTGGCGTTCAACAGTTCGGAAGATCGCTCCAGGGCGCGTTCAGAATTCATCGATAATTTTCCCGAGATGCAGTTCCAGAACCGGGAAGTGGGCGAGTCGTTCGTACTGGACATGATCCTGACCCCGGACACCCTGTTACAGATTCAGCGCGACACCCTGCAGGCTAACCGCACGACCCTGATGAACAGGGTGGATGAGTTGGGTGTGGCGGAGCCCACCGTGCAACAACAGGGTGCTGACCGCATCGTGGTGGAGCTACCCGGTGTGCAGGATCCTGCCCAGGCCATCCGTATCCTGCAACGCATCGCGACTCTGCAGTTCCACCTCACGGCGCAGCCGGGAGCGCCACGTTCGAGTTACGAGACATACGAATACGTAACCCCTGAAGGCACACAGATCGTTGACGTGAGCAATGACGTGATACTGCAGGGTGACCGCATCAGTAACGCGGTGTCGGGTATCGACGAGTACAGCCAGCCCCAGGTATCCATTACGCTCGATGCCCAGGGCGGCAATCAGATCAACCGGGTCACCCGCGACAACGTCGGCTGGTTCATGGACATTCTCCTGATCGAAACCAAATCCCGAACCAGTCTGGTGCTGGATGAGAATGGCGAGGAAGTTGAAGAAACAGAATTCTACGAAGAGAAGCGACTGATCAGTCACGCCCAGATCCAGACTGCCCTGGGCCGGCAGTTTCGCATCACCGGTCTTACCCCACGGGAAGCCAATGACACGGCACTGCTGATTCGTGCCGGCTCCCTGTCTGCGCCCATGACCATCGTGGAACAGTCGGTAATCGGCCCCAGCCTGGGAGCGGAAAACCTGCAGGCCGGCTTTACCGCCGTGCAGGTTGCGGCCGCGCTGGTGGTGCTGTTCATGCTGTTCTATTACCGGGTGTTTGGCCTGGCAGCCAACGCGGCGCTGATTCTCAATATCCTGCTGATCTTCACCGTGATGTCGGCAATCAATGCCACACTCACCTTGCCCGGCATCGTCGGTATCGTCTTGACGGTGGGTATGGCGGTGGATGCCAATGTCTTGATCTTCACCCGCATCAGAGAAGAACTGGCGAATGGCACGACCCCGCAAAGGGCGATCGATGAAGGCTACAACAACGCATTCTCCACGATTCTCGATGCCAACGTGACCACCTTCCTGGTGGCCCTGGTGCTGTTCACCATCGGTACCGGCCCCGTACGAGGATTCTCGGTCACCCTGATGATCGGCATCGTCACCTCCATGTTCACGGCTATCGTGGGCACCCGCGCGCTGGTCAACGTGATCTATGGCGGGAAGAAGGTGAGGACCCTGTCCATCGGAAATTACGCGAGTGCGGCCACGACTGCCGATGCAAGCTGAAACACAGGCAAGCACAAGTCATCGATTAAGAGTTAGAGACCTTCGGATACACAAAGCATGATTCTGGCTAGAGAAATAGATTTTATGGGCAAGCGCAAGATTGCGGGGACAATCTCGGCGCTTCTCGTGGTGGTTTCAATAATTTCCCTGGCGATCAACTCGCTCAACTTTGGCCTCGACTTCACCAGTGGCACCTCGGTACGGCTGAATTTTTCAGAGAGTGTCGTCATCCAGGATGTGAATGACATACTGACTGCCAATGGTTACCAGAATGCGGTGATCGTGCAGTTTGGCACGGACCGGGATATTCGGGTGCTGCTGCCGGTGGATGAAGGCATTGAGGAAGCGGATCAGGCACAACAGGCCCTGGCGGTAGGTGAAACCATTGCCGCATTGATGCGGCAGAATACCAGCAGTGAGGTCTTGCTGATCGGTTCCGACTTCGTGAGCGCCAAGGTGGGCGATGAGCTGGCGGAGCAGGGGGGTCTCGGCATGCTGGTGGCCCTGGGCATCATCATGGTTTACATCGCCCTGCGTTTCCAGTTCAAGTTCTCTGTGGGGGCCGTGGTGGCACTTGCCCACGACCTGATTATCACCCTGGGAATATTTTCCTTCTTTCAGATGGAATTCAATCTCAACACCCTGGCCGCCATGCTGGCCATCATTGGCTACTCGCTGAATGACACCATCGTGGTCGCCGACCGCATCCGGGAAAATTTCCGGCGCATGCGCAAGGGCACGCCCGAAGAGATGGTTAATGTTTCTCTCAACCAGACCCTCGGTCGCACCCTGATCACGTCTTTCACCACCCTGCTGGTGCTGGTTTCCATCCTGCTGATTGGCGGCGACGCAACCCAGGGCTTTGCCATTGCCCTGATCATCGGCGTGATTATCGGTACCTACTCATCCATCTATATCGCTTCCGTTGTCATTCTGATGATGAACGTGACGCGGGAAGACCTGATGATTCCGGTGAAGGAAGGCGCTGAACTGGACGATATTCCCTAGTTCCCTGCAGCCTGCGCTCCCCCTAAATTTCCCATAAAGCCCGCACCGGGTTGATTCGATACAGTGTATAGCCGGATCAGGATTCGGCTGACTGCAGGCAGGAACTGTTAGAAGTACTTGGCGACCGAACACTTTGTTGTTATCGTTTAGCCCGATTCCGGATCAGGACAGGTAAGAGGCTGAAATCCTTGGTAATTCCAGGCAAGAAAGCGGCAAGAATAAGGCAGGAAATCAGCGCCGGGCTGACCGTTCTGTGGCTGAGTCTCTCGCTGCTGCTGGTTACAGCCAACGCCTCTGCGCAATCCACCGCCAACTTCCCCAGGCCCCCCGAACTCGAACCCGCCGTCCAGTTCTGGATCAAGGTCTATACCGAGGTGGATACCCGCAGCGGCTTCCTCCACGATTCGCAGAACCTGTCTGTCATCTACACCGCGCTGCCCCTGGATCGACGCCAGATCGAGGACCGCCGTACCCGCATTCGGGAAGACCTGCAGGTGCTGGCGACGGGCAAGCGAAGCAACCTGACTCCCAGCCAGGCCGAGATCCTGGCGCTGTGGCCCGACGATGTCAGCAACGAAACACTGAGGACGGCCGCCTCCAATGTGCGTTGGCAGCTGGGGCAGTCCGACCGTTTCCTCGGAGGCCTGCGTCGATCCGGTGCCTACCGCGATCATATCCAGCAGGTGATTCAGGAGAAGAACCTGCCCGTGGAACTGGCCGTGCTGCCCCATGTCGAGTCTTCATTCAATCCCAGTGCCTATTCCAGTGCGGCGGCCGCTGGCATGTGGCAGTTCGGGCGGGATACCGGACGCCGTTTCATGCGCATCGACCACATCGTCGATGAACGCATGGATCCGTATATCGCAACCAATGCAGCGATGAGCCTGCTTGAATACAACTACTCGGTGCTGGGTACCTGGCCCCTGGCACTGACTGCCTACAATCACGGCGCCGGTGGTATCGCCAGGGCAGTGCGTGAGACAGGTACAACCGATATCGAGGAGATCGTCGCCAATTATCGCGGCAGGGCCTTCGGTTTCGCCTCCCGAAATTTCTACGCCCAGTTCCTGGCCGTCCTCGATGTGGAAAACAATGCCCGCAACTACTTCGGCACGGTGAATTTCGATGCGGCGCCTCAATTCCGTGAAGTGGAGGTAGATGCCTTCATCGATGCGGAAGTGTTCGCCCGTTCAGTGGGCATTAGCCTGGAGCAGCTGCGTGCCGACAATCCTGCCCTGCGTCCGGCGGTGTGGGAAGGCAACAAGCGCATCCCGCGCGGTTTTCCGGTGAAGGTCAGATCCCAGGCCGTGTCCGAGGGTGACCTGCTGGCCATGGTGCCAGCGGATTACAAGTTCGCCGTGCAGACGCCGGACGTGGCCTATGTGGTAGAGCGGGGCGACAGCCTCTCCGCCATCGCCGCCCGTTTCGACACCTCCGTGACAGAACTCGTTGTCCTCAATCAGCTCCGCAGCAGGAACCGTATCCAGATCGGCCAGCGCCTGCTGCTGCCACAGGACGCCAACAGTGCCAATCTACTGATGAATGAGGCCCTGGCCTCGGAAGACGGCGTCTACACCGTGCGGCGCGGCGACACCGTTTCACTCATCGCGGCGCGTCACGGCGTACAGGAACAGGAATTACTGACGCTCAATGGTATCCAGGATCGAAACCGCATCTTCCCCGGCCAATTACTGCGTATGCCGGGCTACGATAACGAGAACAGCCAGTTGGCCGTGATCGATGCCACCGCGCAACCCGAGCCGCCAACCCGGGTCGAATTCGACGGTGGCGTGGTCATCGAGGGCAACCACACGATAGAGCCGGAACCGGAAAAACCCTCGCCCGATCCGGCAATCGAGGAGTCCCAGACCCAGTTGGCGCTGGCCGAGGACTTGCTTCCGCCGGCCGCAGTGCTGCCCGATAACCTGGAGATGGACGCGACCGTCATGATCGAGGAAGAAGAGGCGGAGGCGATCGACCCGGAACTGGACGTGCGCGAGAGCAATGAGCAACTGGTGGAAGCGCTCGCGGCCGACCCCTCCGATTACAGTGTGGCCAGCAACAACAGCGTGGAGATCCAGGCGTCCGAGACGCTCGGTCACTACGCCGAATGGTTGGGCATTCGCGCCTGGGATATACGCAGGTTGAACGGCATGGCCTACACAGATCCGGTGATTATCGGTGAACGCTTAACGCTGGATTTCTCGCGGGTGAATATCCCGGAATTCGAACGCGCCAGGAGAGAATTCCATTCTACCCTGCAGCAGGAGTTCTTTGCCAACTACCGTATCCAGGACGTGGAAACCTATGCGGTCAGCCGCGGCGACAATATCGGCAGCATCGCCAGGGAACGCTATTCCACCCCCATCTGGCTGCTGCGTCAGTACAATCCCACCCTGGATTTCAATCGCATCCAGATCGGGCAGGAAATAGTCTTCCCGTTGGTGGAGCAAGTCGAGTAAGCCAACGCCCAACCCGGGCTCAGCCGACGCCCAATTCCGAGAACAGGCTGGCATAATCCTTCTTCACTGCCGCTGCCTCATAACGAGTCAGATCCGGTACGGGAAGCTTCTCGCCATTTGTCTTCCGTACCAGCAATCCCTGCAGGCGCTTCACGACATCGTCGGCGACTTCCGCCACCGACCCGTCAGCCCCATACAAAAACTCCGGTCCCAGATACTCGGGATACACCAGCGCATCGGGTGCCAGCGGCGAACATCCCGCCATGCAGGCTTCCTGTACTGCCAGTCCCTGGAAATCATGCCGCGCAGTCGAGAGCACGACGTCTGCCGATTGCAACAGCTGCCGATAGTCCGATGCCTCGAGATAGCCGCGCAAACCGGACGCTTTACCACGGCTAGCGCCCCACGCATCCAGCAGACGAACGATCTCCTCGAATTCGGGTGGACGCTGCCGAAACTGCTGGCCCACAATATGAAATCTGACCCCGGGCTCAACTTGCAGGCATTGCCGTACAATCGCCAACAATAGTGCAGGGTTCTTGTCATATTCCCAACGATGGTTCCATACCACATCCAATACGGCGGGCTCATCCATCTCGATGCTGCCAGGGTCCTCTCTATTTCGACCTCGAGCATCCGCATCGCGGGCGAGCAGGGGTACCGCCAGGACAGAGGCTCTCTCCAGTTTCTTCAGTGCATCCCCGGGCAGGGGTTCAGGCAGGTGCCTGGACAGATTCCTGACCCCTTCCAGAAAAGTTTCCCGGTTAAAGTGGCTGTTGAAAACGCTGCGGTCGGCACTCAGCGCCGAATAGATTGGCACCAGCTTCGGCTCGATATTGTCCCGCGCATCGGCCGTCTCATTCTCTGGATAGGCAAACTGGTTTTCATGAAAATAGACCACGCTCGGCACAGCACACAGTTCGGGCACAAGACTACGCAGACTCGCGAGATCTACCATGGAGGTGGCTATCAACAAATCCCAGGGCCCCGCGAGCGTCTCCCTCTCCGCATAGGCCCAGTGCAGTCCATTGCTGCGAATGCGCCAGTTGAAATGTCGCGGCGGCAGGCTAAGACAACACCAGTCCCAGTCCGGGATAAGTCCCTGCAGTCGTTCGGCCCAGATCGCATGACTCTGGGCATGATAGGCGGAGAGAAGAAGTATACGTGGCGGCAATGTATTGAATTCCAGGGAGGATAGGATTTTGATTATCCAATGAATTTTGCACAAAGCCAGAAGAAAGAGGCAGGAATGCAAGTGCGTGACCGGGCGCGGCCAGGAGCCGCGCCCGAGTCTCCAGGGATGGATTTGCGGCGTGTCACGAATTTGCTTTCCTGCCTCTTCCCTTGCACCGAAGTGACAGCTTCAAATCATGGAGCCATCTCAACTGGCAGCTTTGCAATGCCAGGAATAACCCGCTAATTTGTCGCCAATTCAAAAACACAGTGATCTCATTAGAAAAAGGGGAAACAGCATGAGCCTGAAACTCTATGGTATGCCGCTCAGCAACTATTACAACATGGTGAAAACCATCCTCATAGAAAAGGGAATGGATTTCGAAGAAGTGCTGGTCAAGCCGAATCAGGAAGCAGGGTATCTGAGCCAGAGCCCCATGGGAAAGGTCCCCTGCCTGGAAACAGAGCAAGGATTCATTACCGAGACGGCAGTGATCATCAACTACCTGGATGCCCTGGGACAAGGCCCCAGCTTTTACCCCGCCGACCCTTACGAGCGAGCCAAGGTGGAGGAACTCATTCACTATATGGAACTGTATATTGAGCTGCCGGCCCGCAGACTCTACGGCGAGGTATTCTTCGGTCGCGAACCCAATGAGGCATTGCGGGAAGAGGTGAGAGGACAACTGGAGAAAGGCTTTGCCGCCCTGGCTCGCATTGCCAGATACGAACCCTATATCGCCGGTTCGACCCTTACCTATGCAGACTTCTTCTTCCGCTTTTCAATCAACCTCGCCACCCTGGTAGCCAGGAAAGCCCTCGGCTGGGATATCTACAATGAAGTAGCTGAAATCAAACCCCTGATGGCCCTGATGGATGAGAGGGAATCGGTCAAGCGCGCCATGGCCGACCAGCAGGCTGGAAACTAGATCCAGCCTGCTACATCGATAATGGGTGCTAGCGGTGGTGGGTGCGTTCGAGAACACCCTTGTTTTCACTCATGTCCAGAATAGTGTCGATATTGGCGGCGATGTCTTCTACGGTGGCGCCGGTTCCCAGGTCGACCCCTGCATTCTCCCGCACGTCGGCTGAATAATAGCGGCCACCCATGGCCTGGATGATGCGGCCATTGGGTGCCTCTTCGCTGCACAGGAATACCACGGCAGGCGTCACCAACTCCGGCGCGAGCCGCTCTTCACTGTCCTCGAAACCAGGCAGGTTGAGGGTCATTCGGGTGGCGGCAATCGGGGCGATGGCATTGGTGAAAATATTGTACTTGGCGCCTTCCAGCCGGAGCGTGTTCATGAAACCGACCAGGCCCAGCTTCGCGGCACCGTAATTGCTCTGTCCGAAGTTGCCGAACAGGCCGGACGTCGAAGTGGTCATGACGATACGACCGTAGTTCTGTTCGACCATGATGGGCCAGACGCATTTGGTGACGTTGAGGCTGCCGGTCAGGTGCACATCCATCACCGCGTGCCAATTCGCCAATTCCATCTTGGCAAAGGTCTTGTCACGCAGAATACCGGCATTATTGACCACGATATCGATGCGTCCCCAGCGCTGCATGGTGTCATCCACCATGCCCTGCACGGCATCGAGGTCGGTGACCGAGGCACTGCTGGCCACGGCGGTGCCACCGGCCTCGTTAATCTCCCTGGCAACCGCTTCGGCCGCGGTGAGGGAACCACCGGAACCATCTACCGAGCCGCCGAGATCGTTGACCACAACTTTTGCACCACGACGCCCCAGTTCCAGGGCGTGTTGCCGGCCCAATCCACCACCTGCGCCGGTTACGATGGCTACGCGATCTTCAAAACTTATGCTCATGTCTGTTCTCCTGGGACGCTTGCCCGCTGTGCAGGCAGCGCTTGTGGCTTGCAGGGCCTGGGTCCGAGGCCCGTTGGAGGCCGCATTCTATGTCGCAGCCGGGTCCTCTGCAAACCCGGCGCCCGCCAGCAATGCGGGGCAGCATTGCAGGTGAGAGACTGCCACGGTTCACGGTATCATCAGCTGCAGCTAATCCAGAGATGCAGGGAAATGGCGAATTCAGACAAACCGGTGCCCGCGGCGACTGTAGTCCTTGTCAGGGAATGCGCGCGCTCCCGTGCTAGCCAGCAGGGGATCGAGGTGTTGCTGCTGCGACGCAACGCGAAGCTGGTATTCCACGGTGGCCACTGGGTTTTCCCCGGCGGGCGCATCGATGAGGCGGATTTCCTGGATGATGCGCGCCTGGAATATCCTGCTGCCGTGCAGGCGGCCGTGCGCGAAACCCGGGAGGAGGCAGGGATCGAATTGCTGCCCGAGCAGCTTATCCACACGGCGCACTGGACGACACCTCCCAACCTGCCGCGGCGTTTCAGCACCTGGTTCTTCCTGTATCCCCTGTACGAGGCAGCGCGGCAATCTACCCGGGTCAGGGTAGACAATGATGAGATACTGGATTTCCGCTGGCTCAGCCCGGAACAGGCCCTGTCCGAGGCGAAACAGCAGACTATTGTCCTGCCCCGGCCGACCCAGACCACGCTCCGGGATATGCTGGGCTTCAGGCAACTGGATGATCTGGTGGCAGCGGCAACAGCCGGGGATATCAGGGTCTTTCCGGAGGACTCGGAACATTACCGTCCCGACGAAATGGGCTATAACTGAGCCACAGAATCGCCGGCTTCTGCCTACTGTCTGGCCCGCGCAGCAAACGAGGAGATTATCTGGACAGGCCGAAAGCGGGCGGTTTTGGGGCATTTTTCCGGTAGACCGAGACAATTCTCGGACTAATTGATTTTACTGGCTTTGGGGAGGGCTGGAGACCCCGGAAGCCCTTGCTTTTGGGGTTGAGTTAGTGGGATAGTTGAGGTCGAATTTTGAAACGTTTTGCGTCCCTGCAAGGTCAGCTGGAGGCAAGGGAATTCGGGTTTTACTGAGAGAGTGTGTGTGCATGATCAGAGCCCCGTCGCGCGTATAACGGTAGCGCGATTCCCGAACAATTCAGGTCAGGCTGGTTCCGCTGTTTGGCGGAGTAACCTACCCAAAGCCCGTCCACGTTAGTGTGATTCAGGTGAAGATTGCGGTACGGCCGGCGGCTGCTCCAGGAACCCAACCGATGAGGTCTCATGTCCACACCTACATTTGATAGCCTCCGCGAAACCCTCCAGCACTTGCGTCGCCGACGCAGCAACCTGTTTCTCCTCAAACAGGTCAGTTTTCTTGTAATCGAATTTTCAGCCCTGGTTCTGGCAGTGGCTGGTCTTGCCCTATGGCTGGAGCCGGGCAAGCTGGGCAGTATTGTGCTGTTCCTGGCTACTCTGGTGGCAGGCGGAGTCTTGTTGTGGCTGTTCATTCGCCTACTCGGCAGGCGTCACAGCAACGACAAGGCGCTCGCCCACTATGTAGAAGATCATATTCCGGACCTGGAGCAGCGGCTGCTCACCTCACTGGAATTCAGCGAGGCCGACCTGCAAAACGGCCGCGCGGGTGTGTCCCAGCAATTCATCCGCCAGCTCTGGCAGGATGCCCAGGCCCATGTGCAGCAACAGCAGCGGGAAGTGGAAACGGTCGCACCGGCGCGTACGTCCTGGATAAGCCTGGCCTCTGCGGTTGCGGTGGCGATGGCCGTGCTGGCCCTGTTCCTCAGCTCCGAGGCACTGTTCAATGCCGGTTCGCGACTGGCCTGGCCCTTCGCCATCAGCGAGCCTATCCAGATCGTAGAGGTGTTGCCGGATATCGAGATCAGTGTCGAACCCGGTAATGTCGAGATGCAGCGTGGTGACAGCATCACCATCATCGCCCGGGTATTCAATGCCCAACCCGACGCCATTAACCTGCGCCTGCAGAATGACAATGTTAACTGGCGGGATGTGTCCATGAACCGCGATGGCAGCGGCAGCGACAGTGCCACCTACAGTTATTTCCTGCCGTCGCTACAGGAAGACACGACCTATTATATTGCCTTCAATGAAAGGGGTGAGCAGAGTTCGCAACAGTACCGTATCAGCCTGTTCGACCTGCCCCAGGTAGAGCAGATCGACCTGGCGCTGGATTATCCCGACTACACCGGTATCGAGGACCTGCTGGAAGAGGACAGTGGCGATATGGTCGTGCCGGAAGGTACCCGGGTGGAATTGAACATCGCCTTCAACAAAGCCGTGCGGGAAGCCGTGCTCGAGTTTGACGAGAGCATCGATGAAGACGGGAATGTAGTGAACCACTATGCGGACATGTCCATTGTCATCGATGGTGACACGGGAACGGCAGCCTTTACTGTTGCCGCCGACGGCGTCTACCGTATTCGCGCTACCGACTTCGATGGCCTGCAGAGCCAGAACCCGCTGGACTACTTCATTCGCGCGATCGAGGACACGCCTCCCGAGTTGGCCCTGAAGCGACCCGGCCGGGACCAGGAGGTCATGCCGCTGGAGGAAGTGGTATTGGAAGTGGATGCCAGCGACGACTATGGCCTGAGCCAGTTTGAACTGAACTACAGCGTGGTGGGCTCTGACGAGGTGCAGGTGGATTTCCTGCGTGAACCCAATATGCGTTCCGTGTCCGGAAGTGAACTCATCTACCTGGAAGACCTGGATGTTGAGCCGGGTGATTTTGTCAGCTACTTCCTGACCCTGGCAGACAACAATGGCCTGGATGGTCCTGCCCAGGTGGTATCCGATATTTACTTCCTGCAGATTATTCCCACCGACCAGGAATTCCGCCGTAATCCCGGCATGAGTGGTGGCGGCGGTGGAGGCGGTGGCCAGGGTGGTGACAGTAGCGCTCTGGTTTCCATCCAGAAGGATATTATTGCCGCTACCTGGAAGCTTCGTAACAGACAGGGGCAGGTATCACAGGAAGAGTTTGCCAGCGATGCGGAGATCATTGCTGAATCGCAACGGGAGGCGACAGGCCGCGCCCGCATGTCCATCGATCGTCTGGCGGAGCGTCTTAATTTCTCCGACGATACCTACGATGCTGCGGTTGAGAATCTTTCTCTCGCAATCGATCAGATGAATGCAGCTGCCAATGAGCTGGAGCTGGAACAGATCACCAGCGCACTGCAACCGGAGCAGCTGGCCTTGCAATATATTCTGAAGGCAGAAGCTAGCATCAACCGCACCAACATCAGCATGCAGAACGGCGGCGGTGGTGGCGGGGGTGGGGGTGCCCAGCAGGAACGTGAAGACCTGCGTGAACTGTTCGAGATGGAAATGGGGCAGTTGGAGAACCGCTACGAAACGCCTAACAGCCGTGGTGGTGGCTCCCAGCAGAACCAGGAAGAAGTCAACAAGCTGGAAGAGCTCGCCCGTCGCCAGGAGAGCCTGACCCGTGCCCAGCGCAATCTTGTCCGCCGCGAAGACCAGATGACCGAGGAACAGAAGCGTCGTGAACTGGAGCGGCTCATGCGCCAGCAGGAGCAGTTGAGCCAGGAGGTCCAGCAATTGGCCCAGCAGATGTCCAACAGCCAGCAGCGTTCCCAGTCACAATCCCAGAGCGGCGCGCAGTCGCAATCACAGTCCCAGTCTCAATCTCAATCCCAGGCGTCATCCTCCGCACAGAGTAGTGGCGGGCAACAGCAGCAGCAAACTGCCCTGCAGCGTGCCGCCCAGCAGATGCAGGAAGCTGCCCAGAGTGACAACGCCTCAATCGCGGCTGCCCGCAGCCAGAAGGCCCTGGAAAACCTGCGTGAGCAACAGCGTGAGCTGAGTGAAGAGGGTGAGAGTTCAGTCAACCAGCTGGCGCAGAACCTGAGCCAGCGCGGCCAGCAGCTGCTGAACCAGCAGCGTCAGTTGCAGGAAACCATGGCCGAAACCACGCGTCAGCAGGGTCTGGGCCAGACCCGGCAGTCCGTGCGCAACGATGAGAGCCTGCAGGAACTGATCGAGGCACAGCAGCAACAGCAGCGTGACCTGGAAGAAATCGAAGACATGTTGCGCGCCATCATTGCCCGTGGCGACAGTGAGGACCAGCGTCTGATGTCCCAGGCGCAGGAGGCATCGAGAGAGCTACGCCCGATTCAGGAGGAAATGCAAACCAGTAATCGGGTATTGAGAAACGGCATGGTGAACCTGGCTGTCGATATCGAAGAGGAGATCGAGGACAGAATGGAAGAACTGGCGTCTTCCCTCGCCGCACTCGACCCTTCTGCGCAAAGAGGGGCAGGTGACCCCACACAGGAAGCGGCGGATGATGCCGAGGCCTTGCGAGAACAGATTGAATCCTTGCAGCAGCAGGCACTGGCCTTCAACGAGGCGGGACAGCAGCCGGGTCCCGGGGTGCCCAGCCTGAGAGAGATGCGTGATCAGTTGCAGAGATCCCAGCAACTGGCTCAGCAACTGCAACAGCAGCTGCAGGACCAGGCACGAGGGGGTGGTCAGCAACAAGGCAACCAGCCAGGCCAGCAGGCTGGCGCGGGTGGCCGTCAGCAGATCGGTGGTGGTGCCCGCGGAGGGAATCAGGACCAGCTTGGCCAGGGTGGTCGTGTGACCAACGACGGCAGCGCCATGCCCTGGGGCAATGCGCGCTCTATTCGCCAGCAGCTGACGCAGCAGGATATCGAAGATTTCCTGAACCAGCCAGAGTTGTTCTCCCAGCTGTTGCAGCCGATCCTGGAGCTGGAGGGAGCCCTGCGCGCCCAGGCTGAACTCAACGAAATCAATAACAAGCTGTATGCGGCGGCCGACGAAGAAGTTCCGGAGCAGTACCGGGAACTGGTTGAACAATATTATCGTGTACTGTCAGAGAGTCAGGGGTCGAATAACACGACCCGGTAGCAATGCAATACACGGAACCCACTCTACTTACCGCATTTACCGAAGGCAGTCTAAGCTTCGCCTACGGCATTAGCCCGTTCCTGTTCGTCCTGATAGCGATCATTGCCTGTGTGGCGGTGTGGTTTACCTATCGCAAGACAACCCGCCCCCTCACACCTGGCTGGAAGGCCTTCCTCATCGCGCTGCGTTCATCGGTACTGGTGCTGCTGCTGTTCCTGCTCTTGCGTCCGGTGGTAACGACTCTGCAGGTTTCCCCGCAGGAGACCTACCTGGGAGTCATCATCGATGATTCCCAGAGCATGGCCATCGCCGACATGCCCGGAGGCGAATCCCGGACCGCCGTCATGCAGCAGGCGCTCTTCTCCCGGGGTGTGATCGACAAGCTGGCGGAGTCCTTTCAGATTCGAAGCTTCCGCTTCGACAAGCAGGCCGAACGCATTGCCGATGAGAGTGAGTTGAACGATGCGGGCACCGCGTCTTCCATCAGTCAGGCACTCGAGTACGTCGATGGCCAGTTGAGTGGTCTGCCCCTCGGTGGTCTGGTGCTGATCTCAGACGGTGCTGATAACAGCGACATCGATCCCGCAATCAAGGCACAGGAGTTCGGCACGCGACAGATACCGGTGTTTACCGTGGGAGTTGGTCAGGACGAGATACCCCAGGATATTGGGATTGTGGATGTCAGCGCCGCTGAAACGGTGCTGGAAGGTTCGGTCTTTACTATCGCCGTGGGCCTGCAGCATCAGGGTTTCGAAGGGCAGGAAGTTCAGCTTTCCATTCTCGACGGTGAGACCGTAGTGGAAACCGATGTTGTGACCCTGGGAGCAGAGGGCGTAACCCGCCGCTACGAGATGGAGCTCACGCCCGAGCGGGAAGAGGCAATCGTCTACGATTTACAGGTAGAACTGCAGCCCGGAGAGATCATTGAACAGAACAACGTCTACAGTTTCCTGGTGGACAATAGCGAGAAGGCGCCGCTTGACATTCTTTACCTGGAAGGCCATCCGCGTAATGAATACAAATTCATACGCCGGGCCGTGGAAGGCGATCCTTCGCTAAGGCTCGCAACCTACCTGCAGACCGGGCCAGAGAAATACTATCGCCAGGGAATTCGCTCCCCCACTGAGTTGAGTGAAGGCTTTCCACGAGACAAGGAAGAGTTGTACCAGTACGAGGCCCTGATCCTGGGAGATATCGAGGAGAGCTTCTTCAATGCGGACCAGTTGCAGATGATCCAGGACTTTGTCGCCGAGCGCGGTGGCGGCCTGATCATGAGTGGCATGATCGATGAAGAGTTTATCACCACGCCGATCGCCGACATCCTGCCCGTGACCCTGGTGGAAGAAAACTTCCTGCCTTCGCACCTGCGTGGTGGTATCCGGCGCGGCAATCATCCTACCGGTGAACTGTACTATCCTCGCCTCACCAATAATGGCGAGTTCTCACCCTTGCTGCGACTGGCCAGTGACGACGATGAGAATGCCATGCTGTGGCGGCAGTTGCCAGAGTTGCAAGGCGTCTACGTTACCGGCCGTATCAAGCCGGGGGCAACGGTGCTGATGGAGCACCCGCTGCTGCAATACCAGAATCAACCACTGCCCATCATTGCCTCGCAGCGCTACGGAAGTGGCCGCAGCATGATGGTTGCTACCGCCAGTACCTGGCGTTGGCAGATGATGATGCCATTCGCCGACCAGTCCCAGGAAACGCTGTGGCGGCAGATTCTGCGCTGGTCTGCGGTCTCCGCACCGGAGCGCATCACCATCGAATTCGATCGTGATTTTTATAACGTGGGTGACGAGGTCAACATTACGGCCACCGTGCTGGATGACAGCTATGAACCCGACAACGATGCGACCCTGTGGATGCAGACCACGACACCGCTGGATCAGGTGAGTGATACCCCCATGGAGTGGGATATTTCCGAAGACGGCGTCTACCGCAGCAGTTTCGTCGTTGAAGATGAGGGCGTGTTTAACCTGCTGGTCGATGTGGCCAGTGCTGCCGGCGAAGGCGCCAGTGATGTGGCGGAAAAACGTGCGGCGTTTGTGGTGACGCCTTCGCTGCGAGAATACAACAACGCCGAGCGGGACAGTGGCTTGCTGGCAAGAATTGCCGATGCCAGTGGCGGGCAGTATTTTGACATCGGTGAGGTGTCCCAGTTGGCGAGTGCCATCGAGTTCACACCCAATGCCTACTCCCGTGAAGTGCAGATCGATCTATGGGATAAGCCCTGGATTCTGGCGCTGCTGATCTCCTTGCTCTGCCTGGATTGGGTTGCCAGACGATTGAAAGGCCTATCGTAATGCCAAGCATAAACAAGCTAAGCCTGTTCGTGGCCATGCTGGGCACAGCCTTGTCAGCCAGTGCCCAGGATCTGGCGACTGACTATTTCCTCGACAGTCCAGACAGCACCAAGTACGCGGTCATCATGGTTGGGCCGGCGGTGGGTGAGACGAACCAGGAACGATTCCGGCAGTGGGGCCTGAGCCTGCACGACATCCTGGCCCGCGACTATGGCTACAGTTCGGACACGATTACCCTGTTGTATAACGACGGCGATGCCAGCTTTAACGGGGCCGAGCGAATCGATGGCGTCACCGACAGAGAGGGTATCGAACAGGCCCTCGCGGCATTGCATGAACGGGTGAATACCGGCGACCAGATTACCCTCTACCTGATCGGTCACGGCTCCGGGGCCGAGCAGGAAGCCAAGTTCAATATCGTTGGCCCCGACATTACTGGCAGCGAGTTCGCCGACATGCTGGATCGCTTCGATCGGCAGGACATGGTCATCGTCAATACCACCAGTGCCAGTTATGGCTTCTCGGCATCCCTGTCCAGCGAGGGCAGGGTAGTTATCTCCTCGACGCGCTCACCGTCCGAGCGCTATGACCCCGTGTTTTCCGGTTATTTCATCGAAGCCCTCGATGGGCGTAACGGTGACCGGGACAAGAACAACCGGGTTTCGGTGCTGGAAGCCTTCGAGTATGCCAAGGCCAACGTGGAGCAATGGTATTCCGAGCAGGGCAGGCTGGCTTCCGAGCATGCCGGGCTCGATGACAACGGAGACGCCATGTTCAGCCTGAATCCCGGCATGAATGAAGCCGACGGCCTGCTGGCGGAGATCGCCTACATCGATACCC
This sequence comes from Pseudomonadales bacterium, assembly GCA_038134565.1. GTDB lineage: Bacteria > Pseudomonadota > Gammaproteobacteria > Pseudomonadales > Pseudohongiellaceae > UBA9145. The sequence continues at coordinate 131,851 of JAYPVK010000004.1, read as the reverse complement.
TGGTGGATGACAGCGCTGGCTTATCTGCAGAGGCGCTGGCCAGCAAGGCGCGTATGCAGGAACTGGAGCGGTCCATATTTATCCTGCGCGGTCGCAAGGCCGAGTACCTGGAAGCCGATTACTGGCGCGAGATGGAAACCTTGCTGGTTGAACTGGCCCGCGCCACCGCACGATTCAATGCTCACACTGCTACGACAGCCGATGGGGTAACTCAATGAGAAACTCACTTCGATCACTATTTGCCTGCGCCCTGGTCCTGGCGCCGCTCACGGCGGTCGTTGCCCAGGATGAGCCGGACCAGACGGGCGATTCTGCGCTGTTCCGTGCCGACCAACTCTTGCTGAGTGGTTCCTACGCGGCCGCGGCCGAGATGTTCCAGATGACAGACGGGCTGGATCGTATCGATGGCCTGATCGGTGCCAGTCGCACCTACTTCATGACCGGCAACTATCAGCAGGCCGAGAGCGTCGTGGCAGACGCCATCGAGAATGATGACTACGCCAGCTATCCGTTATTGAGTACGCAACTGGCCGAGGTGAAGCGTGCCGTGGGTGAATCTGCCGAGGCACTGGATATCTTCGCGGCGGTTCTGGACGGCCTGCCGGAGCCACCGGTACGCACGCTGGTGCAGTACGGTAGCCTGCTGCAGTTCAAGGGTCAGCGTTCCGAGGCCTACCGCATTCTGGACAGGGCCGTGCAGCGCTACAACAGCGGCCTGGTATTCACGTCTGAGGACGTGGCCATGGTGGCGTTGGCGAGTTGGCTGATGGGCAATTTCTACGACGCCAACAGCCTGTTCGACGAGGCGACCCGGGCCAATCCCAATAACCTCGAAGCCCACACCCTGTGGGCCGATTTGTTCCTGGAAAAATACAATGCCGCGGACGCGGAGCGTGGATACCAGGAGGCGCTGGATATAAACAGCCGCTATGTGCCGGCACTGGTGGGCATCGCGCGGGTAGTCGGAGACGAGAGAAGACTGCAGCGTGCGCTGGCCATCAATCCGAACTCCATTCCAGCCCTGGAGACCTATGCGCAACTGCTGATGATGAACGGGCGAGAAGACGAGGCCATGGCCTATTTCACCCAGGTCCTGGCCTTGAACCCCGAATCCCTGAAGACCATCAGCATCCTGGCGGCGCAGGCGGCTCTCAATGAGCGCATGGATGAGTATGAGAATTACTACCAGCAGGTGCAGGCCTTTAGCCCCGGCAACGCCCAGTTCCTCGGTGATATCGCCGACGCCTTCGGTAATAACTATCGTTTCACCGAGGCGGTGGAATATGCCCGTGCCGCCCTGGAAGCCGATGCGGAATACTGGCAAGGCTACACCCTGCTGGGTAACAACCTGATTCGACTGGGGGAAGAGGAAGAAGGCAAGGCGAACCTGGAGATCGGTTTCGAGAACGATCCGTTCAACGTCATGACTTCCAACATGCTCAAGGTCTTCGACACCCTGGAAACCTATGCCACACTCGAGAGCGAGCACTTCAAGGTGCATATGAGCGAGCGGGACGCAGACATCCTCTGGCCCTATCTCGAGCCGCTTCTCGAAGAAGCCTGGGACACGCTGACGGAAAAATATGCCTTCGAACCCGAGGGGCCGATCCTGATCGAGGTCTTCGAGAACTCGGAAGACTTTGCCGTGCGCTCTGTCGGCTTGCCCGATATCGGACCGCTGGTGGGTATCTGCTTTGGTAAGGTCGTGACCTTGATTTCACCCGACACCCTGACCGCGAACTGGCAGGAAATCGTCTGGCATGAATTCATGCACGTGATTACCCTGCAGATGACCGAGAACCGCATGCCGCGCTGGCTCAGCGAGGGAATTTCGGTATGGGAAGAGCGGGAAGGCCGCCCCTATTGGGGACGCGACCAGGGCCTGGATCTGGTGCGAGCCGCCGACCAGGGCAAGTTGCTGCCAGTCGCCGATCTGAACTCCGGCTTCTCCGGTGCGCGTAACAATGCCGATCTGAGCTTTGCCTACTTCCAGTCTTACCTGGTAGTGGACTACATCGCCAGGCAGTACGGATTCGACAAATTAGTGGAGCTGGTTCAGCAGTACGCCTTCATCAAGGAAGACAGAGAACGCTTCGGCGAAGTGTTCGCCATGGATATCGGTGAATTCGATGCCGGATTCCGGGACTGGATCGATCAGCGTGTGGAAGAGATCAATGTCTATGTGCACACGGAAGATGTACCCGACGAGGGTGAAGGACATGGCCATGGCATCCGGGAAAACAGCAGCGCGATTCTCGCGGAACTGTATAACAACGCTTCCCTGAAACAGCACATGCGTTCCCGCATCGAGGAGAATCCGCGGGACTTCCAGGCCTATCTGCAACTGGGCATTGTGCTGTTCAAGGAAGAAGCCTTCGAAGAGGCACGTTCTTACCTGGAAACTGCCCACGAGATGCTGCCGAGTTACACCGGCTATCCAAGCCCGGCACTGGTGCTGTCGCAGATTTATGAACGTGAAGGCAATCGTGAAATGCAATTGCAGTGGCTCGAGCAACTGCTGGAAAACCTGCAACACGATTACGGATCGGCAATGATTCTTGCCGAGGCGGCGCTGGAGGCGGGGGACATGGAGCGAGTCGACTACTATATCGACCGGGCCCTGCAGGTAGACCCCTACCGACAGGACGTGCACCTGTTAAAAGCTCGCTACGCCGATACGGTCAATGATACCCAGTTGGCCGTGACGGAATACGAAGTGCTGATGAAACTGGAGATCACCGATCCGGTAGAGGCGCGCACCAACCTGGCAGAAGCCTACCTGAACAATGGTCAGCTTGCCGAGGCCAAGCAGAATGTCCTCTACGCCCTGGAACAGGCCCCCAGTTTTCAGAGCGCACAACAGCTGCTGCTGGATGCCGTGGACGAGGAAGCTGCCCAGTGAGCCTAACCCGGCGTTCAATTATTGCCCTGGCCTGTCTCTTCGGCAGCCAGCTGGCAATGGCGCAGGTGTTCCCGCTCTCCGAAGGACCAGGCGGCAATGAAGACCTCGGTATCTACGGCACCGACGTCACCGAGTTCACCTGGCTGCGAGGGCAATATACCAACTACGGCGGTGGACAGGGTGGCTTCGGATTCCGGCGCCGGGGTGGTTGGTGGGATACAGACTATCCGGATTCGGATGAAAATTTTCTGCGGGGTGTGCAGCGCTACACCAATGTGGATACCAACCCGCGAAACCACACGTTTCTGGCGCTAACCGACCCGCGTCTGTTTGAACACATCTTCCTCTACATGAACTGGAAGCGGGTGCCCATAGGTTCCTCCTACAGTGGTCCCAATTTTACACCGGAAGAAATTGAGGCCATGCGGGAATTCATGTTCAGGGGCGGCCTGATCATGGTGGATGATTTCTGGGGCGAACCCCACCTCGACGACATGTTTATGGAAATAGGCAAGATCTTTCCTGACCGGGAAATCGTGAAACTGGATACCAGTCACGAGGTCTTCCATATATTCTTCGATATCGATGAGTTAGCGCAGGTGCCGGGCCGCATGGTGACCTGGGACTTCGGCGGTTTCATGAGCCTGGATGATCCCAATTATCCGCCGGAGATTTATGCGGTGCTGGATGATGATGGCCACATCATGATGGCGGCTCACTACAACACGGATCTTGGGGATGGCTGGGAACATACGTTCTATGAAGCCTACCCAACAAAATATACCAATGAAGCTTACAAGATAGGCATCAATTTTCTTATTTACGCTTTTAGCCACTGATAGACGGGAACAGCACATGGCAGAGACAGAAGAAGTATTGGAAATGGACAACCAGGATGATGTTGCCCTGGTCAAACGCATGCAGGAAGGTCGTGACCAGATTGTTGCCGAGATCAAGAAAGTCATCGTGGGCCAGGAAGGTATTATCGATGAGCTTTTGATTGCACTCTTCGGTGGTGGTCACGTACTGGTCACCGGTGTGCCCGGACTTGCCAAGACGCTGTTGATCAAGACGGTGGCCGATATCCTGCAAGTCGACTTCAGTCGCATCCAGTTTACCCCGGACCTGATGCCCGCCGATGTGGTCGGTGCCGAGGTTGTGGAAGAGAAAAATGGTCAGCGGGAACTCAAGTTCGTGAAGGGCCCGATCTTCACCAACATTCTGCTCGCCGACGAAATTAACCGAACGCCTCCCAAGACCCAGTCGTCCCTGCTGGAAGCCATGGAAGAGCGCCAGGTCACTGCTGCCGGTGTTACCTATCCCATGTCGAAACCCTTCTTCGTGCTGGCAACCCAGAACCCGATCGAACTGGAGGGTACCTACCCACTGCCAGAAGCCCAACTCGACCGCTTCATGTTCAAGATCGAGTTAGGCTATCTGTCGGAAGCGGATGAGGTGCAAGTGGTCAGCCAGACAACCCAGACCCATGACAATCCACTGGCCCACCCGCTGGGTGGTGAGGATATTCTCGAATTCCAGCGCATCGCGCGTCAGGTGCCTGCGGCTGAGGCGGTCATCAAATACGCGGTGAGGCTGGTGCATGCCTCCCGTCCACAGAGTGAAACTGCTCCCGACTTCGTGAAGGACTGGGTCAGCTGGGGGGCGGGTATTCGCGCGTCCCAGAACCTTATTCTTGCCGGCAAGGTGAGGGCGCTGCTGCACGGACGGTATAACGTATCTTATGGTGATGTGAGAGCCCTGGCGCCTTCAGTTTTACGCCATCGGGTGCTGCTCAACTTCCATGCCGAGGCGGAGCGGGTTACCACCGATCAGGTTATCCAGAAATTACTCGAGGCAGTGCCTGAGCCCACTTCGGAAATCTAGACACCGGGTTCCTCGTTGCAAGCGCGATCCATTTATAGCCGTATAGTAGCCGTATAGTAGCCGTATGTCAGAATCTCTAAATTTTCTCGATCCATCCGTCCTCTCCGGGCTCTCCAATCTGGAACTGCGGGCGCGAACCGTCGTTGAGGGCTTTCTCTCGGGTTTACACAAGAGTCCGAATCGTGGTTTCAGTGTGGAGTTCAATGATTATCGCCACTACCAGCGCGGCGACGACATGCGTCACGTGGACTGGAAGCTTTACGCCCGCAGCGACAAGTTCTACATCAAGCAGTACGAAGACGAAACCAACGTGCGGGTGGTGATCCTGCTGGATGTCAGTGCCTCCATGGATTACAGCTCGGGCTCGGTCAGCAAACTGAATTACGGCATCACCCTGGCCTCGGCGCTGGCCTACTTCATCATGCGGCAACGCGATGCCGTGGGTCTTATCACCTTCGACGACGAAGTGCAGGAATACATTACCGCCAAGTGCAGGCAACCGCATCTGATGCGTATCCTGCGCACCCTCGCCCATGTCGAGTCGGGCAACAAGACTAACGCGGTGAAACCGCTTTCTGATCTGGCGGCGAGCCTGCACAAGAAGAGTATGGTGATTCTGATTTCCGACCTGCTGGACGACGAGGAGAGGGTGATCAACACCCTGCAGAATCTGCGTGGCATGGGTAATGACGTGATTGCCTTCCATCTGATGGACGAGGCGGAACTCAAGTTCCCGTTCAATGAAGCCTCAGAATTCGTCGACATGGAGAACCAGGAGACCTACATCACCTCGCCAGCGGCGATTCGTGAAGCCTACCTGGAAAATCTCAATGAGTACCTGTCCTTCTGCAAGAAGAAATGCCAGAGAAGTGGGGTCGACTACTGCCTGTTGAATACATCGGAACCGCTGGACGAGGCCCTGTCGGCCTACATGACGAAGCGGGCGAGGAGTTTCTAGGTCCATGGTATTCCTCACCCCGATATTCCTGCTTGGCCTGCTGGCCGCACTGATTCCCATTGCGATACACCTTATTCGGCGCGAGAAACCACCGAAGGTTATGTTCAGTACCATTCGGTTTCTGAAGAAGACGTCGAAGAAGCTGGTGCTGTTCCAGCAGTTGCAGCAGATCGCCTTGTTGCTGTTGCGCGCCGCCGTGATCGTCTTGCTGGTGATCGCCTTTGCCCGGCCCCTGTTTAACCAGTCGGTAGCGCGTCTCGTGGACGCCGACCCCCAGTCTGCCGTGATCCTGCTCGATGTCTCCATGAGTATGCGCTACGGAGATACCTTCGAGCGCGCACGGGAGGAAGCGCTGGACATCATTGGCCGCATGGGTGTAGGTGATGAAGTAGCCCTGGTGACCTTTTCTGATTCGGCACAACTGGTGCGGGAACTGGATACGGACATAGCCAGTGTCCGGGCCTTGATCAACGAAGTGGACGCGCCTGGTTACGGTAGTACCCGCTTCTACCCCAATTTGCGCCTGGCTGACCAGCTGCTGGAGACGGCGCAGTTCGATAATCGTGCGGTGTACCTGATTTCCGATTTCCAGGACACGGGCATGCAGGATGCAGATGAATCCTGGAAACTGGCACCTGGAATCGCGCTGACCATGATAGACGTTGGAGAGGCCGAGTCGGTGAATCTGGCGCTGACCGATGTGCGTTCACCGGAGCAGCTGCTGGAGGATGCCGCAGAACAACAGATCCTGGCCAGGGTACGCAGCACCGGCACCGTGTACCAGGATGCGGGCGAGGTGTCCCTGAGTATCAACGGGCAGATGGTGGATCGGGTACAGGTGGATCTCGGTGAAAGATCCGAGGAAGTCGTGACTTTCAGCAGCCTGTTCGAGGCCGAGGGAACCTATACCGGTGAGGTCAGGGTCAGCGGCGACGGATACAGCGATGACAATGCGTTCTATTTCACTGTCGATGTACTGCCCAAGATTCGGGTGCTGGTGGTCAATGGTGAAGCATCGGAAAACTGGTTCGATGATGAGGGACACTGGTTTGGTCTTGCCGTGGGCGGCACCGACGCGTCCCCGTTCGATCTGCAGAGTGTGGAGTCGAGCCAGCTGAGTGCCGCTGCGCTGCGCCAGAGTGATGTGGCTGTCCTGCTCAATGTGGGTGATCTCACTAACGGGCAAGCCGATGCCATCACGACCTATGTAGAGCAGGGTGGTAGCCTGCTGATCGCTCCCGGCGACCGCGTGGAACCGGAATTATTTAACCGCCAGTTTGCGGAAATCACACCCGCCAGTCTGCAGCGCCCCACAGGCCGGGTCGATGACTACCTGGTCATTGCTGACTACGACCGGCGACACCCAGTGTTACGCCCCCTGGTGGGTGACTGGACGGCACGCTTCGAGGGTCACTGGCCCATGCAGGCCCGGGACGATGCCGCTGTGCTGATGCAGTTTGACAACACCGAGCCGGCACTGGTGGAGAGGGATTACGGGCAGGGCAAAGTCATGCTGTTTGCCTCGACACTGGACCTGGAATGGAACAACCTGGCATTGCAGGGTCTGTATCTGCCTTTCGTGCATGAGACCTTGCGACACCTGGTGCAAACTGATGTCCGGCAGCGAGCCTATGCGGTAGGCGACACGATCAACCTCGATACCCAGGGCAGTGCCGCCTCGGTCACTGCCAGAGATCCCTCCGGCTCGGATATCCGGCTCGTGGACAATGCAGTCTTCACCGCGACTACTCCCGGCTTTTTCACGGCGACGATCGACGGTAACGAAACCCGCTATGCGGTGAATTTCCTCCCCGAAGAATCCAATCTGGCGCGGGTGGCGCCGGCCACGCTCTACGATGCGGTTATCAATCCGGATACCAGTCCCATTCAGTCACGGGAAGTGCAGACGGCGCAGATGATCGAGGAACTGGAGCGTCCGCAGCGCATGTGGTGGTACATCCTGGTTGCGGTGATGTTGCTGATACTGGCCGAAGCTGTGATTGCTAACCGCACCTATCGCTAGGGCAGGACTGCAGCATCCGTCCGTCTTCCTCAGGCGGAGCTCGATTCTCCTTTGCCAAACCCTTTGCTTGCCCAAGCCCATGACGAGTCTCAAGACACCGAATTCCTAGCAGGGAACGGCGCGGGTGCCGTCGATCTGCAGGACTTCCCGAGCAAAATTCGCCAGGCAAATATGACAATTTCGTTACGCACCAGAACAGTGCGTAAAAAATCAAGATATTGATTTTAAAAGGTATTTATTTTGAGTCTGTAACCTTAATGTCACATTATTGTAAAACGTGGCGAAAAACTCTCTGAAAAATAGATACTTATAACTCATGCTGGAAATATTACAGGCGTATCCAGTATGACTTATAGCGAATCAGGCAAGATCAAAAAGCACCCAGGGCATGCACTCTTCCCAGCTCTCCTGCTCGCCGGCTTGCCGCTGCTGCTTGCCAGTCTCACGGCACAGGCTCAGGAAGTCTATCCCGCGCCGGCCCTCACCCAGGCCTGGTCCCAGCAGCCTGCCGCGCTGTCGACGACGTTGCTTTCCGAGGAGTTTAATCCCTTCGATGATCAACAACTGGAGGACCTGGTGGTGGCTGCCCGTCAACAGCAGGAGGCCGGAGCCCATGCAGTGGCACTGCGCTTGCTGGATCAGGCCTGGCAGGTTAGCCGGGTCGCCTATGGCCTCTATCATGAATCCCAGGTTCCCTTGCTGGAAAGCATGATTGCCAGCCAGATCGAGCTGGAAGACTGGCAGGCAATCGATGATCACTATGGCTACCTGGAACTGATCTACACCCGTCTATACGACGTGGACGATCTGCGCCTGGAGGCCGGCCTGCAGAAGGTATCTTCCTGGCATATCAATGCCTTCAACGCGAATGTCGATGGCAAGCGGGAAGAACATCTGCGCAAGGCGCGGCAGGTATTGAAGACCCGGCTCGAAGTCGCCGAACTGACCCGGCCCGCTGGCGATCCCAGTTTCGCGTTCGTCCACGAGAGCATCAGGCTCAGCGAACAGCACCTGTATCTGATGTCTGAACGCTACAAGATGATGAGGCAGAAGCAGCAACAGGCCGCCCGCGACAGCCTGCTGGCGACGCTGGACTGATACCCGACAAGGCCAGACTCCTGGCTGTTAACTGCCTGAATATTCTACCTGCCCCTTTGTCGGGATGGCCGACGGTCTGCATTGATGCATGCAGCGAGTTTTGTGTTGTGGAACGACTGTTTGCCGCTTGGGACAGTGCACGCCCGGAACGAATGAGCTGGTATTGCGCGGTGCAGGGGGAGAGGTTGCGGCTGAAGCCGCCTGGGTGAGGCGCTAAAGCGGAAACTTGAAAGTGACTCAATGCTTTAGAAAAGGGGGGAACAAAGAAAAACTTCCAAGCTCCGTACTTTAGCTCTTTGCCATCGAATGCTTGAATCCATTTAGGCACGCAATGACAAAGTGAACTTATAGTAACACAGCTTTATAAAAGCGTCAGCGCGGTAACAATTTGTCACAATGCAGGGAATACGCGGCCTGTAGAGCGATCGATCGGTTTTTGGATGGAGCGAACGCTTGTTTGGTTTGCCGTATTCAGGCAACTGTATAGGCGATTGTCGGGCCCAAAACGGGCCGCGTCTCACAGTATCTAGATGTCGTGGTCTTCACCGGGGCCAGGCTTGAGCGCTGGCTTCTCGTCTTCGGGGGTTATGATGCCAAGGCGTTTGGCGCGCCGTTCCCAATTCTTCTTCGCCAGCGCTTGCATGTCTTCTTCGCTGTCGGATTCATCGACGATCTCAAGTCCGAGCAGGGTCTCGATGATGTCTTCCATCGTCACAATGCCTTCCATCGCGCCAAACTCATCGACCACCAGGGCCAGGTGTTCCTTGCGGGATATGAAATTATCCAGCAGCTCTGGTATGGGCAGGGTCTTGTGTACGACGATGATGTTCCGGCGAATAGCATTCAGGGTGAGGTCTCCCTCGTTCTCCACAAGCTTCAGCAATAACTCATCTTTCAGGATATAGCCGGTTACGTTGTCGTTCTGTTCGTGGTAGATGGGAATGCGGGAGAAGGGCAGGTCCGCATTCTGTTCATGAAACTCACGGATGGTCATGGTGTCGCTGGCGGCGATCACCACGATGCGCGGGGTCATGATATTCTTGACCAGTACCCGGGAGAACCGCAGGAGATTGTGAATGATCGTTTGTTCGTTTTCCTCGAGGGCGCCGCTCTCCGTTCCCAGGCGGGTCATGGCGATGAAGTCGGTGCGGCTTAGCACGGGCTTGCTCTTGTCCCTGTTCAGGTGGCGCGTGATGTACTGGCTAACCCACACCAGCGGAGCGAGGGCAAACAACATCACCTTCAGCGCGGTGATGGAAAACGGTGTCAGGGATTCCCAGTTGTTGGCACCGATTGTCTTGGGAATGATCTCGGAGAAGATGAGAATCGCCAGGGTCATCAGGCCGGCGATGACGGCTTCCCAACTTATCAGGGAAACACCAAAGAGCTCGATCGTTGTCCCGCCGAACAGCACGGCGGCCTGAGATCCCACGCCGATGGCGCCCACAGTATGGGCGATCGTGTTCAGGGTGAGAATCGCCGCCAGTGGACGATCAATATCTTCCTTGAAGCGCACCAGATCCTTGGCGAGGTGGCCGCCTTTCTGCTCCTGGATGCCCACGTATGCTGGCGTAATGCTGAGCAGGACCGCTTCCAGTATGGAGCAGAGAAAAGAGAAGAAAATGCTGACGAAGAGAAAAGCGAGTAGAAGTCCCATTGGGGCCTTGGCTTATTGGAATCTTGCAGGGAAAGAATTGTTACACGAAATCGGGAGCAGGGCCAACGACCATTGCCGCTCTCCTGAGCCGGAGCTCAGGAGACGCTGGCTGCTGCAGGCACCTGCTCAGATCGGCGGAAACGCTGGAACATGCCGCGAATTGAGCCGGGCAGGGCCAGCATGGCTGGGGTGACTACCAGGGTGAGGATAGTGGCGAATGACAGGCCAAACACGATCGTGGATGCCAGCCCGGACCACTGGGATGCAATGGGACCACCAATTTCTATCTCCGCCCCGACCAGGTCGATGGATATGCCCAAAGCCAGTGGCAGAAGACCGAAACCGGTGGTGAAGGTGGTTAGGAATACCGGGCGCAGACGCTGCACCCCGGTGTGGACGATGATGTCCTGAATAGTCCAATCCGGGTGCTCGTCGCGCAACACGTTGAAGGTATCGATCAGCACGATATTGTTGTTCACGATAATACCCGCCAGGGCGACGATACCGATGCCGGTCAGCATCACGCTGAACGGCATTCCCGTTGTCAGTAATCCTAACAATACGCCTACGGTAGACATCAGGACCGAGGAGAGGATCAGCAGGGCCTGATAGTAGCTATTGAACTGGGTTACCAGAAGGATCGCCATCAGGGCCATGGACAGGGCGAAGGCCTGCACCAGGAAGGCGGCGCTGTCGGCCTGCTCCTCATTGGCACCGCGGAACTGGTAGAACACGCCAGGGACGGTTGGATTCTCCTCCAAATAGGCGGCGACTTCCTGCAGCTTGTTGGCGGCCAGCACGCCTGGTGCCGGATTGGCGCGTATGTACACAACCCGGTTACCGTCGACTCGTTGAATCTCGGTCACCTTCTGTCGTGGTTCCCGGGTGACGAAACTGCTCAGGGGTACCGGGCCGTTGGCGGTACTGATGCGAATATCGTCCATCTGGTGCAGGCCACGGTACTCGACCGGGTAACGAACCCGAATATCGACTTCTTCTTCACTGTCGTTGGGACGGTAGTCGCCCATGAAGACACCATTGGTCATCAACTGGATGGCCGTACCGATTTCCGCCATATTGGCGCCCAGCATGGCCGCGCGGGCACGATCTACATTGATCTCCCATTCGATCGCGGGCACCGGCGTGGTGTCGTCGATATCGATCAGGCCGGTCATCTGCGTTTCCATGAAGTTGCGAATGCGATCCGCCTCGCTGTACAGCAGTTCCAGGTTGTCGCCGGACAGCTCAACCTGGATTTCCTTGCCCACCGGCGGGCCCTGTTCTATGGAGACAATCTCGGAGCGGACTCCCGGAATCTTCGATAGGGCCTCACGATACATGGCCTCGATTTCGAAGCCATTGGTCTTGCGGGTGCGTCGATCCGTCAATTCGATGAAGATGGTACCGATCAGATCGGGAGCGGCCGCTTGTCCGCCACCCATCTGTTGGCCGGCGCCGGACTGGGTCACGATACCGTCGTAGTAGCCCACTTCCTGGATGCGACGTTCTGCATCCAGCATGATATTGCGTAGCTCGGCCGGCGAATAATTGCCGCGGGCAAAGATCTGAACCTGGGTCTGCAGAGGCTCGGAGGAAACGAAGAATTCGAAGCCAGCGCCCCAGCGCATATAGGCTATGACCACGCCGATCATGACCACCAGGGTTGCCGTGAGTACAGTGCCAGGAATGCGCACGGCAAAGGCGAGTATGCGTGCATAGAGCCCGGTGACCCCGTGTACCTTGGCCGGATCGCCTTCTTCCAGCTCGAGCAAGTGTTGCTTGTCAGCCTCGCTGGACGTGCCAATCAGGGCGCCGATCGCAGGCGCGAAAAGCAGTGCATAGAACAGCGAGCCGACCAGAACGGCGAATACCGTAATCGGCAGATAGCTCATGAACTGTCCGGATACGCCGGGCCAGAACATGATGGGCAGGAAGGCGGCGAGTGTGGTTGCCGTGGATGCCGTGATAGGCCAGAACATGCGACGCACGGCCGCCTTGTAGGCTTCCCGGCTGTCGAGGCCTTCCGCCATCTTGCGGTCGGCAAATTCCACCATCACGATGGCGCCATCGATCAACATGCCGAGGCCCAGCAAGAGGCCGAAGATCACCATGAAGTTATAGGTGAAATCCAGCATGTTGATGATGATGAAGGCGAAGAAGAACGAGAAGGGCACGGCCATGGTTACCAGCAGGCCGGAACGTACACCCACCGCCGCGATAACGACCACCAGTACCAGAGCCATGGCCGTGGCCATATTACCTGAGAGGCCAGCATTCTGTTCCAGGGTCAGTGGAATCGTATTGTTGATATAGGACAGGGTGACGGCAGGTGGCAGGGAGGGGCGTATTTCCTGTACCAGCGCGTCAATGCCTTCCATCGCCTGAATCAGGTTGGCGCCCTTGCGCTTCATCACGTTCAGGGAAATGGTCTGGGTATGGTTCGAGTAGGAGTAGCGGGTGGCATCCTTGAATGTCCGACGCACATCGGCGAGGTCCGACACGGTCAGCACACCCATTTCGGTTGATGCCAGGGGCAGGTTGAAAAGATCGTTGGCCTCTTCTATGAGACCGGGTACCTTCACGGAGAAGCTGCCCTGTCCGGTATCGACCTGTCCGGCCGCAATCAATCGATTGTTGCTGGTAACGGCCTGGACGATGGCGCTATTCGGAATGCCGTAGGTTTCCAGTTTCGACGGATTGATGACGGCTTCCAGCAGTTCCTCCCGGTTGCCCACCATGGGCGCTTCCAGGACATCGGGTAGCAATTCGATTTCTCGCTGCAGGTTTTCCGCCACCCGCAGCAGGGTCCGTTCAGGCACGCCCTCGCCACCGATCGCAATCTGCACGATGGGCATGGAGACGGCCGAGACCTCCTGAATAATGGGCTCCTCGGTGGACTGGGGGAAACGGGCCTTGGCGCGGTTCACCGCCTCCCTGATTTCCGCCAGGGCTGAAGCCGAATCAAAGCTGATATCGAATTCAGTCAGGATAGTCGCCGCGTTTTCACTCGAGAATGAACTGACTTCAGTCAGGCCATCGACAGTCTTCAGTTCCAGTTCCACGGGCTTGGCCAGCAGGCGTTCGGCGTCTTCCGGCGAGATGCCTTCGTGGATGATCGTGGTAACAACCAGGGGTACCTGAACATCCGGGAACATCTCGACGGGGATGGCACGGTAGGCGGCCAGTCCGGCGAGCAGGGTCACGACGAAGATGCTGAGGGTGGTTCGCGATCGGCTGATTGCAGAATCTATATATCCGAGCATGATGAAGCAGTTCCCTGTGTGTTAGTCCCAGTCGAAGTTGGCCTGCACGATCTGGCCGGGGAATACGATTTCCTGTCCCAGGGTAATCAGCACCACGTTACCGTTAAGACCGGTAATCCAGATGCCCGGGTTAAGCTGGTTGGTGTCATCGCCAACGATTTCGACATTGCGGAAGTAGACTTCATTGTTCTCATCCAGCAGTTTCACACCGATTCCACCGTTGTCATCCAGGGTCAGTGCGGACGACGGAATACGGTGCGCCATGATCTCCGACGCATCGACGAGGATTTCCGTGGTGATGCCATCACGCAGCGCTGGCTGGCCCGCGTCCACTTCAACCTCTAAACGATAGCTGCGCGAGATCGGATCGGCGGCGGTAGCCAGATAAGTCACTGTCCCATTGACCCGTTGGCCATTGAGCACCTGGCCGATGGCACGGGAACCGGTTTGAATGCGGCTTACAGCCTGCTCGGGAACGAGCCCCACCAGCAGCATGGGGCTGTCATCCAGAATCGAGGCGCAGACAGAGCCCACATTTAGCAGATCGCCCATCTCCACCGTTCGGGTCTCGACGACGCCATCGAATGGAGCGACGATGCGGGTATTATTCAGCGCGATTTCGGCGCGGGTGACGGCGGCCTGGGCAGACTCCAGTGCGGCCTTGAACTGGGCGACCGCGACATCGGATTGCAGATCCCGGCGCTGCAGGTCCACGGCTGCGTCGTATTCAAATTGCGCCTGTTCTCGACGGGCGACTGCCTCATTGAGGTTGGCCTCACGGTCATCGATGGCGATTTCGCACAGAACTTCGCCAGCCCGGACCCGGGTTCCACGGGGTACTGGATTGTTGACGATACGACCGGCCTGTTCGGCTCGCACCTCGACATGACGAAACGCCTGGGTGCGACCACGTACGGTGAGTCGTTCGACATAGGATTCAGGCTGAATACGCTCGGCGCGCACGGTCATCACGGCCGGATCTTCACTCGCGGCCTGGCTGGGGGATACTGCCTCTATCCTGGCGACGGGCGTCTCAGGCTCCTCAGCCGTGCTGGATCCGGGGCGGGGAATGAGCATCCATACCGCCACGGCGGCGAATATGGCAATTGCGACGAGTTGCTGCTTTTTCACTTTGGCCTCCAGCCATTCTCAGAGCAGGGCTCAAACCCTGAAATTATAGGATACGCCAATGACAAAAAGGCATATCACGCCCGTTACCGTATCCGGATTGTTTTATTCGCGCTTGAGTTGCTCGTCCCTGTTATTGAGATTAGCCCTACATCCTGGGGCTTTGCAGGGAAGGGTAGATCCACCCTCCCGGAAGTGTTACGTATTGTAACGGAACGAAATCTGGTTGCAAGCGATGAATACGTCAAGCATTGCTCGCTTCACCCCATGATCGGGGCATCTGGCGGTATTGGGTAGGGCAGGAATTCTGTCCGAACTGTGCTAGCTTTCGCCATCAACAATAACGCCATTCACAAGGCCATCAAAGCGGGGAACGTTCGTGAAAGATTTGACCAGTCATGTAGCCATAGTCACCGGGTCCAGCAGCGGGGTTGGTGCAGCCACAGCCCGACTCCTGGCGAGCCAGGCTTGCCATGTGCTCATCAACTACAATTCCAATGAGGCGGGCGCCCGGGCCGTGGCCGATGAATGCGAGGCGGCGGGGGTCGAGACGATTATCCACCAGGGCAATGTGGCAGACGACAGCGATTGCATCGCCATGGCCGAGGCGGCGATCGCGAAGTGGGGTCGTATCGATGTCCTGGTGAACAACGCTGGCACCACGAAGTTCGTCGACCACGCGAACCTGGATGGATTGGACAAAGATGATTTTCGCCGCATCTATGACGTCAATGTTATCGGTGCCTACCAGATGACGCGCGCGGTAACGAAGCAGATGCAATCGCAGGCGTCTGGTGGTGCTGTGGTGAATGTCGCGTCCACTGCGGGAATCACCGGCATTGGCAGTTGTATTGCCTATGCGGCCTCCAAGGGGGCAATGGTGACCATGACCCTGTCCCTGGCCAGGGCGCTGGGGCCAGCCATGCGCATCAATGCTGTCTGCCCGGGCTTTATCGAGGGCGACTGGCTGCGTGATGGATTCGGTGAAGAACGCTACCAGAAGTTGATGGAATTCAATCGCGAGAATGCGCCGCTGAAGCGTACTGCCACTCCCGAGACTGTTGCCGATGCCATCCTGCATTTCGTCATAGGCTCACAGGTCGTTACCGGTGAAACCCTGATCGTGGATGGTGGGCGTCACTTGGCCATGGCGCCACTGACCAGGCGTTAGCCAGGGCTCAGGCAGCCTGTTGTGGCGGGGACGGGCAGGGTGAACTTACCTGGCGACAGGTTTCTTCTGCAGTTTGCGTTGCAGGGTGCGGCGATGCATCTTCAGTTGGCGTGCGGTGGCGGAGATATTGCCATCGTTTTCCTTTAACACCTTCTGGATATGTTCCCATTCCAGGCGCCTGACCGACATAGGCTCCATCTTGTTCGCGTCGCCTGTTGGTGAGTGTGTTGTGGATTCTTCAGACAGCAGGGTGGCCAGGATCTCGTCGGCATCGGCCGGCTTTGCCAAGTAGTTGTGGGCGCCGAGTTTGATGGCTTCCACGGCTGTCGCAATACTGGCATAACCGGTGAGCACCAGGATTCGCAAGCCAGGATTGCCTGCCAGTAGTGGCTTGATCAGGTCCAGCGACGTTTCACCCCCCAGGTTCAAATCGAGAATGGCAAGATTCAGCGGCTGTGCCGCTATCTCCGCCTCAGCCTCGGCTTTCGATCTGGCTTGCACGACAGTGTAGTTGCGCTGTTGCAGGGCGCGTACCATGACGCGCGAGAACACTTCATCGTCTTCCACCAGCAGTAGTGTCTGGGTACGGGCGACGTTCATGGGCTGGGTGCCTGTGAAGATTCGGGAAGTGGCAGGCGAATGAGGGTCAATGCGCCTCCCAGTTTCAGGTTAAACATCTCGATCGTTCCACCCAGTCGCTGAACCGCGGCGTTCGCGAGGAAGATACCCAGTCCCATGCTGTCCTTTCGAGTGGAAATAAAGGGTTCGCCCATGTTTTCCATGACCTTGGCGGGGATACCCGGCCCGTCATCGCTGATTGAGATTTCCACGAACTCGGCTTCTCTGTCGCTGACCCGGAACCTGACTTCCACGCGCTGGGTAGCGGCCTTGATGCCATTCTCAATGATATTGATAACGGCATGCTTGACGCTGAGTTCGGCGGCAATTACCGGGTCGTGCTCGGCGTCCACGGTAAAACTTACCGAGGCGGACGGGTGGATGTTGGTAATGTAGTCCTGAATATCCGAGACGAAGTCAGATAAACGGATGTACTCCAGCTCTGCGGGATTATCTTTCTGGTAATAACGGATCAACTGATTGATGGAATCCTTGCAGCGTGTCACCTGTTGCTTGAGGATGGTGATGTCTTCCTTGATGTTAGCCTGACGCAGGCCTTCCTCGTCCAGCTTGTCCAGCTCGGTCAGCAGTACTGCCATCGTCGACAGGGGTGTACCAAGGGCATGTGCGGTGCCGGCAGCGAGGGTGCCAATTGCCACTAATTGTTCGTTGCGCATCTCGCTTTCACGCGCCTTAGCCAGGTTGAGTTCGCGTTCGCGAATCGCGCTCGCCATGCGGGTGAGGAATACGCTTATGAGGATTGCGCTCACCAGGAAGATTACCCACATGCCCACCAGGTGCAATTCAAAGATGGAGTTCTGGTCCATGCTCATGCCGCTGCTGTGATCGACACCCAGGTCCCGCAGTAGGAAATAGGTGTACATGAGGATGCCGGCCCCGGCCAGCGCATAGGCATAATTTCTGGACAGCAGGGTGGCGGTCACTGCCAGCAGAACGAGCATGTAGGAGATAAGTGGATTACTCGCGCCACCGGTGTTAAGCAGCAGCACGAACAGAATACCGACATCGATCAGCAGATGCAGAAATACTTCCCGGTCCCGAATCACCGAAGCATGCTGCAGACGCCAGTAGCCAAAGGCTATGGAGAGAACCACGGCGGCAATAAGCGACAGCACCAGCAGTAGAGAGATGCTGAGGTCGGCGAAGCTCTGGAAGACCACCAGACCGATTGCGCCGAGAGCGGCAACGAAGGCCCGCAGCAGCAATATACGCTGCAGGCCCTGCTTCGCCAGGGCGCTCTGGTCCATGCCGTCAGGCACCAGGGCCTCCATGAGTTTCTGTATTCTGGATTTATTCTGCATCACGCCATTCTATCCCAAGCGGGCAATCAGATCAGTCCGGGCAGCCACTTTGCAAAGCCTACCCTGCGGGTTATATTGCAACGCCTTTAGCCAGCATTCTACTCTGATCTTGTCTCATAAATACGCCGAACCCCAAACCGATCTCCTGCCTGTGATTGCCGCTGCACTGCGAGCCGAATATGGCGAATGCCCTGCGCTTTGCTACGGGCTGGGGGAGAGCGACAGACTCGTCGAGAGACAATTGAGTTTCCTGCAGGAAATACAGGAGCGGATTCTGGAGCGAATAGCGGAAAGGGGCAGCCTGCATCTGCGAGGGGCCAGCCTGGGCAGGATGCAACAGGGCCTGTCAGCTGCCGGCAGGACCGTGAGCTGGAGTCATCCGGATACCCTGTTACCCGATTTGCCCGAGAGTGATACCGGGTCAGACACCAGCCTGTCTGCGACAGGCTTTCCAGTCGACGGCACGGCGCAATTGGATGGGCTGCTGCTGGAGGGTTCGGTCAACTATCTCGATCAACTCTCCCTGCTCACCCGCATTCGAACCGTATTAAAGGATGAGGGGTTCCTGTTCCTGTTCGGGGAAAACCTCGACGATGATTCCCAAATCGCGCATTCTCCCCTTGCAAACCTGAGTTCACTGCGCCAGCTGTCGGAGCGCCTCGGCTATAGTCTACTGGAAGAGCAGGACTATTCAGCCAACGCCCTGGATTGTGTTGAGCGCCTGTATGGGATCGCCTCGTCCCGATTGTCGGAGATCGCTTCTGCACTGGGCATAACAACGGAGCATGTGGCGGCCTTGCTGGTAGAACTGCAAGCCATCGCCGCCGAGTTCAAGTCAGGCAGGCGCTGTTTCCGGCTCTTTGTGCTGCAAAAGCTCGGCGATCCACCGGGCGAATATGCCCATGCCGAGTATGGTGACATCGCTTCTTTCCAGCCGGCGGAAATAGCGTCCCTGTTTGAGGCAAGCTTTGGCGTGGAGTTCGACCCGGAGCTGTGGCACTGGAAGTACACACTTGGCGAGGGTGTCTGCGTGGTCGCGCGGGCCGAACCCGGTGCTGCCATCGTTTCTCACTACGGTGGTGCACCGCGGCAGATCGAATACTTTGGCCACTCGACCCGGGCGATACAGCCCTGCGATGTCATGGTGTTGCCAGAGGTGCGGCGACAGTATGGTCGTAACAGCCTGTTCTTCAAGACGGCTGCCACTTTTCTGGAGCGGGAAATCGGCAATACGGTGAACCACCTGCTGGGCTTTGGCTTTCCCAACCAGAAAGCCATGAATATCGCGCTGCGGCTGGGGCTGTATGAAAAGACGGACGACTTCGTCGAGATACAGTTCCCTGCTGCGAGTGGGGAAGAGTCAACCCATGTCGTGGCGAGTGCTGACATCTCCGGGCAAGACCATCGGGATGAGATAGACAGCCTCTGGGAAGCCATGCGGCTACGCTATGGCGAAGCCATCATCGGTGTGCGTCATTCCACTTATATTGCTTATCGATACTTTGATCATCCCTTTGCCCGCCGCGGGCTCTATCGGCAGTACTTTCTCCGGGACAAGTCCACAGGCGCCGCCAGGGCATTCTTCGTGCTCAAGCCCCACGAGCAGGATCAACTCTTGATGGATTTGGTCTGCGCGGCAGATGCCATGCCGGCCATGCTTGCGGCAATTAACCGTTTCGTGGGCGAGCAGTCCGATGCCGGGCGACTTAAATTCTGGCTCACCCGCGAGTGGCAGAAGCGTCTGCAGCTCCCCGATGTGACTGTGCAAGAATTGGGTATTGAGATACCCTGTAACAGCTGGAATCCGGGACCCAGTGCCGACATTCTCTACGGTGCCTGGTGGCTCACGGCCGGTGACATGGATTTTGTCTAGGCAGTTCCAGTAGCGCCTGAATAGGCAGCATAGCTGAATGCGACACGGTGGCGACAAGGTAGCGTCAAGATAGCGACAAGGTAAAAGACAAGAACTATAAAAAAAGGATAGCTTGAGCACATGGCCAGCACTAATATCTATCAACAGGACTTGGACAAGAACAGGGCGAACTTCGCCGCACTGACCCCACTGACGTTTATTGAACGTGCAGCCAGTGTCTATCCCGACCATGTTTCCGTAATTCATGGAGACACACGATATACCTGGTCAGAAACCTACAAGCGTTGTTGTCTGCTGGGCTCGGCGCTGGCACGCATGGGCATCGGAGAAGGGGATACAGTGTCTTTTATGGGCGCCAATACGCCGGAAACCTTCGAGGCGCATTTCGGGGTTCCCATGATCGGGGCCGTGCTCAATGCCCTCAATGTGCGCCTCGATGCCAAGGCGATTGCTTTTATTCTCGATCATGCAGAAACCAAAGTGCTGTTCACGGACCGTGAATACAGCGACACCATAAAAGCTGCGCTGGAACTGGTGGCGAACAAGCCTATCGTAATCGACATCGATGATCCTTACTTCGAAGGCGGCGAGTTGCTCGGCGAGAAGGATTACGAAGCGGTGCTGCAGGAAGGTGATCCGGACTACCGCTGTTTCCAGATCGATGATGAGTGGCAGGCAATCAGTCTCAATTACACCTCCGGTACCACCGGCAATCCCAAGGGGGTAGTGTTCCATCACCGTGGTGCCTACCTGAATGCAATCTCCAATGTCATGAGCTGGGACATGGTGTCCCATCCGGTGTACCTGTGGACCCTGCCCATGTTTCATTGCAACGGTTGGTGCTGGCCCTGGAGCCTGGCCGCCGTCACTGGCACCAGCGTCTGCCTGCGACATGTCAGGGACGCGGCGATCTTCGATGCGATCAAGCAACACCGGGTGACCCATTTCTGCGGCGCGCCAGTGGTACTCAATACCCTCATCAATGCAGCGGATGAATTAAAGGAAGGCATAGAGCACGAGGTCAAGGCAATGACGGCGGGCGCCGCGCCGCCGGCGGCGGTGATTGCCGGCATGGAGAATATGGGCATCGGGGTCACCCATGTCTATGGCCTGACCGAAACCTATGGACCCTGTATCAGCTGTGCCCCGCAAGCAGCGTGGAATCAATTAAGCGTTGAGGACCGAGCCGAGATGCTGGCCAGGCAGGGTGTGCGTGCACCGATGCAGGACGAGATGATGGTGGCCGACCCCGAGACCCTGGAGCCGGTGCCCAGGGATGGCAAGACCATGGGTGAGATATTCATGCGTGGCAATCTCGTCATGAAGGGGTATCTGAAGAACCCGAAGACCACCCAGGAATCCTTCGCCGGTGGCTGGTTCCATTCTGGTGATCTGGCCGTCTGGCATGAAGATGGCTACGCCCAGATCAAGGATCGCTCCAAGGACATTATCATCTCCGGGGGCGAAAATATCTCTTCCCTTGAGGTGGAGTCTGTCCTGTTCAAGCATCCGAAGATACTGGAGGCGGCGGTGGTGGCCAGTTCCGACGAAAAATGGGGTGAAGTGCCCTGTGCATTCGTCTGTCTGAAGTCTGGGCAGGAAATGACAGTCGAAGAACTGATAGCCTATTGCCGTGAAGAATTGGCCGGGTTCAAGATCCCCAAGAAGGTGGTGTTCGGTCCCATCGACAAGACTTCAACGGGCAAGGTGCAAAAATACCTGCTCCGGGAAAAAGCCGAGACAGTAGAGCTTGCTCTCAAAAAATAGTCAGTCAACTTTGATACGAGGAAAACTCATGAAATCCCTACTTGTGAAATCGGTCATGATCATGACCTTGCTGGGAATGAACCAGGCCATGGCCCAGGACATTCCCGAAACAATCACCGTAAGCAGCTCGGCCTTTGCACACCATGGCACGGTGCCTGAAGCCAACTCGGCCTATGGAGAGAACATTTCCATCGATCTTAGTTGGTCGAACCTGCCTGCGGGCACTGAACAACTCGCCCTGATCTGTGACGACCCTATTGTGGTGGAAGCCGGCATGATGGAAACGCCGTTCGTGCACTGGGTTGCCTACAATATTCCGGCATCGGCTTCCGGCCTGCCTGCCAACATGAACAAGGAGTCGGAGGTCACCGAAGCCGGCCTGGAAGGTATGATCAATGGCCTCAACGGACTGCGCCGCCCGGGCTATTTTGGCCCGCGCCCACCGGCCAATGGTCGGCTGCATGCCTACCACTTCCGCGTGTATGCCCTGGATGATGAACTGGATCTCGAGCCGGGTCTGGGCAAGGATGAACTGCTGGCCGCCATCGAGGGTCACGTGCTGGCCACGGGTATGCTGATGGGGCACTACCAGCGAGACGAATGATGCCACTGCAGTGACAGAACGAAAAAAAATCGGGCACAGCCCGCTTTTTTATGTCGCTGATTTTGTCTGTGTTTTCAATACAGCGCAGGGATTTTGCTGTCTGGTCAGCAGGCCGGTCAACGCCCGGTCACGCCTCGGTCAACTAACTCATTCCAGGTGCATGGGTAATAGTCGGCTCGCTGCGGGATCGTTGCCCGTCGGCATCTTCGCAAGGAGTCATGTGGTTCTCCGAAGAAAGCTACCTCGGACTGAAAGCGGGGATTGGCTCCTTGTATTTCGATTAACGATCAGCATCCCTGCCTCTTCACCTAAATCTTCTCGAAGGCTTTCAGTTCATTGCCCAGAGACTTCCAGTAGTGTTCCAGCCCTTCCTGCAGGTGCTCCCAGGAATCTTCGCTCGCTTCTGCGAGTTCGGCTAACTTGCCTCTTGCCTTGCTTGCCAATTCCTTGATCTCGTCCATTTTTTCGTGGTGTTCTGGCAGCAGTTCTTCTTCAGTCTGTTTTATGTGCAATTGCAGTCGCTCAACTTCTGCTTCTAATTCCGCCATCTTGGCTCTGACCTTTGCTTCATAGTCTTTTCGGCTGCTAATAGTGCCTCCACTGTGCGTTGGGTGGTTGTATTACTGTTACTTGTAACATCGCACGATCAGAAACGAATTGAGATCGATCAAAGAAACTGGCGCAGCTATTTAAACCTGCTGCAGTATTACTGTTTTCTTCTTACTAATTGGTAGCCGAACTGCCTAGAGTTCGCTGTCCAGACCTTCGGTCAATTCAATGTAGGTGCCCCATGGGTCGGTCAGGAAGGCGATGGCGATGCCCAGTGAGGCAACTTTGGTGTAGCCTCGATCCATGGTTACTCCCTTGCTCTCCAACTCGGCCACGAAGGCCTCCAGGTTATTCACTTCAAACCCTATATGGTCAAGTGCGCGTCCCTGGGTGGCGGCCACATCCGCAGCGCCAGGTCCGTAAGTGAGATTCACACCGGGCAGGTCGATGGCTGGTTGGCCGATGCGGGTGCCTGCAATACCGCCGAAATGTTCCAGATACCATTGTTGCATGGCTTCACCTTCAGGATGGGCCCAATGGATATGGTGCATCTGTATCGGTTGTCCGATAGAAGTGTTTTCTATCAGTTCGACTTTGAGGTCATCCGGGCCCAGCACGTAGGCGATGGTATTGCCCCTGGGTCGGCGCGCGATACCTCCGGTGACTTCGTAGACGGCGGGCAGTTCTTCCCGTGAGATCATGGTGTAGCCGAGTTCGACCAGACGGGCGACATCCGCCTCGATGTCCCGGGTCTCGAAACCCACATGATTCACCACTGAATCACGGGTGCCGCCGCTGTGCTCCCGCTCCGAGAACAGCACCAGGACATTGGGAAAGGCAATCACTTCACGGCGGGCGCTGCCGATCTCGGCGACTCTACCGCCCAGGCCTTCAACCCAGAATCGTCGTTGCTGGTCCAGGTTCTTGGTATTGATGTGGTGGTGTCCATAGGCGACTGCGGCGCCCCGGGCTGCTTCGAGTTGGGCGAATAGGGGGGTGCTGGCCAGGCAGGCACAAAACACCAGCAGGAATCTGCTCATAGGAATTCTCACAATATGGAGTGTATCCCCACGCAAAATACCGTAGATTGACGGGCTTGAACAGCCGGGGAGTGAGAGTTGCCAGAGCGGGCTCCTCGCTATACTGTTATCACCCAATTCAAGCTGGAGGGAGCAACCTACAATGAGCGACAACAACGATAAAAACCTGATCCAGGGCCAGGACATGAGACGGCGGAGATTTCTCACCGGAGCTGGATTGGCTGTGGCTGGCGCCTCAATTGCCGCCGCCAGCAATGCGGCAGCCCAGTCCGGGCAAAGCCCCTCGGGATTCACGCCAGAGCGCCACGCGCTGGATAGCTGGATGGATTCGCTCGGCGGCAGGCACAGGGCCTTCGTTGACTCGTCTACCGGGCCGGGCGGCATCGCCGCGGTAAACTTCGCGGCCAATATCCTGAATTCACACGCCCAGGGATACGGAGGCAGCGATGAGGATTACGGCATGATCGTTTGCTTCCGCCATGCCTCAGCACCCTACGGCTTCAATGACGCCATGTGGGCAAAATACCATGACGTGTTTGTCGGTCGCACGGGCGTGAGCAACCCCAGTGGTGAATCCGTTACCGTTAATCCTCTCACGGGCGAACGCACTTACGGTAACCGCGGCAACAGCCTCGCGAACACGAGTGGTCGTGGTGTGCACTTCGCGGTCTGCAATCTCTCAACCCAGGGCATGGCCGGCATGATCGCCCGCGCGCAGAACCGCGCGAGCGATGAGGTCTATGCCGAACTCGTGGCGAACCTGATTCCCAACGGGCAGCTCGTGCCATCGGGTGTAATTGCTGCTACCCGGGCACAGGAATACGGTTACAGCTTCATGTATGCCTATGAAGAGTGGAGCTGATAAACAGGCGAGCTAACACGCGCGCTGCAATAGCGCGAACAGAACGGGCGTGCACTGCGGTGCGAGCGCCAATTTATGCGCGCATCCCGACTACAATGAGACGCTGTGACTATTACTGCAAACAATGCTCTGCGCCCGGTGCTTCTGCTGCTCATCACAGCGGCGTGCTTCTCACCGGTCCTGCAGGGTAGCTTCACCCACATCGATGACAATGCCTAAGTGTTCCAGAACGAACACGTCAGGCAAGGCCTCTCCATCGAAAACATCGCATGGGCGCTGCAGTCCATCGAGGTCAGCAACTGGCATCCCTTGACCTGGTTGTCCTATATGTTGGACGTGGAACTGTTCGGTATAGCAGCTGAGCCCATGCATGCGGTAAACCTGCTGTTGCACCTGGCGAATAGCCTGCTGTTCTTTTATCTCCTGAAACGATTCTTTTCTGCTGACGCGGCTTTCATCGCCGCGCTGGTATTTGCAATTCACCCCCTGCATGTCGAGTCTGTGGCCTGGATTTCGCAGCGCAAGGAAGTCTTGAGTTACTGCGTCCTGATGCTCGCGTCCCATGCCTATGTCTCCTACAAGCAGGATCGGCAAGCCAGGTTCTACCTGGCCTCCGTGGCATCCTTTGCCGCCGCGTTGATGGCCAAGCCCATGGCAGTGTCATTTCCGGTGTTGTTGATCCTGATTGATTACTGGCCGCTGAATCGCTGGCCGGACCTCAAAGATGGACGTGCGATAGGCGTCTACGTGCTCGAGAAATCACCTTTCATCGTCTTCTCGGCTTTCGCCTGTG
Source organism: Pseudomonadales bacterium (assembly GCA_038134565.1). Lineage (GTDB taxonomy): Bacteria > Pseudomonadota > Gammaproteobacteria > Pseudomonadales > Pseudohongiellaceae > UBA9145. The sequence continues at coordinate 106,339 of JAYPVK010000004.1, read as the reverse complement.
TGATGACGCTGCTGTCCCATACCACTGCCATAGATGTCGCGGTGGACTATTCCCTGGGAGAGCGCCTGCTTATTGTCACATTGGCGTATGTGGAATACCTGAAGCAGTTCATTCTTCCCCTGAACCTGGCTTTCTACTATCCGATGCCGGAGCTCAGTCCCGGCTTGATGGTCTGGTTCAGTGCCGCGCTACTGCTGCTACTCTCCACCGCATCCATCGTTTTAGCCCGGCGCATTCCCTGTCTGTTCACGGCCTGGTGGTGGTATGTCATCGCGCTACTGCCAGTCATCGGTCTGGTTAAGGTAGGAGGGCAGTTCGTCGCCGACAGATACGCCTACCTGCCGCTTGGCGGCATCTTGATGGCGCTCGCCTGGGGCGTGGATCGTTTGTCCTCCCAGGTGGAATTCAAGCAGAATCTGCCGGGTATCGCCGTCGTACTGGCGTTTGCCTGTGGCCTGCTGACTTTCAGCTATGCAGGCAGCTGGCGAGACGATATCACCACTGCCAGCAGGGCGATTCAGGCGACCCCCGACAATCCGATCGCCTACGTGGTTTTGGTGCGCGGTGTTGAGGCGAAGGTGTTGCAAGCCGCCTTGCAGCAGCTGGCGGGGCGGAGTGATTGTATCGCGGGCTCAGTAGACGTCTTCGCGGGGCTGGATCCGCATGAGTTGGCATGCCTGCAGGGCAGTGCCGTGGCTACCGAGCCCGACCAGTTGCTGCTCGCCACACATCACTTGCGCAGTTTTGCGCCGGAGCAGGCGGAGGCAATACTGGGTGAGATTCAGGCTGCGCCCGGATCAGTGCAGCATGCGCCTGCGGCACTGGTGAAGATCGTTGCGCGCACTGCAGCAAACGATACCGAGGCCGTAGCGGCGAGCATCGATGACGTGATGACCCTGCCGCGAAGTGCCGCGCGTGCGCTCGCCCTGTTCCTCGGCTTCTATCAGCTGGGCGATGTCGAGTCGGCCAATGCGTATCTGAACGAGGGCTTGCAGTTGCTGGCTGCCGGCTGAGGGTGCTGGCTGCCGCGTCCGGGCGGCTGCTGCGATCGCGACAGCGGCTCACTATCCCGATGCACTGCCGCGGCAGCCTGGGTAGCACTGCCTAGAAATGTTCAATGATCTCGCCGACCACCGCGTCGCGGGAAATGTGAAGATCGACCTCCTGGTACAGGTGGATATCACCCAACACCCTGGAATCGCCATCAATCGTGATGTCGGGTCGCTTGCGGCTGAAATCGAAGAGACGGTCCCACCACTGATGCTTGCCGCGCACGATAAGGTCTCCCGCTACCACGCTGCCATTCAGGAGCTCGATATTCCCATTGGCGGTCTCAATGTCTTCCCCGACCTGGGTACTGCGGACACTGATGCTGCCATTCACAGTTTCGATGGCTTTTTCAACATGGGTTCCACTGCCTGTTCGGATGCTGCCGTTTACTGTCTCCAGTGAATCCTGCACCGTCACGTCGGAACCGACCCGAATGCGCCCATTCACCGTCTGCGCGCTGCTAACCTGCACCCCATCCCCAAGCGTGATGCTGCCGTTAATGGTGGATACCTCTAAGGCGCTGGCGCCATCGGCGATGCGGATGCCGCCATTCACCGAGGATACGTCTCCGACCCGTTCGGCACCTTCAATGCTGATGCCCTGATTCACCCGGCTGATCTCTCGCAGATCACCGGCATGGGCCTCGCTGGCAAACACATAACTGCCCAGCAGCATGGCCAGCACTGTGGCCATGCTTAATCGAAAGGAATGACTGTACGCTTTCATATTCTGTCCCCCAGATGAAGACTGTTGTTATTCGCTACTAGCCTTGTAGGAGCAAATAGAATGCCAATTTGTATTTTTCATAAAATACAATGAGTTAGAAATCTATTCGGCAGAATCGCCTGGCCGTGTTGGCCAATACCGCCAACGCTTTTGGTTGAATTCACCAAATGCAGTTGGACCCGCACACAAGTGCTCAATGACCTTCAGGAGCTGTGATACTCTTGCGCTGCTATGAACAGGCGGCCATGCAGGGTCATCCCTGCCCATCGACTGCCCACACGGACACCCGAACAGGAACTAGTGATGAATAGACTGCAATTTTTCCGGCGACTCTCTCTCTTGCTGACAATCGTGTCAGCTGGCCTGGGCCAATCGGTCCACGCGCAAAATGTGGTGGAGACAGACAGCCATCGCTTCGTGGAAGTCACGGAGGGTGTCTGGTTGGCTACGGGCTCAGGCTCGGTGTATACGATGAGCAACGCCATGGTGCTGGTGGGCAGCTTCGACACGCTGGTCGTTGACTCCCATGTGACTCCAGCAGCGGCGAGATCCCTGCTGGATTCGATTCGGGCTATAACCGACAAACCGGTACGCTACCTGGTAAACAGTCATTACCATTTCGATCATGCCCATGGTAACCAGGCGTTTCCGGAAGGCATCGAGATCATCGGGCACGAGTTCACCCGCACCAAGCTCAATGGCGAGGCGGGCAATGTGCTCGAAGAAAGAACCTTCCGCAGTTTCTCTGACCCGGTGCCCCAGACCGTGGCGAATCTGGAAAGTCAGCTTGCCGCCGAAACTGATCCTGCCCGACGCGCTCAGCTGCAGGAACGCCTGCGCGTGCAGCGGGATTATTTGAGCGCCATACCTGAAGTACGTCCCACGCCTCCCAACATCACGCTGGAAACCAAGATGACCCTGTTCCAGGTGGTTGACACTGGCAGTCGCGAGATTCAGCTACTGCATTTTGGTCGCGCCCATACCGGCGGCGATGTGGTGATCTATCTTCCCCAACAGGGAGTGGTGTTTACCGGGGACATGATGCTGCCGGGTCTTTCCTATATGGGGGATGGCCATGTCGATGAATGGCCCGAGACCCTGGAAGGCCTGAAGTCCCTCGATTTCGAGTACTGGTTGCCGGGCCATGGACCGGTGATGGAAAGTAAAGAGCCAATAGAAAACTTCCAGGCCTATCTGCGCGACCTGTGGGACAAGACCGCTTCCATGCACGGTAACGGGGTCGACTGGGAGCAGGCCGCAGAGCGCATCGACATGACGAACCATGCTGGCAACTATGCTCAGATCCGGGGACCCGGAGTTGACCCGAGAGCGATCCGCCGCATCTATGAATTGCTCGATGCGCGTTAGACGAACCGGGCTCCCAACGGATTGCTGCCATGGATGATCGTCCGCTATTTATGCGACCAGGCCATAGTGCCGGGGAACTTGTAGAAGCTAGTGAGTGGAAAATACTGCGGGAGGAGCGAGGCCTGGTGGAAGTGGAAGCCCACCTGCCGTCCCAGGTCCTCAACCCGCGGGGTCAGTTGTTCGGGGGTTTCACCGGCACCTATGTGGACATGATATCCCTCTATACCTGTCGCACGCTGAACGAAGACAGCTCTGCATCGCCCTGGTCGGCCACGGTGAATATGCGCATCGACTACTTCGCGCCGGTGCTGGGGCCCCGTTTCAATTTGCTTGGCGAACTGATCAACGATGGCCGCAGTACCTGCCTCATTGCCACCACTTTCAGCGCGCTGGATGGCGAGAAACTTGTCTACGCGATCACTACCCTGCGCAAGAACGCCTGACCCACGGCAGACAACACCGTTGCCTGGCAATGCATACAGGCATAAAAAAAGGCGAAGACCAGGTCTTCGCCTTTTCGTTTCGGGATGGGCAGCCTACATGGAATACCCTTTTTCATCGTGATCACTGATATCCAGACCCTGTTGCTCGGCTTCGCCTGACACCCGGACGCCGGCGGTAATCGCACCCACCAACTTGAACAGGATGAAGGTCAGTATCGCGGTGTAAACACCGGTAGCGAGAATGCCGGTAATCTGCACCATCACCTGGGAGCCAATCGTCGCGCCCTCGGCCAGGCCGTTACCGCTGAATATTCCCAGCTCGCCGGACACCAGAATGCCTGCCAGGAATGTACCGACAATGCCGCCCACGCCGTGCACCGGGAACACGTCCAGTGAGTCATCGATGCGCAGGGTTTGCTTCATATAGGTCGTCGCAAAATAACAGACCACGCCGCCGGTGAGGCCCACGATCAGCGCGCCCGCCGGACCAACGCTGCCAGAAGCCGGGGTAATGGTGGCCAGGCCGGCTACCATGCCGGTGATGGCGCCCAGTCCGCTGGGTTTTCCATACTTGATCCACTCTATGGCCATCCAGGTGGAGGCACCCACGGCCGCTGAGATGTGGGTGACAAACAGGGCCATGCCCGCGGCACCATCGGCGGCCAGGGCGCTACCCGCATTGAAACCGAACCAGCCCACCCACAGCATGGCGGCGCCGGTGAAGCTCATGGTCAGGTTGTGGGGCAGGGTAGACGATGTACCGAAGTCCTTGCGTTTGCCCAACATGATGGCAAATACCAGCGCACCCACACCGGCGGTTACGTGAACCACGGTGCCCCCGGCGAAATCGATCAGCCCCATCTGGCCCAGCCAGCCGCCCCCCCAGACCCAGTTGGCTACCGGGAAGTATACGACCAGGGTCCACAGCACACTGAACAGCAGCATGGCGGAAAACTTGATGCGTTCAACGAATGCACCCACGATCAACGCCGGGGTGATGATGGCGAAGGTCATCTGGAATGCAGCGAACACAGTCTCGGGGATATCGCCGGACATGGCGTTGATGTCGACCCCGGCGAAGAGCACCTTGCTCAGGCCACCCCACCAGGCAGATTCCGAGGGGCCGAATGCGATGCTGTAGCCCACCAGCAGCCAGAGTATCGAGATAGCCACGGCGATTGAGAAGCACTGCATTAGCACCGACAGCACGTTCTTGGTTCGTACCAGTCCGGCATAGAACAGGGAGAGCCCGGGCAGGGTCATGAAAAGCACCAGCGCGGTGGAAGTTAGAATCCAGGCTGTATTCGCGCCATTCAGGTCATCCTGGGCCGAGGCCATGGATGGCAGCAGGAGGAATAGTGTTGCCAGCAGCGAGGAGAATTTTATTGTTCTTGGCATGGGGTTTCCTCTACAGGGCATCGTTTCCGGTTTCGCCTGTGCGTATGCGAATGGTTTGCTCGAGGTTGGTGACGAATATCTTGCCATCACCGATCTGTCCGGTACCGGCGGCCTTGCAGATGGCTTCGACTACCTGTTCCGCCAATTCATCGGACACGGCAATTTCGAGCTTGGCCTTCGGAAGGAAATCGATGACGTATTCAGCACCCCGGTAGAGTTCCGTGTGGCCTTTCTGTCGACCAAAGCCTTTCACTTCGGTCATGGTCATGCCGCTTACACCCAACTCGGATATGGCTTCACGCACATCGTCTGCCTTGAAGGGTTTTATGATTGCGGTAATCAGTTTCATTGCTTGTTCTCCTGCACTGTTTTGGGCCGACTTCAGGAATTGGGCTGGCTTGCACCGTATTGGTTCATTTTTAATTGGATTCCCAGCGAGTCACCGCTCAGGGCGCCCAGAAGTCGCGAAAACTTTATCATGCCGGCCAAAAAAGCACCAATCATGAGCAGCGGAAATAGACGAATTGCGAGGCCTGGCGGTCGTCGCAGAGGTCGATAAATCAGGTGATGCGCATGCCATGGTGTGGCGATGCACAGTGGCTTGAAATCAGGTCCGGGGGCAGGCAGGGAGTGGGGCAAAAAATTGGGGGTAATCACTCATTAGGGAGGGGGGAAGAAGAGATGAGTGATTACCCCCACAGTGGGGAGGGACTGCTTATGCAGCAACGCGCTGCTGAATACTGCGTACTGAATTAATGAGCGGCAGCATGTCCACCGCGAAAACCACGATATAGCATGCGCCCAGTAGACCCAGTGTGACTTCGAGCCCTTTAAGCTGGGCCACATAACCAACCACCGGACCGCTGACAATGAATGACAGTCGGAACAGAAAGCTGGTAATCGAGTTCGCTGTAGCACGAAACTCACTCGGTACACGCCGGCTCAGGGCGTTAACCAGGATCACTTGCTTGAGACCACGGCCCGCGAAGAGCAGCAGGGCAATGGCGATGCCCGCCCAGCCCTGGAACCAGGCCATCCCAAAATGCGCGGCGATGGGTAGCAGGCCGATAATCGTCAGTGCCGTGATCGCGCCGAAACGTTTTTCAACGGCGAAACCAAAGCGCGTGGCGGCTGCTGCAGTGAGACTCTGCGCACACCACAGGACTCCAAAAACTGCCAGCGACAGTCCCTGTGCCTCCCAGTAGGGCTGAAACAGCCAGATCGCGTTGAACGTGGCCAGGCTGTACAGGGGAATCGCAATCACGATTTGGCGCAGGATCGGGTCCGAATGCAGCAGGTGCCTCAGAATCTCGATGATGCGAACTCGCTCGGCAATCTCCTCGCTGCGTCGGTAGGGCGGTTCCACGATATAGACAGCGAAAGCCAGGCACATCCAGGCTGCCACCGATTGCGCGATGATCATCAGGTCGAATGAATACAGGGCCAATGCGCCACCCAGTAGCGCACCCAGCGCCTCGGCGATGCACTTGGTCACGCCAATATGAGCGATCGCCGAACTGTGCTCGTCCGATTCCTCGTCTTCGAGTGCCTTCCTGGTGTCGTACAGCAAGGCCAGATCGGCACCCGACAACAGGCTGGCTGCAACACCCAGTATGATTTCGAAGATCATCAGGCTGAAGAATTCATCGGCGAATGTCAGCATGAAGTAGCCGCTGCCGTGAATCACACTGCCAATCACAAGCGCTGTGCGACGTCCGAAAATGTCAGCGAAGTAACCGGACGGTACCTCGAAGATCACAATGGTGGTCGCGAATACCGCCTGCAGGTAAAAAATTTCTGCAAGGCTGAGTCCCTTCGATGCAAAGAATGGCACGATAACAGGGACGATCACCATGAAGCACTGGAAGAACGCCAGGCCATAGATCATTTGTATGTTTCTCTGCAGTTTTTCGGACACAATAGTCGCCCAGTACCCAACATCCAATGTGGGTAGAAATAAAATTTAACGCAAAAAAAAGACCTCTAGTTGTTTGAACTTAGAGGTCTTTTCTTTGATTCTTTTAGTAGTTGTCTACTATCCAGAAAATCGCTCCAGGTTCGCCGCCCAATTCTTCGCCACACGCACGCAGGACTGATGGCCTTGGGCGGCCTCAATCGTGTACATGGTGATTAGAATGGTAAAGGTGTTCATCGGTCTTACTAATTAACTTTTTGGTTCGAGATTGATTTTTGAAAGTTTTGCTCGGTTTTTGTAAACAGAATTATTTTCGACGCGCGCATTGTACTCTGACCATGAATGTGGTCAAGAAAAAGTTTGGATGATGGTGTGATTTGGATCACTCAGTACTAAACTCTTGCTCGTCCTTGATGACATATTCAAGCGAATCTCTCTTGCGTCTCCACGCCGATGCAAGCAATGAGCCGCTGATGTTATGCCAGACACTAAAGATGGCACCTGGCAGCGCCGCTGTGGCAGAGAAAAACTCCAGCGCCAGTGCAACGCCCAATCCCGAATTCTGCATGCCCACTTCGATGGCGATCGTGTGACTCTGGCGAATATCGAAACCCATCAGTCGTGACAGGAAGAAACCGCCGGCCAGTCCCCCTAGATTGTGCAAGGCTACTGCGATGATGGTCATGCCTCCCACCGCCAGCAGGCTGTCGCGATTGAGTGCCACCACGATGGCAATAATAAGCAGGATGACGATGATAGACAGGCTTGGCAGGTAGCGCTGGGCGCGTTCTACGGCAGTCGGTAGGAAATGATAGAGCAATGTGCCCAGTGTCACCGGCAGCAGCACCATCTGTACGATACTGACCAGCATGCCCAGTCGATCCACGGCAATCGTCTCTGACAGATAGAACGCGCACAGCAGGGGTGTGGCGACTACGCCTACCAGGGTGGAAGTAATCGTCATGCCGATGGATAGCGCCAGGTCGCCTTTGGCCAGGTAGCTGATCACGTTCGATGCGGTACCACCTGCGCAACTTCCCGCCAGCACCATGCCTGCGGTCAATTGGGATGACAGTTGCAGCATTGTTGCCAGGGTCAGGGCCAGTATTGGCATTAGCAGGAACTGGAGCAGGACGCCGACCAGAACAGGTTTGGGGCTCCTGGCGATGCGCAGAAAATCTTCCTTGCCGAGGGTGAGTCCCATGCAGAACATCACCAGGGCGAGCAGCGGCACGATCAGCTCACTCAATCGGGAAAAGGCATCGCTGAACAGGAAGGCAGTGATAGCCAGCAGGAAAGCCCAAAGCGGGAACAGGGCGTTGAATCGGGTCATTGCGTTTGCAGTTGCTTGGCGGAGGGCGCCAGCATACTGCAAATACCTCTCTTCATTAAGTGTTAAGGACTGTTATTAAGATTCGATTCAGGCTGAGTCTCTAAGCTGGCAGGATACTCTGCTGTAACCTTTATTGCGCTCTGGCGTCTATAGCAGTGGATGGGAGGCTACCGATTCTCTATTGGCAATGTGAAGGGTGCCGCCAGAAATTCTCTCAACAAGTAATAATCAATGATAACGGGGTACGAGAAATGATAAGAAAGGCTCTATTACTGGCGATGGCTATAGCTCTGACCGGCTGCCTCGTCACCGTGGATTCCGATTCCCGACCACTGCAAACATCCTGGGATGAGGGTGATGTACATCGCATGCAGGTGGGTCAGAGCGATCAGGAATATGTTCGAAACTCCTTCGGTGATCCCAGTACCAAGCTGAGCTATGCCGATGGCACCGAAATCTGGAAGTACCGCAACCGTTCCGAGAAAGACACGGAAGTCGGTGTGTTCCTGGTATTTTCGGTCGATGTTGAGGAAGAGCGCGTTGAGACGCTGTCTATCGAATTCGTGGATGGCATTGTCAGCAACTACTGGATTGAAGAAGACCGGTTCTAGTGGCTGAGCCCTGGCCGGGCGCGCAGGCAATGCAGTGCTGTGGTCAGAGTCCCCGTGGCTCTGACTGCAGGACCGTCTCCAGCCATCTTTCAATCTCATCCCAGTTCAGGGTGAATATGTGGTGGGCGCCCGCTACTAGGGCAGCATCGACCCTGGCCCCCTTGTCTGTCAGCAGGCTCTCACTTTCCGCAAGCTTTCGATTCCAGCGAAAGTCATCCTTCTCGCCCACCCTCAGAAAAATTGGCAAGCCCTCCAGCTCCCCAAGCTGGTATCCCTCAAGGAGTCGCCCGGGGGTGGCTATGACCCCCAGGTAATCCCGTGGGTTCTGGGCGGCAATCGCCAGGGCGGCGCTGCCTCCCGATGATATCCCCATGATCAGGGGTTTCTGGTCCTTGATGGCGTAGAGCTCATGCAGCTGGGCCACGATGCCACTCATGAGGCTGCTGTGCTCCGTGAAGAAGTTGCGGCCCTGATCTGTCATCGGGACCACGATAGCCCAGCCCCGGTTAACCATTTCCTTACCCAGCCAGAATTGAGCGCGAGCCATGAATTCATTGTTGAGGCCCCCGGAAAGCAGGATGGCCAGGGGAGGCGGTGCTGTGGCATTCTCTGGCTCGAAATAGAGCACCCGCACGCTCAGCCCATCCCCTAGAACGAGCGTATTTTCGGCGGCCGATGTCGACATGCCACACAGGAGAAGGCAGGCAGAGAGCAGCAAATGGATGTGTTTGAACATGGTGTTCCGGGCCTCGAGACAGGGAAATTATATCAGCAGGCCTCCGTAAACCGACGACCTATGAGATGAAACACCCCGGAATCCGGCTATTCTACGGATGTTGGCGGTGAAAACGCCCGTGTGCTGGAATCTGTAACCTTTTATATGGCCCCCCGTCTTTAGTATCAAATGTTAGCGCAATACCAACAGGCAATAACCCAGCATCGGCAGAGAGTGTTCTCTTTTGCCCACTATAGCCTGCGCGCCAAGGAAGACGCCGAGGACATTACCCAGGAAGTCTTCATCAAACTCTGGCAGCACTGGCAGAAGATCGATCATAGCGTGTTGGGGGCGTGGCTGATGCGGGTGGCACATAATGCGGTGATTGACCACGTGCGGAAGCAGAAAAACGTGGCCCCCCAGACCGATGACTACGCAGAACCGGAGGAGCAGGCTGCAGAAGTCCTGACCGAACAGCAGGTGGATGACGGGAGATTTAAGGAGGAACTCATGGCCAGTATCAAGCTATTGGATGATCCTTTCCGCAGCATCATCATCATGCGCGACATCCAGGGCATGAGCTACAGCGACATCCAGCACACACTCGATATGAGTGAGAGCCAGGTAAAAGTGTACCTGCATCGCGGTCGGCGCAAATTGAGAGAGAACCCGGCGCTGAGGAAATTGTTCGACACCATGACTGGCAGGGATGCAGGACGGAAGAGCGCAACAGGGCCAGCCAGGGCCGATGTGGTCGAGCTGGGTAAACGGAAATAACAATGTTGGGTAAACCAGCGCAGCAAGGCCAATAAAAAACAATAAAGCAGGGCAAGAAGGCAGGACCAGAAAGCAGGACAAGAGAGCCTGCCTAGGCAAGACCCAATAACCGAGTCAACGAGTAGAAACAGGTTAACAGTGATGAACAGCAACAATGAAACCCAATGCTATTTTGTGCAGTTGCAGATAGATAGCTATCTCGATGGGGATCTGACTGCAACTCAACAGGAGTCATTCATCAGTCACGTGCAGCAATGCACCGAATGTGCCAGTGAATTCCGTTACACAAAGACTATCCAGGATGGGCTGGTGGATCTGCCCCTGATCGACTGCGCAGACAGCGTCGTGGAGTCGCTGCTTACAACGGCGCAGGGTCACCCGCAGGAGCAGCCCAACAGGCAGAAGGCTGGAGGCTCGGGTCTGACAGAATTCTGGCATTGGCTGCTCAACGCACCATTGATGGTGCGCTACGGAGTGCCGGCAATGGCCATTGCCGCCCTGGCGGTTGGCTTCCTGCCTTCGAATCCGGTGGCGCCGGAGCAGGCGCAGCAGCCCATGTTGGCCAGCACTCCAGCAACGCTTAACGCAACGCCGGTGGAATACAGCCCCGAGGAAGTTGCCCAGGCATTGCAGGATCTCAACCTGGCGATTCAGTACCTGAACCAGGTAAGTGAGCGCACGGAGAACATGATCGGTGGGCGTTTCCTCATGACGCCGTTGCAGGAAAACCTGAATGCCTCTTTTGAGCGCATCAGGGAGAGGGATGCAGACCCACTGAATAATGACCCGATTTAGACAGCGAAGTATTTTGAACAAAGATTATGGCGTGCCTGGCACGAAGATTAGAGAAGGCGAGGATAGAACCATGAAGACAATCAAGACACTGTTTGTGAGTACAGCAAGCACAATCCTGCTCTGCCTGATGCCCCTGGCGATGGCGGCGGACACCACTATCGAGGATCACCCTGGCTATGTCGATTTCTCAGGCCTGACGACGATCGCCAATACGGAACCTACGGTCGAGATCAGCCTGAAGGCGCCATTGCTGAATATGATCACCAATCTGATTCGGGCAGAAGACGATCTGGCGGCAGATTTCATTTCCAAGTTGCTGCGGGTCACCGTCAATGTATTCGAGAGCGAAGACATCGATGTTGACCAGATCGCGGACAGGATGACTGAAATTGCCGCGAATCTGGATGCTCAGGGTTGGGAACGTGTGGTGCGGGTTCGAGAAGACAGCGAGCATGTGGATATCTACATGCGCATGTCTGACGATGCCGAGTTCATTCACGGGGTGGCCATCATGGTGGCGGAGCCGGGCGATACCGTCATGGTCAACATTGTTGGCGAGATCAGCGGTGATGACATCGCGGCCCTTGGGCGTCGTTTCGAAATCGACGAGTTGGTCGATCTGGAAGTGGATCACCAGTAACGCACTCTCCCTGAAATTTAGCCTGGATCGAATGCCATGACAGTTAATCCGAATCGACCTCGAACCCTGCTGACCCTGTCGCTGGTTTCGTTCATGCTCACTGCCTGTATGTCCTTCTCTGATCGTCCGTTGCGCCCGGTGCGCAACGCCATACAGGAGCAGATGCCCGAAATACGCATGGAAAAGGAGATGGCGATTGCCCTGCGCAGCGGCATGTTCGATTTTCTCGATCTGATTAGCCAGGAAGAGGCGAATCTGTCGGAGGTGGAGCATCTGCAGGTGGCGGTTTACGAGGTCATTCCCCGGGGATCAGAGCAGAATTTCAGCGATGAGATATTTCAGCGTTCCCTGCAGAAGAAAGATGCCACGTTGCAATGGGAGCGCATCGTCAAAGTGCGTGAAGACTGTGAACAGGTCTGGGTGTTTGTCGGCATGAACCTCGATGAGCAAACCCTGGAAGCTGTTTCAGTCTTTGTCGTGGAGCAGGATGAATTGGTGCTGATCAATGTAGATGGTGACATGCACGAGTTGCTGCGCTACGCCTTCGAGCCTGCCAGGGGTCGCAGGGGAGCCTATACGTCAACGCATTCAGGCTGATGTGCTGTGATTTCCACCACCACGTTCTTGAAGGTGGGGGTACGGCTGCGGTCATCGATAGTCTGCGGGATGAGCACATTGGCCTCGGGAAAGTAAGTCATGACGTTCCCAGGCTTGATATCGAACCTTGCGAGGGTAAGCCCCTTCATTCTTCCGGTTGAATTCGCCACGTCCACCTTCGAACCTTCCGGTAAACCCAGGCTTTCCATGTCGGTTGGGTGCATCAGCAACACATCGCGCCGCGACTGCTTGCGATAGACATCTTCCTCACTGTAGATAATGGTGTTGAACTGGCCTTCACTGCGCACCGTGGTCAGATTGAATTGCTGCGTGGTTTTTGCCTGGTCGCGTGCTGACCAGTTGGTGAGCCTGGGGACGGAGAATCGGCCGCGACCCGACGCGGTCTTGAAGTCCGGGCGTGACAGGTGTCGTCCCTCGATATGAAACTCCTGCTTGCTGCGGTCTATGTCGGCCAGCTTGCTGAAGCCGGGGATCAGCTTTGCAATGGTCTGGCGAATCGTCTGGTGGCGCCCGAACTGGGAAAAATCCAGTACATTCCTGTCGATGACCGCAGCCGCAATGCGACCCACTATATCCACCTCGGATATCAGATCCGGGATTCGGTCGAAACCGCCCGCGCTGAGCCGCACATAATTGAACATGGATTCCTGGGTGGTTCCCTGTTTCTCCTCATCGCGGACCAGGATCGGGAGCACGATGTTCTCGCCAGCGACCCCGTGTAGATGGGTCTGGTTCAGGGTCGAATTCACCATCACCTTGAAGGGGATAACATCGAGCGCTTCCGCCGAGAAAGCCGAATCCGGATTCGCCGCGTACAGATTGCCGCCCAGCAGGAAGGCGAAATCGATGTCGCCGCGATGGGCGGCCTGCACGCAGGCCAGGGTGTCCATGCCTTCCTCCGTGGGGAGGCTGATGTCGAACTCGCTTTCGATGGCGTCGAATACCTGTTGCTTCAGGGCCGGGGTAAAGCCCATGGAGCCAATGCCCTGTACATTGGAGTGTCCTCTCAGGGGTAGCAGGCCTTTACCCTTGCCACCCAGCATGCCACGCAGCATCGCCAGTGCCGCCACCGCTTCGATATTTTCAGTACCGTTCTCATGGTGAGTCAGGCCCATGCCCCAGGCGAACACCACATTCTCTGCCTCAGCGTAGCAGGTGGCGACTTCCTCCAGCTCGGATTTTGCCACGCCGCTCTCACGTTCTATGACATGCCAGTCCAGATGCCCGATGAAGTCCCGGTATTCCTCATAATTTTCACAGCAGGCAGCGATGAATGCATGATCGACAAGGTCGCGTTCCAGCAAGGATTTGGCGATTCCGCTGAGCAGGGCAACATCGCCGCCGAGGTGAGGTTGCAGGTAGCGGGACGCGACCTCCCCACCGCCGCTGATCATGGACTTGAAATTACTGGGGGAGGCGAAGCGAACGAGGCCAGCCTCCCTGGCAGGATTGATCACGGTGACCTGGCCGCCGCGCTGGCGGCACTCCAGCAAGACCTTCACGAAGCGGGGATGGTTGGACGCGGGATTTGCGCCGAGCACGAAAATCAGGTCGGCCTGATGCAGGTCGCCGTACTGGATGGTTGCCGTTCCGGTGCCGATGGTCGCATTAAGCCCAACGCCGGACGCCTGGTGGCAATAATAGGAGCAATTGTTGATGTGATTGCAGCCATAGACCCGGGCGAATAACTGCAGCAGGAACGCCGCCTCGTTGGAGGAGCGCCCGGACCCGTAGAAAAAGGCCCGACCGGGGTCGGTCTTTCGCAGTCGCTGGCTGATCTTGTCGAAGGCTTCTGCATAGCTGATGCACTGGTAGTGGCTATCGCCTGCGGCCTTGAATAGAGGCTGCGCCAGCCGGCCCAGGTCTTCCAGTTGCTTGCCGCTGAGCGCTGCCAATTCAGCGATAGTATTGTGGCTGAAGATCTGCGGCGGTATGGGATCCCTGATATCGCTGAGTTGCGCCTGGATGTTCTTGTTGCAGATTTCCACCCGGTTGCTGTATTCGTTGTGGAGCCCGCCACGCTGTCCACCGGTGCCAAAGGCACAGGCCTTGCAGGTGTTTTTTGAGCGCACGGCGGCCGCCAGCTTGCGTGTACCGACCCGCTTCGCCACGGACAGCACGTAGTTGATCGCCTTGAATCCACCCGCGCTGCCCAGCTCGAGCTTGTCCGGCTTACTGTTCAAGGCCCAGTACCTCCATGCGTTCGCTGCCCGCCACGGTGACCTGGGTGCCGTCGATCGTGGTAAAGGAACGTGCCTGCAGCTGATACTTGTATACCTGGTAGCTCACGGGTTGTGCCTGGTTTTCCCGGTGCAGGTTGATGGTGAGGACGGTGTGCTCATCCTGCCAGCGAAAATAATAGACGGCAGCGCCTATGCCCGTCATCAGCACCAGGAACATATAGGCGGCCATCCGCATGTCCTGGCTCAACTCGTCCCTGACCTTGTCCCGTTTTGCCGCTGCAGGCTTGTTTCCAGCTTCTTCGGCGAGACGGCGCTGGTGAACGAACACATAGGCTATGACGATAACAGCCAGGGTGAGGAGGATTCGTCCGATCATGAGGGTTCAGGGCGCCTGCAGGGAAACGTGGATAATAACAATGGCCCCGAGGTGTTGGCCAGTCGCCGCCTCCCGCTCGGGAGCGGTATAATCGGCGCCTGACTCTGCTGGAACAGAAATGTCAGGCAAGCCGGTCAACTCCTGTGTGCGCATGCCAAGGGCAAACGGATTCGACTAAAGCAGCTGGATGATGGGAAACAGGGTAGTGGGAGACAGGGTAGTGCCTAAGGCATCAGAAATGGACAACAGCTACGTGCCGGAAGGCATGCCACCCCTCGATCTTGGTGGACGCAGCACGTCCTACTTCGAATTCTGGCCCATGTGGCTGATATATGTGCCCGTGGTTCTGCAATGGTTGTTGTTGTCGCTGCGCTATCGCAGCCTGAGCCTGCCCTTGATCGCCAGCCCCGCGGTGCCCCTCTCTGGCATGGTGGGTGTCGCCAAGTCTGCTGTTTTTGATGTGGCGGGTCCCGAGGCCAGGGACTGGATCCTGCCGTGGATGGTCTACGAGGTCACCGCGGAGCATGCTGATCATCAGGCCATGACGGTGGAAGCCGGCCTGGGGCTCATGAAGCTGGCATTGCCCGTCGTGGGCAAGCCCAATATCGGCTGCCGCGGTTCCGGTGTGAAACTGCTCAAGACCCGTGCGCAACTCGCCGCCTATATCAGCGAGTTCCCGCAGGGTGGCAGCATCCAGTTTCAGCAACTCAGCCGCTGGGAGCCGGAGGCTGGCGTCTTCTATGTGCGTCATCCGGACACCGAACAGGGTGAAATCACCTCCTTGACCCTGAAATACACGCCCTATGTCGTGGGGGATGGTAGCTCGACCCTGCGGCAGTTGATCGACCGGGACCCGCGTGCCGGGGAGCTGGCGCACCTCTATCAGCAGAGGCACGCCGGCAACCTGGATCAGGTGATTGCCGACGGTGAACCCTATCGGCTGGTGTTTTCGGCCAGTCATTGTCGTGGCGCGGTGTTCAGGGATGGCAATGAATACATCGATAGCAGGCTGGTGAAGGCCCTGGACCGCATCTTCGATGATATTCCTGGTTACTATTATGGCCGGCTCGATATCAAGTTCCGTGACCTGCAAAACCTGCAGGCGGGCTATGACTTCGAGATAATCGAGATCAACGGTGCCAGCTCGGAATCCATCCATATCTGGGACCGGAACGCCCGACTCGCGGATGCCTTCGCTGCCTTGTTGCAGCAATACAGCACCCTGTTTAAACTGGGAGCCGCAAACCGCCGACGTGGCCATAAAACACCGGGGTTAATGGCTCTCATAAGAGCCTGGCGCTACGAATCCAATTTAGTAAAACAATACCCACACAATGACTAATCCCTGTCGGCTGCCTGTCAGGCCGCGCATCCTGGCCTCGACACTGGAGAGTATCCTGGGCCTCAAGCCTCTGGCGAAAATCTGGGACGACTTGCCCCGAGGCCTGGATCCCTACAACTTCCTCGATCAGTCCCTCGACGCGCTGGGAATCGCTACCCGG
Organism: Pseudomonadales bacterium; assembly: GCA_038134565.1. Classification (GTDB taxonomy): domain Bacteria; phylum Pseudomonadota; class Gammaproteobacteria; order Pseudomonadales; family Pseudohongiellaceae; genus UBA9145. Next base: position 89,889 of record JAYPVK010000004.1, on the reverse strand, counting down.
ATCGAGAATCGTGAGAATCTCGAAGAAACACCCCGTACCGGGCCGGTGCTGATTGTCGCCAATCACCCTCTGGGCGGGCTGGAGGGGATGGCGCTGGCCAAGGTGATCATGGAGGTGCGGCCGGACCTGCAGGTTCTCACCAACGAGATTCTGCGTCTGATCCCGGAACTGGCTCCACTCTTTATCGGGGTGAACGTGCTATCGAGCAATGCCGCAGCCGGCAATGTGGGAAGCATCAAGCAGGTGCACAAGCACCTCGCCAACGAGGGTGCTGTGCTGCTGTTTCCGGCGGGCATGGTGTCTGCCTACGAGTTCAGCCATGGCCGCATCCAGGACCGGGAGTGGAACCGCCTGGCGGGGCAGTTGTTGAAAAAATACGAGGCTACCTGCATCCCTGTGCATGTGGGAGGCAAGAACTCTTCCTATTTCTATGGCGCCGGACTCATTCACCCTCGACTGCGAACACTGCTGCTCCCCCGGCAACTGGCCAACAAGCAGGGCTTCGAGTTGTCGCTGAAATTTGGACGGCCTATTCCCGCGCAGGAGTTGCGCCTGCTGAAGAATCCCGTGGCAGTTACCCAGTATCTGCGGGTGAGTACCGATGCCCTGGGCCAGGATCAGCAGGCACAGGCGAATCTGCTATCGCTGCAGGGCATCGAAGAACTGGACCCGACGACAGCGGCCAGCGAAGTCGACCGGGCAATCGCCGACCTGGAAGAGTTTCGCCTGGTAGAGCACGAAGAATTCGATGTGTACTGTGCCCCCTATGAGCGCCTGGGTGCCATCATGGAGCAGATTGCCATCGCCAGGGAGATTACTTTCCGTGCGGTTGGCGAGGGCACGGGCCTGTCGAAGGATTCAGACGAGTTTGACCCACACTATCTGCACCTGTTCCTGTGGGACAAGGCTGAGAAACGTATCGCGGGTGCCTACCGGGTTGGTCTGGTAGACGAGATCGTCGCCAGGCATGGCGTGAAAGGACTCTACAGCCGATCCCTGTACAAGTATGACGAGGCCTTCATCCGGCAGCTCGGATCTGCAATCGAGATGGGGCGCTCTTTCATCCATATCGATTACCAGCGGCGTCCGGTTTCGCTGAACCTGCTGTGGCGGGGAATTGGCGCGATACTGGTGCAAAGGCCCACGTATCACACTTTGTTCGGATCGGTGAGCATCTCAAGAGAGTACAGCGACCTGGCCCGTTCCCTCATCGCCGATACCCTGCTTACCAACTTCAAGGCCAAGGAGTTCGCCTCGCTGGTGCAACCCATTACGCCACACAAGGTGGACAACCGGGTGTGGACTGAGGACATGCTGGCTGAGCTGGCCAATGTGAAAATGCTGGGCAAGCTGATTGGTCGGTGCGACCCTGGCAAGGCCGTTCCCGTGTTATTGCGGCACTACCTGTCTCTCAATGGGCGCCTGGTTTGTTTCAATATCCATTCGGGTTTCAATAATTCGCTGGAGGGTCTGATCGTTGTGGATGTGCGAAAGACGGAACAGAAGACCCTGGCGCGATTCCTCGGTGCAGAGGGCCTGCAACACTTTCTTTCCTTCCATGAATTGCAAGACACCGCCTGAGCTTCCTATAATTCCGCTATGAGTAAATTTTTTGCTGTGCTGCAGATTATTGCGGCGATCCTGCTTGCTGTTCTGGCCCTGGCAACCGTAGTAAACCTGGTCCTGATCTCCACTCGGCCTGAAACCATCTCCGTGGTGAACGCCATGGTGGGGCAGGGGGTGGTGATCGTCTGCCTGGCAGCCGCCAGCAATATCATCTTCCGCCGCGGCCTGGAAAAATACCGTCAGGCCTCCTCAAACCCCGCCGCGAGTGACGATCAGGCCCGATAGGCTCCATCGCCGCAATTCCTGCACAGCCAGCCTGGAAAGGAGTATAATCTCGCGCTTTTAGCTCCAGCCGGGCCAGCCATGATTATCTTTGATGATCCCGAAAGATTCTCCCAGTTTCACCAGAACTGTGTCGCTACCATCGGTAAATTCGATGGGGTACACCTTGGGCATCAGCTCATCCTGGACCAGCTCAAGGAGAAAGCCGAACAGTTCAACCTGCCCTCGGTAGTCATATTGCTCGAACCCCACCCTGAAGAGTATTTCGCCGGGGAAGATGGGGACTGCCCCGCGCGCCTGACCTCCATCAAGGAGAAGCTGGAATTGCTGGAGAGCTTCGGTGTCGATTTTGTCTTTCAGCTCAACTTCGACAAGGCCACCAGTGAGCTCAGTGCCCAGGATTATGTCGATCATATTCTCGTGGATGGACTGGGCGTGACCAGTTTCATCGTGGGCAACGATTTTCGTTTTGGCCACAAGCGCTCCGGTGATTTCTCGCTGTTGCAGGCCAAGGGTGAGGAATTCGGGTTTGAAGTCATCGAGACTGCGGCCTATGAGCGTAATGGTCAGCGCATCAGTTCCACGGTGATTCGAGAGAAGTTGGCGGAAAGCGATTTTGCCCTGGTTGAACAATTGCTGGGGCGACCCTATTCCATGAAGGGAGAGGTGCAGCCTGGTCAGCAACTCGGCAGCGATCTGGGATACCCGACCTGTAATATCAACCCCCATCGTCGCAAGATTCCCCTGCACGGGGTGTATGCCTGTGAAGTTCGACTGGGTGACAGGTTCAGGCAGGCGGCAGTCAATATCGGCTACCGGCCCACGATCACGGAACAGGGCGAAGCCCTGCTGGAAGCACACATCCTGGATTTCGATGAAAATCTCTACGGCAAGACGATTGAAGTAATCTTTCGCAAGAAGATTCGAGAAGAGGAAAAGTTTGATGGGCTCGATGCCCTCAAGCAACAGATTCGCACCGATGTTCAGCAGGTGAGAGAAGTATTGGCTGCCGCCGCAGGCTAAACCGTTTGAACCGAGGATGCACAGGGACAGGGTCGCAACGATTACGGCGACTCAAGATGGCTGAGTATTGAAGACTGCAAACATGACCGACTACAAGAGCACCTTAAACCTACCGCACACCGATTTCCCCATGAAGGCGAATCTCGCGCAGCGTGAGCCCGCGATGCTGGAGCATTGGGACAGCATTCAGCTGTACAGGAAAATTGGCGAGAAGAATGCGGGTCGACCGAAGTTTATTCTTCATGACGGGCCTCCCTATGCCAATGGAGAGTTGCACCTCGGTCACGCTATCAATAAGGCGCTCAAGGATTTTGTGGTCAAGTCACGGCAGATGACCGGTTTCGACGCACCCTATGTGCCGGGCTGGGATTGTCACGGCCTGCCGATTGAGCACAACGTGGAGAAGAAGAAGGGCAAGGCTGGCCAGAAGATCGGTTTCACCGAGTTTCGCCAGGCCTGCCGTGATTACGCCATGAGCCAGGTCGATACCCAGCGCAAGGGCTTTATCCGCTTAGGGGTGCTCGGCGACTGGGAGAACCCCTATCTCACCATGAATTTTCACACCGAGGCGGACATCGTGCGCGCGGTCGGTCGTATCGTGGCCAATGGCCACATGGTCAAGGGCTACAAGCCAGTCTACTGGAGTGTAGTGGGCGCGTCGGCCCTGGCCGAGGCCGAAGTGGAATACAAGGACAAGCAGTCCTTTGCTATCGACGTCAGGTTCGCCGTGGTCGATGTACCCCAGTTCCTGGCCGCCTTCGATAATTCATCTGCAATCGACCAGTCCCTGCCGCTCTCGGTGGTGATCTGGACTACAACACCCTGGACCTTGCCTTCAAACCAGGCCGTGTCCCTGAATGCCGAGTTGGACTACGCGCTCGTGCGGTGTGATGTGGGTCAGGGTGAGGAACTCATGCTCCTGGCGGCGGATATGGTAGAGGACATCATGTCGCGCTATCAGGCGAGCTCACACAAGGTTCTGGCTACTGCGAAGGGGCAGGCCTTCGAGAGACAACTGCTGCAGCATCCCTTCGAGGACCGGCAGGTACCGCTCATCCTCGGCGATCACGTCACCACCGAAGCCGGTACCGGCGCCGTGCACACGGCACCCGATCACGGTCTGGACGACTTCTATGTGGGCAAGAAATATGACATCGGCACCCTGAATCTGGTAGATGAAAATGGCGTGTTCACTGCCGGTGCCGGGCAATTTGCCGGCGATCACGTCTACAAGGTGGATGAAAAAGTCATCGAGGTAATGGCTGCGAACGGTTCGCTCGTGAAGCAGGACACCATTAACCACAGTTATGCGCACTGCTGGCGTACCAAGACGCCGCTTATTTACCGTGCCACACCGCAGTGGTTCATCAGCATGACCGAAAATGGCTTGCTGGAAGGGGCACTCAAGGCCATCAAGGGCGTCAAGTTCATTCCCGACTGGGGTGAGGCGCGTATCGAACTGATGCTCAAGGGCAGCCCGGACTGGTGTGTTTCCCGACAGCGCACCTGGGGTGTGCCCATCACGCTGTTCGTGCATAAGGAAACCCAGCAACTCCATCCGCGCACCGATGAGTTGTTCGAGGACGTGGCAAAGCGCATCGAGGAGAAGGGCATCGACGCCTGGTTCGAACTCGAGGCTGAAGAATTGCTGGGTGCAGAGGCTGCCGACTACGAGAAAGTCGGCGACACCCTGGATGTGTGGTTCGATTCCGGTGTTACCCATTTCTCTGTGCTGCAGAGAAGGGAGGAACTGCAATACCCGGCCGACCTGTATCTCGAGGGTTCGGACCAGCACCGTGGCTGGTTCAATTCATCGCTGAAGACGGCCATCGCCATGAATGGCAGTGCCCCCTACAAGGAACTGCTGACCCACGGCTTCTTCGTCGATGGGGAAGGCCGCAAGATGTCGAAGTCGCTGGGCAACACCGTCGCACCGGCGAAGATCTACCAGCAATACGGTGCGGACATCCTGCGCCTGTGGGTTGCAGCCACGGACTATAGGGGCGAGATGACGGTTTCCGACGAGATCTTCAAGCGGGTTGCCGACTCCTATCGACGCATCCGCAACACCGCTCGCTTCATGCTGTCCAACCTCAACGGATTCGAGCCGGAGCATGCCGTGCCCGCCGGGGAGATGCTGGCCCTGGATTACTGGATAGCGCGGCAGAGCCAGTTGCTACGGGATGAGGTCGTGGGTCACTACCATGAGTACAACTTCCTCAATGTCTACCAGCGTATCCATAATTTCTGTGTGATCGAGTTGGGTGGCTTCTATCTCGATGTCATCAAGGATCGACAGTATACGACGGCGACTGACAGCCTCGCGCGACGCTCAACCCAGACGGCACTCTACCATGTGGTGGAATTGCTGAGCCGGATGATCGCACCGATCCTGAGTTTCACCGCCGATGAAATTTTCCGTGAAATCCCGGGTCAGCGAGCACAATCCGTTTTCCTTACCGATATGAGCGATGGCATCGCCGACCTGCCGGAATCGGCGGATTTTTCCGATGCTTTCTGGAAAAAGGTAATGGCGGTCAAGACGGCAGTGAACAGGGAACTGGAAGCCAAGCGCGCCGCAAAAGTAGTGGGCTCGGGCCTGAGTGCAGAGGTCGATCTGTATTGCGATACGGGGCTCATGGAAACCCTGCAGCGGCTGGGAGAGGAGCTTCGTTTCGTGCTCATCGTTTCCCGCGCTACCCTGAATTCCCTGGAGCAGGCGCCAGGGGAGGCGACTACCACCGATCTCCCTGGGCTCTCATTGCAGGTGTCCGCCTCCAGCCATGAGAAGTGTGAGCGTTGCTGGCACCACCGGGAAGACGTGGGTCAGGATGCCGCCCACCCGACTCTGTGCGCGCGTTGTGTAACGAACATTGAAGGTGAGGGAGAGCAGAGGCAATTTGCCTGAGGCTGCTCGCCTTGCCGCGACCGGGATAGAGAAGTGAACAGGGAATCCGTACTGGCTATAGAGCAGGGCTCACTCGTCGAGATGCATTTCTCACTGGCCCTGGAATCGGGAGAGCTCATCGATTCCAATTTTGCCGGTAAGCCGGCGCGCTTCAGGATTGGCGACGGTAATGTCTTGCCCGGATTCGAGGAAACCCTGCTGGGCCTGGAAACAGGGATGGAAGTCGAGAAGCTGATTCCTGCGGAAAAGGCCTTTGGCCTGGTTAATCCAGACAACAGGCAGACATTTCCGATTGCCAAATTTCAGCATCTGCTCGATGATGACTTGATTCCAACCGAGATTGGCAGCGTTGTCTCGTTCCGGGACCCGGGTGGTGGCGAATTACCGGGAGTGGTTGCCAGTATCGACGAGCATCGGGTGGTCGTGGATTTCAATCACCCGCTGGCAGGGAAGAGCATACTCTTCCGTGCGAAGATACTCTCGGTGGTCGCCGCCGATGTAGAAGCGGTAAGTATCAAACTATCTTGAGAGTGGCTGTGACTGATTCTTCAACAAGCCCCAGTATTCGAATGGCCAACCCCCGGGGTTTTTGTGCCGGGGTGGATCGTGCTATCGAAATTGTCGAGCGCGCACTGGATCTGTTTGGTGCGCCGGTATATGTGCGACATGAGGTCGTGCATAACAAATATGTTGTGGATACCCTGCGCAACAGGGGCGCCATATTTGTGGACGAGCTCGAGGAAATTCCTGCCACCGATGCCAAGGGCCGCAATTCCATCGTCATCTTCAGTGCCCATGGCGTCTCTCAAAAGGTCAAGCAGGAAGCCGAGGACAAAAAATTCAAGGTTTTCGATGCCACCTGTCCGTTGGTAACCAAGGTGCATCTCGAAGTCGTGAAGTTCAGCCTCGCCGGACGGGAATGTGTGTTGATCGGTCACCAGAATCACCCCGAGGTGGAAGGCACCATGGGTCAGTATGACGCGAGCCGGGGTGGCTGCATCTATCTGGTTGAATCGGTAGATGACGTGGCGCGATTGCAGGTAAAGAATCCGGATAGCCTTTCCTTTGTTACTCAGACCACCTTGTCCATGGATGATACCTCCAGGGTGATCGATGCCCTGCGGGAAAAGTTTCCGCGCATCAGGGGGCCGCGCAAGAAAGACATCTGTTATGCAACGCAGAATCGTCAGGATGCAGTCAAGCAACTGGCCCTGGAGTGTGATCTGCTATTGGTGGTGGGTTCGCCGAACAGCTCGAATTCCAATCGGCTGCGAGAGCTGGCGGAGCGCCTTGGCTGCGAATCACACCTGCTGGATCATGTGGATGATCTCGACATTCAGTGGTTGCAGGGCAAGAAACATATCGGCATTACCGCCGGTGCATCTGCGCCGGAGATCCTGGTGAAGCAGGTAGTGGAGCGGCTGCAGCAGATATGCGGAAGCTCTTCGGACGAAGTGCCCGGGGTCGAGGAAAATATCGTCTTCAGCCTGCCGCGGGAACTGCGCGCCTAGACGACGCACAGTTCCGCGCGATCACAAATTGCCGAGCTGCTGCAACTTTTCCTGCAGGGCTTTCAGTGCCGCCGTCATTTCCTGTTCCTTGGCGCGTTCCTTCTCGACTACCTCGGCAGGTGCATTGTCCACAAACTTGCTGTTACCGAGTTTTGCGGTGACAGACTTCAGGTTACCCTGCAGCTTGTTGATTTCCTTCTCGAGGCGCGCCTGCTCGGCCGCTACATCAATCAGGCCGGCGAGCGGAACCAGTACCTCTACCGAGCCGTATAAGCCCGTGGCTGAGGTGGGCGCTGCCGTGTCCTGATCCAGCCAGTCGATGCTTTCCAGCTTCGCCAGTTTTTGCAGGTAGGGGCGATAGGCTTGCAGTTTCTCCTGGTCAGACGGCTCGCCGCCTCGCAGGTGCACGGGAATCGCCTTGCCCGGTGAGATATCCATCTCGCCACGGATGTTGCGGATGGCGATGATGATTCCCTGTAGCCATGCGATATGCTCCTCTGCCTCTTGGTCGGCCCGGGAGGCATCATGCACTGGATAGGGCTGCAACACGATGCTGTCACCCTTGATCTCCAGCATGGGCGCCAGTTTTTGCCAGACCTCTTCGGTGATGAAGGGCATGAATGGATGCAACAGGCGCAGGCTCTGTTCAAGCACGGACAGCAATACCAGGCGGGTGGCCTGGGCTTTTTCCGGTTGGTTCTCTTCATCCCACAGTATCGGTTTCGAGAGTTCCACGTACCAGTCACAGTATTCGTTCCAGATGAATTCGTGCAGGGTCTGGGAAACCAGATCGAAACGGAAATTCTCCATGGATTCAGTCACGGCCCTGGTCGTGTGTTGCAGGCGGCTGATTATCCAGCGGTCTGCAACGGAATAATGCGCCTCATCCACCTTGGTGCTGATGTCAGCGTTCTCGCAGTTCATCATCACATAGCGAGCGGCATTCCAGATCTTGTTGCAGAAATTGCGAAAACCCTCCATGCGCCCGATGTCGAACTTGATGTCGCGCCCGGTCGAGGCGAGGGAGTAGTAGGTGTAGCGCAGGGCATCGGTACCATAACCGACGATGCCATCAGGGAACGAATCCCGGGTACGCTTCGCGATCTCTTCCTTGATGTGGGTCTGCATCATGTCGGCGGTGCGCTTCTCTACCAGGTCTTCCAGGCTGATACCATCGATGAGATCGATCGGATCCAGGATATTGCCCTTGGACTTGGACATCTTCTGGCCATGCTCATCCCGCACCAGGCCCGTGATGTAAACCTTCTTGAAAGGAATTTCGCCGGTGAACTTCAGGGTCAGCATGATCATGCGGGCGACCCAGAAGAAGATGATGTCGAAGCCGGTGACCAGCACATCTGTCGGGTGGAATTTATTGAAGTACTCGAGATCGTCAGGCCAGCCCAGGGTCGAGAAAGTCCACAGGCCCGAAGAGAACCAGGTATCCAGCACATCTTCGTCCTGTCGCAGGCTGACGCTGTCATCCAGCTTGTGTTTCGCTCTCACTTCCTCTTCGCTGTGCCCGACATAGACATTGTCGTCTTCGTCATACCAGGCGGGGATGCGGTGTCCCCACCAGAGTTGACGGCTGATGCACCAGTCCTGGATATTGCGCATCCAGGAGAAGTAGGTGTTCTCCCAGTTTTTGGGAACAAATTCGATGTCGCCATCTTCTACCGCCTTGATGGCCGGGTCTGCCAGTGACTGCACGGCCACGTACCACTGATGCGTGAGATAGGGTTCGATGATGACTCCAGAGCGATCGCCGCGGGGGACTTTCAGCTTATGCGGTTCGGTCCTCGCCAGTAGTCCGGCAGCGTCCATGTCGGCGATGACCCGCTTGCGGGCCTCAAAGCGATCGAGCCCGCGATAGGCGGCGGGTGCCTCATCATTGATGCTGGCGTCATTGGTGAGAATGTTGATCATCTCCAGTTCGTGACGCTTGCCCATTTCATAGTCATTGAAATCATGGGCGGGTGTAATCTTGACGCAGCCTGTGCCGAATTCCGGGTCCACATAGTCATCGGCGATGATCGGAATCTGTCGATTGCACAGGGGCAGGTCGATCATTTTTCCGACCAGGTGCTTATAACGTTCGTCATCAGGATGGACCGCAACAGCCGTATCGCCCAGCATGGTTTCCGGTCTTGTGGTGGCGATGGTGAGGTGGCCTTCGCCATCACTCAATGGGTAATTGAAATGCCAGAGGAAGCCATCTTCTTCCTCGGAGATTACTTCAAGGTCCGAGATCGCCGTGTGCAGTTGCGGGTCCCAGTTTACCAGGCGGTTGCCGCGATAGATCAGGCCTTCCTCGTAGAGGTCGATGAAGACTTTCTCAACGACGGCGGACAACTGCTCGTCCATGGTGAAGCGTTCCCTGGACCAGTCCAGGGAGGAGCCCATGCGACGCAGTTGCTGGGTAATGATGCCGCCGGACTCTTCTTTCCATTCCCAGACTTTCTTGACGAATTCTTCGCGCCCCACTTCCTGGCGGCTGCTGCCGGCAGCATTCAGTTGGCGCTCGACAACCATCTGGGTGGCGATACCAGCATGATCGGTACCTACCTGCCACAAGGCCTGACAACCGGCCATTCGATGATAACGGGTCAGGGCGTCCATGATGGCGTGCTGGAAGCCATGTCCCATATGCAGTCGACCGGTAACGTTGGGTGGCGGAATGACGATGCAGTAGGGCTCGCCATCACCCTGAGGCGCGAAATAACCACGCTCTTCCCAGGTCTTGTACCAGTGGTCTTCCAGTTGCTTTGGCTGGTAGGTCTTTTCCATGGAGCTTGCTTAACTCTTGCGATTTTTTGAAGTTTTAAAAGAGGCGCAAGTATACATGAAGGCGGCCAGCCATGGTGGATTCCGTCCTGTCCTGCAACTGCGCGTGCTCAGAGCTTGTGGGTCTGTAGCGAGTAGCCCAGATTCTGGTAGTTCCGGTAGTTCGCTCGACCCGCAGCCAGGATGTCCGGGTCGATACTGAGGATCTCATTGATCTTCTGGAACCTGTCTGGCTCGACACAGGGTTTGGAACTGAGGTTGATGAGGACATCGAGGCCAGCGGCATGCCGGGTGCTGGTGCCGATCAGCACCGGCGGCGTACCGGCGCTGCGGGTTTCGCCATCCGGGGCAGCTGCCAACCCGTGAGGCAGGAAGCTGGCGGGACGGTATTCCCACAGCAGCGAATCCAGTTGGCGGGCGGCGTCCTCGTGTTCCACCTGCAGGAATACGCCATGACCCAGTCCCGCCGCCTTTTCTGCGAGGCGGCAGGCGAGTTGCCAGCGACTCTGTTCGTCTTCGCTGCTGAGCGTATAGAAGTTTACCTGGGTCATCAGGCCTTCTGGCGTCTCAGGTATTCCATGAGCAGACTGACGGGCCTGCCGGTGGCACCCTTGTTATTGCCTGAATTCCAGGCGCTGCCGGCGATGTCCAGGTGGGCCCATTTCTGCTTCTCCGTAAAGCGGGAGAGGAAGCAGGCGGCAGTGATGGTGCCGCCCTTGGGGCCACCGATATTGGCGATATCGGCAAAATTGCTGTTCAGCAGACTCTGGTAGTCATCCCACATCGGCAGCGGCCAGCCGCGATCCAGGGCGTGCTCACCACATTCCAGCAAGGTCTCAGACAGCTTGTCGTTGTTGCTCAGAATGGCCGTGGCAAAGGAACCGAAAGTGGCCACCGCGGCCCCGGTGAGGGTGGCGATGTCGATCACGGAGCGTGGTTTGAAGCGCTCGACATAGGTGAGGGCATCACACAATACCAGCCTGCCTTCCGCGTCTGTATTCAATATCTCGATGGTCTTGCCGGACATGCTGGTGACGATGTCTCCGGGTTTGGTGGCCTTGCTGCCCGGCATGTTTTCTGCCGCGGCCACGACGCCGACCACGTTGATAGGCAGTTTCAGGCTCGCCACGCAGCCCATCACGGCGACCACGCTGGCCGCACCGCACATGTCGAATTTCATCTCATCCATGGCGAGTCCCGGCTTGATGCTGATGCCGCCGGTATCGAAGGTAATGCCCTTGCCCACCAGGGCGTAGGGACGGCTGTCGTTGGGCGCGCCCTTGTACTGCATCACGATAAGCTTGGCTTCCTCGGCAGAGCCCGCAGAGACCGAGAGCAGGGAGCCCATGCCCAGCCTGGTCATCTGTTTCTCGGAAAGAATCTGGGTGCTGATGCTCTTGTGGCGGCTTGCCAGGCTCTGGGCTTCATTGGCCAGGAATGTGGGGGTACACACATTGCCCGGCAGGTTACCCAGTTGCTTGGCGGTGTTGATGGCCTTGCCAACTTCCTGTCCGTATTTGAGGCCGGCCTCTAGGGGTTTGCGGCCGGTTCCCGCTATTGCGGAAATGCTCACGCTGCGCAGGCTGGCTGCCTTGGGTTTCTTGCTCTTGGTGGTGCTGTAGCGATAGCACTGGTCTTCCACGTTACGGGCCAGCATGGCGGCGAGCCATGCACCGTCGCGGTCCTTCGCCTGCAGGCTGGACACCGCGAAGTGAACACTATTGGCTTCCAGCCTGCTCACTGCCTTGGCGGCGGCCTCCACCAGCTTGCCGGCATTGAGTGCGTCCAGTTTTTTCTTCTCGCCAGCACCCACCAGCAAAACGCGTCGCGCGGAGACGCCATCGAGGCCATAGAGCAGGGTAGTCTCCGCGAGGGTTCCGGTGAAGTCACCGGACTTGATGACCTTGCTGATTGCCTTGCCGGCAGCCGCGTCAACGCTCTTTGCTTCATCGGTCAATTGACCTTTGCTCCAGATTCCCACGACCAGGCAGTCTGTGGTGATCTTCTCAATGGCTCCGGATTTAACTGTGTACCTCATGGGACTGTCGGGCTCCTTTCAGGGATAACGAGGGGGTGAAGACGAACGCTGTTGCTTAAAAATAGAGTGAGCGACAATCCTAAAGTTATTCAAATAGTTAAGCAAGAATGACTGCTTTTCGTCCCTGTCAATACTGTCAATGCCGGATTTTTTTAATAAGATGCGCGCAAATTTACGGGTCCTGATCTGAAGTGATCGAAAGTTGCTTTGCGAGTGAACCAGTCCCGAAAATTGTTGTCTGATCTGTAAGGTTTGTCCTGGTCCGTCACCCAGAATTCGCAGGAGGATTTATGCCCCGAGTCAAAGTTAGCAATCCTGAACAATTTATTTTTAGTATGGAGCGCAACGTGGGCATAAGTGATCTCAACTACGCGAAGCATCTGGACAGTGTGGCCATGGTCAACGTCCTGCATGAGGCCCGCCTGCAGTTTCTCGCCAGTCTCGGTTTCACCGAAGCCAATATCTTTGGTCTGGGCCTGGTGATCACCGATATCGCCATCGATTTTCGTTCGGTATCCTTTGCGGGTGATCGCCTGATCATCGATGTGGGGGTAGATGACTTTAATCGCTATGGTTTCGACATCTGCATGCAGGTAACCAATAGCGCCCTGGATACGATCGTTTGCCAGGCCAAGTTCGGTGTGGTGTTCTTCGACTTCGACAAGCACCAGATTGCGGAAGTACCATCAGCCTTCATGTCTCACCTGGGTCGATTACAGGATCGGGTCGCCTGATCTTCAGCCTGCTCCCGGCTGCAGCGCTGCAGCTGCGCAGGCGCCAGCGATTCCGGTGCATCTACAGCGGGCGCTTTTCCCCTGGTACCAGCACTACCCGGGTCTTGCACAGTCGGTCGTGCAGGGTATCGCCGTTGCTGTCGACATAGAGCCACAGGTAGCCCAACCCCAGGCAGAAGAAAGAGGGCCAGGCCGCCAGAAAGCGTAACAAGGCCTGCCCCGGTCTGAGCAACTGGCCGTCCAGATCTTCCAGTCGCATGCGCCAGGCCAGCATTCCCAGGGTCTGGCCACTGCGCATCCAGAAATACAGATAGAAACCCGAGCAACTCAGCACCATCATGGTGAAGAGGATGAAATCCTGCAGGGGGTCGGTTTCCACCCGCTCATTCACCACCTGATTGCTGTCTGCGCCGAAGAAGGCGAGCACGACATAGCCGAGCAACATCCAGATGGCGGCTACCAGGAAGGAATCGTAGAGGAGGGCGGCCAGGCGACGGAACAGGCCGGCTCGCGGGAGTGCTTCTGCTGTATCAGACATGGTAGCTTGCTTGCGATCCTGCTGCTGAATAAGGCCTGGCTTGAGAGCGCCCCGGGTTTGTCGGTGTGGACTCCCCGGCGGCATTGGATGTAGTTGCCAGGCTCGGTCCCGCTCACTCCGGGTCGCAGTGAGCGCGAAGTATATACGCTTAGCGGGATGGCTCCAACGGGGTGGAACGCGTCGAAGCGGGGGGTGCTGTCTAGCCAGGGCCCTGAATTTACTGGCTTTTATTTCCAAGTGGGCCCCGGTTTTTGATAGAATGCCCGGCCCTCGGGAGCGCGATGCGAATTCAGGGAAAACGCCGATCGCGCGGCAAGACGCGCAGATCGGCGCCGTGCCTGCACCCGAGCCTCAATCAGGACAATCTCATGAACAGCACTACACAGCCACGGCATATCCGTTTGCTGGACACGACGCTTCGTGACGGCGAACAAACCCAGGGAGTTTCATTTTCCAGCAATGAGAAAATGAATATTGCCCGCGCCCTGCTGCAGTCGCTGAAGGTGGATCGTATCGAGGTCGCCTCAGCCTGTGTCTCGGATGGTGAAAAGGAAGCCGTGTCCCGCATTACCAGCTGGGCCGAGAAAGAAGGGCTTGTGGACAGGATCGAAGTGCTGGGTTTTGTGGATTACAAGCGCAGTGTGGACTGGATCAAGAGTGCGGGCGGCAAGGTGGTCAACCTGCTGAGCAAGGGCAGTGAGAAGCACTGTCGAGAGCAGCTGGGCAAGGATCTGCCGACCCATATCGAAGACATCATCCGAACCGTTGAATACGCCCAGTCGCAGGGCCTACGGGTCAATATGTACCTTGAGGACTGGTCCAATGGTTACCGGGACAGCAAGGATTACGTATTCGGACTCATCGAGGGTACCGCCAATCTTGGCATCGAACACTACCTGCTGCCGGATACCCTGGGTTTGATGTCGCCCCAGGAAGTACAGGAATCACTGGCCGACATGATCACCTCGTTTCCCGGGCAGGAGTTCGATTTTCATCCCCATAATGATTACGGACTGGCCACGGCCAACGTGCTGGCGGCAGTGCAGGCCGGTATCAACAATATTCACTGCACCATGAACTGCCTCGGCGAGAGGGCAGGCAATGCCTCGCTCGCGGAAGTGGCGGTGGCACTCAAGGACAAGCTGGGTATGGCGCTCTCCATCGATGAGACCAATATCACGCTGGTGTCGCGCATGGTGGAGAATTTCTCGGGCAAATGGATCGCAGCCAACACGCCGATCGTGGGTGCCGATGTCTTTACCCAGACCGCCGGCATTCATGCCGACGGTGACCTGAAGGGTAACCTGTATGTGACTAACCTCAGCCCGGAGCGCTTCGCGCGCAAGCGCAAATATGCGCTGGGCAAGATGAGCGGCAAGGCATCGCTGATCAATAACCTGGATGAGCTGGGCATTCAGCTGTCGGAAGAGGAGCAGGCCAAGGTGCTGGAGCGCATCGTCCAGCTGGGTGACTCCAAGCACATCATCACCTCAGAGGACCTGCCGTTTATCATTGCCGACGTGATGGAGAGCAAGGATTACCACCACATCACCCTGCTCAACTGCTATATCAACACCGGCTTCAATGTTGAGAGCACGGCCAGTATCCGGGTGAATTTCGAGGGCGATGAATTGCAGGGTACCGGTTCCGGCAATGGTGGCTTCGATGCCTTCATGGATGCCATAACGAAGCTGCTCAAGAAAAAGAAATTTCAGATGCCGGAGCTGGTGGACTACGAGGTGCACATTCCCCGTGGTGGACAGACCAATGCCTTGACGGAATGTATTATCAGCTGGGAGGGAACCGAGCGGCGTTTCAAGACCAGGGGTGTGGATGCGAACCAGGTTATGGCGGCAGTCAAGGCAACCCTGCGCATGATTAACCTTCTGCGTTCCTGATTCATCGCGAAAGCGCAGTCCAGTCCTCAATCGCAGTTTTCGGTCGTTCGATTGGCGTTCCCGCAAATCCTGTGCTTCGTTGCCATCCATGGCGCAAGGGCCAGCATGTTTCAGCTCTTGGAAAGTTCTTCCGCGACCAGGTCACCGAAGGCATCGGTGTTGATGATTTTCGCATCGCTGTTGGGTGATTTCAGGTCGGGAGTTGTGAAACCCTGGGCGAATACGCTCTGCATGGCGTGCCACAACTTTCTGGCTTCCTCTTCCATGCCAAAACTCATCTCCAGCATCATGGCGACTGAGCCAATCATGGAATAGGGATTGGCGATGTTTTGCCTGGCGATGTCCGGTGCCGAGCCATGGGACGGCTCGTAGTAGGCCTTGTCAGGGCCAACACAGGCAGAAGGCATGAGGCCCAGTGAGCCGAGGATGCCGCCACCCTGATCGCTGAGGATGTCACCGAACATGTTCTCCATGACCATGACATCGAACTGGCCCGGATTGAGGCAGAGATAGGTCGCGGCTGCATCGACCAGGATGTGTTTGACTTCCACGTCAGGGAAATCCCGGCCCACTTCTTCCATGACCTCATTCCACAACACGCTGGACTTCAGCACGTTGCTCTTGTGGATGTTATGCAAGACTTTCTTGCGCTTCTGCGCCGTGTCGAAGGCAACGCGCGCTATGCGTTCTATCTGGTCTTCGTCGTACTCCAGCGTCTCCTTTACATAGCGCTTGCCGCTATCTGTGGTACCTGTCTCCTTTTCACCAAAGTACAGGCCGCCCACCAGTTCGCGAATGATGATGAAGTCGATGCCATCGCCAATAATTTCGGGCTTGAGAGGGGAGAAATGGGCAATACCCTTGGGCAGGTAGACTGGCCGGAAGTTGGCGAAGGTGTCATAGCGACGGCGCAGGGGCAGCAAGGCACCGCGCTCGGGCTGCTCGTCTACCGGGATCTTCTTTGACTCTTCATGGCTCAAGCCGATAGGGCCTTTCATGATGGCATCGGCCCGATCGCAGAGCGCCTTGGTTTCATCTGGAAAGGAGTGACCGTGACTGAAATAGGCAGAGGCGCCAAAGGGGGCGTGCTGAAGATCGAACTCGATATCATTGCGTGACTCCACGAGACGTAGGATCTTCTCAGCCTCTGCCGTGATTTCTGGTCCAATGCCGTCTCCGTCCAGCAGGGCTATCGTTTTAGCTGCCATATCCTTCTCTTAACTGTGTGTAGTGTGGAATTCTGTCGCGGAATCAGGTCCCGCAGCGAGGCGCGTAATTTATCACAGGGATGCTATCTCTTAACAGTTTGCGAGGGATATCGGCGCCGGACGTGGGCGAATAGACAGAGGGTCAGACTGGTATCAGGCGTCTGTAGCCCGAGTCTGGGAGGTACTGCGGATTGGTGATGTCAGGGATTGAGCGCCTGCAGGACCACGGCTACCTGGCGGATGAATACCAGGGTAAGAATGATGACGATTGTGTATACAACGCCATCACTCAACTCCATACCGAAGAAAGTCTTTGGCTTACTACCGCTATCCGATTCTGTGCCTGAACCGAGATTACTGCTGGTATCTTCGTCGTCGAAACTCATTGCCTGGCCTTTAACCTTTGGGTAAGTCAGTTGTTGCGCTGTATAAACTCTCAATCTAGCGCATCGGCAGCAATTCTCCACCCTTCAACTCTTGTGTCGCTCCTCTGAGGCTTGAAAGTGCGGTTTTTCGAGAGGTCTCGCTTCTGAATCCGCTGATTGAGCCACTGGATTGCTTCCCCAATCCAGGGCTGCGGAGCTGGTACCAGCGGGCGGACTCGAACCGCCACGCCCGTGAAGGCAATGGATTTTGAATCCATCGTGTCTACCAATTTCACCACGCTGGCACATATCGCCTACAGGTTTCAGCCACCGGGGCCGGCCGTTCAGCAAGCCGCGCATTATACCAATTGGCCTCTACACCGCAAAGAATCTGTGGCCTGGGGGAGGTGGGCAGCGCCGGACTCTTTTCTCGGGCGCCGGTTTTCTATAGTCTGGCCGCTCTTGATATCGGGCCAGGCATGAAAACCAGTGACTTCAGCTATCAGCTGCCGGAGCAGTTGATAGCGCATTTTCCCACCGAGCAACGATCGGCCAGCCGCTTACTGTCGCTGAATGTGGATTCTGGCGTGTTTCGCCACGGGCGTTTTCCAGACCTGGTAGAGCTTCTCGACGCGAGGGATCTGCTGGTATTCAACAACACCCGTGTCATTCCTGCTCGACTGTTCGCCATCAAGGAGACCGGCGGTCAGGTGGAGATCCTGGTTGAGCGGGTGCTGGATGAGGATCGTTTCCTGGCCCAGTTGCGTGCCAGCAAGTCACCCAAACCGGGCATGCAGTTGTTCCTGACGCGCGAAGCCAGCAGGAAAGTGGCCGCTTCCGACACGGCGGCGCTGGAGGTGCTGGGCAGGGATCAGCAGTTCTTCGAGATGAAGCTGGTGTCCGGTGGGGAGTTGGGGGCAGTGCTGGAATCCTTCGGTCATATGCCGCTCCCGCCCTATATAAAGAGGCAAGACCAGGAACTGGATCAGGAGCGCTATCAGACAGTCTACGCGCGGGAGTCCGGTGCTGTCGCTGCCCCCACGGCCGGGCTGCACTTCGATGATGCGCTGCTGGAAAAAATCAGGCGCAAAGGGGTACACAGCGCATTTCTCACGCTGCACGTTGGAGCCGGGACTTTTCAGCCAGTAAGGGCTGACAATATCGAGGAGCACCGCATGCATAGTGAACGCATCAGTGTCGATCAATCGGTGGTCGATGCGGTCGCCGCATGCAGGCAACGAGGTGGGCGGGTTGTCGCGGTAGGAACCACCAGTGTGCGCAGCCTGGAGTCGGCGGCCAGGGGGGGAGAGTTAGATGTCTACCAGGGGGAAACAGATATCTTTATCTTTCCCGGCTATGAATTTCAGGTTGTGGATGCGATGGTGACAAATTTTCACTTACCCGAATCCACCCTGTTGATGCTGGTCAGTGCTTTTGCCGGTCAAAAGATGATACTTGACGCCTATGCAGAAGCCGTTGCGCAACAGTATCGCTTCTTCAGTTACGGCGATGCCATGTTCCTGTTTCACGAGGCGCAGGATTGAACCCGGTGGGGGCTCCGCAGCCGCTGTTTGGCAGGCTTTTTCTGACGCGACAGTGCGCCCACAGGCCATTTCTGTTCTGCTATAATCCGCATTCCAGAGTTCTTCATCAATTTCGACAAGGAAACCCAGACCAATGAAAGCCCCAGTGCGCGTCGCCATTACCGGAGCAGCAGGCCAGATCAGCTATTCACTCCTCTTCAGAATCGCCTCAGGCGCCATGCTCGGGCCGGACCAGCCCGTCATCCTGCAATTGCTGGAAATCACACCAGCCCTGGGGGCCCTGGAAGGTACGGTGATGGAAATCGAGGACTGTGCATTCCCGCTGGTAGCCGGAATCGTCCAGACTGACGACCCCAACGTGGCCTTCAAGGATGCGGATTACTGCCTGCTGGTGGGTGCGCGTCCCCGCGGCCCTGGCATGGAGCGCAAGGACCTGCTGGAAGCAAATGCCCAGATATTCTCGGTACAGGGCAAGGCGATCAATGATCACGCCAGTCGCGACGTCAAGGTGCTGGTTGTGGGTAATCCAGCTAACACCAATGCGCTCATCGCCTACCGCAATGCGCCAGACCTGAATCCTGGCCAGTTCACGGCGATGACCCGTCTCGATCACAATCGGGCCATTTCCCAGCTCGCGGCCAAGACCGGCAAACACAGCACGACCATCAAGCACATGATCATCTGGGGTAACCATTCGGCGACCCAGTACCCCGATCTGCACCACTGCACCGTCGACGGCACTCCCGCCATGGATCTGGTAGACCAGGACTGGGTGACCGCTGATTTCATTCCCACCGTGCAACAGCGCGGCGCGGCCATTATCAAGGCGCGGGGCGCTTCCAGTGCCGCTTCGGCCGCCAGTGCCGCCATCGAGCACATGCGCGACTGGGCCCTGGGTACGGGCGGTGGTGTGGTGAGCATGGGAATCCACAGTGATGGCAGCTACGGTGTGGAAGAAGGGCTCATCTATTCCTTCCCGGTTACCTGCGAAGGCGGTAACTACACGATCGTTCAAGGGCTGGAGATCAATGATTTCAGCCAGGACCTGATGAACAAGACCGAGCAGGAACTCAGGGAAGAGCGCGACGCGGTTGCCGATCTCCTGCCATGATGGCGTGTCGCCAGCCTCATGCTGCATGAGGCTGGCCATTCACCATGGGTCCTGAATCTTTTCAACTTGTACTCCGCAGCCAGTTCTGGATATTCCAGCTCATAGGCTGGTCGATCTGGGTACTGATGCTGGTTCTGCGGGACCTGTTCTTCGTACCTCCCGAATATATCTTCTCCCGGGCGCTGGTATTCAACATGAGTGCGGTGGTGGGCATGGTGCTGACCACTGGCCTGCGCTACCTGTTCCGGCTCGTATGGGAGAGAGGGTTCGTAGTCCGCTTCCTGGTTACCTGGTTCGGCTCCATGTTGGCCGCTTTGCTGTGGCAGCCGTTTCGCAATACATTCGCGCTGCTACCATTCGGCGAGATATTCGATCTGCGCAGCGCGGGTGCCGAAGACCTCTTCGACGGCGTGTTCTCCTCCTCATTCCCACTGCTGCTTTCCTGGAGTGGGCTCTATTTTATCTTCAAGTACTACCAGCTTTTCCAGACGGAAAAGGAGAAGAGCCTGCGCTCCGAGGCGCTTGCCCATGAGGCGCAGCTGCTCATGCTGCGCTATCAATTGAACCCGCATTTCCTGTTTAACACGCTCAATGCCATTTCAACCCTGGTGCTCTCCAAATCCACGGAGAGAGCCAATGAAATGGTGACGAAGTTGAGCAAGTTTCTGCGTTATTCGCTCGATCACTCACCTCTGGACAGGGTGAGCTTTGCCCATGAACTGGAGACTTCGCAGTTGTATCTTGATATTGAGAAGGTCCGGTTTGGTGAGCGCCTGCAGCTTGAACTCGATATCGACCCCGAAGCGGAGCAGGCGCTGGTGCCCACCATGTTATTGCAGCCGATCATCGAAAATTCGATCAAGCATGGTATTTCCAAGGCAGAAAAGGGCGGGGGCATTACTATTAGCGCGAAAAAGGAAGCTGATAATCTTACTATTAGTGTCACTGACGATGGTCCCGGATTGACGGAGGGGGACCTGCTCGACAAGTCCTTCTCTTTCTCAAAAGGCGTGGGAGTCAGTAATATCAGAAACAGGTTGAGTGAGATCTACGGTGATAAGCACAGCCTGGAATTCTTGAATGCCCAGCCCTCCGGGCTAACGGTAAAGGTAACGATTCCTTATGACAGAGAATGACCCGACAAGACTAACGGCCGTCATAGTTGACGATGAAGAGCTGGCCCGAGAAGGATTGCGTCTGCGCCTGCAGGATATCGATTCTGTTACCGTGCTGGGTGAATGTGGCAATGGCAAGGAAGCCATGCACGCAATCATGGAGCTTGAGCCCGATATACTGTTCCTGGACATCGAGATGCCCGGCATGACGGGTTTTGAGTTGATCTCGGAAATTCAGGCTGAAGTCATGCCCATGATCATCTTCGCCACAGCCTACGACTCTTATGCCATAGAGGCGTTCAAGGTCCATGCCGTGGACTACTTGCTAAAACCGGTAGAGTTGCCACGATTGCAGGAAGCCGTGGCAGCCTGCGCACAACGCAAGCTGGAGCGGGAGGCGGGTGACGAGAAACAGCGCCTGCTGGAAATGGTGGTCGCGCTCTCTGGCAAATCTGAAGCGGCGATCGGTGAGATACTGGAGAGCGGGGAAGCCCTGGTAGAGCACGTGGATCGTCTTGCCATCAAGGATGGCTCTTCCATAAGCTTCGTGCCGGTGCGGGATATCGACTGGATCGATGCGGCAGGGGATTATATGTGCGTGCATGCCCAGGGAGAGACCCACATCATGCGTACTACCATGAAGGATCTGGAGGCGAAGCTGGATCCGACTATATTCCAGCGGGTGCACCGCTCAACGATTGTAAACCTGGAGAGGGTGGAGAAGGTTTCCTCCCATATCAACGGTGAATTCCACCTCACCCTGAGTTGCGGCTCCTCTTTGAAGATGAGTCGTTCCTACAAGGAAAAGGTCAAACACTTCTTCTAGCGCACTATCTGCTGCCGCGCTAACTGCTGCTCAAGTGATCCAGTGGCAGGGCGGTGGTGTTCTTGACCTCTCGCAGCATGAAGCTGGAATGTACGTCTGATACCCCTTCGATGCGGGTAATCTTGTTGAGCAGAAATTCCTGGTAGTACTCCATGTCCGGCACCAACACCTTGAGTTGGTAGTCTGCCGACTGCCCGGTGATCAGCAGGCATTCGACTACCTCGGGGTAGCTGTTCACGATTCTCTCAAACTCCTCGAATCGGTCCGGGGTGTGGCGGTCCATGCTGATCTGAATCAGGGCGGTGAGTTTCAGCTGCAGTTTGGAATGGTTGAGGAGAGTGGCCTGACCCTTGATGATGCCAGCGTCTTCCAGTTGCTTGACC
This sequence comes from Pseudomonadales bacterium, assembly GCA_038134565.1. GTDB lineage: Bacteria > Pseudomonadota > Gammaproteobacteria > Pseudomonadales > Pseudohongiellaceae > UBA9145. Next base: position 68,055 of record JAYPVK010000004.1, on the reverse strand, counting down.
CTTCTCGCGCAGGGCGAGGGTGACAGTCCGATGCGTTCCGCCAGTTCCAGGTTGGTGATGGCACCATCGCGCTGCAATTCCTGCAGGATGCGGCGATCCAGTTTGTCCAATTGCGGGGTCATGGGGCAGGCCTCACTATCCAGAAAAACCCATCCTAGCAAGCAATATGGAATAAATCACCAATTTAAATGTCTAAAATAGATATAAAATCCATTTAATGCCGCTTTTAGTGAAAACTATGCGTAGAAATGCTAAGGATCATGCACTATGCTTCACATCCTAGCGATCGGGTTGTTGCCACAAGCGAAGACCCGCTGGCCAGGATTCCCAAAAGGAGCCGAAGGCCATGAATCGCTAGGAAACAGCAAATCCAGCACAAGACGGGTAGTCGGCACAGGTAGTGGAGAACAATCATGTCAGGCAAGCGCTTTGACCATCGCAAGTACAAGGCTTTCAAGCCAATCGGATTGAAGGATCGCACCTGGCCGGACCAGGTCATCGACAAGGCACCTACCTGGTGTAGCGTGGATCTGCGAGACGGCAACCAGGCTCTGATCGAGCCCATGTCCGTCGATCAGAAAATGGAAATGTTCGAATTGCTCGTGGATGTGGGTTTCAAGGAAATCGAAGTCGGGTTTCCCGCCGCATCGCAACCGGATTTTGACTTTGTGCGCCGCCTGATCGAAGAAGACAAGGTGCCCGCCGATGTCACGATCCAGGTACTGACCCAGGCCAGGTCGGAGCTTATTCAGCGCACCTTCGAGTCGCTGAGGGGTGCACGCCGGGCGATTCTTCACGTCTACAATTCCACCTCAGTGGTGCAGCGGGAAAAAGTATTCAAGACCGACAAGGCCGGTATCATCGATATCGCCGTTGCCGGCGCGCGGGAAGTCAAGCGCTGTGCGGACCTGGCGCCGGAGACAGAGTGGGTGTTCCAGTATTCACCGGAAAGTTTTACCGGCACCGAAGTCGATTTCGCGGTCGAGGTGTGTGATGCGGTCATCGATGTCTGGCAGCCGACAGCCGAGCGGCCTGCCATCATCAACCTGCCGGCCACGGTGGAGATGGCTACTCCCAATGTCTATGCAGACCAGATCGAATGGTTCTGCCGCCATATCAAGAACCGGGATGCCGTGGTTGTGAGTCTGCACACCCATAACGACCGAGCCTGTGCAGTCGCGGCTGCGGAGCTCGCGGTCATGGCCGGCGCACAGCGGGTGGAAGGCACCATGCTGGGTAATGGCGAGCGCACCGGCAACATGGATATCGTGATCATGGCCATGAACCTGTACAGTCAGGGCATCGATCCCGAACTGGACCTGCACGACATGGACCGAATCGTCTCTGTGGTGCGTGAATGTACGCAGATCGACGTGCATCCCCGCCAGGCCTATTCCGGGGACCTGGTGTTCACGGCCTTTTCCGGTTCCCATCAGGATGCCATCAAGAAATGCCTCGATATCTATCAGGAGGGTGCTCCCTGGGAGATTGCCTACCTGCCCATCGATCCGCGCGACATCGGCCGTACTTACCAGGACGTGATCCGGGTCAACAGCCAGTCCGGCAAGGGCGGTGTGGCCTATGTGCTGGCCAACAAGTTTGGATTCCAGTTACCACGCTGGCTGCAGATTGAATTCAGCCGTGTCGTACAGAAGGTGACAGAGGATACCGGGCAGGAGATTTCACCCGACCAGATTTGGGACCTGTTCAACACCCACTACCTGAACAATGAAAAGACCCTGAGCCTGGAAAACTTCAAGATAGAGAAGAGTGGCGGTAGGGAAACGTTCAATGCCCGCCTGGATTACGCGGGACAGGAACTGGAGATCAGCGGTACCGGAGACGGTGTGCTCGATGCCTTCGTGGAAGCGATCAAGCAAGCTACCAACATCGATTTCGAAATCATGGAGTACGGTGAACATGCACTGGGCCAGGGTGCGGATGCCGAAGCGGTGACTTATATCCAGATTCGTTGCGAGGGTAGACGCTACACTGGTGTTGCCATCAGTAAGGACATCATTGCCTCCTCGCTGAATGCATTCATGGGCGCAGCGAGCCAGTTGCTGGTTCAGCAAAAAGCGGCGGCCTGAAATCGCACCGGTAAACTATCGAATAGCAGGTCAAACAGCGGTTCGAGCCGGAGTTGAATACTCCTCAAAAGGGAATTCCCATTTCGGTTGAGATGCTCCGGTTCGGCGGCTGCTTGGCCTCTTTCCATTTCTCAATGCGTAATTTCACGCCCACTGCCTGAACGTTTACAGCTGGATGCAGGGGCTGATGAGCAAAGGCATGAAGAGGTGAATGGACCATGTTAAAGACAAGCCTGATAACGGGATTGGCGACTATGCTGCTTGGCTTCTTCGGAATCAGTTGGGGAAGTGTCGACAGGAAAATCGACCGTGAATTCCCGGAAGTGCGGTTTATTTCATCCGCAGAACTTGTTCAGCAGCAGCGCGCGGCTGCGCCTCCAGTCATTATTGACGTGCGCGAGCGGGACGAATTCGCCGTCAGTCACCTGCAGGACTCGCTGAACCTGGAAACGAGCCAGTCAATCGCGGAACAGTTTCCCGACAAGGATACCTCGATAGTGGTGTATTGCTCCGTTGGTTACCGATCGGCTGCTGTGGCAGACGAGCTGGCGACATTGGGCTACACCAACATACGCAACCTCCATCACTCCATCTTCGCCTGGGCTGACCAGGGTTTGCCCATGGTCAATGCCGGGGGCAGGACCGAAAAGGTCCATCCATTCAATCGCGCGTGGGGCAGGCTGGTCAACAGGGAACTGCACGACTACGATGCTCCCTGACTTCCTGGGGCGGAAACCAAACTATCTACCAGCCAAATACGACTAATCCTTTGAAACCAGTGCCCTGCGTGCTGAAACATTGGCCCTGAATGTCCGATATACTGACTAGTCAAGCCAACAAACCTGCGCAGTGAATCCTGGGGTAAGCCAGCATGAGTCCGAACGATGAAGATGAGGCACTAATCGCCGCAGCTCTCAACGGCTCAGCCTTTGCCTGGGAAAAACTGGTGAAGCGCTATGAGAGCAAGATTTACAACCATGGTCTGCGGCTCTTGGGCAATAGCTCCGATGCCATGGACTTGATGCAGGAAGTCTTCCTGGGGGTATATCGCAATCTCCATAGATTTAGAGGGGATGCCAAGTTCAGCAGCTGGATATTCCGGATCGCGCATAACAAGGCGGTGGACCTCAATCGCAAGAAGAGATTGCTGGCAGGGTATCCGGTAGACAGCGATAACGATGGCGATGTGTTCGATTCGCTTTCGGACGAAGAAGGAAGCGAGCCAGATCTTCAGTTACTGCAATCGGAGCAGAACAGAAACATCATGGCGATGCTCAACACTCTCCCGTTTGAACAACGCCTGATAGTCGAGCTCAAAGTGTTTCAGTCGTTGACCTTTGAGGAGATCGCAGAGATGCAAGGTATATCAGACAACACGGCTAAGACCCGATTTTACACGGCGCTTCGCAAACTGAAGAGCTTGACGGAGGAGCATCATGTCCTGTCCTAAGACACCCCACATACTGCAAGAGTATCTCGCAGATGACCTAACCCCTTTAGCGAAGGTGGAGATAGACAAACACCTGTTGCAATGTGAGCACTGTTCCCGTGAATTGGAGGTGCTAATGCTGACCCAGAGTCAGCTTGCCGACTGGCGGGAAGAGCGTGTGCCTCATTGGGATCGCGGCACGGAGCTGTTTCGTCGGGAGCATCGGGTGAGCAAGAAGAGCCCCTCCTGGTTTACAGCCTGGCAGTGGATGCCCACAGCGGCGTCCTTTGCCATGCTGTGCCTGTTGATTCTTAATACCAGCGTAAGCCTGGGCAATGGTGGTTTCTCGGTGAGTTTCGGTTCTCCCGAGGGCGATCTGGATGCAGTCCTGGCGGCATTCGAGTTGGATCAGCGCGCCGAGATCGACTCGGTGATTGCGAGATTCGAAAGCAGGCAGGATGCAAACAATCTGCAGCTGATGCAGGCGGTCATGTCTCAGACCCAACAGGCGACGGTTGAAAACCTGGATCAGATCTACGCCTATTTCGAAGAACAGCGGCGGCAGGACATGCAGTTGATGAGCCAGGGCTATCAACAATTGGCAGACAGCGACTATGCTACCGTTCAGTCATTGCAGGAATTGGCCCAGTTCGTGAGCTTCCAGGGTGCGCGATAAACCATGCTGAATTGCCGAGACAAGAGCCAGAACTGCTGTGCTCGCCCGGGTCTGAGCTGGTGCCTGACCGCTGTGCTGGGAATGACACTGGGCGGTGCCGGTATCGCTCAGGAGCAAAACATCGAGGATGTGCAACGCAACCTGGCGATCTTCTCCGGTATTCTCGAGGAATCCCTGGATCTTAATGCGTCTACGGGGCTGTTCGGCATGAGCCTAGGCGGCGTGGAGAGCACCTATCTCAGTCACCAGGGAGCGGTGCTGGAAATTCGTTCCCCGCTGGCCAATCGTCGCAATCGCATGGGGCTGGCTTCCCTCAGTTCAGCCATGCAGGCACTGCAACTGCGCCAGAACCCGTTCGAGGCGATGCGCGGTCGTACCGCACCGGCTACAGCAGCGACCCAGTCCCTGGCTGTCGCGGAGGCGGAGTCTGCCCCCACCGGCGTCTACCAGCAGATGATGGATCGCATCGCCAATATAGATTACTCGCTGGTGGCGCAGACTGCGATGCAACAGGCCGCGCATTCCGCGCGTTCGCTACGGGCGCTGGGGGAACTGGACGATGTGTCCTTCGACGACCTGAATGAGCGGATCAATGGCGTGCGCGAGGACATCAGTGCCAGCATCACCGAGCTGCGTGAAATCGAGCAGGAAGTCCGTGCCCGGGCCAATACCGAGGCAGTCGCTGCTGACACCGCGGATTCATCACTGAGTGAGCGGCTGGAAGAACTGCTGCAGCGCATGCAGCCGCTGCGTGACCAGGCACTGAGCATGGCGCAGGAACTGAAAGCCCGTTCCGAGCAGGCTGAAGCGGATTACGCCCTGGCCTGGCGTGAAGACCTGGTGGCCTTCGAGGCGAACCTTTACCAGACGCTCTGTGAATATGGCAGTACCCTGTCCGCGATTCCCGAGGACCAGAATATTTCCCTGATCCTGAAAGACCTTGGGGAAGACCGGGGAGAGAATCGCCGCACCGATCAAGTGCATGTCGTCGCTAAATCGGATATTTCAGCGTGCGGTCGTGGCGAATTTGACAGTAGCAGCCTGCGCGAACGAGCTACTCGCTACAGTTATTAGCCCCATCGAAATCAGTTATTTTTTCCTGAAATTTACAAATTTCCAGCGCCGATCATTCCGCATTCAGTCACTAGTGTGTGGAATGGTTACACCCGGAAATTCGGGCTTGGTCTCGGCTGTGAATATCTTATAGAATGCCAGCAATTTCGGGCATCCAGCCATTCTGGCGCTTATCAGTTTGCATCCGGGAAGGGCCAGTTTGTAGCCACAGATCAGGTGGTGGAGACTCTGAATCAGAGCGTGGCAAAAAGGACCTTTGTCCGGTCACAAAAATTTACGGTAAGTAGTGAGACACTGATCCCCTTGCGATCAGGAGAAGAATAATCCAGAAATACCAAACACGCTGAAAAAGAAAAGAAGACGCCGTTAAGGAGACAATAATGGACTGCCCAAAGTGCAATTCAGAAATGCAAGAATTGAAAATCGAGACTCTCTATGGACAAGTAGTCATCGACAAATGCAACAGCTGCAGCGGGCTATGGTTCGATAACGGCGAAGCAGAGCAGTTGAAAGGAGACTGGATGGCTGAGTTCGCAGATAGCGGCGATCCAGAAGTAGGCAAGAGCTACAACACCGTGCGCGACATTCACTGTCCCCGTTGCGGCAAGACCATGAAGAAGGTGAACGATCCCAAGCAAAAGCACCTGGAGTATGAAGTCTGCGAAGAGCATGGCATGTTCATGGATGCCGGTGAATTTACCGACTACAAGCACGAGACTCTGCTGGATATGTTCCGCGACGTGGTGTCAGCGATCAAACGCCGCTAGTCACTGCAAGGCAAGCTTTTTAGAAATGCCATCTGGGGTGGTCCCAGATGGCATTTTTTATGGCCGACGTATCCAGGCTCGGCATATTGCCCAGATCTGTCCAGTGGCGATCGGCATCGTGAAAGTCAGAGCCCTGCGAGATATACAATCCCTGTTCCTCAGCCAGCTCGCAGAGCTGCCTGCGCATGACCGGATCGATGTTTCCATAGGAGCCTTCCAGGCCTTCGCCTCCGGCTAAACGAAAGGCTTCTGCCAATTGCTGGAGTTTGCGTCTGCTCAGGGAGTATCTGCCAGGGTGGGCCAGCACGGCGATACCGCCAGCCTGCCTGATTAGCTCGATCGCCTCTGCCAGTTCAAGCCAGGCAATCGGAACCCAGATCTTGCCGCGCCTGCCGAGGTAACGCTTGAATGCCTTCTCCCAATTCTTGCAGTGACCATTGTCCACCAGGAATTCGGCGACATGGCTGCGGGTCCAACTCACCGCAGGCAGGGAGTTCATGTGCTGGTCCAGGCCATTGATTCCCAGACTCACCAGCATGTCATGCATGGCGAGAATCCGTGCCTGTCTTTTGGCTTGTTGAGTCTCGAGGGAACGGGTCAGGTCTCCCGCAGACGCGTCGACTCCCAGCCCGACAACATGAATCTCACGATTCTCCCAGTTGCAGGAGATTTCAACGCCGGGAATGAGGGTGAGCCCAGCCGCAGATGCAAGTCTCTGTTGATGACAGTCCAGGCAGTCATGGTCGGTTATTGCCAGATGGCTGATGCCCTTGTCGGCGGCCCTCTGCAGCAAAAATTCCGGGCTGTGTTTGCCATCGGAAAAATGGCTATGGCAGTGTAGATCGGCTTTCACCCTGCCAGTATACGCTGAACCGGGGAGAGGGGGGCGATGTTGTTTTGTTTTGCCTGTAAGAAATTCGGGCGGGGCTGGGTCACTTCTGTAGGGTGAGGACTGTGAGTCCCGGCTGCGTGCGGCTCAAAGACTGACCAGCAAATACTGGGGGCTGTAGCCGATATGCTATAGTGCATCCATTGACCTACTGATCGCTTGCGGGCGGTTATACCCTGCAAGGCGATGACTCTATACATGACATCTCTCAATGCACTCCAACCGGGAGATTCAGACTCTCACTCGCAAGGTCTCGTTCCGGGCTGCAAGCATGGCATTGAGCAATGTGCCGAACTGCTGAGGCAATTATCCGAGTCTTCATTTACGCAGTCAGAAGGTGGCGAATCCTCCATCGGTGCCCATCTGCGACACATCCTCGACCGCTACCACTGCTTCTTTGCCGGTCTGGAGAGTGGTTGCGTGGACTACGATGGCCGGAAACGGGACAAAGCGATTGAGACCAATCTTGAGGTCGCGACATTTGCCCTGACATCCATAGCCAGGCGCATCGATGAACTCGATGCGGTTGCGGTCGGCCCGCTGCAAATCCGGGAGTCGGTCCACCACCTCAGCCCGCAGGTGCTGCTGGACAGCTCGATTAGGCGCGAACTGATGAGCCTGATTACCCACAACACCACACACCATCTGGCCATTATCGCCTTGCTGGCCAGGGCGCAGGGCTACGAATTGCCGGAAGATTTCGGCAAGGCGCCATCTACCATCCTGCACGAGCGCTCCTGAGGTCCCGTTCGGGACCAATACTTGACTAAAATACTTAGGTATTTGATAATCCGCACTGATTTAGTCAGGAACAGGTTATTCCATGCGTCTTACAACCAAAGGCAGGTATGCTGTGACAGCGATGCTGGATTTGGCGCTGCACAAGGATCAGGGGCCTATCAGCCTCGCCGATATCTCTCAGCGCCAGGCCATCTCTCTGTCCTATCTTGAGCAGTTGTTTGCCCGATTGCGCAAGAGTTCGCTGGTCAGCAGTGTACGGGGGCCGGGCGGTGGCTATGAGCTGTTCCGGGACGCCACCTCCATCTATATCGCCGAGATCATTGACGCGGTGAACGAGTCGGTGGATACCACCAAGTGCAGGGGAGCGGGCAATTGTCAGGATGGCGAAACCTGTCTCACGCACTATCTCTGGGAAGACCTGAGCGAGCAGATTCACAGCTTCCTGCAGGGAATCAGCCTCGCCGATCTGGTCACCCGGTCGGACGTCAAGCGCATCGCGGAAAGCCAGGACAGGCGCCAGATGGTAGGCAGTGAGAACATCGAATTGAAGGAGGTCAATGACCTTCAGCTGCCGGCGAGCAGCGTGTAAACTCGCCAGGTTCTATACGAGGTCAGGAATAACATGCAATTTCCCATTTACATGGATTATTCATCTACCACTCCGGTCGATCCCCGGGTGGCTGAAAAGATGATGGAATGTCTTACCCTGGAGGGTAATTTCGGTAATCCCGCGTCGCGTTCCCACATGCTCGGCTGGAAGGCAGAAGAAGCGGTGGAAACGGCTCGTCGCAATGTGGCGGACCTGCTTAATTGTGATCCCCGGGAAATCGTCTGGACATCCGGAGCAACCGAGTCTGACAATCTTGCTATTAAGGGCGCCGCCCACTTCTACCAGAAGAAGGGCAAGCACATTGTCACCTCCAAGATTGAACACAAGGCTGTGCTCGACAGTTGCCGCCAGTTGGAGCGTGAAGGCTTTGAAGTAAGCTACCTGGATCCCGACAAGAATGGCCTCATAACGCCTGAGGCAGTGGCAGCCGCTATTCGCGAAGACACCACTCTGGTTTCCCTGATGCATGTCAATAATGAAATCGGTGTCATCAATGATATCGAGGCGATTGGCAAGGTGACGCGGGAAAAAGGGGTGATCTTCCATGTTGATGCTGCGCAGAGTCCGGGTAAGGTACCCATCGACCTGGAAACCATGCAGGTCGACCTGATGTCTCTGACGTCACACAAGATCTATGGCCCTAAAGGTATTGGTGCGCTGTACGTGCGACGCAAGCCGCGGGTGCGGATTGAGCCGCAGATGCATGGCGGAGGGCACGAGCGTGGCATGCGCTCCGGCACACTTCCTACTCATCAGATTGTGGGCATGGGAGAGGCGTTTCGTATCGCGAAGGAAGAGATGGTGGAAGAGAATGCGCGCATCCTGGCATTACGCAACCGCCTGCTCGATGGCTTGAAAGATATCGAGGAAGTCTATGTAAACGGCGATCTCGATCATCGGGTAGCCGGCAATTTGAATATCAGCTTCAACTTTGTCGAGGGTGAATCCTTGATGATGGCGCTGCGAGACCTGGCAATATCTTCCGGGTCAGCCTGTACCTCGGCGAGTCTTGAGCCCTCCTATGTATTGCGCGCTCTGGGACTGAATGACGAACTGGCACACAGCTCGCTGCGGATTACCCTGGGCCGTTTTACGACCGAGGAAGAAATCGACTTCGCGATTGAAAAGATTCACGAGGCGGTGGCTAAACTCAGAGAGTTGTCCCCTCTATGGGATATGTATAAGGACGGTGTGGATCTGGATCAGGTCCAATGGGCAGCACACTAACAGTAGAAGATTGCAGACGAGGTAATCATGGCATATTCGGACAAGGTGATTGATCACTACGAGAACCCGCGTAATGTGGGCAAGCTGGATGACGCAGATAGCAACGTCGGTACCGGCATGGTTGGCGCACCGGCCTGCGGTGATGTAATGCGTTTGCAGATCAAGGTAAACGACCAGGGCGTTATCGAAGACGCCAAGTTCAAGACTTACGGTTGTGGTTCCGCCATCGCGTCCAGTTCATTGCTGACCGAGTGGGTGAAGGGTCGTTCCCTGGAAGAAGCGACGGCGATCAAGAATAAGGATATCGCCGATGAACTCGGCCTGCCGCCAGTGAAGATTCATTGCTCTGTGCTGGCTGAAGATGCAATCAAGGCGGCTATCGCCGACGTGAAGAAGAAGCAGGAATCCAGGTGATTGTGCAGGCTTTGACCCCAGAGCCGCTGGAAAGAGCCCGCCGAACACGCAAACAGAACCAGTATTGATGACTATATCGATTACAGAAAATGCAGCCAGGCATGTCTCGCAACAGCTGGCGAATCGTGGCAAAGGACTCGGGATAAGGGTTGGGGTCAAGACCACCGGCTGTTCCGGAATGGCCTATGTGCTCGAATTTGTTGACAAGCTGGAAGTGGGAGACCAGGTTTTCGAAGACCAGGGTGTGAAGATCATCGTAGATCCCAAGAGCCTGGTCTACATCGATGGAACCGAGATGGATTTCGTGAAACAGGGCGTCAATCAAGGCTTTGAATTTCGTAATCCCAATGCTAAGGGTGAGTGTGGCTGCGGCGAAAGCTTCAGCGTCTAATCACTGGTTTCAAACCCCGAACTGACTCCACGCAGAACGCAATCCAGAAACCAACCGTGCTTTCCCTGGAACATAATTTCTTTGAAATATTCGATTTGCCCGAGGCTTTCGATCTGGATGAGAAAGAGCTGGGGTCGCGCTACCATAGACTGCAGAGTGAAACTCATCCCGATCGTTTTGCTGGAGAAGAGGAAGAGAAGAAGCTGCAGGCTGTGCAACTAAACAGTTATCTCAACGAAGCCTACGCGACACTGAAATCGCCGCTGCGCCGGGCTGGTTACCTGCTGCAACGACGAAACATCGACCCGGAATCCGTCAGGCAGCAAGACCTGGACATGGAACTGCTAATGGAGCAAATGCAGTTGCGCGAGACTCTCGCCGACTTGCCGAAAGATGAATCAGCCTTGCCGGCGCTGGATGCGATGAAGGTAGAGGCGAAGCGCCGCATCGCGGAGCGAGAGGCCGGATTCGCCGAGGCTTTCTCTGCGGACCAGTTGCCCCGGGCCAAGAAAATTTTCCACGAGTTGCAGTTTATCTACAAGCTGTTGGATGAAACCCTGCAAGCCGAAGAACAGCGCCTGGGATACTGACAATGGCTTTGTTACAAATATCAGAACCTGGCGGTGAAGCTGCCAAACCTGTACATCGCTTGGCGGTGGGTATAGACCTGGGAACAACCAACTCCCTGGTCGCGGCCAGTTGTGGCGGCAAGGTCGAGATACTGCCCGATGAGCAGGGCAGGCACCTGGTACCTTCCGTGGTGCACTACGGCGAGGACGGGGCTGTTCAGGTTGGTCATGAGGCCAGGGCCAGAGCTGCTGCAGACCCTTCCAATACCATTGCCTCTGTGAAGCGCTGGCTCGGCAAGAGTCGGCAGGAGATCAAGCAATCTTCCCAGGCTTCTCGCTATCAATTTGACGACGCCCGGTCGGAAACCGCGCCAGCCCTAATTACCGCAGCCGGCAGTCGCGATCCCGTGCAGATATCAGCAGACATCCTGGCCGCCCTGCGTGCGCAGGCCGAAACCTGTCTGAAGGGAAAGCTCGAGGGTGCCGTGATCACGGTGCCAGCCTATTTCAACGATTCGCAACGCCAGCAGACCAAGGATGCAGCTGAACTGGCAGGCATCAAGGTACTGCGCCTGTTAAATGAGCCAACGGCAGCCGCCGTTGCTTACGGCCTCGATACCAAGGACCAGGGCTCGGTGGTAGTGTTCGATCTCGGTGGCGGCACCTTCGATGTCTCCCTGCTCAGTATGAAACAGGGCGTGTTTGAAGTGCTCGCTACCGGTGGTGATACCAATCTCGGTGGCGATGACTTCGACCAGGCAATCTACGATTGGTTGCAGGCTGAGTTCGCCACCAAAGTCACAGCGATAACGGAGCAGGTAGAGTTGCGAGCTTATGCGGAGCAGATCAAGCAACAACTCTCCGCCGATGAAGAAGTCGCCATCGAATGGGCGGCTCACAGCGGCAAGCTGGACCGGGAAGGATTCCGTGCGCTGGTCAAACCGCTCGTAGACAAGACTATTCTCACCTGCCGGCGAGTGCTGCGGGATGCCGGAATGGAGCCAGACCAGATTGATAGCATCGTCATGGTGGGTGGCGCGACCCGCATGCCGGTCATTCGTGAAGCGGTTGCAGAGTTCTTTGGCAAACAGCCCCTGGTATCAATCGACCCTGACAAGGCGGTAGCCATCGGAGCCGGCCTGCAAGCGGATGTCCTGATCGGAAATAAATCGGCGGGCAAATTCCTGCTATTGGATGTCAATCCCCTGTCCCTTGGCATAGAAACCATGGGCGAGCTGGTAGAAAAAATCATTCCCCGCAACACGACGATCCCCGTGGCGAAGGCCCAGGAATTCACCACCTTCAAGGACGGCCAGACGGCAATGTCTATCCATGTGGTGCAGGGCGAGAGAGAGCTGGTGAGTGATTGTCGCTCGCTGGCCCGCTTCGAACTGCGCGGGATGCCGCCGATGGTGGCCGGTGCTGCAAAGATTCGGGTTACGTTTCAGGTAGATGCGGACGGCCTGTTGAGCGTGGTCGCCGAGGAACTCAGCACGGGTAAAAAGTCCGAGATTCAGATCAAGCCCAGCTACGGTCTCAATGCCGATACCATTGAGACCATGTTGCAGTCTTCCCATGAGCATGCGAAGGAAGACATGGAAATCAGGGCGCAACGCGAAGCCCAAGTTGAGGCGCAGCAGATTATCGATGCCATTAATTCGGCACGGCAGAGCGATGGTGAACTGTTGCAAGCGGGTGAATCGGAACGAATCGATGCGGCGATCGAGCGATTACAGCAGGCCATGCAGGGCGCCGGTAGTGTGGAGATTCATGAGCAGACAGAGAAACTGAACAGGCTCAGTGCCGATTTTGCCGCGCGCAGAATGGATCTGCATATCAAGTCCTTGCAGGGTGAGTCTATTAACGCTATCGAGTCAGCCGACGAATAGCCATTCACACAATTTTCAATAGCACGGAAAACCATGCCAACACTTAAATTCTTACCTCACGAAGTCATCTGCCCGGAAGGCGCGGAGATCGAAGCAGAAACAGGGGAGAGCATCCTCGATGCCGCGCTGCGCAACAAGATTTCTATCGAGCATGCCTGCGAGAAGTCCTGCGCCTGCACGACCTGCCATGTCATCGTCCGGGAAGGCTTCTACTCGCTGGAAGAGGCAGAAGAGAACGAAGAGGACTACCTGGACAAGGCCTGGGGCCTGGAGCCCGAATCCAGGCTTAGCTGCCAGGCAAAGGTGGCCGATGAAGACCTGGTCATTGAAATCCCGAAATACACGATTAACATGGTCTCAGAGGATCACTAGGGAGGATTTTGGCATGTTGTGGACAGACACCTTCGAGATCGCGATGGCCCTGGCGGACCGTTTTCCCGATACCGATCCACAGTATGTGAATTTCGTGGATCTGCACCGCTGGATCTGTGAACTGGAAGAATTCGAGGATGACCCGAATCGCAGCGGGGAGAAGATCCTGGAGGCCATTCAGATGGCCTGGATCGAGGAAGCGGCCGACTAGCGGCGGCCCGCGCTGCGAGGCGATGCTAATCGCTTGAAAAATAGGGCTTTTTCCTACGGAAAAAGCGTACAAAACCGCTAAATTACCACGTATAATGCGCGCTCTTTTGAATTCATGGAATACTTGGAGTGACGATGGCGATCGAACGCACACTTTCTATTATCAAACCGGATGCCGTGGCCAAGAATGTCATAGGCGAAATCTATAGCCGTTTTGAAAAAGCGGGCCTGAAGATTGTGGCTGCCAAGATGCTGCAGCTGGACGATGAATCCGCGGGTGGTTTCTACGCAGAGCACAAGGGTAAAGGCTTCTACGGAGACCTGATCGAGTTTATGACCTCAGGCCCTGTGATGGTACAGGTGCTGGAAGGCGAAAATGCTGTAATGCTGAACCGGGAATTGATGGGTGCCACCAATCCCGCCGAGGCAGCGCCCGGCACTATTCGTGCTGATTATGCGCAGTCTATCGACGCCAATGCCGTGCATGGCTCAGATTCAACCACTTCCGCCGAGCGTGAAGTCGGCTACTTCTTCAAGCCAGAGGAAATTTGTTCTTAATCCGTCGCGCAGACTCGAGGTGAGTTGAGCATGGAAACTGAAACACGGCCCAATCTGATTGGGCTAAGCCGCGCCAATCTTCGAACCCTGTTTGCAGAGTTGGGAGAGAAGTCGTTTCGTGCCGAACAAATACTGAAGTGGATTCATCAGCGTGGCGTTCTCGACCTGGACGCCATGACTGATATCAGCAAGACCCTGCGGGAACGGCTCAAGGAATCCACGGTCATTTCACTTCCCCGCGTGGTGCAGGACTTCCCCTCCGAGGACGGCAGTCGCAAGTGGATCATCGAGGTCGCGTCTGGTTCGCGGGTGGAGATGGTATTTATCCCCGAGGCTGGTCGTGGCACGCTCTGTGTCTCGTCACAGGCTGGCTGTTCACTGGACTGCAGCTTCTGTGCCACCGGCAAGCAGGGCTTCAACAGCAATCTGACCAGTGCCGAGATTATCGGCCAGCTGTGGTGGGCCAATAAGGAACTGGGCGCGTTTTCAGGCAGTGAGTCCGATGGTGGAGGTGCCCGAGTCAGTAATGTTGTCATGATGGGCATGGGTGAGCCCCTGCTAAATTTAGACAACGTGATGGAAGCAATAAACCTGATGATGGATGACTGCGCCTACGGACTTTCCAAGCGCAAGGTCACCATCAGTACTTCCGGTGTGGTGCCTGCAATCGAACGCTTGAAAGACTTCACGGATGCGTCGCTGGCGATTTCCTTGCACGCACCCAATGACGAGTTGCGCAGCAAGATCATGCCGATCAACAGGCGTTATCCGATTGCGCAGCTATTGGCATCGGTCAGGTCCTACATGGATAGCCTGCCTGACCGCCGGGTGCCGGTGATCGAATACACACTGATAAAGGGCGTGAACGACCATCGCCAACATGCACGGGAACTGGCCGAATTGCTGCGGACATTCCCCTGCAAGATAAACCTGATTCCGTTTAATCCGTTCGCGCTCAGTGATTATCGACGGCCCAGTGCTTCGGCGATTTCCAATTTCCGGCAGATACTGCAGCAGGCTGGCTACACGGTCACCGTGCGTACAACCCGGGCAGATGATATCGGGGCAGCCTGTGGGCAATTGGTTGGCGAGGTTGCAGACCTGACTCGCCGCCATGATCGCCATATCAGGAAATCTGCTGAAAAGGCGGGGAAAGTCTTTGATACTACTGATAATTTAGCCGTAGCGGCCGACAGAGTAGAGTGAGGAACCAGCTTCGGGCCGGTATTTTTGGGGATAGCAACAAGATGAAACGCGTACGAATTCTCTTGTTACTGCTAATGGCAGGGCTTGCCGCTGGCTGCGTCACCACGACAAACGGGGGCTTCAATGTCGAGCCGTCACCGGAAGAGGCTGTAGAGGACTACATTCAACTCGCCATTGCCTACTACGACGCCGGTGACCTGGTGAATGCCCGCCGTCATCTCGGTAGCGCGCTGGATCTCAATGTCCGGAATTCCGAGCTGTACAATATTCTGGCCCTGGTGATGCAGGCAGAGGGTGATCTCGAACTGGCCGCTGAGACCTTCGAGCGTTCGATACGCATCGATCGCACCAATTCCCGGGCCAGGAACAACTACGCAGCCCTGCTGTATTCCATGGGTGACTATGATGGTGCCTTTGAGCAACTCGATGAGGTCACGCGGGACACCATGTACGAGGGCAGGGCTTTCGCGTTCGAGAGCCTGGGACGCAGTGCCTTGCGCCTGCAGCGCTACGAGGCGGTAGAACTGGCGTTTCAGCGTGCCTTGCAACTGAACGGTAATCTGTATATTTCAGCAATCGAATTGGCCATTCTCCGTGCCGACCGCGGGGACTGGGAAGGTGCCCGCCGGATTTTCCGTCAGTACCTGACCACGGCAGAGTTTTATAACTTGCCACATTCACCCCGTACCTTGCTGGCCGGGATTAAAATTGAAAGTAAATTCCAGAATCGAGAACTGGTGGATAGCTTCACTCGCATACTCACGACGCTCTACCAGGAAACGCCGGAATACCAGGAATATTTGAGGCTGGACGATGTCAACTGACCCGACCTCGGTCGAGGTAGAACAGGCGGGCGCAAACGCTCATGAAACCGTGCCGGCGAATGCGGAGAGTTCATCCTCTCCGGGCACCCGGCTGGCGCGGCACCGGCAGGAGAGAGGGCTTAGCCAGAAAGAGGTTGCGGACAAGCTGCATATTACAATCCACTACGTGAACGCTATTGAGCATGATGCCTACGAGAAACTGCCAGGCACCGTGTTTGCCAAGGGCTATATAAGACGCTACGCGGAATTGCTCAATCTCGAGGTTGAGGACTACCTGCAAGACTTCGATCAGTTGCAGGTTCAGCAGCAGGGTGCGATCCAGCAGCAGGTCAATCGGCGTCGACGCGCATCCGGCAGACGCAATCGCAGCATGGCCTTCGCCTCAATGTTGCTGTTACTGGGGGTTTTCGTCGCGGTATGGTATTTCTCCGGGGGGGAGGATGGTGCCGGGGCTGTGATCGTGAACAGCGCTGCTGAGCCTGCGACCGGAGCCATTGAGGAATCTGTGTCGGCCCCTGGCGTGACACCAGCGCCTGTGGCCACGCTTGAGTCTTCCGCGACGCCGGTGCCTGCAGTGAATGCGCAGCCCTCGACCCTCTCTGCGTCATCAGCGGAACCGCAATTGGATACGCTTACTCCCGGCCCGTCGACTGCGCCCGACCCCACGGGTCCAACAAACCAGGCAGCCGTTAGTGCGGGGCTGATCGAGCAGGCACAGTCTGGCAACCAGCAGAGTGCTGTTACTGAAGAGGATAGCAAGGCGACTGAACTGAATGACTCCGGGAGCCGGCAGGCGGATATCGCTGTCATACCGGAACCGGTCGCCATGGTGGAGCAGGCTGTGTCACCGGCCACCGAGGCGCGGGTGATCACAGTTCAGGCGGATGGCAGTGACGTCCTGCGCATCAGTTTTTCCGGCGAGAGCTGGGTCGAAGTAAACGATGACGCTTCGAACCAGATCTATCGCGACCTGCTTGAAGCCGGAGACATCCTGCAGATTACCGGCACGGCACCTTTCAATGTCCTGTTGGGTGATGCGCCATTCACGGAGCTCACCTTCAATGGCGAAGAAGTCGACGTCTCCGACAATATTCGAATCGACAATTCGGCCCGACTCACCGTCGGCCTCTAGATCCCATGCGAACTGAACATGCCATAAATCGCCGCAAGACGCGGCAAATCAAGGTCGGTAATGTACTCATCGGCGGCGATGCCCCGATTTCAGTGCAAACCATGACCAACACCGAAACCACCGACGTGGAAGCTACCCTGGCCCAGATACAGCGAATGCAGTCGGCCGGCGTGGATATCGTGCGTGTTTCCGTGCCGACGATGGATGCGGCGGATGCGTTCAAGAAAATCCGTTCCCAGGTCAAGCTGCCACTGGTGGCTGATATTCATTTCGATTACCGCATCGCTCTGCAGGTACTGGAATACGGCGTAGACTGCCTGCGCATCAATCCTGGCAACATCGGTAGCGAGGATCGCATCAGAGCTGTGATTGATAGCGCCAAGGACAAGGGAATACCCATCAGGATTGGCGTCAACGCCGGCTCGCTCGGCAAGGCCCTGCTGCGCAAATACAAAGAACCTAACGCTGATGCTATGGTTGAATCTGCTCTCACCCAGATTGATATCCTGGACAAGCTGGATTTTCAGGATTTCAAGATCAGCCTCAAGGCTTCCGAAGTTTTCATGACCCTGGCCGCTTACCGGAAACTGGCAACACAGATCGACAATCCATTTCACCTAGGTATCACCGAGGCGGGCGGCAAGCGCTCGGGTACCGTCAAGTCCGCAATCGGTCTCGGCGCGCTGCTGATGGAAGGTATAGGCGATACTATTCGGGTGTCACTGGCCGCCGATCCCGTTGAGGAAGTGAAGGTAGGTTTCGATATCCTGAAGAGTCTTGGTCTTCGTCACAAGGGAGTGAACCTCGTGGCATGCCCGAGTTGCTCACGCCAGAATTTCGATGTGATCGGTGTAGTAAATGAGCTGGAGTCCCGCCTGGAAGATGTCATCACGCCAATCGATGTGGCGGTGATTGGCTGCATCGTGAATGGACCGGGGGAAGCGAAGGTGGCGGAAATCGGTCTGACCGGTGCCAGCCCCAATAACCTGGCCTATGTGGAAGGCGTTCCTGATCACAAGATCAACAATGACAATCTTGTGGACGAACTCGAGGCGATGGTGCGAGCGCGGGTAGCCGCGAAACTCGCCGCAGAAAAGGATCTGATAGCATCTGACTAGAACACAGATGCAGAAAACGCTATGAGCAAGATACAAGCAATCCGGGGTATGAATGATATTCTCCCCGAGCAATCCCTCACCTGGCATTACCTCGAAAAAATCTTCCAGCAGGTCGTCAAGCAATTCGGCTACCAGGAAATTCGATTCCCGGTGCTGGAGCAGACCCAATTATTCAAGCGCTCCATCGGCGAGGTCACCGATATCGTCGAGAAGGAGATGTACAGCTTCGACGATCGTAATGGTGACAACCTCAGCCTGCGACCCGAAGGTACAGCCGGCTGTGTACGAGCTGCTGATCAGCATGGATTACTCTACAACCAGCAGCAACGGCTGTGGTATCAGGGCCCCATGTTCCGGCACGAGCGGCCACAGAAGGGACGCTACCGGCAGTTTCACCAGTTCGGTGTGGAGGCCTTCGGAATGGTCGGCCCGGACATCGACGCGGAAGTCATCCAGCTCTCCAGCGCATTGTGGCAAGCGTTGGACCTGGTCCAGTACTTGAGCCTGGAAATCAACAACATCGGCAGTGCCGCCGATCGCAAGGCATATGGTGCGGCACTCACAGCCTTTCTGTCGGCGAGGTCAGAGCAGCTGGACGACGATGCACGTCGGCGCATGCACACAAATCCCATGCGCGTACTGGATAGCAAGAATCCGCAAGTCCAGGAAGCCTTGCAGGGGGCACCTGTCCTGCAGGATTACGTGAATGAGGACAGCAAGGCCCACTACCAGGCGCTGTGTAGCATCCTGGACGCCCTGGGGATTGCTTACTCGGAAAATCCCCGGCTGGTGCGTGGACTGGATTATTACAATAACTGCGTGTTCGAGTGGACCACAGACCAACTCGGCGCCCAGGGCGCGGTGTGTGGCGGAGGTCGCTACGACGGCCTCGTGAAACAACTGGGTGGTCGCGAGACCCCGGCGGCAGGATTCGCCATCGGCATCGAACGCATCGTGCTGATGCTGGATTCCCTGGAGAAAGTCCCGGCGGCGCAATTGCGCCCTATCGATGTCTACATACTGGCGGTGGGCGATGGGCTGGCGGCCCAGGCCCTGCAACTGGCCGCCGAGCTGCGGGCCCGCTATCCAGATCTCGGTATTATCAGTAACTGCGGGGGAGGCAAGTACAATTCCCAGCTCAAGCGAGCCTTCGCCTGTGGCGCGCGGGCGGCGGTTATCCTAGAGCAGGAAGATGACTCTGAAGGCCCCCTGCAGGGCGCAAAGCTGCGCCGTCTCGATGATAGCGGGGAAGTGTTGAGCCTCGATCTCGCCCAGATCCCTGAACAGATGGGTGAATTTCTCGAAAATTCAGGCAGATAGGGCAGCAGGGGCACTGCGGATTCGCCACCGGCGCGGTGAACAGGTAAAATTAGCGCCTTTTCGAAAACCGGGGCGCTGAACTTCCGCGCTGTTCGGCAATCAAACACACAGCAGTATTAATAGCAGTATCTATAGGAGGAGTAAGTCGTGGCACTGAACGCGGCAGAAGAAGAAACCCTGGAATCCCTGAAAAAATGGTGGGAAGAGAACGGGCGAAACCTGGTAATCGCCGTTGTGTTGTTGCTGGGAGGCTATACGGGCTGGTTGCTCTGGCAGAATGCCCAGGCAGACAGCGCAGCCACCGCCTCTGATCTGTACGAAGAAATCCTTTCTCTTTCCCTGGAAGAACCCGGTGCGATTCTGAGTGAACAAGACAGCAACCGCATCATTGAAATATCCCGGCAGTTGCGCAGCGAATTCGAGTCGTCGATCTACGCCCGATTTGCCGCCCTGTTTGCCGCTCAGCAGCAGGTAGAGCAGGGCAGGCTCGCGGATGCCGAGGCTAACCTGCAATGGATACTGGATAATCCTGACCAGGGCATGTTCAATGAAGTGGATGAAGGGCTCTTGCTCACCACCAGCCTGCGCCTTGGTCGGGTTATCCTCGCCCAGGGTGACGCGGAGCGTGCGCTGTCTTTCATCAATGGAATTGACCCCAAGTCTTTTGAAGGCGGTTTCGCCGAGCTGCGCGGAGACATCTACGTGGCGATGGACCGGGTTGTCGATGCCCGTGACGCCTATATCGCAGCACAGCAGGCGGGCTCCCAGAGCGATGGCCTGCGTATGAAGCTGGATAGCCTGCCCGACCAGGGTTGATCGCCTGAGCCCATTATGACTCGTCTCTCTCCAGTGTCTCTTTCCGTTTTGCGTAATCTCGGCGCCTTGCTTGCGATGGGCTTGCTGACCGCCTGCGCGGGCGTGAATCTCAATCCGCTGGAGTGGTTCGGTGATGATGAGGTCAATCCGCCCAAGGAATTGGTCGAGATCGCGGAAGAAGTCCGCCTGCGGCGCCTGTGGTCGGTCAGCGTGGGTAATGGTCAGGGAGACAACTACACCAGAATCATCCCTGCGGTGGACCGGGGGGTGGTCTACGCGGCCAGTGAAAACGGAACGGTCGTTGCGGTTGATCTCTCCTCCGGTGACGTGATCTGGCGGGAGCGGCTGGACGATGTAACCCTCACCGGTGGTGTCGGCGCTGGCGGCGGCCTGGTTGCAGTAGGCACCCGTGACGCCGAGTTGGTTGCTCTCGACCAGCAGGATGGCAGTGTGCGATGGATTACGCCGGTAACCTCTGAAGTGGTTGCCGCGCCCACTACCAATGGCGATATCGTCGTGGTGCAGACGGTGGATGACAAGGTAGCCGGATTGGAAGCGAGCAACGGAGAGCGACGCTGGATCTATGAGTCAACCCAGCCCGCATTGACTCTGCGTGGTACCAGCCGCCCTGTGATCACCTCCGCAGGATCGGTTATAGCCGGGTTTAGCAATGGCACCCTGGTGTCCGTGTCTGCCAGCGATGGCGTCTGGCGCTGGGAAGAGCGAATCGCGGTGCCTGAAGGACGCTATGATATCGAACGGGTCATCGACGTGGATGGTGACCTGCTCGTCGATGGCAGCCGCATTCTCGCCTCCAGTTACCAGGGCAATCTCATGGCCCTGGATATCCTGACCGGCCGTATTGTCTGGGGCCTCGAGGGTACTTCCAGCTATCATGGGCTGGCACGAGGCTTTGGTAATCTCTACTACAGCGACGATGAAAGTCTCGTTGTGGCGATTCGCGATAACTCGGAAGATGTTGTGTGGCGCAACGAGGACCTGCAGTTCCGTCAGATAACCGCGCCCACAGCCATCACCAATTACGTCGCCGTAGCCGACTTTGAAGGTTACATACACTTGCTGTCCCAGATCGACGGTCGCATTGTAGGCAGGGTACGGGTCGACAGTGATGGGGTCAGGTCAAATCTGATCAACAGTAACGGGCGTCTCATTGCCTATGGCAATAGCGGCACGCTCGCCGCCTATAGCATTCAATAGGCTTCCTCTCTAGCGCAGTATTCAGGTTTCTGCGATGCAACCAGTCATAGCTCTCGTCGGTCGACCCAATGTGGGAAAATCGACACTCTTCAATCGCCTGACGCGATCTCGCGATGCTATCGTGGCGAACATGCCAGGCCTGACTCGTGACCGGCAGTACGGCGAGGGTCGAGTAGGGGATCGCAGTTTTATCGCGATCGATACCGGCGGCATTACCGGCCATGAAGAAGGCATTGATGCGGAGATGGCTGCGCAGTCGCTGCTGGCCATAGAGGAAGCCACGGTCTGCCTGTTTCTGGTCGATGCGCAGCATGGCCTCGCACCGGACGATTCCAAAATTCTCGATCACCTGCGGCGGACAGGAAAACCATTCTATCTGGTGGTGAACAAGGTAGACGGTATGGATCCCGATCAGGCCTGCGCCGAGTTCCATAGCCTGGGTGCGCCGGCGCTGTTTGCGATTACCGCAAGCCAGGGCAGGGGAGTCAGGCAACTCATTGAGGACGTTCTCGCATCGGCACCGGACAAGGAAATTGACCCCGACGTCCTGCAGTCCCGGGAACAGGCCAGGGGCATCAAGATCGCGATAGCCGGTCGCCCCAATGTGGGCAAATCCACCCTGGTGAATCGCATGTTGGGGGAAGATCGGGTGGTGGTTTACGATCAGCCGGGAACCACCCGGGATAGCGTCTACGTGCCCTTCGAGCGGCGCGGCCAGGCCTATACCCTGATCGATACTGCCGGCATCCGCCGTCGCGGAAAGACCAAGGAGACAGTAGAGAAATTTTCCGTGGTGAAATCACTGCAATCCATCAAAGATGCCCACGTAGTCGTGCTTATCGTCGATGCGCGACAGGGGATAGTGGAACAGGATCTGCATTTGCTGGGTTATGTGCTGGAAACAGGTCGCGCCCTGGTTATCGCGATCAACAAGTGGGATGGCATGGGCCCTGAGGAGAAGGACCGCGTGCGCAGTGATATTCGTCGCCGCTTCACCTTCGTCGACTTCGCGCAGATTCACTACATCTCCGCGCTGCACGGAACCGGCGTTGGCGATCTCTACAAGTCAGTGGACAAGGCCTATGTTTCGGCAACCAGGGACCTGCCGACCAACGTGCTCACCCGGATTCTGGAAGACGCGGTACTCGACCATGCGCCGCCGTCCATCAACAGCCGGCGCATCAAGCTGCGCTATGCCCACGCCGGGGGGCACAATCCGCCGACGATCGTGATTCACGGTAAACAGACCGCGAAACTACCGGCGCATTATGTCCGTTATCTGGAGAAGACCTTTCGCAAGAGCCTGCAACTGGAAGGAACGCCGATTAGAATCGAACTGCGCAGCGATGAGAACCCGTTTACCAGGAAAGAGAAAAACCTGACCCCGCAGCAGGTGGCGCAGAAGCGCCGCATCAGCAAGAATCGCAAGGTGGGCGGTCCCGGTAAGCCAGGACGCGGCGGGGCCCGACCGACGGCCAGAAAATCCAGATAGCACTTACCAGAAACAGTCGAATGGACATCACACTCGAGAGTATCAGGCAGGCGGCGGGGCGGCTCGATGGCATCGCGGTGCGTACACCGTTACTTCACTCTGCCGTGCTTAACGAACGCCTGGGTGGGGAGGTGTTCATCAAGCCCGAATGCCTGCAACATATTGGCGCATTCAAGTTCAGAGGTGCCTATAACCGCTTGTGCCAGCTCGGTAAAGAGGAAAAGGCCCGGGGAGTCGTTGCCTTTTCTTCGGGTAATCACGCCCAGGGTGTTGCCTATGCGGCAGCGCTGCTGAACATGCGGGCGACGATTGTCATGCCCAGTGATGCACCGCAAATCAAATTGCAGGGGACGGAGCGTCTCGGTGCCATGATACGACTGTACGAGCGCCTTTCGGAATCGAGAGAGCAAATCGCAGCCGCTATCGCGGCCAAGACCGGCGCCACCCTGGTGCCGGCATACGATGACCCGCACATCATTGCTGGCCAGGGTACCTGTGGGCTCGAACTGATGGACGAACTCGCGGCACGGGATGTGGTACCACAACGTGTCTTGAGCCCCTGTGGTGGAGGTGGCCTGCTCGCCGGTGTATCCACGGCGGTGAAGTCCCTGTCGCCCGGCACCCTGGTCTACGGCGTCGAACCGCAAGCCTTCAATGATCACTTCCTGTCAAAACAGGCCGGTGATCGCCTACAGATCGATGGCAGCAAACCGACACTGTGTGATGCCCTGATGGCAACAAGCCCCGGTGAGTTGACCTGGTCTGTTAACCGCCGCACTGTCAATGATTACCTGCTGGTCTCGGAGACCGAGGTACAGCATGCGATCAGTTTCGCCTTCCGCTACCTGAAACTGGTTGTTGAGCCCGGCGGCGCCGTGGCTCTGGCTGCGCTTCTGAGCAAGAAGCTCGATATCAGCGGAGAGCGTGTCGCTCTGATCCTGTCGGGTGGCAACATAGATCCTGCGATCTATCGCGACTGCCTCGAACTCTATCCCGACCCCTGAAGTTCGCTCAGGCGGGCTTGCTGTGCTCGTCCATCTTCTGCTTGCGTTTCTCCTGCCTGCGCTCAGCAAGCAGGGCGTCAGCGCTGGCGGGGCCGGCGCCGAATGTGAACAACACCAGGAAGGCGCACCAGTACATGGCCGCCAGTTCGCCATTGTTCAGGGTAGGAAACCAGGCCGGGTGCGCAATCAGGTAAGCCATGGTCATGGTGGCGAGGGCCAGGAAGGCGAGGATGTGGGTCCACAGTCCGATGAGTATCAAGGCGCCGCCGAGCAATTCAATGAGGCCCGCCACAAACAACAGGTTGATCTCCATGGGGACGGGATAAGACACCAGGTCGGCGATGCGCAGTACGGTTATGCCGCTGCCCATCGGTTCCTGTGGATTATCACCAAACAGTTTTGCATAGCCGTGGGTAATGAACATGGCGGCAACCAGAATGCGGAACAGGGTCCAGGAGCTTTCCCTGGCAGACTCGGTTATTCGGCTTAGCGTGTTGTTTATCCTGCCTAGCATGGGACAATCTCCTGCTCGGTGACTCTCGGATTGAGATTCGCGTGGGTCTCACTCATTCTATGGTCAGCGTATTGCGCGGCGACCCAGCCTGTTCTCGATGGTAGTAGAATCCAAAAAAAGTGAAGAACCTGTACTCATAGATCGGCCCCGGTGGCCGGGAATAGAGCGGGTTAGACGCCCTGGTTTCAGGTTTTGGGCCTGCCCTGGAGACAAGCTATGCATCGCCCCGTCCTCATAATCAAGACCGGCAATACAATCGACAGCCTGCGCGAGCGGGGTGAAGACTTCGAAGACTGGTTTGCGCGGGGGCTCGCACCCGCAGCACAGGCTCTGGATAGCGGGGCAGGCGTGCTGGTTGTTGAGTCCCATCGCGGTGAAGCGCTGCCGGCGCTGGAGGCAATCAGCGGCCTGATCATCACCGGGTCACCGGCCTACATCACCGAACTCGCCGCCTGGAACTACGTAGTAGCAGACTACGTGAAGCGCGCCCATGCGGCGGCTATCCCGCAGCTGGGAGTCTGCTATGGACACCAGCTGATCGCCTGGGCCTTCGGTGGCGAGGTGGGCTTTCACCGGGCGGGCAGGGAAATCGGAACCGTGCCCCTTCGCCTGCGAGAGTCGGCGAGGCGGGATGTGCTGTTCGGGCATTTGCCCGCCGAGTTTCTGGTACAGGCTTCTCACCTGCAGTCTGTACTGCGCCTGCCGGACAATGCGGTGCTATTGGGTGGGAATGACTTCGATCCGCACCACTGTTTTCGAATCGGTGAATTCACCTGGTGCGCCCAGTTCCACCCGGAATTCGATGCCAGGATCACCCGGGCCTATATCAAGGAACGGGCGCAGGCGATCACGACTGAGGGCCTGGATCCAGACAGTTTGCTGGAGGCGGTGCAGGAGACGCCGGAATCAGGCAGCCTCCTATCACGCTTCATGGAGATAGTCGCGGGGCGGGAAGCGGCGCGGAGTTAGTCGCCGGCAACCGTGGCGAATTCTTCTTCCACGACTTCCCTGATGCGCTCTCGCGTTGGCCTTGCCACCTGTCGACCATTGATGAACACGGCGGGAGTTCCGCGAACCCCCGCGGCATTACCACCGCGCTGATCATTACGCACCTTGGCAACCACCTCTTCCGATTCGATATCACTGTGCAGTTGTTCGAGATCGAGATTCAACTCCAGGGCATAGGCGTCGAATTCGTCTTCCGCGTCGGGTAGTACCGACCAGATGGTCTGGGTGGCAAACAGGAAATCATGCATCTCCCAGAATCGACCCTGCTTGCCGGCGGCCTCGGCGTAGAGTGATGCCGTCCAGGAGTGGGGGTGGGCGGTGGTGATGGGAAAATGCCTGAAGACCAGGTGCGCCTTGTCGCGAATCTCCGGCCAAACCTGGGTCATATTCTGGTGTTCGGTCGCACAGGCCGGGCACTGAAAATCGGCATACACTACGATGCTCACCGGATTGCCTGAATTGCCTCGAACATGGTCGGAGTCGACAATTTCCACGGGAGAATAGGTAGGACCCTGGCTGAGGAGTGTGTACAGCACCAGCAGCGCCAGCACGGGGGGCACCACGAACAGGCCAATCTTTGCCAACAGCTTCCTGGTTTGTTTCTTTTGCTGTGCGGCTTTCTGCTTTTCTTCTCTTCGCTTGCGCTGTTCGTCACGCTTTCCCATGGTCTGAGCTTACCTGTCTCTGCTGCTGTGGTTTTGTGGATCTCCGGGCGGGCCGGACCCTGCCGCGAAGCTCCTAACTATACATAATTTAGCTCGGCGAGTTCCAGATAATGCGCGCGCGAGACGCACACCCTCGGCGTTGGGTAATGGGGGACCCCTCCCAATGGCCCGGCTCAAGGGCCTACAGGAAGAAGCAATAGGCCGCCTTGCTGCCTATATGAATTCCCTGGTCCTGGTGCACGCTGATCCAGTTCTCACACTTGCTGAAATCAGTCAGCCAGTGCAAGGTAGTCTCCACGAGTCCCAGAATAAGGGAGTTGGTGATGAGGTAGACAATGCCACCGTGCACCAGGGCATGAGCGGTCAGCCAGTACCACCAAACGGGGAAGAGGCTGTTCTTCTTGTCGTGAATTTTGTCATTGCGATTCTTGCCGTAGCCCATGGCCTCCGGTTGCAGAACGAAGTCCGCGAGGGCATGGTCGAAAAGCAGCATGAAAAGGTTTTCTACCATTAACATCTCTGTGTTCCTGCAATCTCCTCTTGCGTTGCCGGTGCCTGGGGGTCGTGCTTCAGACTGGATTAGACGCCAGAAACGCATTTCGTTCTGAGATGATAAGCACGTCCGGTGCCACTTAAAGTGCCAGGCTCGGTAAAGTGTTAGATCGGTCACATTCTGCACCTGGCTTCGTCCGAATTTTTCCCACCTTGTCCTCGGGGGAAGGCTAAGACCTTGAATTTACTGTGGTTTTTTCGTGCTAAAGAGCGGCGAGGGAGGTTGTAAACGGCCTTAAACTGACCACAACTGACAATTTATGGCAGCAGGATTCAGTCTCTCAGTCCCGGGCTTTTGCTGAGGGTGAGGGGGGCTCGGACAGAGTCTGGGCCTGCGAGCCGGCGGGTGAGTAGGCGGAGACGGACTCCACGACTGATTTGACGCTGCCATCGGCCAGGCGTGTGTGAATGACTTGGCCGGGTGTAACCCCGGCGCTGCTGCGTAAAATTCTGTCGGTGTCAGTAAACGTGATGCTATAGCCTCTGGCCAGCACCTGCAGGGGGTTCACCGCATTGAGGCCGCGGCCGAGTTCCATCAGCTTGGCATTGGATGAAGACAGCAATGACTGCATGGCCTGCCGATAGCGGCGGGTCTGGCCGACCAGTTCATGCTGGTAGTGCCTGAGCCTTGCCTGTGGAGAGCTGAGCAGGAGGTTGCGTCGCTGCTGTTGCACAGCGCCGGCCCGCTGCTGCAATTGCTTGTTCATCGCGCGCAGCAAGGCCGTTTCCAGTCTGTCCAGGGTCTGGGCATGCTCCTGCAGACGCCGGTCGGGGCGTTGCAGGCGCCGCTGCAGGAAGGACAGGGTTTGCCCGAGACTTCTCAGGGTGGAGGCGTGGCGCTGGGCCAGCTGCTGGCGAAAGGCCTCGATCTGGCTGTAGTAGTCGTCCTGGTTCGGGCTCATCAATTCGGCCGCCGCCGAGGGTGTGGGGGCGCGCAGGTCGGCGACGAAGTCTGCGATGGTGAAGTCCACCTCGTGACCGACCGCCGAGGTGATGGGCAGTTCACTGGCATAGATGGCCCTGGCCACCGACTCCTCATTGAAGGCCTGCAGGTCCTCGAGAGACCCGCCACCGCGACCGACAATCAGTGCCTCAACCCCCAGATTTCTGCCGATGTCATTGGCAGTCTCGATGGCGCGCACGATCTCAGCGGCGGCTTCGCTACCCTGCACAGCAACCGGGAACAGAGTCAGGCGGATGGCAGGAAATCGGCGACGGAAAACCGTGATCATATCGCGCACCGCCGCACCGGTCCTCGAGGTAATGAGACCGATGTGGCGGAAGTCCTGGCCAATCGCCTGTTTGCTTTCGGCGGCGAACAGGCCTTCATCCTGCAGCTTGATCTTTAGCTGTTCGAAGGCGCGGCGCAAGGCGCCATCGCCGGCTTCTTCCAGGGAATCCACGATGAGCTGGTAGTCACCCCGACCTTCATAGATGCTAAGCCTGCCCCTGGCGATGACCTGCAAGCCATTGCGAGGACGAAACCTGAGCAACTGGTTGCGATTGCGGAACATGGCGCAGCGCAACTGGGCATTCTTGTCCTTGAGTGTGAGGTACCAGTGACCGGAAGAGGGTTGTGCCAGGTTGGAAATCTCACCTTCGACTGCGACCGCAGGGAAATTGCTCTCCAGCAGTGAGCGGGCGAGCCGGTTGAGGCTGGAGACAGAGAGGGTTGCTTTGCATCGGGAAGTGCTTGCGGGATTTAGCATGGACGCTAGTGTAACCCAGCGGCCATGCAAACGGCACGACATAGCGGCGGGAATGCCGTGCCGTCAGGGGAGACAGCCAGAGATGCGTAGCGCTGGGGCAGTCACATCCTCTGGCTGGAGACCGGCTCGCAGCGTGCCTGCAAGCCCCCTGAAAGTAGTCCGTCCCCGTTGCCGGGTATTAGTCGTTACCGGCAACCATGTTACTGTCGATCCGGGTGAAGCTTTCTGAGTTGCGAATGCTACCTTCGAGGTCGAGCGACGTGATATCAACCCGCTTGCCGGCCGGGCCGAAGGGGAAGCATGCTTTTACGAAGGCCGCCGTGCCGCTGTTTGTCACCAGGCCGGCGGTAATGGCGTAGCTCTTGGACATGCCGACCGCACTCCATTCGCAGGCACCGTCACCGGTGGACTCCAGTTCGAACACAGCGTCTCCGTACTTGTGCTCTTCGTCCATACTCTTGATGACCAGGGTGCATTGGCCGTTGCCATTGGCATCTCCCGCCGAACGGTATACGCCGTCGATCAGGGATTCGGCATGGGCGGCTTGAGCAAACAGGGCGCCTGCCAGCAGGCAAGGACTCAGGAGGGCTAATCTTTTCATAGGACACCTGTCGATTCTGACTTGGGAGCCTGCAGGCCCCCGGTTTAAGAAAATTCCAAGCAGGCCCTAGTTTAGGAGTCCGGGCATGGGAGATTTTGACCTAAATCAAGCCTGTGGCGTTGAACCGGGGGGTCTTGGAGACTGACCCGGGACTGTGTCCTGAATGCCTGTGTTAGACTGCGTCCCACTGGTTCCCGACCGGGGCAGGCCAGCAACCACGGCCTGAGGCTTTCTCGTGAAACTGGAACTTCACACCGCAGATCCCGGTATCGACTACAGCTCGGCTTTGGAGGAGGGCGACTATGTGCCCTACTTCTATATTGAGGATGGAGGCAGGGTGCTGGACATCCAGGTCAAGGCATCGCGTCCCGTCCTGCTGTTGCTCGTCGCCCACGATGCGGTCGACGAGCTTTCCCACGCACTCACAGAACCGGCACCCTACAATCGTTTCGTGATCACCGATGGACCTGCAGGCGCGAGCGATAACAGCCTGTTTAGCGATACCAATGTCTTCAGCCTGTTTAGCAGAGATGGATTGCCGGTCACGCTCTGTCTCTGTGACGCCAACCTGAAGATTCGCTACCTGCGCAGGGGCAGCAGTGTCGTGGATCTGTTGCGGCAACTGGAGGACTGTGATGACCTGTCGGTGATGAGTGGATCACCACCACCGGTGCTCATGGTGCCAGATGTCATTTCTGATGATCTTGCGACTCGATTGATGGCCTATCTTGAAAACAATCGGGATTCGGTATTCCACAACAGTAGCGACTACAAATCTCGCAGCCATATTCATCCCGATGCGGCCCTTGAGAAAGAGTTGGACGACAAGCTGAGCAAGTCGTTATTGCCGGAGATTGAAAAAGTCTTCTATTCCGCGATCAGTCATCGCGAGACCTACAAGATCTGCTGCTACGACGCGGAAGATGCCGGTTGCTTCGGTAAGCACAGGGATACCATCGATCCGCATCTGCATCGACGCTACGCCCTGACCCTGGTGTTGAATGATGATTTCGAAGGGGGAGGAATCAGTTTTCCCGAGTATACCGATGAACTCGTCACCGTCCCACGCAACTGGGCTGTAGTCTTCCCGGGATCACTCTATCACCAGGTTCACAATATCGGGGTTGGGCGCCGCTACGTGATCATCTCGTTTCTTTTTTCAGAGGCAGAGGCGCGGTTGAAAGACGACAGTGAGCGTTATCGCTTCCGGGTGCGTCGCGACCTCAACAATATCGCCATCAACAAGCTGACCCCGCACTACGAGTCCCGATAGGCGTAATTGGGAAACAACGCTTTCAGCTGCTCATGCAGGCCGGTCAGCCTGTAGTAGTCCAGAAGGCTGCGTGCGCTTCCCATGCCGTAGGGAAAGTTCTCGTCAGCCACATCATCGTAGTAGACGCCATCTACCTGGCCGATGCTGTCGAGCTGCAGCAGGTACTTGACCTTGCTCCAGGTCTTCCGTGGCCAGTCGCCACGCCTGGCCGCATAGACCTGCTTAACCAGTTCGGGTATCCGTTCCCTGGCACCTTCGTATTCCGTGGCCAGGCTGTGGCGTGTGGGGCAAAAAATTTCATAGCCGTGAGTCCACAGGCGTAATCCGTATAACACCTGTTCTGCGGCATGTAAGCCAAAGTGTAGGTAGTGATCATAAGCGATCTTTTTCTTGGCGCGTCCTTCCATGAACAGCATGGCGGCGCTGATGCCTATTGAAGGCAGGGGGGCTGCGGGCATCCTGATCAGTGAACCGTGGCTTTTCAAGGCATCGGTGTCCACCTGACGATAGCGGTTAACATGACCGATGCTGCCCAGGTAGTCGGGATTATCCATGTTCCGGATACTGATGGGGTAGTGAGAGATGACGGCCCTGCTATTGATTGCGATGGCCTTGCCGTATTCCTGTAACAGGATTTCATCCCAGTCGGGAAAGAAACGGCTGTGACAATCGATCTGCAGATAGAAGTCTTCGTCCCCCAGTAATCTCTTACAGCGCGCCCTGGCGAAGATTGGACCCAGGGATGCTTCGTAATTGATCACATCGAGTCGGACGTTGGAGAAATCGTTTAGTGGATTGAAGGCTGGATCGCCGGGGTCGATCTGCAGACAGATGCCGACATGCTCGCGCTCGGGGTGCCTGGCGGTGGCGAACAGATTGGCAACCGTATCGATTACATCCGGATCGGCAAGGCAGGCGATGGAGACAAAGATTGTGGATTCGCGGGACATGAGCCTTCAGACTTCTCCGGGTCAAGCTGGCTTAAGGGCCTGAACTCGCCGAAGCTTAACAGGGATCATGGGTTAGGAGCGACTCGACTCAGGGAGCCGTCAGCCATCTGGCCGGTGTGGCAAGCGGAGCGCTCAGGGTCTTGAGAAAGGCCACCAGCTGGCGATGCTCTACCGATCGCAGTGCCAGCGGTTTCGCCTCATTGTGACTGAGCATGGAGACGGGGGCTTCATCGTAGTGGCGAATGACATCCTCCAGACTGCCAATCTGGCCGCCATGCATGTAGGGCGCAGTCCATGACACGTTGCGCAGGGTGGGGGTCTTGTGCGCACCCACCAGTTCGTTGGTATCCCTGGCGAATTCCAGCTCGATGCACTCACCACTGGAAGCATCACTGTACTCACCCAGACAATTGAACGGATCCCGGCGCGCGATACGGACACCATCGTAGCGGCCCATGGGCGGGAGCTGGCCAGCGAGTACCCTCACGCCAGTGTTATGGAAATCGTGATTGGTGAACAGAGGGCCGTTGTGGCAGTTAATGCACTGCCCCTTGTTCAGGAACAGATCGAGGCCAGCCAGTTCGGTGGCGTCCAGTTGTCCATTGCCGGTTCGCTCTTCGCCCTCGGCGATCGCATCGGCGTAGTTGTCGAAGCGCGTACGTCCGGGCTGCAATTTTCTCTGGTACGCGGCGATCGCCTTACCTACATTCGCAAATACCCGGTTGATGGCCTCCCTTTGTGCAGCGTCCAGTGTATTCCAGCCTGCGATGAATGCCTCTCTACCCAGGGGCGAGGCGATGCCTTCACTGGGGAGTGGTGGTGCCGGGCCAAATATTTCCTGGTAAATCGCCCGGTAGGATTGATCGCCAGTAACCAGCCGGGCCACGCTCAATCTGTCGATATCGTGTTCATGAGGCGCTTCCAGCGGCGCGAGAGCCTGTGCCCACTGGCTGTCTTTGCGTCCGTCCCAGTAGAACCAGGGACTGTAGGAGAGTCCGACAAGGCTGGGTGTATGCCGGGTGCCGCCGCTGGTGCCAACCGCCAGCGGCAGACCATCGGTGAACATCAGCTCGGGCCTGTGGCAGCTTGCACAGGAAACTGTGCCATTGCCGCTCAGTCGGGTATCGAAATACAGCTCTTGGCCCAGTTCTGCGGCTCGCTTATCGTCCGCGAAGGCGTTGCTCGGGTCAGCGGGCAGTGGCGGTAGCTGACTCAGCGAGAGTGACCTGATCAGCGCGCGTTCCGCTGGGCTCCATGTGTCCGGTAAGGGAGCGGGTATCTGTTGCCAGACGGCAAGACCTGCCCCCAACAGGCAGCCTGATGCCAGGACAATTGTCAGGAATCGCTTCATAGCGTGAAATTAAACTCTGCGCTGTCGCTGCCATGGTCTGTCTTTATCTCGAACAGCAGTTGCCAGTAGCCTGGCATATGGAATCTCACGCCCTGCAGCAGCAGGCGCCCGTTGTCGAGGGTACGGGTGATTCTGGGCAGGGTGGGCATGCCATGGTCGTGATCCGGCATGCCGCCACTGACCTGTATGTCCGGCTCGCTTACTACAGCGCCCGTGGCGTCCGTAAGCAGCAGTTCCCAACTGTGGATGTGATTGATCTCCAGTGGTAGCAACTCGCTGAAAATTTGCAGGCGGTAACCGCGAGCGGTAGTCAGGGTGGTGAGTTCTTGCTGTGCCAGGGAGTATGAGCTCCAGCTCAGGCTGACAAGCAGTGCCAGGAACAGGGTGGCGCGAAGTTGGGTCATGTAAATGGATTGCCGGGATCTATCGAGGCTCGGTATTGTAGCAAATTAGTCACGGGATTCGGTGACCGGGAAGAGAGACCGCAGCGATCAGTCATCTATTTCCTGGTAATTTTCGATCCTGAATCGGGGGCTGCAGATCGCCAGGAATTCAAGGTCGACGCTTCCGGTGTTGCGGATTCGTTGTCTGGCCCCCGGGGGAATGAGCACGACGTCGCCACTGTTGACTTCGGTGGCCGCCTGCTCGCCCACTTCGACCTCACCCTTGCCGTGGGTGATGACATAACGTTCAAAGGTATCCGTTACGCGATGCCATCGGGTCACCACTCCGGGCTCCACCCGTGCCCTGGCTATCGAGACCGCTTCATCGCTTGCAGTATTCGAGACTTCGATGATGTGGCAGCCCTCCCGAAAGAAGTATTCGCTGGCCGGCTCTAGTCGCTTGATGTGGTCAGGCATGGCTGGGTTTGCGGGTCACTCGCATTGTTGTTTGTTGCTATGGCAAAGACGCAGGATGGACTGAGTTGCGGCCTTGGCAACGCTACGCGCTCTGCAGTTTTCTGGCCCCGCTGTGTTAGCAGCGGCAGTCATCGCAAGGCCTTATTGCGACAGTAGCCACCAGCGCATGGTGCTGGTCACTGTCTCGGCGGCATCCTGTTGTACGAAATGATTGGCTCCCGGTACAGCCACGATCGTGGTGCTGCTGTCGTTCCAGTCCCAGGTGTTGTTCAAGCCATCGGAGTGCAGGGCCGTGTCGTCCAGACCGTGGAACACCAGCAAGGGAACATCCAGCTGCGGTGCCGCGGGAGCAGCCTGGGCAGC
Source organism: Pseudomonadales bacterium (assembly GCA_038134565.1). Taxonomy (GTDB): domain Bacteria; phylum Pseudomonadota; class Gammaproteobacteria; order Pseudomonadales; family Pseudohongiellaceae; genus UBA9145. Next base: position 34,173 of record JAYPVK010000004.1, on the reverse strand, counting down.
GCCATCGGCCCTGGGGTAATTCTGCTTGTAGTAGGCAAGCATGGCATCGAAATCGGAACGGGCGAACGCTTCCACATAATGTGCGCGAACCGCCGGGTCTGTGACCCAGGCGGAGAGGGTCTGGGGATTCATGGGACCGCCGAAGAAGATATTCGTATCACTGGGTGAGCCCTCGATAAATACCCTGGCGTAGTTACTGTTCTGCTGTTGCTGGCTATTACTGGCCAGTTCGCGGCCCATGCCGTTGGGGTGAGGGAGGTTCAGTATGATCAGATTGTCCACCATTTGAGGAAGGGCGAAGGCAAATTGCCAGGCGACTGCGCCTCCCCAGTCGTGGCCAACGATGGTGGCGCTGTCTTCGCCGAGGTGGCGTATCACCGTGGCGACATCCGCCACCAGGTTCTGCATCGCGTAATTGCTGTCACCCTCGGGTGCGTCACTGCGGTTATAGCCGCGCTGGTCGATGGCCACCACCTTGAAGTAGTCGCTCAGTCCTTCCATCTGGTGTCGCCAGCTATACCAGAAATCGGGGAATCCATGGATCATCACCACCAGGGGGCCGGTGCCCATGGTGGCATAGTGAATCCTGACACCATTATTGTCGGCATAGCCGTGCTCGGCATCCTGCCAGGGATCAGCCTGGAGCCAGGGTGAAAACAGCAGGAAACCGCTTAGTGCGCTGTACAAGACGCCAATTCTTGATAGGGCTTTCATCATCGATTCCCCCTCTGGTGATGACTTCGCGTGCTTCAGATTAAAGCAGATTTGGGAGAGAATCGTAAGCTGGATGCATCCGGCGAGTGTGTGCCACAGTGGAGCCGCCAGTCGCCCGGGCCTTGATCGATGTCATGGGTATCTGGCACTGACGCTTGATAAGGGTTAAGGCTCAATCGCGTTTACCGATACGCGAGCCAGAGGATACAGGCAGGTAATTATGAAGAATAATTTTCGCAAGATAATGGCAACGGCATGCGCGTTACTGCTGGCGGCGGGATCTTCCGCCCAGGTGGAGCCGGAGCTCACCGTGAAACAGATCATGAATGCCCTCATCACACCGGCGACGACAACGATATGGGGTGCCTACGAGCTGCAATCCGATGCAGAATGGCAGGAAGTGGGCAACGCGGCGCTGGCAGTGATCGCCGCAGGTAATCTGTTGGGTTCTGGAGGAGCGGACGACAATTTTCAGCAATCGGCCGCAGAGCAGGGCTGGCAGGGGCATAATCAGGCGATGATCAGCGCCGCCCGCGCCGTGCTCGATGCAGTCGCGGCCAAAGATGAGGAAGCCCTGTCCAGCGCGGGCAATGACCAACTCTATCCGCCCTGCGAATCCTGTCATCAGCAATACCAGCCCCGCTAGTCAGGGCGCTTGGCGGCGGTGGCGGCGGCTCAGGGAGAGGCAGGACTCAGGCGCTGAGGAAGAGAGTGGGTAGGCGCTCAAGAAACCAGAAACAGGCAATACCGCCGAGGCCATAGGCCAGGCCACGATGCAGGGCCAGTTCAAGGTCTTTAAAGAATCTCGTATAGAGGCTGTGTACCGCTATCATCAGGCCAATGAATGCTACCTGGCCAGCCTCTACGCCCAGGTTGAAAAACAGCAAGGCCATTGGGATATCGGCATTGTTCAGCCCCAATTCCCCCAGCGCACCGGCGAATCCGAATCCATGGAACAGGCCAAAGATGAAAGCCACGATCCAGGGCTTGCTGTGAACCAGGCTGTGTTGGCCGCGTTGCCCCATCACCACCTCCCGGGCCAGGAACAGGATACTCAATGCGATCAGCACCTCGATGGGGGCGTTGGGTACGGGAAATATCTCCAGCACCGCGAAGGCCAGTGTGATGCTGTGGGCGATGGTAAAGGCGGTGATGGTCTGGATCAGCTTCCAGAAGCCGTGGATTAGCAGCAACAGCCCCACGATGAATAACAGGTGATCGATGCCAAAAAGAATATGGTCTGCACCGAGCACCAGATAACGCGTGGCGAGGCTGGAGAGGGAGCGCGCTCCGGCCTTGAGCTCTGCCAGGGGGACTTCCACCTGGGTACCGTCACCTGGAAAGTAGGCAGACACGTTGCTGCCATCATGCCAGCGGGCAACCACGACCACACCTTCGAGGGACCAGGGAAAGCGTAACTGGTCTTCTATGCTGAGTGCCGGCTCACAGCTGAAGCGATAGGCAAAATTACCCGGTGCCTGGCCACTGCAATGCCCAGGCAGTATGCGTTCGATGTTGAACAGGGGCGGCACTTGCTGATCCACGATCGACAGGCTGTATTGACCGGCCAGCCGTTCGTCGAGAAAGACCCTTGCCACACCGGTCACATCGACGTCATGAGCCCGGGTTGCAGAGCAGGCGATCAGCAGCAGGAAAAAAATTGCCCTGTCTGCCAGAGGCAGCAGAGGGCGGATGTGATTACTCCTCATCGCTGCCCTCGATGATTCTGACGCTGTACTTCTCCCATAGGGCATCGATAGCGTCTTGCAGGCGCGCCTCTTCCTCTTCTGTAATCCATTCCAGTCGAACACGGTCGCGAATTTCATCCAGTGCAGGCAGGTGTTCCGGGTAGCGACTCGTGACGCGCAGCCAGTGCTGGCCGCGATTGCTCATGAAGGGGCCGGTCCATTCCCCGGCTGTTGATTCGACAACCTGACGCGCGAAATTCGCATCGAAGATATTGCGGAGATCCTGCTCGCTGACATTGGCGAGGGGGGCGGCATTGCCCTCCTGTCGAGCCAGGATATCCTCACTGCTGGACTCCGATTGCAGCATGCGCAGTACATCGGCCGCGAGGGATTCCCGGCTATCGAGCACCAATTCTTCCACGTCCACGGCCGGTGGGATCCGATAGCGTGCCTGGTTTTGCTGGTAGTAATTTTCCAGCTCCGTATCGTCTGGCTGGATAATGTCTCCGCTCAATACATGGCGCATCTTCTGCGCAAGCAGGTCATGAATCCTGGCATCGTTATCCAGGCCCAGCGCGAGCGCTTCCTGTACAAGGATCTGTTCCTCGACGAAACTGCTGGTGATGAATTCGCGCTGCTGCGCCGTCAGTGCGTCGCCGCTGCTCATTTCCTGCATGAAAATACGGGCATCGATCTCGCGCTGGTCTATTTCCAGCAGGTTTTCATTGCCCGTTTCTGCCCACCAGTAGAGGGCAAAAATCGCCAGGGCTATGACGAAGAAGTGAAATGTCGGCTCCTGCAGGAGGCGCCGCGTCATGGGGGAATCGTGCTGCACGCTGCTCGGTGTCGGTTCAGGCATAGCTGGTCTCGTGATAAGCCCTTGTTTTTTGCTTTAATCTCTTGCCATGGTAACGGCCCCGGGATTTTATATCCCCCGGCGAGTCTCAATCCAGTCAGGGAGTCGGTGAAATAGAACCTCTTAGCCAGTAATACCTCGATGGCTGTCGTCGCGAGCAGGGCAGAATCCTGCGCGGTGACAATATGACGCGAATCGAAACCTTCGTGGATGCGGCCTTCGCCTTCGCCTTCACCATGCTGGTGATAAGCATCGATGAGATACCAAACTCACCGCTTGAATTGTTCGAACTCTCCAAGGATATTCCCGCCTTCGTGATGAGTGCCCTGATCATCGGTTCGATCTGGTTATCCCATTCCAGCTGGAGCCGTACCTTTGGCCTGCAGGACAAGACGACAGTCTATCTCAGCCTGGGGCTGGTGATGCTGGTGCTCGTATTCGTTTATCCGATCAAGCTGATGATGCAGGCGACTGTCCTGTACATGTCTCTCAATATCTTCAATACACAGGTCTTGAACACAGGCTTGTTCGAAAACCAGGGCTGGCAGGACAACGAGGTAGCCGGGCTGTTTGTCTATGTTGGCCTGGGCGTCATATCCCTGTCACTCATCCTGGCAGGATTCTACAGGAATGCGCTGCGCTACAAGCGCCAGCTGCGGCTCACTGAATTCGAAATCTTCTACTGCAAGGAGATGCTGCTTAGCTGGGCGGTTGTGGCAGTGACTGCCATCCTGTCCATCGTGGTCGCCTCCATTGCTACCGAGGAAGAGATCGCACGGGCGGGATTTATCTATTCCTCCCTGTTCTTCAGTATTCCCATCGCGGTGGCAGTGCTCAAGCGAAAGAGCGCATCCCAGGCGGGAGGGCCAGCGGCCGAGTAGTGTCTGCAGGCCGGATTTCAGCCCATTCTGTACAAGATATAGGTGCATCTGTATAATCCGGTTTTTGCGGATAGTGGAAATCTTATGTTACGTATTGCTGAAGAAGCTCTAACATTCGATGATGTTCTGCTTCTGCCCGCACACTCCACCGTTCTCCCCCGTTCTGTACGTCTGCAATCGCAGATTACGAAAGAGATCGCTCTCAATATCCCCCTCGTTTCCTCGGCCATGGACACAGTCACCGAGGCGAAGCTGGCTATTGCCATGGCGCAGGAAGGTGGGCTCGGTGTAATCCACAAGAGCATGAGCGTGGAACGTCAGGCTCGGGAAGTGCGTGCAGTCAAGAAGTTCGAAAGCGGCGTTGTTAGAGATCCCATAACCATTCCCGATACTGCGACCATTCGTGAACTGGTCGCACTCATGAACGAAAACAACATCTCCGGCATGCCGGTGCTGAGCAGCAAAGGGCTGGCCGGCATTGTCACCAGTCGCGATGTGCGCTTCGAAGCGAATCTCGATGCCAGCGTGCAGTCGATCATGACTCCCCGCAATCGGCTGGTCACGGTCGAGGAGGATTTCAGCCTCGAAGAAGTGAAGGAATTACTGCACCGGCACCGTATCGAAAAGATCCTCGTGGTCAGTGGTGGATCGGAACTGAAAGGCCTTATAACCCTTAAGGATATCCGCAAGTCGGAAGACTTCCCGAACGCCTGTAAAGACGAATTGGGACGCCTGCGTGCGGCTGCGGCAGTAGGCACTGGTGCCGAGGCCATGGAAAGGGCTGAGGCCCTGGTGGAAGCCGGTGCCGATATCATCGTGGTGGACACTGCCCACGGCCATTCCCAGGGGGTTATCGACCAGGTACGCCAGATTAAATCCAGGTTTCCTTTCATAGGTGTTGTCGGCGGTAATATCGCGACAGCCGATGCCGCCAGGGCTCTGGTGGAGGCCGGAGCGGATGCAGTGAAGGTGGGGATCGGGCCGGGCTCAATCTGCACAACCCGCATTGTCACTGGCGTGGGCGTTCCCCAGATTACAGCGGTTGCCAACGTGGCTGAGGCGGTGAAGGGGACCGATGTCTGCGTAATCTCCGACGGGGGCATTCGTTACTCGGGAGACATCGCGAAGGTTATCGCAGCGGGCGCCAATGTAGTCATGATCGGCAGCCTGTTGGCAGGCTCAGAAGAGGCGCCGGGTGAAGTCGAACTCTACCAGGGGCGCAGCTACAAGTCCTATCGCGGAATGGGTAGCCTGGGTGCCATGTCGCACGCACAGGGTTCCAGCGATCGCTATTTCCAGGATATCGAGGCCGGTGCCGAGAAACTGGTACCCGAAGGTATCGAGGGACGTGTGCCCTACAAGGGATCCATGTCGGCAATCGTGCATCAGTTGATGGGCGGGCTGCGGTCCAGTATGGGGTATACCGGCTGTGCGAATATTGACGAGATGAGGACCAAGACCCAGTTCGTCAAAATCACTGGGGCAGGGATGTCTGAATCTCACGTCCATGATGTCTCAATTACCAAAGAAGCCCCCAACTACCGCGTCTCTTAGTGGTTGGTGAATGCTTTTGTGGGATGCGCCTCTGGTGGCGCAATACAGCGTTAAAACTAATTTCCGACACGGTCACTTTAAGGCCTCTGTCGGTGCTAGTATCGCTTCTAGGGTGCTGGACGATGCGCCCCTGGTGGCACAATACGGCGTTAAAATTATTGTTCGGTGTAGTCACTTACTAAAAGTAAGCTCCTACACCGAACAATAATTTTGCCTTGTCTTGCACTCACCAGGAGCACATCTCGATATCCCTTATGAGATCTTTTCTAGAGTTGTTGCAGGATTAATACTCATCATTTCGATGCCTTGATTTCTAAATCACTGAAGAAATCACGGTAAGTTGTTTTCAAAATATGACTACCAACATACATAGCCAGAAAATTTTGATTCTTGATTTTGGGTCGCAGTACACGCAGCTGATTGCGCGCAGGGTGCGTGAGGCGGGGGTGTATTGTGAGATCTGGGACTATGAAGTTGCTGCCGAGGATTTTGCCGAGTTTGCGCCACAGGGGATTATTTTTTCCGGTAGTCCGGAGTCGGCGAATACGGATGAGTCGCCGCGGCCGCCTTCATTTCTGTATGAGGCGGGCTTGCCGATTCTCGGTATCTGCTATGGCATGCAGACTATGGCGGAAGAGTTTGGTGGCAAGGTTGAGTCGTCAGCCAAGTCAGAGTTTGGTTTTGCCCAGGTGAATGTGCAGGGCAAGTGTGCGCTGCTCGATGGTATCGAAGATCGCTTCACGGACAGTGGGGTAGCCCAACTCGACGTGTGGATGAGCCACGGCGACAAGGTTACCGACTTGCCGGCGGACTTTGAACTGGTTGCTGCTACTGATAGTGCGCCGATTGCGGCCATGCAGCATCGCGACAAGCCTATGTTCGGCATTCAGTTCCATCCGGAAGTCACCCATACCCTGCAAGGCATGCGCATCATCGAACGCTTCGTGCACGATATCTGCGGCTGCGAATCGTTGTGGAATCCGGCCAGTATCATCGAGGATGCTGTCGCCACGGTGCGTGCGACGGTCGGCAGCGATCCCGTGTTGCTGGGCCTGTCCGGCGGCGTGGACAGTTCGGTCGTAGCGGCTCTCTTGCACAGGGCAATAGGTGATCAGCTGACCTGCGTCTTTGTCGACAACGGTTTGCTGCGATTGCATGAGGGTGACCAGGTCATGGCCACCTTTGCGAAGAACATGGGTATCAAGGTGATTCGGGCGGATGCCGAGGATTTGTTTCTCGGCAAGCTCGCTGGGGTCGAAGATCCCGAGGCCAAGCGCAAGATCATCGGCAACACCTTCATCGAGGTGTTCGATGCCGAGGCCAGCAAGCTCAACAACATCAAGTGGCTGGCCCAGGGCACAATCTATCCCGATGTCATCGAATCCGCAGGATCGAAGACCGGCAAGGCTCACGTGATTAAATCACACCACAACGTGGGTGGCTTGCCGGAGGACATGACCATGAAACTGGTCGAGCCCTTGCGTGAGTTGTTCAAGGATGAGGTACGCAGGATTGGACAGGAACTGGGCCTGCCCTATGAAATGGTTTATCGCCATCCCTTTCCGGGTCCCGGCCTGGGTGTGCGTGTGCTCGGCGAGGTCAGGAAGGAGTACTGCGACGTATTGCGCCACGCAGACGCCATCTTTATCGAAGAATTGCACAAGGCCGACTGCTACAACAAGGTGAGTCAGGCCTTCGCCGTCTTCCTGCCGGTGAAGTCTGTCGGTGTGGTGGGGGATGCCCGCCGCTACTCCTGGGTGATAACCCTGCGGGCCGTGGAGACCATCGATTTCATGACGGCGCGCTGGGCGCGGCTGGACCCTGAGTTGCTGGAAAAGGTATCCAACCGCATCATGAACGAGATAGCCGAAGTGTCACGCGTGGCCTACGATATTTCCAGCAAGCCCCCGGCGACCATTGAGTGGGAGTGAGCGGGCCTCTGTTACCGCGAAGACGGCTGTTTGGCCGGATTCTCAGCGCTTTTTTGCCAATTGCAGCAGCTGTCCTTACACTGTCTCGGCGTGACTTCGCGGTGGCCTGCTTTGCGGCGGTCTGACCAGATAGGTCGGTGACTGCTAGGCCATTCATGGCTCTTCTGGATTAGGGAATGCGCAATGGTTTCCACGACTATCACGATCGATGCCCTGACTTCCCTGGCGAGTAATCTGGACGCATCGAGCGTTCATGAGATTCGTAAACTCACCAAGCAGATCCGTGCCTGTCTGGTCTTGCAGCGTGCCCTGGGTACCGACCATCCGGACAACAAAAAGTTGTACCGGTAAGTAAAGAAGTTGGCACATGTGCTGTGCCCGCAACGGGATCGTGCTGTCATGGACGCGGCGCTGGGCGCCATGGCAGAAGAGTCTCCGGATCAGCCGGATCTGGTCAGCTTGTTGAATTCCCTGCGTGACAGGCTGGGGAGCGCACCGCTTTCGGCTCACGAGGTGCGCCGGGTGCAAGCGCTGGTCCGGGAAATAACGGCGAGCACGCCTGAATCGCTGTGCTCAACTATTAATGACAGCAGCCTGGACAGTTACCTGAATGCAAGCCTTGCAGAGTTGAGGCGTTCGGGCCCCGCATTGCTCGCGGGTGATGACTTCGATGCCTTGCACGCCTGGCGCAAGCGGGTCAAATACCTGATGTATCAATGGCAACTGAAGGCGTCTCCAGATACCAATGACCTGCAAATCGTGAAGGAGCTCGAGCAACTGGGAAGTTGTCTGGGGAAGGTCAACGATATGCACATGCTTAAAGAAACGCTATTACAATCCATCAAGGCGGAGAAGATGACGGAGCGCCAGACCGCCCTGGTGCCGATACTGGAGCTGGTCGATGGCAGGCTCGGACAAGAGCTGGTGAATTCCCGGGTGGCATTCGACAGGCTCGCTAATTAGCAAGGCAGTGGCGTGGACGCTAGTGCTTTTAGCAGTGGATGTAGCCAGCTTTATCGCGCTGTTAGTTTCCGGATTCAATTTAGAAGTGTGATGTGATCATGCAAGAACAACCACAGTCAGATTTTCGCCAGATCATTTACGAGATCATCTTTGGCTATGAGTCCAGGGCCGGGAAGTTGTTCGATGTCGTCCTGATCGCCATGATCCTGGTATCTGTCACTGCAGTCCTGATGGACTCCATCGAACAGTACCATCTGCGTTATGGCGCGTTCTTCTACCGCCTCGAGTGGTTCTTCACTATTGCCTTCACCATTGAATATCTACTCAGGCTCTACAGCACCCCCAACAAGAAGGCCTATGTGTTCAGCTTCTACGGGCTGATCGATCTGTTTTCCATCCTCCCTACCTATATCGCCTTCGTGCTGCCGTCGGCACAGTACCTGATTGTGATTCGCATCATGCGAGTGCTGCGCATTTTCAGGATTCTGAAGCTGTTTCGATACATGGGAGAGGCCAACCTGCTTTACACCGCGCTGCTACAGGCGCATCGCAAGATTCTCGTGTTCCTGTTCTCGGTACTCACCCTGATCGTTATCTTCGGGGCGCTGATGTTTATTATCGAAGGGCCCGAACATGGTTTTCACAGCATTCCTCATTCCATCTACTGGGCCATTGTAACGATCACAACCGTAGGCTACGGCGACATCTCACCCCAGACGCCCATGGGGCAATTGGTGGCGGCCGTCGCCATGATCTGTGGTTATGCCATCATCGCCGTGCCGACCGGTATTATCGGCGCAGAGTTGATGAATGAATATCAGGAACGCAGCAAGAAAGAGGTGGAAAACTCACGCAAGTGTGTCAGTTGCAAGTCCACCGGCCACGACATGGATGCTCGCTTCTGTAAATATTGTGGCAATAAGGTCAATCAGGTCTGATTGCCGTTGCTCACCTTCTAACCCGCGCCGTGGTGTAACTCGGCTCCCTATCGATTTTCTATGCCAGATTTAAAATTCCTCAGCATCCGTGCTGTACCCACCGTTTCCTGGAGTTCACATCATCCGCTGAATTTCCGGCCCGGCTTCGCAACCCTGTTTTTCCTGGTCTCGGGTCTCACCGTATTCGGCCTGGGTGAGGCACTGCTGATTGCCGCCGGTATCGGAGTCAGTCCCTGGACCGTGCTGGCCCAAGGTCTGGGGCTGCAGGCAGGGGCGTCCATTGGCTGGGCTACTTTCCTGGTAAGCGTCGCCGTGTTGCTGCTTTGGATACCGCTGCGCCAGACTCCCGGGCTGGGCACCTTGCTCAACGCCATCGTTATTTCCTTTGTGATCGAGGCCTCTCTGCCCTGGCTTCCCCAGCCTGATCTGTTCGTGCTGCAGTTCGGAGAGGTGATACTCGGGGTACTGTTGGTGGGCATGGGGAGCGGTGTTTACCTGACAGCACAGTTGGGAGCAGGACCCCGGGATGGTTTAATGACGGGTTTGCAGCGTCGCACTGGATTTCCCATCGCCTGGGTACGCATGGGTCTCGAAATGTGTGCGGTGGGCACGGGTTGGCTGTTGGGAGGCACGGTGGGTCTGGGTACACTGGTGTTCGCTTTCGGCATCGGCCCTGCTGTATCCCTGGGACTGCACACAGTCCGGGTCATCGCCGGTGGAAGTGAGCAATAATCCTTTCCGGAATGGGACGCTGCCAGGTAAAGAATTTATCAGGAGGAAGAAAAGACTCATGACCCCCGACGAGTTCGTCACTGAGGAAGATCAGGTGCAGCACGAACACTGGATGACGCTGGCGCTGGAACAGGCAAAGATCTCGGCAGAAGCGGGGGAAGTGCCTGTGGGGGCCGTTCTGGTAGCGGATAACGAGCTACTGGCGGCGGCCCATAATGCGCCGATAGCGTCCCACGATCCGACGGCCCATGCGGAAATCCGGGTTTTAAGACAGGCATCACAATCCCGTGGAAACTACCGGCTTCCGGGCACTACCCTCTATGTTACTATCGAGCCCTGCACCATGTGCGTGGGGGCCCTGATTCATGCCCGTGTGGAACGACTGGTTTTTGGTGCCAGGGAACCGCGAGCGGGGGCGGTGGTAAGCCAGCAAAGATTGCTGGAAGCGGGCCACTTCAATCATGGAATCCAGGTAATCGAAGGAATTCTGGCTGATTCCTGCGGTCAAATCATGCAGGCATTCTTCCGCGACAGGCGGCGAGCAGGTCAGGGCCAGGAGCCAGATGTAGCCGGGGATTGATTGGTATCAAGTGTTGATACCAGTCCTGTCTTGATAATTAAAAGGCTTGAGACTATCAAGAGTATTAAGCAGAACAGAAAAAGCAGCGCTCTGGCCAGAGTAGGGGCCAGAAACTGAAGGTGTTTTCCGGGGTATTGCCGGGAGTATGAACAGAGCATTCTTTCTACTGTCACTATTGGCGTCCCTATCGGCCTGTCTGGGGGGGACGGCCTATCGCGTGTACGAAGGCGACCCACGTCCCTCGAACTCCGTTGCCGTGCTCGAAGGCGCGCAATTCCTGCGACAGGATTGGCTGAATCGCTACGTGGATTCGGTGCGCTTCTCCAGTGTCGACGATACCATGGTGGATAACAACGTCGCCTATAACCGGATTGAGATCGAACCGGGTATACACGATGTGCATGTCTATTTTTACTGGGATATGGGAACTGCCCGGGGACTCGCTCCCGCCCTGGTGAGCTATGCCGCCTCCCGGGACACCCTGTCCCGGACCCTGCGCTTCCATGCGCGGGCAGGGGAGGTCTACCGCGTTATGGCGGAACCCCATTTTTCAGGTGACAGGCAGGATATTACCTCACTCTCCCATGTGGATTTCTGGATAGAGGACCAGAACGGCAACCAGACCGTCAGTCGTCGTGATGGTAGCTACTTCCCGCCCTCCGATTGAAGTCGTCAGACCCGGGAAGGCTGACAATTCTTCAGCAGTTTTTCCTGAATTTCCCCTGCGTTTGAATTATCATTACTCCTCGCTGCCGACCTGTGGGTAGGTCATTTGCAGCCGTTTCAAGCTCAGGATTTTTTCGATGCAGGTGTTGTTGGGGGCCTCCGCCCTGTCAGCGTTCAAGCGAAGCAAGCTTCAAGACACTCTGCGCGCCTCACTTCCCTCTGTCACCCAGCTCTCTGCCAGATTCGTCCACTTTGTCGATGTGGCGAAACCGCTTACTGCAGCCGAATCTACCGTGCTCAATGGTTTGCTGGAATACGGTGAGCCGTATGTGGGGCAGGGTGAGTCTGGCGGCAGGGTGCAACGGCTGGTGGTCCCGCGCCCCGGCACGATTTCCCCCTGGTCCAGCAAGGCCACCGACATATTGCATAACTGTGGGTTGGATCAGGTTGCCCGCGTCGAACGCGGTGTGATCTATTGGATACAGTGCGAGCAGGAGCCGGACGCGGCCGCGCTGGGCATTCTGGACGGCTTGTTGCACGACCGCATGGTGCAGGTAGTGCTCGATGAGATCGACGAGGCGGCTGTGCTGTTCCAGAGCGCGGATCCCCGGCCGATGCAATCGGTTGATATTCTGCAAGAGGGCAAGCAGGCGCTGTTGCTGGCCAATCATGAATGGGGGCTCGCCCTGGCCGAAGACGAAATCGACTACCTGTTCGAACGCTTCTCTGAATTGGGTCGTAATCCCAACGATATAGAGCTCATGATGTTTGCCCAGGCGAATTCAGAGCACTGTCGGCACAAGATATTCAATGCCAGCTGGACCATCGATGGCGTGGAGAAGAGTCATTCCCTGTTTCGCATGATCCGAAACACCCATGAGCAATCTCCCGCTAACGTGCTCTCCGCTTACTCGGATAATGCGGCCGTCATGGCAGGGCCGGAGGCTGAGCGCTTCTTCCCTTCCGGGGAACAGGATGAATTTGCCTATCACCGCGAGCCCGTGCATATCCTGATGAAGGTTGAGACGCACAACCATCCAACTGCCATTGCACCTTTCCCGGGCGCATCCACCGGCTCGGGTGGGGAGATCCGCGATGAAGGCGCCACCGGCAGGGGAGCGAAACCCAAGGCCGGGCTCACCGGTTTCTCGGTATCGAATCTTCATCTGCCGGATGCGATCCAGCCGTGGGAGCGACCCGTGGACAAACCGGCCCATATCGCATCCGCATTGGACATCATGCTGGAAGGCCCCATTGGTGGTGCGGCCTTTAACAACGAATACGGCAGGCCAAATCTCTGCGGCTATTTCCGTAGCTTCGAGGAAGAGGTAGTCAATGAGGCGGGCGAGGCCGAAGTGCGTGGCTATCACAAGCCCATCATGATTGCTGGCGGTCTCGGCAATATCAGCGATCAGCACGTGCTCAAGGGCGAGATACCGGTAGGTGCGAAACTCATCGTGCTCGGCGGCCCGGCGATGCTCATTGGCCTTGGCGGTGGCGCCGCCTCCTCCATGGCATCGGGAAGTGGCAGTGAAGATCTGGATTTTGCGTCTGTGCAGCGAGATAACGCGGAAATGGAACGGCGTTGCCAGGAGGTGATCGACCGTTGCTGGCAGCAGGGTGATGCTAACCCCATCCGCTTCATTCACGATGTAGGTGCGGGAGGGCTGTCCAACGCGCTGCCGGAACTGGTGAAGGATGGCGGGCGCGGCGGTGTGTTCCAGTTGCGTGACATACCCAATGCCGAATCCCGGATGACCCCGCTGGAAATCTGGTGCAATGAAGCACAGGAACGTTATGTGCTTGCGGTTCTTGATGAGGACATGGACAGATTCCGGGCTTATTGTGAGCGGGAACGCTGCCCCTTCGCCGTGGTAGGAGAGGCGACCGACGTCCAGCACCTGCGATTACAGGATGCTCATTTCAGCAACAATCCCATCGACCTTCCCATGGATGTGTTATTCGGCAAGCCGCCGAGGATGCACCGGGAGGTCAATTCGGGACGGGTCGCGGAGAAGGCCTTCACGGCATCTGATATAGATTTGGCCGAAGCAGTGGGGCGGGTGCTCTCCTTGCCAACAGTGGCCAACAAGACCTTCCTGGTTACAATCGGAGATCGCTGTATTACCGGGCTGGTATGCCGTGATCAGATGGTTGGTCCCTGGCAGGTACCGGTCGCCGATGCGGCAGTGACCGCCAGCAGCTATGTGGGATACACCGGCGAGGCCATGGCCATGGGTGAGCGAACACCGCTGGCCTTGTTTGATGGTCCCGCTTCCGGGCGTATGGCCATCGCCGAATCGATTACCAATATAGCCAGCGCCGATATCGATTCGCTCAGTGATATCAAGTTGTCGGCCAACTGGATGGTGGCAGCGGGACACGGGGCGGAGGACGCGAAGCTCTTTGCGACAGTGGAAGCCGTGGCCATGGAGCTGTGCCCGGAGTTGGGAATCTGCATTCCGGTAGGCAAGGATTCCATGTCCATGCGCACCGTGTGGAAAGACGAGAAGGGTGAAAAGAGTAATACGGCACCGCTTTCCCTGATCATTTCTGCCTTCGCACCGGTCCAGGATGTGCGAAGAACCCTGACTCCACAGCTGCGCACCGACAGAGGGGAAACCCTGCTGTTATTACTCGACATCGCCGGTGGCAGGAATCGCCTGGGTGGTTCCGCCCTGGGACAGGTCTATAATCGATTGCAAGGTGAGGTGCCCGACCTCGATGAACCTCGTCTGCTAAAGGGGTTCTTCGAGCTCATCAGGAGGGCCAGGCAGCAGGATTTGTTGTTGGCCTACCATGACCGCTCCGATGGTGGACTCTTCACCACCGTGGCCGAGATGTGTTTCGCCGGTCACTGCGGCGCCGACCTGGTCCTTGACGATCTGGCGGATGGCGACTGTCTGTCGCTCCTGTTCTCGGAAGAACTTGGTGCCGTGGTGCAGGTAGAGAGTCAGCACTTCTCGGCACTGCAGGCTCTGGCAAGCGACTGTGGTTTTGACAGGCAGTTGCATGTCATAGGCTCGCTGAATACGGATGACCAGATTCGTGTAAGCCTGGGAGGAGATGAACGCTTCTCCGCCGGCAGGGTCGAGCTGCAGCGGACCTGGTCCACCACCAGTTACCATATGCAGAGCCTCAGGGACAATTCAGACTGCGCCCAGGAGGAGTTCGATGCGATTCTCGATGCGACCGATCCGGGGCTGCAGTCCAGTTTGAGTTTTGATCTTAACGAAGATATCGCTGCTCCCTATATCAATGTGAATGCGAGGCCGCGAGTCGCTGTGTTGCGCGAGCAGGGTGTTAACAGTCAACAGGAAATGGCTGCCGCCTTCCAGCGGGCCAATTTCCAGCCCGTCGATGTGCACATGACCGATCTGGTTAGTGGTCGCAAGAAGTTAGAGGATTTCAATGTCCTCGTGGCCTGTGGCGGTTTCTCCTACGGTGACGTGCTCGGTGCCGGAGGCGGCTGGGCCAAGTCGGTGCTCTATCAGGATAGCCTGCGGGAGCAATTTGCCAGCTTCTTCGCCAATACTAATACCCTGAGCCTGGGTGTGTGCAATGGCTGCCAGATGCTGTCACTGCTGCACGAGATCATTCCCGGAGCCGAACACTGGCCGCGCTTCGTCCGCAATCGCTCGGAGCAATTCGAGGGACGAGTCTCCCTGGTACAGGTTGACGAAAGCCCGTCAGTCTTCCTGCAGGGCATGGCGGGCTCGCGTTTTCCAATCGCGGTGGCCCACGGCGAGGGTCGCGCCGAGTTTGCCAGCGCTGAAGGATTCACCAGGCTGCAGGCTGCCGGTTCCATCGCACTCCGCTTTGTCGATAATCATGGTGTGGAGGCAACACGTTATCCAGCGAATCCAAACGGCTCGCCGGGTGGACTGACTGGTGTCTGCTCAACAGACGGCCGTGTCACCATCATGATGCCTCATCCGGAACGTGTATTTCGCGTCTGCCTGAATTCCTGGCGCCCCGATGACTGGCAGGAAGATGCACCCACTTTGCGGCTATTCCGCAATGCCCGACACTGGCTCGGCTAAACGAACCCCATGGCAAAAGAGAACGACGAGTTAGTCAGGATCGAGGTGTATGTCCCCGAGTCCCATCTCGAGGCGGTGAAGCAGGCGATGTTTGCGGCGGGCGCAGGTCGGGTGGGTGACTATGACAGCTGCGCCTGGCAGACCCCGGGACAGGGCCAGTACCGTCCCTTGCAGGGTAGCCAGCCCCATCAGGGGCAGACCGGGCAGATAGAAATTGTCGCCGAATACAAGGTCGAGCTGGTTTGCCCGCGGTCACATAAGGATCAGGTAGTGGCTGCCATGAAGTCAGCTCACCCCTATGAAGAAGTGGCTTACGGCGTTATCCGGATAGAAGCCTGAGTCGGATCGCAGGCGGCCGGGCTGGCTTCCTGTTCATGTTTTCGCGCCGTAACCGCGCGAGCCCTGCGTGACACGGTGGCTTCTGAAACACCCAGCGCACTGGCGGCTCGCTTCTGATTGCCGTCGTAGTAATCCACTACATGCTCAACCACCAGACCTTCGAACTCACGCATCATGTGCTTGAGGTTGATGGGCTGCTGGGTGCTGGGGTCATCATTAATCGCGATGCAGTCGGTTATCTGCGCCAGTATCTTCTTGTGAAGCTTGCGTTCCTTGGTGAAAGGGATGAATGTCAGCAACTTGAACAGGCGGCTCTTTTTTTCAGCATAAACCAGTACACCGAGCATCAGGGTGAAGCCGAGTGACTGGAAGATAGTGGAAGTTGATCCGGCTCCCAGCGCCTTGGAGATGACAACGAAAATTCCTACCGCGGCGGCAGGCACTGCGGCCAGCAACACGGCGAGGCAGCGCTGCTTGTCCAGGTTGTCCTTAAGCGTAACTACGCCATTAACAAGAAGCGTCAGGGCGGTCAGCACGCCAGCCAACAGGTAAATCTGGAAGATCCAGTAGCGTTCACCAGGAATCTTGGTGAGGGTAAAACCATTCGGCTCGAAACCGGCAATCATGCCGCGATCGAAGATCACGCTTACCACAAGGTAACCGAGGAACAGGTTTAGGGCGAGCTTGATCTGTTCCAGCTTCTGCCATCGGAGTTTGGCGTATTCAATGGCAATACTGAGAAAGGCGTGTACGAGAAATATGATGCTGCAGTACGCACATACAAGCAGGAAGAAATTCACCTGGTCGCTGTAGTTGCCATCGAGAAAGACGAGTTCGATGAGGTTCCACAGAAATACGGCCACGAAGAATATGCACAGGGCGATATTTTCCCGCGTGAGCGAACGCTGGTGACGGAAGAATATCGCCAGCTTGAGGCAGATGGCAAGGAAAGAGGGTATGAGAATTAGTTCCACGATTCTGGTACCTGTTCGGACTTAACCGTTCTTGTGTACTCTGCTTGCGTACTTCGTTTTTCCGTGTCGTTTTTGTAAGTCGCATTAAATTGGACGCTGGAGTCAGAACGTCCACCTAAAGTTGCTATCTGGCCTTGCCTGCTTCTGGTCTGTGACTTCTAAATAATTTCACCAGAAACTTGCTGGAGAGTACTCCGGAGAATTTCCTAGCCCCCAAAAAAAGCTCTCCAGAAACCTCCCGCAGAAAAACCGCCAGCCAGACCAGCTATTCTCTGCTGCACATTTCGGTGTAGCGAGGCGCTCTGGCAGAGCATGGCTGGTAGTTAGCCTTTCAACATCATACGCGAGACGACAAGTAAGAACTGTGATCAACTTATCTTGTTCGTGTAAGCCGAATTCCTACAAGCCTCCCTCCAAAAATCCTACATGCATTTGTGAAAAGAGGGATGGCTCGTACAGATGACCTGACTTGATCCTTTTACAGCACCAGGCCGATCTGGCTCACTGAGAGTCCGCTGCCTGTGCCGAGGATCAGGATTCTATCGCCTTCTTTCGATCCCGCCAAATCGAGGGTAACAGGTATCGAGGCGCTTGTTAAGTTGCCCAGGTCTTCGTAGGTAATGGGAGCCTTGGCGATATCAACCTTGGCCATTTCGGCAAAGCGTTGATGCGGTTTACGCCCGGCCTGGTGGCAGATGAGGAAATCGATATCCTTGGGTTGCCAGCGCAGTTCCTTATACGTTTCGGTTATAAGAGCTCGATGCATGTGGAGGGCAGCCGCGGAATTTTTTCCATCAGCATCTGACCCTGACGCTTTCCTGTATCATCAAATTTGTAGAAGCAGAGTTCGGCTTAGCGACCCTGACTGGCGAACCGGTAAGTCTTCACGCCAGATTTGTTACTGGCTCGCTGCAGGATTACGGCGCCACCTGCATCCCCTGTGGTGAGACCGCCGACCTTGCTGCGGAAATTCTCTAGGGTGGGATTGTCGTTAATGTCCTTGATGCAATCCCTGACCACATGACTGGGAACTTCACCGGTAACAACCAGCACATTTCCGGCTGCTCCGGTGGCGATCATAGCATCCCCGACCGACATGCCATTGGTGAAACCATGGCAGGCATTGGTCACGTCCAGACAGGCTGCATTTTTGCAACCCAGTTACCGCTGGATGCGATGGGAAGTGGCTGGTTCAACCCAGTCCCTGGCGATGCCGCAATAAATCACCATGCCGATGTCGGCGGGATCCATGTTGCAACGCTCCAATGCCGACCGGCTGGCTTCGATTGCGAGATCGGAAGGATTGGCATTATTACCAGCGAATCGACGTGCCCGAATACCGGTCAGCTTTCGAAGCCAGGTATTGGGTATGCCGAAACGTTTTTCTGATTGAATTTCATCCATCAAGTCTTCGGAAGTAATCACCTGATCAGGTAAGTACGTCCCAATCGACTCGATTCGAGAGCAGCCCGTCATATTCATTTTGCCACCTCAATGTAACGTTGCGCCTTAACTCCCGGGTCTATTCATTATCCACAGGCCGACAAGGATCAGGAAAGCTGAACCACTAATTGCCATGGACCAGTTTGCA
Source organism: Pseudomonadales bacterium (assembly GCA_038134565.1). Lineage (GTDB taxonomy): Bacteria > Pseudomonadota > Gammaproteobacteria > Pseudomonadales > Pseudohongiellaceae > UBA9145. The sequence continues at coordinate 15,723 of JAYPVK010000004.1, read as the reverse complement.
TTCTGGTAAATGAAGGATTTCACTAGTGAAATTCGTTTAACTGCCGGGAATATTTAGGGATTGGCGCTGAATCTTTGAATGGTCGTAAAATTTGTAGGACATGCTCCTACAAAAACTCGTGACAAACTCTGTGAAGCTGTTAACGGTGTGGCACAGGATTAACTGAAGAAAGAGTGCCTTCAGTCGCGCGCGGCAACCAGGTGACGATGGAGGAGAAGTTACCGAATCAGCGTTCGACGATCTCAGCACTGTGGCTGATCAGGGTAGTGGTCACGCTCATGTCTTCGTGATGCTGAACATTGAACATGCGCACAGGATAATTCTGCTGCTTGAGATCCTGGAAATAATGCTCGAGGGTACTGCGTACCACGGGAAACGCGATTTCATCCCAGGGGACTTCATCTTCGGCAAAAAGCTCGACTTCCAGGGATTCTGCTCCAGCGGCGAAATCGAGATTCACGAGACTGGCCCGGAAGAACATATAGACCTGGTTGATGGAAGGCAGATTAAAGAGCGTGTAGAGGCTGCTCGCATCGACCTGAATATGGGCGCCGGCTTCCTCGATCGTCTCCCGGATCGCACCATCGAGGCTGGATTCTCCGTTCTCCATGAATCCAGCCGGCAGGGTCCACTTGCCGAGGCGAGGTTTGATGGCCCGTTTACACAGTAGAACCTTGTCGCCGTACACGGGCAGTGTGCCAACCACATTCTTGGGGTTTGAATAGAAGATACTGTTGCATTCTTCACAGCAGTGGCGCAGCTTGTCGTCGCCGCTGGGAATCTTCTGCACCAGGGGTGCCGCACATTGATGGCAGTACTTCATAAACAGCAGTCAGTCGCACTGACAGATGGTAGGTCAATGTCTAGTGTACTGTGATTCGTGGACGCTAGGAACCGGGGCTTCGCCAGAAGCCGCCCGCTTAGCCGGTAACCGAGTGCTCGATGCTGTTGGGCTGCCCGGGGCGGGTCGGTTGCGAAATCAAATCCTGTTGATTTCGCAATGCAGGCGGAATTTCTTCGACGTCATGAAGGCTTCGATCTCGCGTAACCTGGTCTCCACGGACGAATACAATTCGACACATTCCTTGCGGCTGACTCTGGGTTCTTCAGCCGCTGTCTTCCTGGCGCGCGCCTTGCGTCGAAAACCGCTGAAGGTGTTGCCAAGTTCGGCGCGCAACTCGATATTGACCTCGTCCATGGTGTCGTTGACAGCATCATCTATGTCGTCGATATCCGAATCAAACTCGCCGCTGCGGTAGCTTTTGCGCACTTTACGTGCCTGGCGTCGAGCGTGACGCGCCCGGCGTTTTTCTGCTCTGCGTTCGCGACGGCGCATGATGCGCTCATAGCGATTCTGGTCGCTCATATGAGGGTCGGGGTCGAATACGATCCAGCAGATGATATAGGCCCAGAAGGTGAAGGGGCCAAACACGAACAGCGACAACAGGGTGACCATGCGTACCGAGAAGGCACTCACCTCAAGGTACTCGGCAATGCCGGCACAGACGCCAGCAATCTTCTTGTCGCGTTCGTTCTTGTAGATAGGTTTGCGGTAATTCAGTTTGCGGAAGTGCTCGGCCGTGGGTGTATTGCTGAAGTAATCACGGACCTTGTCTGGTGTGAAGTCTTTGTCCAGGCAGAACCAGAGTATGAAGTAACCCAGCAGGAAGGGCGGCCAGGCCAGCACGTAGAGAATAAAGACGATGCGGACGATCGCAGCAGGTATATCCAGCCATTTGGCTATGTCTGCGCAAACTCCCAACCTCATACTGTTTCGCGAATCGAGGTACAAGTTAGTGCTCCCCATGCTCATTCTGTTCCCTCCAGTCCGGCACTTCTGCGTCCAGAATCGATTCCAGTGTATCGATGCGGTCCCTGAACGATTCAGCCATCGCGGCCAGCTCGCCCAGATCGTAGTTGCCTTCGGGTTCGATAGGGGCGCGACGGCGATCTTTCCTCAGGAGCAAGATCCAGGAGGTGACAAACATCAGCACCATTCCGACGATCGCTATAACAAACTCTAATGGGTCCATGATTAATACCTGCTAAGCGCTTAAGTGTCTAAAGCCTTACTGGTCTTTATTGAGCTTGTCTTTCATCGCTTGCAGTTCTTTGTCGATGGAATCTGATTTTTCCAGTTCATCGAACTCGCTTTGCAGGCCGCGCTGTTCGATGTAAGCGCTGTCCATCTGACCTTCCATCTGATCAATTTTCTTCTCGTAATACTCAAATTTGTCCATGGCATTGTCAATAGTGTAACTACTCAGGTGACGGTTCACGTCTACCCGGGAACGGGTTGCCTTGGTACGCATTACGATAGTCTTCTGGCGTGCACGAGCATCGTTCAGTTTCGCCTGCAGTTGCTCGATTTCAACACTGAGTTTGTCCAGCGTCTCATTAAGTTTTGTCAGGTCTTTTTCGGTGACCTCGATGCCCGTATTGATATTTGATTTCTCCAGCAGGGCGGCCTTGGCCAGATCCTCACGACCCTTGGATAGCGCCAGTTCGGCTTTGGTCTCCCAGTCAGATGCCTGCTTCTTCAATTGTTCGGCGCGTCGGGTCAGGCTCTTCTTGTCGGCGATTATTTTAGCCGCACAACTCCGAACCTCCACCAGGGTTTCTTCCATCTCCTGGATTACCATGCGAATCATCTTCTCCGGGTTTTCTGCCTTATCCAACAGCGCACTGATGTTGGAATTGATGATGTCGGACAGTCTCGAAAATATACTCATCACTATTACCTCGTTTGGGTGACTAGCCAAAATGGCTTGGCTTGTTACCACTGGAGCAGATACCGTGCCAAGAATTTACTTTTTTTAAGTCATTGAAAAAAATGGAGAATAAATCTCATGCCTGTCGGGCTCTCCGGCTTGATAGCTAATAATCCAAACAAGTGGTAATTTTCACTAACTGATTTCCCTTCATCCTGAAATTAACGGGAAATTATCGGATGCAGTTGCGCTGACTGGCCTGTTCGACCTTAACTCATTGATTTAAAAGAGACTATGGATCAACGTAGAGCCCCTCCACGGATGATTGGCGAATCGCCCAGCTTCCTCGAAATGCAGGAGCATATCTCCGTGGTCGCGCCGCTTAACAAGCCGGTGCTGATCGTGGGTGAGCGCGGAACCGGCAAGGAACTGGTGGCCGCCAGGTTGCATTTCCTGTCCCAGCGCTGGGAACAGAATTTCCTCAAGATAAACTGCGCTGCCATGAGCGAGAGCCTGCTGGCGGCCCAGCTCTTCGGCCACGAAGCGGGTGCCTTCACGGGTGCCACCAAGCTGCGCAAGGGCTACTTCGAGCGGGCCGATGGTGGCACGCTGTTTCTCGATGAGCTGGCCAACACCGACATGTCCGTACAGGAAAAGATTTTGCGGGTCATCGAGTACGGTGAATTTGAGCGTCTCGGCGGCAACGAAACCATCACCGTCGATGTGCGCCTCATCGCGGCTACCAACGAAGACCTCCCCGAATTGGCCAAACAAAACAAATTCCGCGAAGACCTTCTGGACAGACTGGCCTTCGACGTCATCACCTTGCCTCCTTTGCGGGAGCGCGCAGAGGACATCATGGTGCTGGCCGAACACTATGCCGTGGGCATGGTGAAGGAATTCGGTGGCGAGTTCTTCGCCGGCTTCTCGGAAAAAGTCGAGCAGGAGCTGGTCGAGTACCAATGGCCCGGCAATATTCGCGAACTCAAAAACGTCGTCGAAAGGGCTGTATACCAAAACGGGGATGGCCACATCACCGACCTGGTCTTCAATCCTTTCGATTCCCCGTATCGCCCTTCGGTTCGAGGCGCAGCACACAAGTCCAGTGATTCTGCTGAACCAGAATCCAGCACCTCGACCTCGGCCGTACCCGATCTATCAAAACAGACGTCATTCGACTTCAAGAATGAGGTGCAGGAGTTCGAGATCAATCTTCTTAAACAGGCGATGGAGCAGTGCCAGTTTAATCAGAAGAAGGCGGCTGAGTTTCTTAATCTCTCCTACCATCAGTTGCGCGGTTATCTTCGAAAGTACGATCTCCTTTCTTAGTCTGCATTTTTTAGCCCGGGATTGTTGGAGCCATCGAGCGAAGCCAGAGTTGCCAGCCACACGGAGCCCGGCCATTGGTCGATTGCTTCCGCCGGGCGCTGCGCAACTCAACCTCCGCGCTGCGCGCTCCGGGGTGAGGCAAGCGTTTTTGAAAGCGCCAACTTTCTGCGCAGCCGAACGCCCCCAATCGACCAATACATGGCCTGACTGGTCTCCGTGTGGCTGGCAACCCTGACTTCTTGGTTCAGTGGTAGCCATCTACTATTGTTTGCCTCTTCTGTTTTGGATGAGAAAAACGTATTGGGGAGTTAGAAAACCGCAAAGTTAGAAGTATTGGATTTTCAGACTTGCACTTAAGGAGAAGAGAGAAGCCTGTGCAGTTTGATCCCAGTCAGGCCATGCTTTGCCCGAAGGGCGGTGGCGGATTAAGCGCGAGGACTGTCTGAGTCCCGGAGCGCGCAGCGCGGAGGTCGAGTTCCGCAGCGCCCGCCACCGCCCTTCGGGCAATGGCCGGGATCAAACTGCACAGGCTTCTCTCTTCGGCCTCACTCGCTCGTATCCAATGCGGAAATAGGTGCAATATTTCGATATCTTATGTGCACGTAAATAATTATACCATTAAAAAAAGGGTGTTGAACGAAGTCCAACACCCTTTGGTCTTTACTGCGCACTTCTATTTAATTACGCATTGCTTCGTATATAACTCGTTGTGCCACATTATTGTTGAACGGTGATTGAGGCCCACCGCGCTTCTGTTCCATGTAGAGCATGTAGGAGTCATTGTCGTGGTCCACTACGACGATGGTGCCGCCGATGCCACGCCAGCCGAAGTTGAAGGGGCCGTCGGGATCGTCGGTGGTGGGCTGGATGTGAAAGCCCAGACCCCAGTCACCGGTATTGCCGAAGAAGAAGTATTCGCGGGATATGTCGGGGCCCATATGCTTGACCAGCATCTGGTCGAGGGTGCTTTCGTCGATGATGCGTTGGCCCCGGTATTCACCGCGGTTGAGCAGCATCTCGGCGAAGCGCACGTAGTCTTCGGTGGTCGAGTTTAGACCACCATCGCCTGACAACATTTTGCGAGGAATCGTGTTGTCGGGCATGTCGCCGTGAATGGGTTCGGCTACCCGGTATTTCTTCTGGGGTGGTACCCAGAAAGTGGTTTCGTCCATGCCGAGCGGATCGAAGATTCTTTCTTGCAGAACAAGGTCAAGGGTCTTGCCGCCAGCGACTTCGAGAACGGCACCGAGGACCGAGGTGGAGTGGCCGTAGTGCCAGGCTGTGCCCGGTTCGAAATAGACCGGGAGTTCACCGAGGGTCGCGGCCCAGTCCTGCAGCATCATGTCACCACGCAGGTTTTCGCCATAGAGCTTGCCCAGGGCGCTGTTGGGAGAGAAGAACTCCTGAATGACCCCGGACTCATGGGTGAGAAGATTGCGGATGGAGATGCTGCGTTCGGCGGGCCGGGTCTGGCCGGTCTCCTGGTCCATGACTTCAAGGTCGGCGAAGGCCGGGATGTATTTTTCCACCGGATCGTCGAGACCGATTAGGCCATCTTCCACCATGCTCATCACCGCAACGGAGATGATGGGCTTGGTCATGGAGTAGATGCGGAAGAGAGTGTCCTTGTTCACCGGCCGAATGCGATCGGCAGTTTGGTAGCCTACAGACTCCAGTACGCCGACGCCCTCGCTGTTGCCGACGAGAATCAGTGCACCGTTGAGGAAACCACCGTCCACGGCTTCCTGCATGCCCGCCTTGATGGCATCAATTTCGGGCTGATCGATGCCGAAATTGCTGGGATGGATCATCTTGATGGAAGTGGCCAGTACATCGTCGTGATCATCGGCAAATGCCTGGCTGGCGAGGGTCATGGTGCCAGCAAGCAGGAGGCCGCACAGATAATGCGGCAGCTTGCGGGGCTGTATTAGGGATAGTCGCATGTTCTCAATCCTCTTTTATATGCGTTCCGGGACCGGTGAGTTGCAATCAGGGGCCGGCCTCTATTGGATTGTAGAGGGAGACTGATACTAGCCCAAGCAAAAAGGCCCCACAACGCCAATGCGCTGTGGGGCCTCGTGGATGAGTTGGGTGCTACCCCGGTCAGGCGAAGTCGCGCAGCAGGGATTCGGTAATCACGTCCGGTAGTGCTTCGGTTTCGTAGGGGTAGTTCAGGTGCTCGCTGCGAATGACCCATTGCGCGCCATTGCGGGCGGCTTCGATCATCTCGTCGGTGAATTCATAGCGCAGAAAATGCACCGAGGAGGTCTTCTCGTCCGTGGAGCGGGGCAGGTCCTCATTGGCGATAGGATAGACCGGGTCGAAGCCGGCGATCTGGATCGAAATCAGTTCCTCGATGCCGATGAGCTGGCGCAGGCGTTCCTTGCGCTCATTCTCATCCGGGTATTCCAGCATGAAGGTGACTTTCAGATTCTTGCCGTCCGGGATCAGGGGGTTGTAGGCGTCCAGTTCCTCCTGCAGATCACCGAAATCGGTAATCTTTTCGGCCCTGATCAACTCCAGCACCTGGTACCGCATCACCATGTAATCTTCGAAATGCAGCATGGCATTGGGGCCGAGTGGAACGCGGCGGGTTTTCTTGTGTTCCATGATGGCCTTGCGGATCATGGAGCGCTGGGCCTCATAGGCTTCGATTGACAGCAGGTCCGCCAGGGTGATTTTTTTCATAGCGATCTTGTCCTGAGTGATAGCTTCTTGCATGAGTTAGATTCCGTAAGCCAGTCGTAACAAATCGATCGGATGGCTTGTCTCCTTGCCGGAGTTGAGATTGTTTTCCAGGTGCCTGCCAGCAACCGGGCAATCGCTGCCGTAATGGTCAGCTTCCTGTTGCTCGATTTGCCGAATGATTGGTTTCGCAATCTTGTTGGCAAATTGCAGGGTTTCCTTTTTGACGCCGTAGGTGCCGTCGTGACCGGAGCAGCGCTCGATGGAGTTCACCGTGGTGTCCTCAATTAGCTCCAGGATCTGCCGGGTTTTCGGTCCGATGTTCTGGACCCGCTGATGGCAGGCGACGTGGTAGCTGATATTGCCAAGCCTGGTCTTGAAGTCGGTACGCAGTTTTCCGTCCTTGTGCAGCTTGTGCAGGTACTCGAACGGATCGTGGAAAGCGGCAGCTACTTCCTGGACAGCTTCGTCACCAGGATACATCAGGGGAAGTTCCTGTTTGAACATCAGCACGCAAGAGGGTACCGCGGCGATGATGGCATAGCCTTCCCGTGCGAGTTTGTGCAGCACGGGAATGTTCTGTTCCTTGAGTTTGTTGACGGTTGCCAGGTCGCCGAGTTCGAGTTTGGGCATGCCGCAACAATGCTCGCGTTCGGGTAGCACAACCTCCACGTTGTTGTGTTCCAGTACCTTGATCACGCTGTCGGCGATATGCGGCTCGTTGTAGTTGCAGTAACAGGTGGTGAAGAGAGCGACCTTGCCAACGGATTCTCTGGGCTCGGCCTTGCTGCCAGGATCGAATACCTTGACGGCGTTTTGCTTGCGTGCAGTTTTCGCGGCATAGGGTGGTAGGTTGGCATCCTTGTGTATGCCCAAGGTGCTGTCGAGCATGCCCCTTATGGCAGCATTGTTGTTACCGCCGTTTACCAGGGAGTTGATCAGGGGTTTGGAGGCGAGCTTGCCCACCATGTCGGTGCTGGTGATGATGCTGTCCCGAAATTTCGTGTCGCCTTTCCGGAACTTGATGGCCTTGGCGCGCAGCATCAGGTGTGGAAAATCCACGTTCCATTCATGCGGCGGAACATAAGGACACTTGGTGAGATAGCAGAGGTCACAGAGATAGCATTGATCCACTACCTTGGTGTAATCGGCGACAGCAACGCCATCGACTTCCATGGTGTCGCTTTCGTCGACCAGGTCGAACAGGGTGGGGAAGGCGTTACACAGGCTCACACAGCGGCGGCAGCCGTGGCAAATATCGTAGACCCGTTCCAACTCCTTGTTGAGCGAGTCTTCGTCCCAGAATTCGGGATCGTTCTGATTAAGTGGGTGTCTAGTAGGCGCGTCGAGACCGCCTTCTCTACCATTCTCTGCCATGGAAAGGCTCCGGATTAGTGCAAAAAGGGATCTGCCTTGGAGAGCCTGCCACCTGCAACAGGTGGCAGGACTGCTGCTTGTTAGTCGTCCAGCGCGTCGAGAGCTTTCTGGAAACGATTCGCGTGGGAACGCTCAGCTTTCGCCAGGGTTTCCATCCAGTCGGCGATCTCGTCAAAACCCTCATCGCGGGCATCCTTGGCCATGCCAGGATACATGTCGGTGTACTCGTGGGTCTCACCCGCGACGGCTGATTTCAGGTTGTCTTCGGTGCTGCCTATGGGCATGCCAGTGGCAGGATCGCCAACCGCTTCAAGATATTCCAGGTGGCCGTGGGCATGGCCAGTTTCACCTTCCGCAGTTGAGCGGAACAAGGCTGAGACATCGTTGTAGCCTTCCACGTCAGCTTTCTGGGCGAAATACAGATAGCGGCGGTTCGCCTGGGATTCACCGGCGAAAGCCGCCTTCAGATTTTCTTCAGTCTTGGATCCTTTCAAGGACATAGTCGTTCTCCAGTCTGGTTTGGGTTACTGCGTGAGCATATCAATACCGCTATTCAAGCGTACCGAGTAGTGAGGGAGCGAGATTACCCTGTCTCACGACTCACTGCATAGGGTGCCACTGTATGACTATATTTTCATCTGTTCCAATTGATTTTTTTAATGTTTTAATCGGTTTTTTCGATTAGTATTTTGGCCCCATGACACCCTCGATCAAGCAACTCCGATACATCTGTGCCGTGGCGGAACACCGGCATTTCAGCAAGGCCGCCGAGGCCAGCCACGTAACCCAGTCCACTTTGAGCGCAGCAATACAGGAGCTGGAATCGCAGCTCGGCGTGGTGATCTTCGAGCGTAGCAAGAAGAATGTGCTCATCACGCCGCTCGGTGAACGGCTGGTGCATCAGGCCAGGATCATCCTCGGCGATGTGGAAGATTTTGTCGGCCTGGCCAAGTCCCACGATGAAGTGCTGGCGGGTGAGATACGATTGGGGGTAATTCCCACGATTGGTCCGTTCCTGTTGCCTCGCATGCTGGCGAAATTGCGCAAGGAGTTTCCCAAGCTGAAGCTGTTCCTGAAGGAAGATCTCAGCGCACACCTGTTCCAGCAATTGCAGCAGGGCCAACTGGACCTCTTGATACTCGCATTGCCCTATCCGTTGCCCGAAATGGAAACAATATCCCTGTTCAAGGATGAGTTTCTCCTGTGTCTGCCACCCGGACATTCCCTGGAGAAGCTCAACCAGGTGAAGCAGCAACAGCTCAAAGGCGAGAAACTGCTGTTACTGGAGGAGGGGCATTGCCTCAGGGATCACGCGCTGGAAGCCTGCAAACTGAATACCGGCGAGGCGGACCTGGTTTACCAGGGCACCTCGCTGCATACCCTGGTGCAAATGGTGGCCAATGGCCTGGGTGTGACCTTGCTGCCGGCAATGTCCATTGGCGGCGATGTGCTTGGCGAGACCCATTTGCCCATCAAGCACTTCTCAAATGAGAACGTGAGCAGGGAGATCGGCATGGCCTGGCGCAAATCCGATCCTCGCCGGGCTGACTATCTGCGTCTGGCCGAATTCATAAAAGAAAATGCCCACGTGGAAGTGCCGTAGCTGCCCTGGATGGGCCATGGCCGCGGCTATAGAAGTTCCCTGATTGCCTCCTGCAGTGCCGGCACGGTTTCCGATTCAAACCACGGGTTTCTCCTCAGCCAGAGTTGATTGCGCGGTGACGGGTGGGGAAGCACGAAGACTGCGGGTGACAGTTCCCGCCAGTGCCGCACCCGCTCTGTCAGCGTGTTGTAGTCATCAGAGAGGTAATGGGCCTGGGCGTATCTCCCGATCAGTATCGTGCAACGTATGTTCGGCAATTGTGCCCGCAGTCTCGCATGCCAGGTGCTGGCGCATTCGGGGCGGGGTGGCAGGTCACCGGAGCGCCCCTTGCCTGGATAGCAGAAGCCCATGGGTATGATGGCGATACGGGACTCGTCGTAGAAAGTGTCTTCATCCACATCCATCCAGTGCCGCAGTCGATTGCCACTGGCATCGTTCCAGGGGATTCCCGACAGGTGGACCTTGGTGCCTGGCGCCTGGCCGACGAGCAGGATGTTGGCGCTCTCCCTGACGCGCAACACCGGGCGCGGTTCGGGAATCAGGCCCTCGCAGAGTCGGCACCGGCGAATCTCTGTCAGTAAATTTTCCAGATTTGATGCAATGACCTCAGGCATGCTGTCATTATAGAGGCTTTACTACTGCGAGCTAAGCGCGTGACTGGAGACAGCAGCTACAGTCAGGTGAAAGACAGGCAAACAATGCGGTTATACACAGCATCGGATCTGCACGTTGACTATAGTGAGAACCTCGAGTGGGTACGCTCACTGGCAGCCGAGGACTATTCCGCTGACCGCCTGATTCTGGCCGGAGATATCACCGACAACCTGGAACTGCTTGCTAGCGTCCTGTCTGGTTTTGTTGCCGCGTTCAGGTCCGTGCATTTTGTTCCAGGTAATCACGAGCTCTGGGTGGATCGGGATACTTATGCCTGCTCGCTGGAAAAATTCGAGGCGGTACTTGCACTTTGCAGGGAGCTGGGTGTGCATGTGGATCCCTATCATGATGAGAAGCTGAGCGTACTGCCCTTGTTCAGCTGGTATGATTTTTCCTTCGGCGAGCCGGGTAGTTATCTGCGGCGTGCCTGGCGGGATTTTCGGGCCTGTGAGTGGCCGGAGCACCTCGCCGATTCGAGGAAATTATCTGAATACTTTCTGCAAAAGAACCTACCGAATCTGCAGGTAGAGAATGAATTTGTTGTTAGCTTCTCGCACTTCCTTCCCAGGATAGATGTTATGCCATCGCGGATACCTGAAAAGAGAAGAAAGGTCTATCCCATATTGGGGAGTGAGAGGCTTGGTGAACAGGTGCGACAGCTCAAGCCCGATATTCATATCTACGGCCACAGTCACGTCAACCAGCATATCGAATTGGAAGGAACAACCTATATAAACAATGCCTACGCCTATCCCAGGGAAGACAGGATAGCGCGTAAGGCCCTGCATTGTGTTGCCGAGTTGTGAGAGCTGTGGAAGTGGATATAACTGGTGGAAGCGATGACTGAGATGCGACTCACTCAGAACCAGATACATCTGTGGTTTGTCGATCAGGCTGACTTCGATGCGGCAGAGTTGCAAGTGAGTTGTGGCGACTGGCTGACGCGAGCGGAGCTTGGCCGCTATCGACGTTTTCAGATTGAAAGGCGTCGCAAGGAGTTTCTGCTCGGCAAGATGCTGGTGAGAACCGTACTGAGCGAGTATGCACCATTGCCTCCCGGGCAGTGGCAGTTTACCGAGAACGCCTACGGCAGGCCTGCCGTCTCACCGGGCCTAGTAAGTCCCGAGATTCATTTCAACCTGAGCCACAGTGGTGACCGCCTGGTGCTGGCTGTGTCCAGGTTGTCGGCCCTTGGCGTGGATATCGAAGCGTCGCACCGAAGTCGCCGGATCGAGCGCATCGCAGGTCGCTATTTTTCGCGGGCGGAAATCGAAGCCCTGCTGCAATTGACTCCCCGGCAACAGCTGGCGCGGTTCTATGAACTGTGGACCCTGAAGGAGTCCTATATCAAGGCCAGGGGTTTGGGATTAGCGCTGCCCCTGCAGCAGTTTGGATTCGAATTCACCGGGGATAAATCGCTGGAATTCCAGGCTGCCAGGGAACTGGATCATGAGCCGGGCCGATGGCGATTCTGGCAACTGGAGCCAGGAGGAGACTACAAACTGGCACTGGCAGTAAAGCCCGGCGCTGACACCGGTGCCATTCAGATCGCTTCATTCCAGCGCTCGACCCCAAGCGGTATCCGGGCCGTGGAGAGCAGGATAATTCGCCGCACCTGAGCCGTCAGGAATCCCATTCCCAATCCGGGTCTTCCCACATGCGCACCGTGCGAAAGACGTTATCCTTTACCTGAATAATCTCGGCGAAGTAGCCGTCCAGGCGAATGCCTGTGCTGGAGTCCGGGATCGACTGCAGGTATTCCATGAGCAGGCCGTTGAGTGTCTTGGCACCACGGCTGTCCAGGCTCCAGCTCAGCAGGCGGTTGATCTCCCGAATGCTTGCGCCGCCATCAATGACATAGCTGCCATCGGCCTGCATGTGGATATCGCGATTGCTGTCGGACAGATCGGTAGTGAATTCACCAACGATCTCCTCGAGTATGTCTTCGAGAGTAACAAGGCCGCGCACGGCACCGAATTCATCCACCACGATGGCCATACGCAGTTTGCGATTCTGAAAAGCGAACAGCTGTGTGTGGAGAGGGGTGGATTCCGGAATGAAATAGGGATCCATGGTTTCCTGCACGATGGCAGCCTTGTTGATGTGATCCAGTTTCAGCAGACGGCCTGTGCTGCGCATATGCAGGATGCCGACAACATTGTCTATGTCGCCACGGTATACGGGCAGGCGGGTGTGTTGTGCGCTTGAGATCTGGTCGAGGATGGTGTCGATCTCATCATCGATGTCCACGCCCTGTATCTCGTGGCGCGGTACCATAATGTCATCCACCTGTACCTTCTCCAGGTCGAGAATATTGAGCAACATGCCCTGCCGTTTCTTGGGCAGGCGACTCCTGGATTCATGCACGACCGTGCGCAGTTCCTCCGGTGTTAATTGTTGCAGGCTGTCATCCACCTGGGGTTCGAAGCCAAGCAATTTGAGCAGTCCATTGGAGATGATGTTGACGATCCAGACAACTGGATACAGCAGACGCAGCAACAGGCTCAACAGAATGGAGGAGGGGTAGGCAATCTTTTCCGGGTACAGCGCCGCGATGGTCTTTGGGGTGACTTCTGCGAAAACCAGAACGATTAGCGTCAAGACCACGGCCGTTGTAACAGGCGCCGGGTCACCCAGTATGATGAGTGCAATATTGGTGGCGACTGAGGCGGCCAGGAAGTTGACGAAGTTGTTGCCGATCAGTATGACGCCGATCAGTTTGTCTGGCTTCTCCAGGAGTTTGCTGGCCCGTTCTGCCCCGGCATGCCCATGCTGTTTCAGATGGTTCATGCGATAGCGGTTCAGGCTCATCATGCCGGTTTCTGAACTCGAGAAATAGGCAGAGGCGAGCAGCAAACCCGCGAACCACAGTATCAGGGAAGAGAGTGAGGGATCCTCAGTCATGGCAGATCAGGCGAAGATATATTCCAGTGCGACTTTGGACCCATAAAAGCCCAGCAGAAGAAGCCCGAAACCGCTGAGTGTCCAACGAATCGCAGTGCCGCCACGCCAGCCCAACTGATGCCGCCCCCACAACAGGACGCTGAAAACTATCCAGGCCAGGATGGAGAAGAAGGTCTTGTGAGCAATGCCGTCCTGGCCGAAGAAGTCATCCACAAAAAGAACGCCGGCAATGATGCCCAGCGAGAGCAACAACTGCCCGGCCCACAACAACTCGAACAGGAAAATCTCCATGTCCTGCAGAGGCGGCAGGCGGCGGATGAAGCCGCCGGCATGGCCGTGCTTGAGTTGATAGTTCTGGTAGGCGAGAAAGCCTGCCTGCATGGCAGCGATAGTCATGAAGCTGTAGGCCAGTATGGAAATGAGTACGTGACTCGCGACACCGGCGCTGAGATTGGTAGGCGGGAAGCGACTGCTGACGGTAAGCGAGACGATGATGGTGAGGATTGCCAGCGGAAACAGGCCGAGGAAGAGATTGTCCAAAGGCTTGCGCATACTACTCATCAGCACCAACACCGAAATGGATGCGGCGATCAGGGTGCTGATCTCCACCACGCCAAAATGATATCCCGATGCCGTGCGAATAATGCCGGAGGCACTAATGCCATGGGTAATCACAGCCAGTATTCCGAACAGGAATACCTGGCGTCGGGTTTGCTTGCTCGTCGCAAAATTCATCACCTGGAATACGAGTCCGGCGAAGTAGAAGGCGACGGCAAAAATGCCAGTAATTAGAGTGAGTTGCATCAGATCAATTGGGGGGTCAATTAATTACGAGTTTCGCATATGTCCCCTTCATGTACCACCTATTTGCAGTCGTCGACGCAGTCCTTTTTCACACTGAGGCGATTTCGCTATAATCCGTCTCCTTTTCCCGGAAATCCATAGCGGCAGGCAAGAGTAGGTGTTTGAAAATCTCACAGAACGACTAAGCGGTACGTTTCGCAAGATCACCGGCAAGGCGACCCTGACCGAGGCCAATATTCAGGATGCATTGCGCGAGGTGCGCAGGGCGCTGCTGGAGGCCGATGTAGCCTTGCCCGTGGTCAAGGAATTCATAGACCGGGTCAGTAACCGTGCCATTGGCCAGGAAGTCGCCAAGAGCCTCACCCCCGGCCAGGCCTTCGTCAAGATTGTGCAGGCAGAGATGCAGCACATCATGGGCACTGCCAATAGCGAACTGGATCTCAAGGCGGTACCCCCCGCCGTCATCCTCATGGCGGGCTTGCAGGGTGCGGGCAAGACCACCACCGTTGCCAAGCTGTCGCGCTGGCTAAGCAAGGACAAGGGCAAGTCCGTCATGGTGGTGAGCGCCGACGTCTATCGCCCGGCCGCCATTCAGCAACTGCAGACCCTGGCTGCGGATGTGGGTGTCGACTTCTTCGAAAGCGACGCGGCCCAGTCTCCGGCCGATATCGTTGCCGCTGCGCTCTCTGCGGCGAAGAAAAAGTTCGTCGACGTACTGATCGTGGATACCGCGGGTCGTCTCGCCATTGATGAAGAGATGATGGCCGAGATTCGTGGCCTGCACACGCAGTTGAATCCGGCCGAGACCCTGTTTGTCGTCGATGCCATGACCGGCCAGGACGCGGCCAATACTGCCAAGGCGTTCAATGATGCCTTGCCACTGACCGGTGTCATTCTGACCAAGGCCGATGGCGATGCGCGTGGTGGTGCGGCGCTCTCTGTGCGCTACATCACCGGTAAGCCCATCAAGTTCATCGGTATGGGGGAGAAGTCCGAAGCGCTAGAACCGTTTTATCCCGACCGTATAGCTTCCCGAATCCTCGGCATGGGGGATGTGCTGTCCCTGATCGAGGAGGCCGAGCGCAAGGTCGACAAGCAACAAGCCGAGAAGCTTGCCCGCAAGATCAAGAAGGGCAAGGGCTTCGATCTCGAGGACTTCAAGGAACAATTGAGGCAGATGCAGAACATGGGCGGCGTCGCCAGCATCATGGACAAGCTTCCCGGCATGGGCGCACTGCCGCCTGGCGCAGCCAGCAAGGTGGATGATTCCCAGTTCCGCCGCATGGAAGCCATTATCAATTCCATGACGATGCGGGAACGCCTGAACCCTGAAATTCTCAACGGCTCGCGCAAACGCCGCATCACCCAGGGCTCAGGAACCCAGATCCAGGACCTGAACCGGCTCTTGAAGCAACACAAGCAGATGCAGAAAGTGATGAAGAAGATGAAGGGCGGCAACATGGCCAATATGATGCGCGGTCTCGGCGGCATGGGGGGCAGGGGTGGCCCCGGCGGTATGCCTCCCGGGATGCCTCCTGGTGGGAAGTTCCCTCGTTTCTAGTTGTTGCTCCTTTCAGCTCTGGTTTACTAGCTTCTTGAATTAATTTGATCGTTTCCTTTTCGAGAGGGAGAGCGGTGAGTGGCAGCAAGCTGGAC
>JAYPVK010000003.1:40685-160646 GCA_038134565.1 Pseudomonadales bacterium | reverse complement strand
CGCAACAGCAATATGACAGGGATAGCCAGCTTTTCGATGCGGGAATAATTTCCCGTCGGCGCCTGTTGGAGTCTGCGGCCACACTGGACGGTGCCCGCTCTGCGTTGCGCTCACTGGGCAGTCAGCTCATGGCCGTGGGCCTTCAGCAGTCAGACCTGCAGGCCTTGCTGGCAGGTGAATTTGACCTTGGCACCTTTACGATTCGGGCGCCCACCGACGCCACTCTCAGTCATCGTGCCTTTGTGACCGGTGAACATGTACCCGCGAACGCTGTGGTCGCTGAACTCAACGGCAAGGACAGGCCCTGGTTATCGGTGCAGGTGCCGGCGAGGCTAAGCGGCTTGTTGGAAGTTGGTGGCAGCCTGAGTACAGCGGCCAGCGGCTATTCACTGACTCTGCAACAGAGGGACTTCGCTATCGATTTGCACAGCCAATCGGTAGAGGTATTGGCAGAGTTTGATGAGCAGGTTCCCCTGGTGCCAGGGCAGCTACAGACCGTGGTTCTGCATCCTCGTCCCGGCGCCCTGTTGATCCCGGCCGCTGCGGTCGTGCATGAAGGGCTTGAGTCGCTCGTCTACGTGCGCAACCCGAACGGAGTCGAGATCCGTGCCCTGTCACTGATACCCATGGGTGATGCCTACCTTGCCACCTCGGGTATCCGGGCGGGCGAGCAGATCCTGGTGAAGGGAGCGGCACTGCTCAAGGGAATCCAGCTCGGACTGGGTAGTGACGAATAATGTTTATTCAACTCATTCAGACAGCCCTGAGCCAGCGCCTGATGACGGCGCTTCTGGCGGTGTTGCTGGTAGGTTTTGGCACCAACGCCTTGCTCAAGCTGCCAATCGATGCCTTTCCCGACATCTCGCCAACCCAGGTAAAGATCATCATCAAGGCACCCGGCATGACGCCGGAGGAAGTGGAGTCTCTCATTACCCAGCCCATCGAGGTGGAACTGCTGGGTATACCCAATCAAGCCATCCTGCGGTCGATTTCCAAGTATGCCCTGAGCTCCATCACCCTGGATTTTGACGAGGGCACGGATATTTACTGGGCGCGGCAGCAGGTGTCGGAGCGTATCGCAAACGTCTGGGATGATTTGCCCGGCGATATCAGCGGCGGTCTCGCGCCGATGAGTACACCACTCGGTGACATGTTCATGTTCACCGTGGACAACGATGCGCTGGATCTGGAACAGAAACGCTTCCTGGTTGATTGGGTGATTCGACCCGCCCTGCGCACGGTCCCGGGTGTGGCCGACGTCAATGCGCTCGGCGGCTTCGTCAAGACTTACCAGGTCAAACCGAGGCGTGACGCCATGGTCCGCCTCGGGGTGGACAATGACGCCATCGTGATGGCCCTGAGCGAGAACAACCGCAATGACGGTGCCGGACGACTCGATCAGGGTGAAGAAGCCCTGTTGGTCCGGGTTTCCGGTGCCATTCAAAATCTGGATGACATCAGGAATATCCTGGTGCAAACGGGCAACGATACCCGGGTGCCAATGTCGGAAGTCGCCGATGTCATAATCGGGGCGCTGGAGCGCTACGGCTCGGTGACCGCCGATGCCGAAGGCGAGGCGGTTCAGGCGCTGGTGATCAGTTTGCGGGGCGCCAATGCCCGTGAGGTTGTCAACGGCGTGCGCAGCAAGCTGGTGGACATCGAGCAGACCCTGCCTGCCGGTACATCACTGAATGTCTTCTATGACCGCAGCGTCCTGATCGAGGGAGCGGTGAGCACGGTAACGCGTGCGCTGCTGGAGGCCGTTGTATTGGTGCTGGTTCTGCTGGGAGTATTCCTCGGCAGCTTGCGTGCTGCACTGACCGCGGCGTTTGTGCTGCCTCTGGCGGCGCTGTTTACCTTCCTGATGATGAATTCGCTGGGCATGTCTGCGAATCTGATGAGCCTGGGTGGCCTCGTGATCGCCATCGGGATGCTGGTGGATTCATCTATCGTTATTATCGAGAACATCGTATCCGCCCTGGCTTCACAATCGCCGGGCAAGAAACGCCTGCCACACCTGCACATCATCTATCGCGCCGTTAAGGATGTTGCGGTACCCGTGGTGTCGGGCATCGTGATTATCATCATCGTCTTCCTGCCCCTGCTGACCCTGGAAGGGCTCGAAGGCAAACTATTCCGGCCGGTCACACTGACTATTGTGTTTGCCCTGCTCGGCTCTCTTGTGCTGTCACTCACGGTGATTCCGGCCCTGGCCAGTTTCACCCTGAAGGCCGATGCGCATCGGGAGCCGTGGCTGCCGCGGCAGCTTTTGCGCATTTATCGTCCGGTCCTGCACGCCGCCCTGGCCAGGCCGATACTGCCTGTCTCGATCGCCGCGGGTCTATTGGTATTGACCATCATGATCTTCCCATTGGTGGGCAAGACTTTCATGCCTACCATGGATGAGGGCGACATTATTATCCAGATGGAATCCATTCCTTCGGTAAACCTCGATACCTCGACCCGGATCGTGAGCATGGTAGAGGCAGCAATTCTGGAAGAAGTACCTGAAGTCGTGCGCGTAGTATCCCGCACTGGCTCCGATGAGATCGGTATGGACCCCATGGGCTTGAATGAGACCGATATCTTCCTGCAACTGAAGCCCCCGCAGGAGTGGACTGTGGCGACCAAGGCCGAGATTGAAGCCAAGCTGCGTGTGGTGATGGATCGCTTCAGGGGCTTCAACTACGGGTTCACCCAGCCCATCGATATGCGTGTGTCCGAGATGTTGACCGGATCCCGCGGCGATGTGGCCATCAAGCTCTTTGGCGACGATCTCGATGCGCTTAACGTGAATGCCCAGGAGATTGCATCGATAGTCGCCGGTATCGAGGGAGCAATCGATACGGTCGCAACCCTCAACGAGGGTGCACAATACTTGCAGATCCAAATAGACCGCATGCGTGCCGGGCGGCTTGGCCTGGATGCGGAGGCGCTGCAACAAAGGCTGCGGGCCGAGGTCGAGGGACTGCGGGTGGGTACCGTGCTGGAAGGTACGGCACGGGTTCCGCTGATGGTGCTCTATGATGACATGCGCGGTGACGGCGAAGAGCAGATGAGCAACAACTTCATTACCTTTGGTGAAGGCCGCGTTATGCCCCTGTCCGAACTCGCGCAAATAGACAGGGTGGAAGGGCCGGTGAGCATCTCCCGTGAATCCGGCCGGCGCTTTGCCGTGGTGCGTACCAATGTCGAAGGCAGGGACCTGGTCGGCTTCGTAGAGGATGCGCGGAATCTGCTCGCCGAATCCCTGGATTTACCTGAAGGCTATATCCTGGAATGGGGCGGTGAATTTGAAAACCAGCAGCGGGCGGCGGCGCGCCTCACGCTGGTTGTGCCGATCGCCCTGTTGCTTATCGCGCTGATACTGTTCCTCACGTTCCGCTCCATCGTGCAGACCCTGCTGGTACTCTCAAACATTCCCTTCGCCATGACCGGTGGATTGATCGCGCTGTGGCTCACCGGGGAATTTCTCTCGGTACCGGCGTCTGTGGGCTTCATCGCGTTGCTGGGTATCGCGGTACTCAACGGTGTGGTGCTCATGTCGCACTTCAATCATCTGCGAGACAAGGGTCTGGACATTACTGAGGTGGTGCGTCAGGGTGCACAACGGCGATTGCGTCCGGTCATGATGACAGCCACCATCTGTGCGTTCGGACTGGTGCCGCTCCTGCTCGCCACAGGTCCCGGGTCGGAGATTCAGAAACCTCTGGCCATCGTGGTGATTGGCGGGCTGATCAGCTCCACCTTGCTGACCCTGTTCCTGTTCCCCATTACCTATCGCCGTTTCGTCGGTAACCCGGTTGCGTAGGAGGCTCACCGATGTCCACTCTGTTAGTGATTAACCTGCCGCCTGCGCTGGAAGAAGACCTCATCGACTATCTGTTGAGTCAGGATACGGTCTCCGGTTTCACGTCTTATGAAACCATGGGCCATAGCGAACACGGCACGCTTTCCATTACCGAACAGGTCAGCGGCAGGCGCAAGCGCCTGCAGTTCGAGCTGCTGCTCGACGATGAGGCGGCGTTCGACTCCATTGTGTCCGGCTTGGGAAGCCAGGTGGGAACAGACATCAGGTATTGGGAACAGCCAGTAAGAAACATGGGTTCGACATAATCTTATTTTTCACCAAGTGGAGAGGTAGTCATGATCGGAATTGCATTGCAAACCAGTAAACGCCTGGCCTGAAAGCTGAGTGTAATCCTGCTTCTGGGTTCGATTCTCACACCGCCAGTGTCTGCGCAGCTGAGTCTCAGCCAGCTGGAAGAGCAGGAACTGCTCTATCTCAGGGAAGAAGAAAAACTGGCGGGAGATGCCTACACTGCGCTCTTCGCCACATCTGGCCTGCGAATATTCGGCAATATTGCACAATCCGAACAACAGCATATGAACGCGGTGCTCACCTTGCTGCAAAATTACGGGCTTACGGACCCGGTAGGCAGCAATGCCGCAGGTGTGTTCACGAATGCCGACTTGCAGAGCCTGTACGATCAACTGGTGGCCCAGGGAGCCGCTTCCCAGATAGCGGCATTGCAGGTTGGTGTGCTCATCGAGGAACCCGACATCACCGATCTGGAAGCGGCTATCAGCAACACAGACAAAACAGACGTGATTCGCGTATACAACAATCTGCTCAAGGGTTCGCTAAACCACCTGTCGGCGTTTACCAACAACCTGGCGGCGCTCGGTGGCGAGCCCAATCCGGGCCAGGGCAATTCGAACCTGGACCCGGGCACCTCGTTGTATGAGCCAATCAGCGAAACACTCTATATACCGGCGCTGAATTTCCCCGATGGGCAAGGTGGCTTTGTGGTCTACGATGTCATGTTCCGCCTGGTGGAAACACTGCCGCAGACACTTGAGCTCATCGCGATAAACACGACTTCCAGGCTGGCTTCAGACATCCATGCAAGCTATGACCCGGCTACAGAAATCCTCACCGTTCCCCGCCTGCAAGTTGGCACGCTGAGTATCGACAGCGTCGCTCTGGCGCAGTACTCGGCAAATCTGAAGCTGGTCGAGAATACACCGGAAAGAATTTTGTTTTCGCTTGTTTCTCTTGCTGAGCTATAGAATGCTATAGGCTCACCAGGGGCTTCCCCTGTCATTCATGGCACCCAGGCAGCCCGCTCGCAGGGCGGGCTAGCCTGATGGCAACTGCGGCTGGAGGTGAGGCAGTGAGCGAACAGAGCGGACACACACAGGCAGATGCTGTCGAATCCATGCACGACCCTGTCTGCAACATGTTGGTCACGGCCGAATCCCCTCACCATTTCGAATTCGACGCTGAGCATTACTACTTCTGTTGTGCAGGCTGCAAGAACAAGTTTGCCGCCGATCCGCACAAGTACCTGCATCCTGGCGATGAACCGGAGCAGGAGGCTGACCCGGATGCCTGGTACACCTGCCCCATGGATCCCGAGGTTCGCCAGCTGGGCCCGGGAACCTGTCCCAAGTGTGGCATGGCGCTTGAGCCAGAATCACCGACACTGAGCGACGAAGAGAATCCGGAGCTCACGGATTTTCGCAGGCGCTTCCAGGTTTCTCTGCCTTTTACCGCCGTGGTTTTCGTCCTCGCCATGTTTGGCCATGGCCGTCAATGGCTTCCCATGGGTTGGCAGCCCTGGGTGGAGCTGGCGCTGGCCAGCCCAGTGGTCCTGTGGTCGGGACGACCCTTCTTCGAGCGTGCCGTTCAATCCGTCATTAACAGGAGTCCGAATATGTGGACCCTGATTGGGCTGGGCACGTCCTTCGCTTACTTCTACAGCGTCGTTGCGACCCTTGCCCCGGGAATCTTCCCTGCGTCCTTCGTGGTGGACGGTCAGGTGGCTGTATACTTTGAGGCGGCGGCCGTCATCATCAGCCTGACCCTGCTGGGGCAGTTAATGGAGTTGAAGGCCAGGGAGCAGACTTCCAGCGCGATCAAGAGCCTGCTCAATCTGGCGCCGAAAACAGCCAGGCTTGTGCGCGAAGACGGGACTGAGGAAGAAGTTCCTATCGACAGCATTCAGGTAGGCGACCGCCTGCGGGTCACCCCGGGAGAGAAGATTCCGGTGGACGGTGTCGTGCTGGAAGGTCGCAGTTCGGTGGACGAGTCCATGTTAACCGGCGAACCCATTCCAGTGAGTAAACAGGCCGGGGACAAGGTGATAGGCGCAACCCAGAATACCAGTGGCAGCCTGCTGATCCAGTCGCAACTGGTGGGTGAAAACACGATGCTGTCGCAGATCGTGCAGATGGTTGCCCAGGCTCAGCGTTCCCGCGCCCCGATGCAGAAACTGGCGGACGTGGTCGCCGGCTATTTCGTGCTCACCGTGGTGGCGATCTCGCTGCTGACGTTCTTTGCCTGGGGAATATTGGGCCCCCAGCCGGCCTGGGTTTATGGGCTCATCAACGCGGTCGCCGTCCTGATTATCGCCTGCCCCTGTGCCCTGGGTCTGGCAACTCCCATGTCGATCATGGTGGCCATGGGCAAGGCAGCGGGCCATGGCGTGTTGTTCAAGGATGCCGCAGCCATCGAAGCGCTTAACAAGGTAACAACTGTGGTAGTCGACAAGACCGGCACCCTGACTGAAGGCAGACCGGCGTTTCGCTGTGCGCTACCCACCGGCACGGAGAGCCCCGATGACTTACTCGCTCTGGCCGCCAGCCTGGACCAGGGCAGTGAACATCCGCTGGCCAAGGCGATCGTCGCTGCCGCGCGGGAAGGGCAATTCGATCTGGCCGATGTTGAGGACTTCGATTCCGCCAGCGGTATTGGCGTCACGGGGACGGTGAATGGTCGGTCTTATGTGCTCGGTAATGTCACCCTGATGAAGCAATCGGGTATCGACATCGACGTGGCAGATCGCCTGTCCAGCGAGATGCTGGAAGAGGGCGCGAGTCTGGTCTATCTCGGCAGCGCAGGTCGACTGCTCGGGGTTATCGTGCTTGCCGATCCTATAAAGGCCAGCACTTCCGAGGCTATCGCGGCCTTGCACGGGCGAGGCTTGAGGCTGGTGATGGCAACCGGAGACGGCGATGCGGCGGCGAGGTCGGTGGCAAAACAACTGGCTATCGATGAGGTACACAGCGAAGTCACACCGGAAGACAAGATGCGCCTGATCGAGACGCTACAACACAAGGGTGAAGTCGTGGCCATGGCCGGTGATGGTATCAACGATGCGCCCGCGCTGGCCCGTGCCGATGTGGGTATCGCCATGGGAACCGGCACGGACGTGGCGATGAGCAGTGCGCAACTCACCCTGGTAAAGGGGGACCTGCGCGGCATCATGCAGGCAAGAATCGTGTCCGAACAGACAGTCAGCAATATGCGCCAGAATCTGGTCTTTGCCCTCATGTATAACAGCATCGGTGTGCCGGTAGCGGCAGGTGTGCTGTTTCCGTTCTTTGGAATCCACCTGTCCCCCATGATCGCCGCCGTAGCCATGAGCATGAGTTCGGTGTCTGTGGTAACGAACGCGCTGAGGCTGCGTACCAGGCAGCTTCAATGAGCCGACATCCACTTCGGGTGTAGGGTGTGTATTCCCGTTAAGCGGTCAACATCTTGTAGAGTTCGTCTTTCAGGTGTACTCGCCGCATCTTCGCTTCTTCTTCGGTTTGCGTCGAAGCCTGCGTGGACTCTTTTTCCATGTTCTCGATTTCTGTGGTCAGCTAGTGGTACTCATCGAAGAGCTTGCGAAAATGATGGTCGTTAACCTTCAGGTCATGGATGCGATCACGGAGTTCAGGGAATTCGTGTATCAGGTCATGGTGTTCTATGGTCATGGATGACTCCTGTCTGTCTTGAATCTTCGACTAGCATAGACATTTATGGCCCCAGGAAAAATGATCTGCGTCATTAATCATGGGAAGCTGCCGGATATCCTCGAAAACGGAAGAGAGGGAGAGGGAGAAGGATAAGGAGGGCGATAGAGAGGGGCGGGAGCGGGGATAGGCATTTGCCGGTCTTGGCGCTATTATAAACAGGCTTGACTCTCGAGTTGCTCTAAGCTTATAAATTATCAGGTTTCGAGAGATTTATCCCTGTATCGAGTACCCAAAATGTCGTCCATGCCCAGGAAGGCCCTGTCCCTTCTGCTCTGTCTGATGTTGGCAGCCCCCGCTAATGCCGGTGTGGCCGCCTGGATGGCCCTGTCCATGGAAGACGGCGAAACCGTGGCGCCTCAGGTTCACGAGCAGGGCGCTATAGGTATGGCGCAGCATCTTCATGATGATAGGCAACACGCACATCATGCCATGCAGCACGGCGTCCACGCCCATGGCGCCCCCGGCACGACCCCTGCGACCGGTCACGAGTCCCAGGATGAAGCGGACTGCAATGAGCACTGCGTATCCTGTGCCAACCACTGCTCGAATCTTGGTATTCTCTCCGACAACCTCATGCTTTCCGGATTGCCTGCACAGTCAAGCAGGCTGGAGTCTGGAAATCTTCGTAGCTACTCAGATCTACTCTATCGGCCGCCCATCTGCGCCTAGCGGATTAGCGAGCGCAACGTTCACACTGCAATTTTCCTCTGTCGGCGACTGACCGGGTGTCCATGCGCCGATCCATAGCGCGCCTTATCCGCCTGTCAATTCACTAGCAATGCGGCCCTGGAACACGGTGTCGTGGTTCAATAATTAGTTGGAGTAGATCATGCAATTCAAGAAATTGCCGGGCCCAGGCAGCCATGGCATAGATGACACTATTCATCTCCCCCGTCGACGTTTTGTGCAGGGCCTGCTTGGTAGCAGCCTGCTATTACCTGCGCATCGGCTGGCCCACGCGAGCAATCCTGCGTCTGCCGCCCATGTGGCGCCCCAGTTGCGGGGAACGACATTCAACCTGGTCATCGAGGAGCGCATGGTGAACTTCACTGGCTCACCTCAAATTGCCACCACGATCAATGGATCCATCCCTGCGCCGACCCTGCGCTGGAAAGAAGGAGACACGGTCACGATCAATGTCAGTAATCGGCTCTCGGAGCCGACCTCGCTGCACTGGCACGGCATTATCCTGCCCTACCAGATGGACGGTGTGCCTGGCATAAGTTTCCCGGGGATTCCCCCCGGAGAAACCTTTCAGTACCGATTCAAGCTGCAACAAAGCGGGACGTACTGGTACCACTCCCATTCGGCTTTTCAGGAAATGACAGGAATGTATGGTGCCATCATCGTCGAGCCCGCCGCTGGCGAACGTATTCAGGCCGATCAGGATCATGTCATCTTGCTTTCCGAGTGGACCGACGAGAACCCCAAATATGTGTTTCAGAAACTGAAGACGCTGGGACATCTGTATAACTTCAACCAGCCAACCCTGCCACAGCTGATCGACGATATCAGGAGAGAAGGACTGCAGTTCGCACGCACCCGGCGAGACATGTTCAACACCATGCGCATGAAGCCCACCGACCTCGCCGATCTTTCTGCAGATACCCTGACCTACCTGATGAATGGCAGGCCAGCCGCGGCGAATCCGACTCTGGGATTCACCCGGGGCCAGCGCGTTCGCTTGCGCCTGATCAATGCGGCCGGCAATACATTCTTCGATTTTCGCATACCCGGTCTACCGCTAACTGTGGTCCAGGTCGACGGGGTTGACCTCGAGCCCGTCACCGTTGACGAGTTACGGTTTGGCCCGGGTGAAACCTACGATGTCCTCATCACACCGAGCGATGACGCGCATACGCTATTCGCTGAAACCATGGATCGCACCGGATTTGCCCGGGGCACCCTGGCCACACAGGTTGGGCTGGAGGCACCTGTTCCCGAGACGCGGCCGGCCCAGTGGCTGTCCATGACTGACATGATGGGGGATATGACGGGAATGGATCATGCATCGATGGCTATGCCCCAGGCTCACGATCATGCAGCGATGAGCATGACGGACGAGCGAGTGATGGCCAGGCATGCCAGCTCGGAATTTGGCGCGAGTACAGATATGCGGGTCGACTACCCACGCACCAATCTGGATGACCCAGGCATAGGCTTGCGCGAGACCCCGAGACGCGTGTTGACGCTCGCCGACTTGCACACCCTTGGCGGTGAGATAGACAGGCGAGAGCCAGCACGGGAAATCGAGCTACACCTCACCGGCAATATGGAGCGCTACAGCTGGTCTATCGACGGTCTCGAATATGGCAAGTCGACACCGGTGCATTTCCGCTATGGTGAAAAACTGCGGGTACATCTGCACAACGACACCATGATGACGCACCCGATGCATCTGCATGGCATGTGGAGTGATCTGGAAGATGCGAATGGCAACTTCCTGGCGCGCCGCCATATTATTCCTGTGCAACCTGCCCAGCGCGTGAGCTTCTCGGTAACCGCCGACGCGCTGGGTCGTTGGGTCTGGCATTGTCACTTATTACTGCACATGGACGCGGGCATGTTTCGTGAGGTGGTGGTGGCATGAGATTTTTTTCCTCGCTTTTCACTGGTCTGTTGCTCCTGTTCCTGAATCCCGTGTATGCACAGGACAGCAACCACGACCAGCACGCCACCCCTGATCACAGCAGTCACAATGCTCAGCATGAAATGCCAGCCGCGGAGATTGCTCAGGACGCAACTGCTGCGGACCATGCGCATGAGAGCGCGCATCAGAACCCGATGCAGAGTATGCAGCCCATGACTTCCGACAACACTGGGCTGCGGGATCCTCATGCGTATTCCGGAGGCTATGTGCGGGATTCGGGCCCGTACATGCTCGCGCCCGAAGACCAGCTTGGTCTTGCAGACGAGATGGTCTTTACCGGGCTGTGGGTGGACAGGTTCGAATACGTCGAGTCCCATGACATTGATGCGACCGAATTCGAAGGCCATGCCTGGATAGGGGACAGCTACAACCGGTTTCTGCTACGCAGTGAGATAGAAATTGTCGATGACAGCCTGGATGTTGCAGAAATAGACCTGCTGCATTCCAGGGCGATATCCCCATTCTGGGATCTTCGTCTCGGCGCCCGCAGGGAGGTACGGGATGAGGGATACAGGAACTGGGCGTCCATCGGCCTGGCGGGACTGGCGCCTTACTGGATCGAAGTCGATGCCAGTTTGTTTATCGGCGAGGGCGGCAATACGCTTCTCGACATTGAGGCTGAGTATGATCTGCTACTGACGCAACGACTGGTCATGCAACCGAGGCTCGATGTACACACTTACGGAAAAACCGATACCGTGATGCGGCAAGGCGCAGGACTTTCCCTAGTCAAGTGGGGTTTTCGCATGCGCTATGAATTTGATCGGCAGTTGGCGCCTTATTTTGGTATCGAGAGGGTGCTGAAGTACGGTGATACGGCCGACCTGTTGTTGCCGGGTGAAGACAGGGCCGATACACACTGGATCGCCGGCATCAAATTCTGGTTCTGAACGCCCCGCGTCGATGTGGCCGTGCATATTGCTCTTCAGACCTTGCCGGCAGCTGGTCAGCTTACTCTTGGGAACTGCTGATCAGCTGTCGAATCTCGGTGATGGATCTGTTGCTGAGCGCCACGATAGAGAGTCCCGAGTTGGCCAGCGCCTGACGGATAACATAACTACCCGCCCGATAGCCGATCGCATCGCGCCCGTCGGGGTGCCTGACCATCCAGTCGCCGTAGTTGGCTTCGAGGGGGAGGGTGTTGATCTCATGCCACCACTGGCAGGCGTTCTCGGGAGAAGCGTTGCCGGCGAAAGCGGTCCTGGGATGGGTTTCCGAGAATACGTTGGCAAGCCCCTCATTGATAGCCGCACTGGGAATGCCTGGCCCGAATTGATTTCCCTCGATGATCCAGCCCCGCGCCAGGTGGTTAAACTCGTGATACAGGGCGGCGGCGAGGCCGGTGTTGCTGGCCGCTATGACCCCACCTTCGAAGCGCGTAGAAATGCGAATGCTCACGGTGTTTGGCGTATCGGCGCTGCCAACGACACCGCCTACCGACGATACGTCTCTGTCGAGAGGGAAAACCGTCACCTTAATCAGGTCTGGCAGCCTCGGTAGCAGGGCGCGCACCTCGGTTTCAGTTTGCCTGATTATGTTTTCGATATGGATTTTTTCTGCTGCGCTAAAGGAAGAGCCGCCAGCCGCGAAGACTACCAGTAGGTCCGCTTCTGGCGCAGCGCTTTGTGGGAGTCCGGTAGCCGGCAGCGCCAGCAGGCACAGAATCAGGCTCAGGCGGATTGGGTCGCACATCAGTGAGTTCCCCCGGGGAATTGGATCATTAAGGCTATCGCGCATAGTGATAGGACGAACGACCTAGAGGAAGGTTACGCTAATCTTCAATAGATTGGTCGGCAATAAGCAAGACGGGTACCCGGCATCTCAGTCCCCTAAGCAGAGGTCCTGTAATTCATGGTATTCCCGGCAGGAGGCTTCTGTTAACGTTGTTTGATAATCAGAAAATGGAGGCAAAAATCCATGAAAAAGCTGGGTAAAGGTCTGCTGGTAATCACCGTTCTTCTTGTTGGCACACTGCTCTCCCTCCGCATCACCGGGCTCGATCCTGAATACATGGACTATACGAGTCAGGCCTACAATGAGCGAGGTCGCATGACCTGGCCAGGCCTGTGGCTGAGCGGGGAGGTAGTGCGTGAACCGGTTGCAGGCTGGGACTGGGTGCAGGAGGTGGCGCACCCGGAGCTTGGCAATACCATCATGCTGGAGACGCGCACCTGGTACGGTATTCCGCACTCAGTAACGATTCTTCCGACCCCCCGGGGCGACCGGCTCTATATCGGCGGCAGTGCAAGAGACGAGCGGCTGGACAGAGAGTTTCCCCACTACAAGACTTACTGGGCGAACATGGAGCGTGATCCGCGGGTGCGCCTGAAGATCGACGGCAAGGTCTACGAGATGACAGCGGTGTTGGTCAGCGATCCTGAGGAATTCAGGCAGGTCATTGGCAGGGATCCCGTTACGACCACACTAACCGAGGATGGCACCGAGCAGGTCGTGGCGAAGTGGTATTACTGGCAGGTGTTTCAACGCAACCTGGCACAGTACTGAATCGGAGAGCGCCGCGAATTCACTCGCAATTCTCCCCGCCGTGCCGCGCTGCTGCCGGTGTCTGCGGCGCGCCGTGCTCTATACAAGCACTGTGCGGGATCTTACACTTGCCGCCATGAAAAGAATGTCAGTTACATCATGCTTGATAGTGGCGGTGATGCTGGCGAGCTGCAGTGAACAGGCATCAACCGGGTCACCTGCTCCAGCTACCCAGACAACTGCCCAATCATCGACGCCAGAGCCTGCGGATACCGTATTCACCAACGGCCGCGTCTATACCGTGGATGACTCGGGTTCCTGGGCACAGGCTGTGGCAGTTCGCGGGGGAGAGATCGTCTACGTCGGTGATGACAGTGGAGCCCAGGCATACCTTGGCGCTGCCAGCCTCTCGGTGGACCTGGGGGGACGCATGATGCTGCCAGCCTTCCAGGACAGCCACATACACCCGATCAGTTCCGGGGTGGAAGCCGCGCAGTGCGACCTGAACGGCCTCGATGACCTGGATGCCTACCGTCGCGCCATCCTCGACTACGCCAGTGCCAACCCCGAATTGGACTGGATTACCGGGGGAGGGTGGTCAATGTCGGTGTTCGGTCCCGGCGGGGCACCGAGCAAGGCCTTCATCGACGACCTGGTGCCAGACCGGCCGGTCTTCCTGGTTTCCCAGGACGGTCACACCGGCTGGGCCAATAGCCGCGCCCTGGAACTGGCGGGCATCGATCGCAACACACCGGATCCAGTCGATGGTGTTATCGATCGCGACCCTTTGAGCGGCGATGTGTTGGGAAGCCTGCAGGAAGGGGCCATGAGCCTTGTCAGCCGCCTGGTACCCCCGGTCTCGGTGGAGGACCGAATCCGAGGCCTGGAATATGCCCGTGACCTGCTCCATGGCTATGGCATTACCGCATTCACCGACGCCAGCGTACGTCGCGATGACCTGCTGGCTTACCGTAACCTGATTGAACGCGATGAGATAAATATGCGAGTGCTGGCCTCACTGCGCTGGGATCGCAACCAGGGTCTGGAACAGGTAGAAACGCTGTTGGCGCTACGTGCCGAATTCGAAGATGGTGGTTTGTTGCGCGCCGGCACGGTGAAGATCATGCAGGACGGTGTCATGGAAAATTACACCGCCGCCATGCTGGAACCGTATTTTATTCCCAGTGGCAGTCGCGGCATCAGCATGATTGAACCGGCCCGCCTGAATGAAATCGTGACCGAGCTGGACAGAGTGGGATTCCAGGTGCATTTCCATGCCATTGGCGACCGCGCTATTCGTGAATCCCTGGATGCGATAGAGGCGGCTCGTACAGGCAACGGCCCCAGCGGGCTGCGTCACCATATCTCTCACTTGCAGATTATTCACCCCGATGATTTCTCCCGTTTCGCGGAGCTTGACGTCATCGCCAACTTCCAGCCGGTGTGGGCCTATAACGATGCCTATGTCACCGAGCTCACCGTGCCGTTCATCGGTGAAGATCGGGCCCAGTGGATGTATCCCATGAAATCCATCGAGGATGCCGGTGGCATGATTGCCTTCGGTAGTGACTGGTCGGTGACCACCGCCAATCCGTTTCCACAGATTGAAACCGCAGTCACGCGGCTTCCACCCGGTGGCGATGCGATGCCGGTGATGCAGCCCGAGGAACGCCTGTCACTGGAATCGGCACTTGTAGCGTTTACCCGCAATGCCGCCTATCTCAACGGTCTTGAGGATCGCACGGGTTCTATCGAGGTCGGCAAGCTGGCCGATCTGATCGTGCTGGATCGCAACCTGTTCGAGATCGACCCAGCCGAGATTTCGGAGGCCAGTGTACTGCTCACCCTGTTTGCCGGTGAACCAGTTTACGGAAGTCTGGACTTCAACAGATAAGTACTAAAGCAGTAGTAATCGTGCGAGACCTCAGCAGCTTGCTGCTATGACTATGGAAGTCATTGCGTGCTGTTCAAGCTCCAATCATAGTCTGTATAGCGTATCCTTGTTTTGCCTTCGGCGAGCTGCTTGGCTTGTTCGGTATCCAGGCCGAGTTCTTCGCTATAGCTCGAGAGAAATTCCTCAAGGCTGCCGACTCCGCTCCAGCCCCTTGAAAAATCGTCACCATACCAGTCGAATATCTTTGAAACCCGCAACGTGTCTCCGGACAGGAAATTGATCTGGCGGTTGGAGAGGAACGAGCGGGTATTGGCCTCCAACTGTGAGTCGAGGCTATTGCCTCGATAGGCTTCCGCACGCAGTGGAGGGCAGCTGACTGCGGCGCAATTCACGGCGAAATGAATCCTTGGCTCCTCAAACCGCGGCCAGCCTCTGATCATGCCATGCTCGATATCGTCGAGTGATACTTCTTCTGCAAACAGGGAGATGAATTGGCGTCGGAAAGGTGAGTTGAACAGGAAGCCGATGTCCCGGATCGAGTCGAGTTCCGGATATTCACTGAGTACCAGTTGCACAGTCGCCGCGTTGTAGGTATTGATGAGGAAGGCGAGTTGCTCATCGACATCCCAGCTGTCGAATTCGCTGCGAGAGATCGATGCAATACTGTCCAGGTACTCTTGCAACGCCCTGGCATCGGACTGCATTCCGGCGTAATCGACACGGGTGTTGATACCGCCATCGGCGCTCACACTATGCCTCTTCAACAAGGTATCCCACAATCCATGGTCAAATTCGGCACGCGCCTGATTCGCTAACAAACACGCCACGACGAGCAGAAGACGGATTACATTGATTCTCATTGAGTTGGCCTACATCACACATTGAAACAGATACTCACAGGAGACCCGCAACGGCACAAGTATATTCCGGTCGACTGCTTTGGTGAATTCAAAGGCTTTTCGTCATCTGATTCGGCCTCTGCTGTGTCCATAGTGGCTGGATTATTGTGCCCGGGGAGCAGTAATCCACTCCTACGGGTTCCGTATCGGCCTTCACAAAGCCCGCCAGTGCGGCGATAATCAAGCCATTCGGTGCAATTTACAGATAAACGAGACAGCCATAGCGGGTGCTGCCAGGCCGCTCCGCAGGACCGCGAGAACAGGAAGCAAAACGTGTTAACTAGAATCTATGGAATTTGTGGCAAGCGCCTGTATTGGGTCGCCGGCGCAAGCTATCTGTTGCTGATGGAGGCTATAGCGCTCTTTTGGCAGTACGCACTAGAGTATTACCCCTGTGCCCTGTGTGTACAGATCAGGGCCTGGGTTTATGGCGCGATGTTCTCTGCAATCTTTGGCGCCTTCGTCAGCGACAAGTTCTGGTTACGCTGGTCTGCGCTGACCCTCACGCTCTTCTTTATGGGTGGGGCGCTGTACACAAGCTGGTATTCCTACGGCGTTGAGATGGGCACAGTCATCTCCAGTTGCTCTATGGGCGCGGGATTCCCTGAGTTCATGATGCTGGATGAGTGGATTCCCGTCCTGTTCCGAGCAGACGGGTTCTGTGGCCAGTCACCGGAAATGTGGTTTGGTCTTAGCATGAACCAGACCCTGTTGGTGACGCTTGGATTGCCTACCTTCATTCTGGCAGTGCAGTGGGTCCTGCATCTTCCCCGCATGGAGGCCACTTCTGCTGACTAGAAACCGGCAGGGCTGTGGGAATTCACCACAGCCTATCGTTAAGAGCACTTCGATCTTGTTAGCCAGCGCTTCCTAGAGTACTGCCTGTTCAAGCAAGGTTAACGTGCCGGCATCTACATCGAGTCGCGCACGGGCACCGATAGGCACTACCGTCTTGTCGTCGATGTGGCCGATCATGACACCCCGCAGTGTTGGAATGTCAAGGGGTTCGCAGCGTTCTCGCAGAACCTGTTCCATACTCAGGGTATTGCTGTCGTAGTCATCGTCGGTGAATTTGCCAAACACGATGCCAGCGACCCGTTCCAGTTTGCCAGTCAACCAGAGGTGGGTGAGCATGCGGTCCACGCTGTAAGGCGGTTCGGAGACGTCTTCCATGAACAGGATGGCACCGTCGAAGTATGGTTCGAATGGTGTGCCCATCAGTGTGACCAACAATGAGAGATTGCCCCCGATCAAATGGCCTTCTGCCGATCCGGGAACGATGGGTGTGAGTCGATTGCTGCGCTCGACTACCCCGGGTCTGGTTTCGAATTGGGGTGGCTCCCCGATACGGGTAGTGGGTTCTGTATCCACCAGCACCCGCCGGTATTGCTCGTAGGTGTAATCTGAAAAATTGTCGCCTGCAATTGGACCATGGAACGTAAGCAGTCCGGTGCGCAAATGAATGGCGTTGAGAATTGCGGTGATATCGCTATAGCCCATGATGATCTTGGGATTGCGGGCAATCATGTCGTAGTCGAGATCACGCAGTAATCGACCGGAGCCGTAGCCGCCCCGCACGCAGAAGATGGCATCCACTTCAGGATCGGCAAACAGGGCATTCAGGTCATCGGCACGCTGCTGATCGGTACCGGCCAGGTACGCTCTGCGGCTGCGCAGGTTCGCTGCCGCCCTGGCTTCGAATCCCAGAGAGCGGACGAAATCCATGGCGGCCAGTAAATCTTCATCTTCCGGTACATTGCTCGCTGGCGTGACCAGCCCGACCGTCATGCCCGGGCGCAGTCGCTGCGGTTTAATTGGGGTATTGGCTGTCGCCGCCAGAGTCGCGGCAGAATAACCGAGCCCTGTCGCTGCGAGGCCCAGGCCGCTGCTGATTTGTAGTAAGTGTCTTCGCGAGATAGGCATCTGGTCCACCCGGTGCGTTTACGTTGAGTTGCTCTATTCTGGCTGGAATTCAGGCCTAATTAAAGCTAGGACAGGAAAAAGAGTGTGTGAAGGCAGGATGGCAATGCATTTGGGTGAGGGACTGGTACCCCAATACAGCGAGGCCGCAACTTTACTTGACGGCATGGCTCAGTTAAAAAATTTCTGTCACGAAAAGGAATAGGAAACATTTCTATTCGCTTCTTTTCTCTAACTCGATGTTATTTATCGGGGTTTTCCGGGTAAAACTTTGTTGCAAATAGTCACGTCCTGAAACTGCGACATTTTGTCTTATTGTAATAAATGCATTCTGGCGCAAACTTTAATTGTGGGACATCTGCTGCCAACAACTTCCGATGCGGCAGGTCTTGAATTGCAATTAAGGAGCGATGCGTATGAACAGGTTCACTCTCCTATTAATGCTGCTGGGATGGCCGGTTGCGGTTATCCAGGCTGCAGAAGGTGACGACGAGGCCTATCTCAAATTTCAGCAAGCACGTGGCGAAGCGTCATGGATAGCCTCTGCCAAAGACCATGTGTTAGCTGATGAGGTGACGAGACCGATACCGGAGGCCGCTGACTTTCCCGCAGATCCCGGTAAGCGTCAGTTGGGCTTCGATCTGTTTCACGATGCCCGCCTGTCCGCCAATAATTCGGTATCCTGCATGAGTTGCCATATGGGTATGACCGGCGGTGCGGATCGACGGCCAGTGTCGACCGGCATCAACGGACGACTCGGTAGCGTGAACGCACCGACCGTATTTAACGCCGCATTCAATTTTCGACAGTTCTGGGATGGGCGCGCCTTCGATCTCGATGAGCAGGCGCTGGGGCCGCTGAGCAATCCGGTTGAGATGGGACATGATCTGCAGGCGGTCGTCGATTTTGTGGCGAATGACCCCGCCTACGCCCGTCAGTTCGACGCAATCTATCCGGATGGCGTCACCATTGAAAACATCGGGAATGCCATCGCGCAGCATACGCGGAATATGGTGCGCGGTGATTCACGCTTCAACGCCTATCTGGATGGTGACAAGAATGCCTTGAGTGAGCAGGAGCAACGCGGCTGGAATCGCTTTCAGGAAGTCGGCTGTAGCTCATGCCACAACGGCATAAACCTGGGTGGCAACTCCTATCAGCGACTGGGTGTCAGTTCAGAGTATTTTATTGAGCGTGCGGCTACAGCAGCTGACGATGGGCTCTATGGACGCACAGAGCGCGAGGGCGACCGCCACGTATTCAAAGTGCCGACTTTGCATAGTGTTGCACTGACCCCTCCTTATTTCCATGATGGCAGTGATTCCGATCTGGACGAAGCAGTACAGCGTATGGCGCAACTGCAACTCGGCCGGACTCTGCCAGCGAATGATGTAGATGATATTAGCGCCTTCCTGCGCAGCACCAGTAGTCAGATGTTTGCTGGCAGAGGCATGGGTATGGGAATGGACATGATGAGCGGCATGCATCAGCAGGGAGAACGGCATGGCATGCAACAGCAGATGCGCCAGCAGTTACAGCAGATGGATGAACAAAGACAGCAGCATGGGCATGGTGCCGCGATGGGTGGCCAGCATGGCGCAATGTCCCATGGCGCCAATCATCATCAGATGATGCATTCCAGTCACCATGGTCAATCAGGGGAGATGATGCAATGAGAGATAAATCAGACAGTTCAACACTCAGAAAGGCTCTGTGTATTCCGTTACTGGCCTCCCTGCTTTGGAGCACACACGTAGCAGCAGGGAACACCGGTGCCCATGAGACAGCCTATAGGGAGGCGTTGGGCAGGCTACAAACTGCGCCCGCTCTCCTAGCTGAAGAAGTAAATCGCCTGCGTAGCGCCGAAGTCCTGCACTTCGACTATCTGCAGCACGCCCATATAGAACTGCTGCGTGATGCGAAGGCAGTACGCTACCCACCTTCCAGCCTCGAGTCTTCGCAGCGGTAATCGCTAACAGATCTGGCAGATGAGGTTCTGCGCGTTTCCGCCGAAATGGAATTCACGCTCTCGGATTTTCTGCGTGGACAGGCGGCGCTCAATGGCGCGCTCAGCAGTACCGTGGATATTGCCCGGTCAGCTTCTTTACATGCGGACACGGAAACAGAGACAAGACTGGTTGATCTCGGCCGTGCGGCTACCCGATTCCGAAACGTGCAGAACGAAGAAAACCGGGCAGCACTGGATCAGGCGTTCGCAGCGCTTGCCAAAAGTCCACTGGAACTGCAGTTCAGGAACGAACTCGCCGCCCAACTGGCTGTCATCGACAGTAACTCGGATGTTGCAGAGCGAGCGATCACCCGCATGAATGCTAATGGCCTGGAGCAGGCGATCGGGCAGCTTCTGGATGTCTATGAGAGGGCTCGCCACTAAAATAACTGTCCCTCCCCGGCAAGAAGAAGTGATAATCTTCAGGTGCTGGCATGCGCAGTCGTGCAGCCTTATTGGACTCATCGCCGACAAGAGTGGGAAGGGAATCGAATTATGCAGGACTCTGGTGTCGAACGCCTGAAACGGCAGCTGGCAGACTTTGTCCAGGAACGGGACTGGAAGCAGTTTCATTCGCCAAAGAATCTGTCCATGGCCCTGTCTGTCGAAGCGGCTGAGCTGCTGGAGATTTTTCAATGGCTGACCGAGCAGCAGTCCGCCGCGCTGGACGATCAGGCCCAGTCCCGTGCGGCTGAGGAGTTGGCCGACATTCTGCTTTACAGCCTGCTGCTCAGCGATAGGCTGGGCATAGACCTGATTGCGGCTGCCCACAGCAAACTGCAAGACAATGCCCGCAAATACCCTGCCGAACAGGTGCGCGGTAGTGCGCGCAAGTACAGCGAATACTGACCTTGCTCAGCTACCGCCATGGCTTTCATGCTGGCAACTTTGCCGATCTGTTGAAGCATCTCGTGCTGGTGCAGATTATTGATTATCTAAAGACCAAGCCGTCCCCGATTCGTTACATAGACACACACTCCGGCGCCGGCCTGTATGCGCTCAGTAGCGAGATGAGCAAGAAGACGGGCGAATTCAAGTCCGGTATAGGCGCAATTGACCTGTCAACCTTGCCTGAGGGAGCCGGGGTCTACGGTGATCTCGTCGGCAATTATCTCATTGAAGATCGATATCCAGGATCACCATTGATCGCGGCCAGACTGCTGCGGGATCAGGACGAGCTGCGTCTCTTCGAACTCCATCCCAGGGAATATGAGACGCTGGCCCCCCTGTTTCGGAAGGACCGCAGGGTACGCGTGTTTTGCTCCGATGGTTATGTGTCGGTGAAATCCCAGTTGCCCGTGCAGAATGCCAGGGCGCTGGTCCTGATAGATCCATCCTATGAACTGGATTCTGACTACTACAAGGTCCTGGAGGCGGTAAAGGAGGGATTGCGGCGCATGCCGAACGCTGTGTTTGCCATCTGGTATCCCGTGGTGGCTCCGCAACCCCTGCAGGCAATGCTCAGGAAGCTTGCACGTCTGGGCGGAGAGCACCTCGTCAGGATCGAGTTACAGCTGGAAACACGAAGCACCTCTAAAGGGATGCGGGCGACAGGTATGCTGGTGATAAACGGGCCTTGGACGCTGCAGGAAACCATAAGGGAGCCTCTGCAGGCGATTGCGAATGAGATTCGGGGCGTTGTCTGCATCGACGGTGTTCAGGCAGGCTTGAGGCAATGAAGGTGGTTAGCTTACAGGTACTTTGATCGCAAGGCTGAACACCGGTTAGTCTTGGAGTGTCCGCTCAGGAATATCATGCGGTAAAGAGATGCAATGAAAAATCGCTA
Organism: Pseudomonadales bacterium; assembly: GCA_038134565.1. GTDB lineage: Bacteria > Pseudomonadota > Gammaproteobacteria > Pseudomonadales > Pseudohongiellaceae > UBA9145. Next base: position 139,196 of record JAYPVK010000003.1, on the reverse strand, counting down.
TCGGCTCTTCAAGTTGCTGCTTGGGCTCATAATTCTGTATCCCATCGCCGCGCAGGGGAGAGACTCTGCAATCATGCAGGTGACTGCCTATGTCATAAGAGGGCAATCGATCAATGTAGATGCGCTTGCGATCAATGATGATCTAAGCCCCGAAAAGCCGCTTACCTTGCTTATCTGGCAGCCAGCCAGCCGACGCTGGACTTCTCTTGGTTCCAGTCATGCTGGCCAGCAATATGGCTTCGCCAAAGTGACAGGCAATAGAGTCTTATTTACTTTGACCGATACCGATACGCTAAGTCCAGGTACCGCGTATTTCGGTGTCACCCGAAGCTGTATGGCGCAAGGCATATGTCCGCTGGATGTTGAACCAGATGCGGCGGTGCGGGTTGTGATCGCACAGTGAGACAAGAGGAAAGGGATGCTAAATAATCCGCGTCTCTTTTTTATTCTCCTTTATGCATACTCCAGGCCAGTTAAGGAAAGTCCGACAAGGTTGATGTTTTCGATATTCAGTGGATGATCGATGACTTGAGCGGCGAGACTGGTCGCGGTCAACAAACCGGTTTCAATCAAGTAGGAATAAGTGCTGACGATTTCCTGTGGGGCTGTTTGGCGAGTCAGGTTTTCATAAAATGTTCTGATCAGATCGCTTGCAGATGATGTTTCGCCGAAAACAGAGCTCAAGGCCATTTGCAGCAAGTTATCGTAACTGACTCCGCCATCCAGAAGCTCTGATCCAATTCTCACATAATGGCTATTTGCAATGCCATTTGCTCCAAGAAAGGCGCCCAGTAATTTGGCTACGGCGCCAGCATGACCTTCGATATACAGAGCAATTTTCTTGTCGTTGAACTCTACCCTTTCGACATTAATTAGTCTGTCAGAGTTGAAAATCCAGGTCGTCGAAGACTGGTCATCCGAATCTATTGAGGTATCGATAGTAGACTTTATTTCTGGAAGCCAGTTTAGCTCTGTAGTGAGACTTCGTGTGTAAGCAAATTACAAGGCGTGAAGTGGAATAGTGTTGCCTTAGATCACAAGGAACAGCACGAGAAAAATAATAGTAGGAGTCTTTCCGGTAAGTGTAAGAAGGGTGTTTATTTGTATACTTCATTGTCTACTCTAATCCCAGATCTGTGAAAACTGTAGGGATTACAGAGACTTCTAAAGTTGGGTGGTGCCCAGGGGCGGAATCGAACCACCGACACGGGGATTTTCAATCCCCTGCTCTACCAACTGAGCTACCTGGGCGCATTGGGTCGATACTTCTCGAGAGTACCCGGTCAGGGTCCGAAGCATGCCGCTTTTCGCGAGCCGCGTATTAAATAGTGTCTGGGGCCCTGAGTCAAGCCAGCCGCCGGGTTCAGGGGGATTAGTGCTGCAATCGGCGGGCCCAAGGATTTTGTCGAGATTGGCAGGGATTCGGACTAGAATTCGACCAGTTCTCGTTTCCTTCCAGGTCGCTTGCCCATGCCCGACTCAGTGACTACTTCAGCGCCCACCCTCACGCTGCATCCGCGGCAGTCCGGCCTGGTGGCCTCCGCCACCCTGGCGATCAACGAGCGCCGACAGGCATTGCTTGCAGAAGGGAAGACCGTATTCAATTTTGGCCTGGGCCAGTCCCCGTTTCCGGTGCCCGATCGTGTGGTGCAGGCGCTCAGGGATAATGCCCACCAGAAAGACTATCTGCCGGTACGCGGCCTGTTGTCCCTGCGCAAGGCCGTGTCGGCGTGGTTTGCTCGCCGCTTTGACCTGCATTTCACTGCCGACAATATACTGGTAGCCCCCGGTTCCAAGGAGCTTCTGTTCCTGATCCAGATGGCGCTGGATTCGGTACTCATTCTCCCGTCTCCCAGTTGGGTTTCCTACCAGCCCCAATCCCGGCTCGCCGGCAACAGGGCGATCTGGGTCGATACTCACGAGGAGGATGACTGGTGTCTCCGGCCCGCGGCCTTGCTTGAAGCCTGCCGTGGCAAGCTGGACGGTAAGACAGGCATCCTTCTGCTCAACTACCCGAATAACCCGGCCGGCACCACGTACCGGGCTGCGCAGCTCCGGGCCCTGGCGGATGCTGCGCGGGAGCTGGGTATCCTGGTGCTGAGCGACGAGATCTATGCCGAGGTGGATCACCGGGGTGAGCATTTGTCTATCGCGCGCTTCTACCCGCAGGGCACCGTCGTGACCACCGGGCTCAGCAAGTGGTGCGGGGCAGGTGGCTGGCGCCTGGGCATTGCGGCGTTTCCGGATTCCCTGCAGACCCTGGGAAACACCGTGGCCGCCATGGCCAGTGAAACCTATACCTCTGCCAGTGCTCCTATTCAGCATGCGGCAGTGAGTGCCTTTGTTGAGAGTGAAGAGATTGAGCAGTATGTGGCGGATTCGCGCCGCATACTCGCCTTTGTGCAGGGCATAGTGCGAAGCAGGCTGTTGTCCTGTGGTATCACCGAGCCTGAAGGCACGGGCGGGTTCTATCTGTTCTGCAATTTCGAGAACTATCGGGAGATGCTGGGGCGGAAGGGCATCAGCGACAGTGCCGCGCTGGCCGAGGCCTTGCTGATGGAGGCAGGGTTTGCCTGTTTGCCGGGAACAGCCTTCGGTCGCGCGGCGCAGGAGTTGAGCCTGCGCCTCTCCTACGTGGACTTCGATGGCGACACTGCCTTGCAGCAGGTGTCACTCATTGAGTCAGACCCTGAGGGAGCGGTACACCAGATTTGCCCACGCATCGACCAGGCGATGGGCGCATTGACGGCCTGGCTAGAGGCGCTCTGAGCGGCTCTCAGTCTTCCGGTGGCACATAACCTTCCGCCACGTCATGGGCCTCGTTGCTCATGAATTTTTCCATTTCCTGTTGCAGGTATTCACGGGCCGCGGGATCCACGAGACTGAGCTGTTTTTCGTTGATGAGCATGGTCTGCTGCGCCAGCCATTCCTGCCAGGCCTGCAGGGAAACGGTTTCAAAGATTTCCTGGCCCTTGGCGCCGGGATAGGGAGGCGCGGGGAGTCCAGGCAGTTCCTTACCGTACTTCCTGCAATTCACCATGCGTGTCATCGTGTTTAATCTCCTGCTACTCGGGGAGGCGAGCCAGCAATTTCTTGATCGGTGCAGCCAGGCCAACCTCTATTGAACCGTCGAGAGGGTACCAGATGTAACGCTGGGGTTCAGCAAACTCCCGGTGTCTGCCCCTGAAGCGGCTATGCACCGGGGTGATGTCCAGGTGGTAGTGACTGAAGGTATGTCGCAACGGGGGAAGCTCGGTGACGGACTCTGAGTCGACTTCGGTAACAGGAAAACCCGAAAGCAGGCCAGGCTTGTTCGCCTTCGCCTGGGCAGGATGCAGGACCCAGTCCACTGTCATTTTGGGTTCGGCAAGTGCTTGAGCAGGACCCTGCTCATACTCCGGAAACGAGTACAGCCCACCCCAGATCCCCTGGGCAGGTCGCTTCTCCAGCATCACATCGCCGTCATCGTTCTGGATGATGTACATCACGACAGATTTCACGGGCAATGCTTTTTTGGGCTTCTTGCCCGGAATCTCGGCCTGCCGGTCCTCTTTACAGGCTATGCAGCCATCGCTGAGGGGGCAGCTACCGCAGTCTGGCCGGGACCGGGTACACAGCATCGCGCCCAGGTCCATCATGGCCTGGGTGTAGTTGGCCACCCGCCGGTCCGGGGTGAGTGCGTCTGCCAGCTGCCATAGTCTGGCCTTGTTGGCGGATTGTTCCGGCCAGCCTTCGATGCCGTGGTAGCGGGTGAGTACCCGTTTGACGTTGCCATCCAGGATGGGGGCACGAATATTCATGGACAGGGCAGCGATGGCGCCAGCGGTGGAACGGCCTATGCCGGGCAAGGATTCCAGGGCGCTCACGTCCGCGGGAAACTTGCCATTGTGCTCGGCCACGATGAGGGTCGCCGCCTTGTGCAGGTTGCGTGCCCGGGCGTAGTAGCCGAGGCCGGTCCACAGGTGCAAGACCTGATCCAGTTCGGCGCTGGCCAGGGAGTGAACATCGGGGAAGCGCGCCATGAAGCGCCGATAGTAATCGATGACGGTGCCGACCTGGGTCTGCTGCAGCATGATTTCCGAAACCCAGACGCGGTAGGGTGTCGGATCCTGTTGCCAGGGCAGGTCTTTGCGCCCGTGCCGGGCAAACCAGTGCAGGACCCTGTCAGCGAAATTGGGAGAACTGTACTTCATTGCGCAGACCCTGGGGGCTGTAATGCTGATTTAGTTGAAGATGCTGCGCAGTAAGCCGCGCGCCGAATCCTGCAGTTCAGAGGGTGCCTGGTCGGTGATGACTTCTTCCAGTTGGTTGCGTACAGCATTGGTGCCGATCTGGCCAAATATCTCACGCACCTGGGTAAAGTCAGGACGGCAATAGCGATTCACAGGGTCGTCAAATGCGGCGCTGCAGTCTACTGGCCACGGCACATCGTGATACAGGCTATTGATGGGAATAGTCTGGGTGAAAGGCTCGCCGAGTACGGTGAATAGCAGATCATAGTCGAAAGTGCCCGCGTCCAGGTCCAGGCCGCCACCACCGCTAACATCGAAATTGTCCATACGCAGCTTGAGTTCCTGGCCAGTGTCCAGGCCGTCATCGAGTAACCAGTAGCCGCTCATGGAATTGAACCGAATGACATCGGGCCACTGCTGTATGGCTTCTCCCGTTGGGCTCAATGCGGCGATGGCAGTAAAGACCTGCTTGATGACGCCGATGTCCACCGAGTTTTCGGTTATCCTGAAGGCGGTGTTGCCGGAAACGGAGTCCATGAGGGCCGATGTGCTCAGTCCCCGTGCAGTGTAGTTGGACTCGGCCTGGAGAAAACCGGTCACCGTGCTCAGGCGAGACACGGAAGGTGCCAGTTCTACCAGGTTGAGATCTTGGATTGCCGCGCTGATTTGCAGTTCTGGTGTGGCATTGCGTGCATCGATTCGCAGCGTGCCCTGCAGATTGCCTTCAAATAATTCAACCGGTGTGAGCTCGACATCCAGCACGCCGTCTTCGATGTTCGTATACAGACTGATGTTGTCCAGTCGCAGGGTGTTGGCGGTGATGGAGTCGATGGCAATCGATCCCAGCAGGCTGGTTGAGCGTAGCAGCTCTACCGGAATTTCAGTTTGCGGTTGGTGCTGTGCTACCTGGTTGAGATCGGGTTCTGCTGCGGGTTCCATTGCAGTGTTCCCGTCGGTCTCTTTCGGGCTGGGAAACAGGGCTGTGAGGTCTATATCGCCGGCGATGACGCTGTAGCTGACGCTGGTGGGCGCCAGCTCGGTGGCGAAGCGCACTTCGGCGTTGGCGTTTATCGAAGCCCCGGCGAAATCCATCGCAAGGCTTGGCACAGACAAGCGCTGTGAATTCCCCTGAACCTCCATTTGCAGGCTCAATTGACGGCCACTATCCAGTGCCAGGTCGAGTTGAGGATTCGGCTCGCGCAGGGCCAGTGATTCCATCAAGCCCAATACATCAAAAGGCGCGGCGGAAAAATTCGCCTGCAGTGTGGGCGATTCATTCAACCCGGCCAGTGTGGCTGAGCCCTCAAGCAACATCGGGGTTACACTCAAGCGAATTGTGTCGAGACTGGCACTGCCCGCCGCCAGGTCAGCGCGGACGTCCGCATACAGTGACATGGGCACCGGTGCCGACATGCCATTGTTTTCATAATCGAATTGCAGATCGATAGCGAAGGGCCGGCCCGCGAGATTGGTGTCCGTGGAATCCAGATTCAGATTGTCGACCCGGTAGCGTAGCCCCTGTGACTGGTCCTGAATATCGATGCTGGCATTGGCGATGCGCAAACGCTCGATGGAAAGGCTTGCAAGGGGATAATCATTGGCCCCGTCCCCGCCTGCAGGCTCGGTATTACCGCGGCCATCGATGGTCCAGATGCTGCGGCCATCGGCCTGCACGAAATAGTTGGCGTGCAAGTCTTCGGCGGTAATCTCTTCTACCCGAAACGTACCGCCCAGTATGGACAGCAGATCAATCTGCAACACGGCACGACGAGCCGAGGCCAATTCCTGGGGAAAGGCCGGATTTCGTGCCCGAATGTCATTCAGGGAAAGGCCCAGCGAGGGGAAGACGCTGAGGGACAGGTCGCCCCCGATGACCAGCTCGTAACCGGTGGCGCCCCTCACGGCCGTCTGGATGGCCTGCTTGTTGCGTTCGGTATTGACCTGGGACAGGGCCAGCAGGAATCCCGCTGTCAGCACTACGAGCAGTGCGATCAGGACTTTGAAGAAATTCTTCATAATAGGTACAGCGGCAAACTCTTGTCGGTGAAAATCGGAAAATCAGGCGCGAAACCGGAGCCTGTAGTCTACCGGAACGGCCCGATTCATGCACGATTGCAGCCTTTTACTCGAGCGGAGGCGGCATTATAATGCGCCTTTTCCTTCAACAGGCAGAACCATGAGCGCGCCAGCTCCGACACCTCGACAGGCCACTGTCGAACGCAACACCAAAGAAACCCAAATCACCATTTCCGTGAATCTCGACGGCAGCGGCAAGCTCGAGGTGGAAACCGGCTTGCCGTTTCTAGACCACATGCTGGACCAAATTGCCCGCCACGGCCTGGTGGATCTGGCCATCAAGGCTCAGGGTGACCTCGAGATCGATGCGCACCACACTGTTGAGGACATCGGGATTACCCTGGGGCAGGCCGTAAACAAGGCCCTGGACAAGACAGGAATTCGTCGCTATGGCCATGCCTATGTGCCGCTGGATGAGGCCCTGTCACGGGTTGTCATAGACTTCTCGGGTCGTCCCGGTCTCGAATACCACGTGCAATTCGTTAAGGGCACGGTAGGCAATTTCGACGTGGACCTGTTTCATGAGTTCTTCCAGGGCTTCGTGAACCATGCCATGGTGACCCTGCACATCGATAACATCCGTGGCGCTAATGCCCACCACCAGATAGAAACCATCTTTAAGGCGTTTGGCCGGGCCTTGCGTGTGGCGATGGAAGCCGACCCACGTCAATCCGGAGTGATTCCTTCTACCAAGGGCACACTCTGAGCCATTTCTGAAGTCGAAGTCAGATGAACAAAGTTGCAGTAATCGATTACGGCATGGGCAACCTGCATTCCGTTGCCAAGGCGGTCGAACACGTGGGGTCAGAATTTGGACAGGAGACTGACGTTGTAGTCACTCCCGACCCGGCCCTTATTGCAGCGGCGGATCGTGTTATTTTTCCCGGTGTCGGCGCCATTCGCGACTGCATGGCCGAGATCAATCGCCTCAATGTGGGTGAGATGGTGGCCAATGCCATGAAATCGAAGCCCGTGTTGGCGATCTGCGTCGGCATGCAGGCCCTGATGCAGCACAGCGAGGAAAATGGCGGCGTCGATTGTCTCGGTTTCATGCAGGGTAAAGTGAAGTATTTTGGGGATGGCTTGATGGAAGACGGTCAGCGCCTCAAGGTCCCCCACATGGGCTGGAACCAGGTCAGGCAGACCCAGGACCATCCCCTGTGGCAGGGGGTACCAGACAACAGCCGCTTCTATTTCGTGCACAGTTACTACGTGCAGGCAGAAGACAAGACCATGGAAACCGGGGTCACCCACTACGGTGTGGACTTCTCGACAACCCTGGCGAGTGACAATATCTTCGCCACCCAGTTTCATCCGGAAAAAAGCCAGGCGGTAGGACTCGCCTTGTTACGCAACTTCTTACAGTGGGACGGTTCTCGATAACGCCATGCTAGTGATACCCGCAATTGACTTGAAAGATGGGCAGTGTGTACGCCTGCGCCAGGGACGCATGGAAGACTCCACCGTGTTTTCCGACGATCCCCTGGAACAGGCCGCGCGCTGGGTAGAGAAGGGCGCTCGCCGCCTGCACATCGTGGATCTCAATGGTGCCTTCGCGGGCACGCCGGTGAATGGGGAAATAGTAGCCGCCATCGCCAGGCAGTTCCCCGACCTGCCGATTCAGATCGGTGGCGGCATCCGCAACCTGGAGGCGGCACGCTTCTATATAGACGCCGGTGTCAGTTACCTCATCATCGGTACCCAGGCGGTGAAAGACCCGGAATTCGTGCAGGCGGCCTGTGCAGAGTTTCCAGGCAAGATAATCGTCGGGCTCGATGCTGTCGACGGCAAGGTAGCCACCGAGGGCTGGGCCGATGTCTCGGAACTGGACGTGATAGACGTGGTCAGGCGTTTCACGGGCATGGGTGTGGTCGCCATCGTGTACACCGACATCGCGCGTGACGGCATGATGCAGGGCGTCAATATCGATGCCACGGTCGAACTGGCCGAGCAGTCCAGCATTCCCATCATTGCCTCCGGCGGTATCGCCAAGCTGGCTGACATCGTGGACCTGAAGGCGGCCTGCAAGACCACGACAGGCGCCGGTATCATCGGCGTCATCACCGGCCGGGCGATCTACGACAACAAACTCGACCTCGCCGAAGCCCAGACCTATTGCGATAGTGGCGATCAGGCTTAACAGGCAGCGCGGGATACTCAGAAATGTCACTGGCTAAACGAATCATTCCCTGCCTGGACTGCGAGAACGGCAGGGTTGTAAAAGGCGTTCAGTTTGTCGACATTCGCGATGCCGGCGATCCCGTCGAGGTTTCCAAGCGCTACTGCGACGCCGGCGCCGACGAGATTACCTTCCTCGATATCACCGCCAGTCACGAAGAACGCGCTACCACGGTGGATACTGTGCGCGCCATTGCCGGCCAGGTCTTCATCCCCTTAACAGTGGGCGGGGGCATCCGAACCCTGGAAGACATCCGCACCATGCTCAATGCCGGCGCTGACAAGGTCGCCATCAACACGGCAGCCGTGAAAAATCCGGAATTCGTGCGGGAAGCGGCACAACGCTTCGGCTCACAGTGCATCGTCGTGGCTGTGGATGCCAAGCGCGTGTCGCAAGAGGTCGAAGCGCCGCGCTGGGAAATATTCACACATGGTGGGCGTAACCCTACCGGGCTGGATGCCATCGACTGGATTAAGCGCATGGTGGAATACGGCGCGGGAGAGATACTTCTGACCAGCATGGACAGGGACGGCACCAAGAAAGGATTCGACCTGGCACTTAACAAGGCGGCCAGTCGTGCCGTGCAAGTGCCAATAATCGCTTCAGGCGGTGTGGGTAATCTCGAGCACCTAGCAGAAGGCGTCCTGGAAGGCGAAGCCGACGCCGTGCTTGCGGCCAGCATCTTCCACTTTCAGGAATACTCGATCCAGGAAGCCAAGGACTACATGGCTGCCAAAGGCATCGAAATGCGAATTCTGTAGGAGATTAATTCTGGCGCTGCGCAAAGGAGCCTGAACCACTCCGCTGTGCAGGCTTGAAGGCATTGATCCCTTTCAACACATTCAGCGCCTCATTAAGCGGATAGTCTGTTACCAGCACTTCTTCGGCCGAGATCAGGGCCTCTGTCATCTCTTCCTGGCTATCCACCTCTTCTACGCCATTACCATTGGCAAGCCTGCCCGGCAGGGCGGCTTCATTGGCCTGGGTGAAGGAGCGCGAGCGCCGGGTAACGAAAGCGTCATCGACGATGATATCCGGTGTAATACCCTGCGCCTGAATCGAGCGGCCGCTGGGGGTGAAGTAGAGGGATGTGGTGAGTTTGATGGCACGACTCTCATCCAGGGGCAGTACTGTCTGCACCGAACCCTTGCCGAAGCTCTGGGTGCCCATGATGATGGCGCGGCCGTGATCCTGCAGGGCACCCGCGACGATCTCCGAGGCTGATGCCGACCCGTTATTGATCAGGACCACCAGGGGGATGTCAGGCGCGATAGTGTTCAGGGTCGCAGAAAACTCCATGTCGTTGCCTTCCAACCGACCCTCGGTATAGACGATTCGACCCTGGTCTACAAAACTGTCAACGACTCTCACGGAGGACTGCAGCACGCCACCGGGGTTGTTGCGCAGATCCAGCACCATTCCCTTGAGGGCGCCATGCTCCTCGTAGAGCTCGGCGATTTCCTTCTCCAATTCTTCCCCGGTGTTCACCCGGAACTGGGAGATTCGCAGATAGGCGTAGCCCGGTTCCAGCATCATGCTCCGCACGCTGGCGATGGAGATGACTTCCCGTACGATGGTGAGATCGAAGGGCTCCAACCCAGGGCGTGATATGGTGACGGTGACTTCAGTGCCGGGTTCGCCCCGCATCATGTTGGCAGCTTCTTCCGGCGTCAATTGGCGCAATGGATGACCATCGATCTGGATGATCAGGTCACCCGCCTCGATGCCTGCCCGATCGGCCGGTGTATCATCGATAGGGCTTATGACCTTGATATAGCCATCTTCCCGGCCGACTTCGATGCCCAGGCCGCCGAATTCGCCGGTGGTGGTTTCCTGCAGCACGTCATACTCGCTGCCCGCCAGGTAGGCAGAATGAGGATCCAGTCCGGACAACATACCCCTGATCGCGTGTTCCAGCAGGGTCCTGTCGTCAATTTCTTCCACGTAGGCCATGCGAATGCGATCCAGCGCCTCGGTGAACATGCGCACCTCGTCGATGGGTAAGGGCCGTGCCTGCGCCTGTTCGGTCTGGGCAGAAGCCACGGGGCTCAGGCTGAGTCCAATGCCCAGGCCTATGCCGAGAACGAGGGAAGCGCGTCGAATAGAAGGAAGAATAGTCATATGTAGAACCTGTAGCTCACCGGGGGTGAGCGCCTGTTACCTGGCATCGCCGATCGGGTCAAGCGACCGGCAATGGGTGTTGCGAGAAGCGGTTGCGATAAATAAGTCCTCAATAGTTCCAGTTTACTCTGGAATTGGCAAATGACATCGACGATTTATACGTCCAGACTCACAAAAACCCGCTGAAATTCAAAGCTTAAGCCAATCGGCAGGATTCTGGGGCTGGCCATTGCGCCTGATCTCGACATAGACGCCTGCCTGATTGGATACGCCATTTCCCGAGGTGGCGATCACCGTGCCCGCATCCACCCAGTTACCGGCGGCTACCGCCAGCGCCTCATTGCCTCCATAGAGGCTCATGAAGCCCTCGCCGTGATCGATCACCACAAGCAGCCCGGAGCCCCGCAGCCAATTGGCAAACACGACCTGGCCGGCGTGGATGGCATTGACGACCGTGCCGATTTCACTGCCGATGACAATTCCCAGGCGCCTGAGACTACCGCCGCCATAGCTGTCACCAAAGCGGCTGACCAGTGGGCCGGACAGCGGTGGGTCGAGTTCACCGCGCCGTTCTGCGAATGGCGGTACATCATCGAAGGAGCGAATACCCTCCATGGTCCTGGCAATCTCTTGCAACAGGTTTTCCAGTTCCGCCCTGTCCAGCAGCAATTGTTCGAGTTCTGAATTGCGCGCGCTGATAGTCGACGCCAGGGTATTCACTGCCTCGCTACGCTCTGCCTGCAGTCGCGCGAGTGCGTTTTGCTCCTGTTCCAGTTCCTGCAGGCGGGACTCGAGTTCATCGAGCGTCGACTCTCGATTGGCCTCTACTGTGGCAAGTTGGTCCAGGGTCTGCTGATACTGTGCGATCTTGCCTAGCTGGTACTCGGACAAGTAGCGTGCGTAGTTCAGCATTCTGCTGCCTTCGCTGAGGTCTTCACCATTCAATAGCAGCTTCAAAGCCTGGGACTCGCCGCTCATATAGGCGGCACGCAGCAAGACCGCAAGGATTTCCTCCTGCTCGGCTTTCAGGTTTAACAGGGACGCCTGCTCCTGCTGCAGTGTCTCCGATTCGGTACTCAGAACGGCAACCTGTTCGGCCACTGCCCTGGTTGCCGCAATGGCTGCAGAGTGCGTAATCTCGGCCTCACGCAGTCGCGCCAGCTCCTCCGAATGTTGTTGATTGGCACTGCTCAGCCAGTCCTCGATATCGGCAATAGCCGTCGCGACAGCTTTAAGTTGCGCTTGCGCTTCGCCCTGTTCCAGATTCTCCGCGGCCAGGGTGGCCACGGCAGGGATCAGGCCCAGGATACTGATGCAGACGATGGAGAAAGGTTTCATCTGTGTGACCTGGCACTTTAATGGCTGCTGTAATTGGCCTGCTAGTCTGTCGGGCCTAACAATACTCGTCCAGTCATCTCCGCTGGCACAGGCAGTTTCATAAGGTGGAGCAGCGTGGGAGCGATATCGCACAGACTGCCCTCTCCGACAAAGTGTTCGTTCGAACTGCCCACGTAGACGAGCGGCACGGGGCCATTGGTATGGGAGGTGAGGGGCTGGCCGCTTACCGGGTCCAGCATCTGCTCCACGTTGCCGTGGTCGGCGGTCACCAGCAGTTTGCCATCGATCGCTTTAATGGCTTCGACGATGCGCCCCAGGCACTCGTCTACGACTTCCACAGCCTTGACTGAGGCGTCGAAATCGCCGGTATGGCCCACCATATCGCCGTTGGCGTAATTACAGATTATGGCGTCGTATTTGCCAGACTGGATGGCCTCTACCAATGCATCTGTCACTTCATAGGCCGACATTTCCGGCTTCAGGTCGTAGGTCTTTACCTTCGGGGACGGAATCAGGGTGCGATCCTCTCCGGGGAAGGGGTCTTCTCGCCCGCCATTGAAGAAGAACGTCACGTGGGCATACTTTTCGGTTTCGGCGATGCGCAGCTGGGTCTTGTCCAGGCTGGCCAGGTATTCACCCAGGACATTGTGCAGTTCCTCAGGTGGATAGGCGCAGCTGGTTTCGATATCGGCGGCGTACTCGGTGAGCATGACAAAGTCGGCCAGTGCCGGGCGCGCACTGCGTTCGAAGCCAGCGAAATCATCGTCGACAAAGGCGCGCGTGATTTCTCTTGCCCGGTCGGCTCGAAAATTCATGAATAACACGACATCGCCATCTTCTACCGCGGCGGCAGCTTCATTGTCTCCCTGTACCACCGTGGCCTGCACGAACTCATCGTCCTCGCCCCTGTCATAGGCTGCCTGCAGGGCGCTTGTGACATCGGGAAAGCTGAATTCTGCCCTGGCCTCGGTAAGTAGGGAGTAGGCGGCCTGCACCCGATCCCAGCGCTGGTCGCGATCCATGGCATAGAATCGCCCACACAGTGACGCCACTCGGCCACGGCCGGACGCCGACAGATAGTCAGCCGCTCGCTGCAGGGACTTCGCGGCACTGCGAGGCGGGGTATCACGGCCATCCAGGAAGGCGTGCAGGATCACCTGTATTGCGCCCCGTTCCAGCACCATTTCGAGGCTGGCCATGATCTGGTCTTCATGGCTGTGAATACCGCCTGGCGACAGCAGGCCGAATACATGGACGGTGGAACCGCTGGACACCGCCTTGTCGATAGCCGAACACAGCACCGGGTTATCGAAGAAGCTGCGGTCTTCGATGGTCTTGTCGATCCGGGTAAGGCTTTGATAGACGACCCGGCCGGCACCGAGATTCATGTGGCCGACCTCGGAATTGCCCATTTGCCCGGCGGGTAGACCGACGGCCCGGCCCGAGGTGTCCACCAGGGTATGGGCCCGCTCATGCCAGAGCTTGTCCCAGACGGGTGTGTTCGCGGAGTGAATGGCGTTGCTGTCGGTTTCCTCGCGGTAACCCCAGCCGTCCAGGATCAGGAGAAGGGCGGTGTGCTTCTGGCTCATAGAATTCTGAAAGTCTCAATTTTACCGGGATGAACGGGTATTCATCGGCGAGGCGCTATTATCCCGAAAAGACCCCTGCAGTGCGAGTCAGCGGGGCGATTGGGGCGGGAACCCGCCTTCTTTACTGCCAGTGACACGTGTATACTTGCTGCCTTTTTTCGGGGCAGGGCTGTTTCGCGTGGCATCCCGATTCATAGCATGTGTAACGTGCTGTACCTGTTTTGTAAGTCCCGTTTCGTCATTTAGAGAGCTGCGGTGAGAGGCTATGGCCCAGTTTATTGAATTCATTGGAAATCACCTGGTGTTGTCCAGCATGTGGCTGGTCACAGTAGGCGCCATCATCTATTACCAGCAGCGGACCGGCAGTTCTTCCGTAGGGCCACAACAGGCGGTCATGCTGATCAACCGCAAAGACGGAATCGTGCTGGACGTCAGGGAGAAGAAGGAATTCGACAGTGGTCATATCGTCGATGCCATCAATATTCCCCTGGCCAAGCTCAAGCAACGGCTCCCGGAGTTGAAGAAACACAAGGAAAAACCGGTAATCGTGGTATGCAAACTGGGTCAGCATTCCTCGGAAGCTGCCAAACAGCTGCAGGAGGATGGCTTCAGTGAAGTGTACAGACTCTCAGGTGGGGTCACCGAATGGAAGGCGCAGTCACTGCCCTTGATTCAGCAAGAACAGAAACCGGCCAAACAGAAGGGCGGCAGAAAGAAAGTCAACAACAAGCAGAAAACCGAGCAACAATAGCCCTATTTTTTGCGGTGCCTTGGGCAGGAGTGCCAACGCCAAAGCACCAGGCTACGAATTTAACCACTACTACAAAATACGCAATCGACAGGAACTAGTATGGCAGACGACAACACCACTCCACAGGATTCCGCAGAAGCCGCCGGCGGCGAGCAGGCGCAGGGCCCTCAATTCGCGCTGCAGCGCGTCTACCTGAAGGATAGCTCTTTCGAGTCTCCTCGTAGCCCGCAGATCTTCCAGTCTCAATGGAACCCGAAAATCAATTTTGACATCAAGACCCGCAATACCAAGTTGCAGGAAGATGTGTATGAAATCGTGCTATCCCTGACCGCCGAAGCGCAGCAGGAAGACCAGGTCGCCTTCGTCGTGGAGGTACACCAGGCGGGCATTTGCACGCTGAAGGATTTCGAAGATGCTCACCTTGAGCATATTCTGGCGACCGTACTGCCCAGCATCCTGTTCCCGTATGCACGGGAAGCGATCGACAACCTGGTCGTGAAAGGCAGCTTCCCTGCCCTGATGCTGTCGCCGATTAATTTCGAAGCGCTGTATGCGCAGAAAAAGCAGCAGGACGCGCAAGCGGCCGCCGCGGGTGAATCGGCAGAGGCCGGCGATTCCGTTCAGTGATCCGCGCTGGCGGCAAATCCCATTTGCCGCCATGCTTCATAGGTGATGACCGCCGCCGCATTGGACAGGTTCAGGCTGCGGCTGTCACGCACCATCGGAATCCGTAACAGCCGTTCTGGCCCCAATTCGTCCCGAATAGCCTGTGGCAAGCCCCGGGTTTCTGGCCCAAATACCAGGAAATCTCCGTGATTGAAGGCAAATTCGTGGTAAGACCCCGATCCCCGGGTGCTGATCCCCACGATTCGACCGTCGGCGGCCACTGCCTTAAAGGCTGACCAGTCCTGGTGAACGTGAATGCCGGCAAATTCGTGGTAATCCAGGCCGGCCCTGCGCATTCGTTTGTCATCGAGGCGAAATCCGAAGGGTTTTATGAGGTGGAGCTGTGACCCCGTATTTGCAGCTAAACGGATGATATTACCCGTATTTGGGGGTATTTCAGGCTGAAAAAGCACGATATTGATCAAAATTTAGGCATCTCGGGCTGTTGGTAAATAAACGCTGTTCATATTTTCCTTCCCTGATTCCCTGGGTAAATGGAGGGTACAAAAAATTCCTTTCATTTTTGATTTCTTCCCAGCTTCAACCCAAGCCTCTGTGACCCGGTATTCAGTTCTCGGGACCCGCTTTCATACTTTCCCTAGTTTATCCCGATGCTTGCCACTATTTGTTTTATTATTTAATGGCTTAAACGATATTCCTTAAAGACTTTTCCCAAGTTTCGTGCGCGCCTGCGCGCGAGACTCAGATGCAGTCCCCTCGAAGAAAATGATTTTCTCGAGCTAGAGGTCGACGCAGTCAACGGCCGCCACTGATGGATCAGAAACGTACGATTAGTCACCGGTAAATGAAATGTTAGCGCAGTTAGTTGTTCGGTAAAAAGACAAAGCAGCAGGGCAGGGTCGGCATCGCCGTGAATCCTGGCAAGCTGTCTGTCGTGCATCTGGAAAAGCGCAAAGATGCACCTTACCTGCTGGGCTGCAAGGCTGTGGATGTTGAAAACAGCAAGAAGAGCCTCGAAGCGAAGCTGGTCCGTCTGGTGCATGAGATGGGCCTCGAAGGCAGGCAGTGCAGCTACGTGCTGGGTCCGGATGAATACAGCCTGCATCTCATCGAGGCACCGAAGGTCGAACCGGAGGAATTGCGTGCCGCAGTTCGCTGGAGTGTGAAAGATCTTCTCGATATGAAGATCGATGACGCGGCCATCGACATCTTTCCCGTGCCCGACGATGCCTACCGTGGGCGCAAGATGGTGTACGTGGTCGCGGCGGCGAAGTGGCGCATCCGGCAGATCGCTGAAATGGTGACGAATGCCGACCTGGAACTGGCGATCATCGACATTCCCGAACTCGCCATGAAGAACATTTCTAACTGCTTCATCTACGACAGCAATGGGGCGGCCTTCATGGATCTGCGTCTGACAGGCAGCACGATGAATATCAGCCACAAGGGAGATCTGTACCTGAGTCGACGCATCAACACCCGGTTGGCGCCCGATGCACTGCAATCCCCGGAGTGGGCAAGCCTCAAGGACAAACTGGTTCTGGAGATACAACGCTCACTGGACTATTACGAGAGCCAGATGAGCAAGGGGCAGATTACCCGTATCGTGATCGCGCAAAGACAGCAGGATACCGATGCAATGTGCGCTGCACTGAATGATTCGCTGTCTGCCAAGGTGAGTGCACTGAACCTGGCTCATCATATCGAATCCGAACTCGACCTGACCCCTGAACTGCAACAGCTCAGCGCCTATGCTATTGGTGCCACCCTGCGCGGTATGCAGAAGCGGGAGGCGCAGAAACCCGATCCGGCGCCTGTCGATCCCCAGGTCTCTCCAGCAGAGGAGGCCGCCTGATGAATCAGCAGATCAATCTGTACCTGCCCAAGTTTCGAATCAAGAAAGACAAGCTAACTGCTGTGCTGATGGGCCAGGTCGCGGGGGCTGTTATCGGCATCATGCTGTTGGTTTCTGCCGTGGACTACTTCCGTGCCTGGAGTCTTTCTGCAGAGGCAGACTCTTTGCGGGCGACGCTGCAGCAGGAGACTCAGCGCACCAATCAACTCGATGAGCAACTGGCACGGCGCTCCCAGAACGTCGAGCTGACGCAGCGGCTGGAGTTGGCAGAACTGCGCCTGGAGTCCAGTATTCAGATCAGGGATTTCCTAAGCGAAACCCAACTGGGTAACGTTGACGGTTTCTCCGAGTACTTCAAGGATCTGTCGCGCGCTGCCTTCGACGGCATCAGCGTCACCGAATTTGCGTTTGCCAATGGCGGGCGCCAGGTACGCATCTCAGGTCAGGCTCTGGATTCGGCCATGGTGCCTCGATATGTAGACAACATCGAAATGGGGAAAAGTCCGCTGCGCCTGCAACGCTTCAGTCCTTCGATTCGACGCGACAGCAGCAATGACCAGATTTTCCAATTTGAACTGGTGACCAACGGTGAATGAGCAACTAAAGAAACAGCTGGAGCTGCTCATCAAGAATATCGACTCGCGGAAGCAGTCGGAAAAATTCTTGATCCTGGGCCTGTTGATTGCCGGATTGATCATGGGCTATCTGACCCTGGCGTTCGATCCCAAGCGCGCGGAAATCAGTTCGCTGCAATCGCAGATTGCCTCGCTGGAGCAACGCCAGACCCAGACGGTAAAGAGTGAATTTATCATCCTGCTGAAACCGATCATTGCCAACAAAGAAGGCAATACCAGGGTGCTGCAGGAAAGCAATGAACGGTTCCGCGAGATCAACAGGGCGATCGACCCTTCGCCAACAATTAGTCCAGGCAGAGTAGAGTCATGTATTTGCAGCATTTTGGTTTAAGGGAACTCCCTTTCTCTCTTACACCAAACACACAGTTCTTCCTGAACATGGCCAGCTACCACAAGGCATACAATATGCTGATGGTATCGCTGGCCAATGCGGAAGGCTTTATCAAGATTGTCGGTGAAGTAGGTACGGGCAAGACCATGCTCTGCCGGAAAGTGCTGAATACGCTGGAAGAAGACAAAGAAAGCTATATCACTACGTATATCCCGAATCCAGTGTTGAGTCCCAAGGGCCTGTTCCTGGCCTTTGCCGAAGAGCTGAATATCGCGATTGACCAGGATGTGGGGCATCACCGCTTGCTTAAGGCCATCACCGAGCGCCTGGTGGAGTTCTCTGCGGAGAACAAGCAGGTTGTACTGTTTATTGATGAAGCCCATGCGATGCCGGAGCAGACCCTGGAAGCCCTGCGCCTGCTCACCAGCATAGAAACCGAACAGGTCAAGCTGTTCCAGGTTGTTCTGTTTGCGCAGCCTGAACTGGACGTCTCCCTTGCGCAGCCGTCATTGCGTCAATTGCGGCAGCGCATTACCTTCTCATTCGAAATCGAAGCACTCGATCGCGATGGCGTGGAACGCTATGTGGTGCATCGATTGGCTACGGCGGGCTACAACGGACCGTTCCTTTTCTCCAAGCGTGCCCTGGATTACCTGTACAAATCGAGTAACGGCATTCCGCGCGTAATCAATATTCTGTGCCATAAGGCCCTCATGGTTGCCTTTGGCAAGGGCGAACGCTCGGTGCAGGTGGACCATATCAAGAGTGCCGCTGAAGATACGGAAGGCGTTGAATTGCCCAGTTTCAACTACAAGCCCGCCTTCATCGCGGTGGCCGGTCTGGCTATTGGCGCCGCAGTCATGTTCTACCTCGGGAGGATGTATCTATGAGTCTCGTCAATGACATGCTGCGAGACCTGGATCAGCGCCGCAAGCAGAGCGATGGTTCCAGTGCTACGTCCTCACTGACCCCCAAGCCGGAAATGATCCCCGAGAAGGCGAGGAATTCACCGGTGCTGTTGCTCTTGCTCGCCCTGGTGCTGGGTGGTGCGGCAGTAGCCTGGTTCTGGATGCAGCAGGAACTGTTTATCACCGATTGATAAGCGTGGCGGCGTGCATCCATTGCTCGCCGCCATGGCTTACGGTAATCGAACGTCTCTCATGCGGGGCTGTTAGTCGCCGCTCAAATCCGAAGTCTTGCCAAACGAAGTGCCCAATTCCTTGATCTTGCGCGTCAGGGTATTCCGGCCCCAACCAAGCAGTGCCGCGGCATCCCGTCGGCGACCGCCGGTATGCTTGAGGGCGATGTCGATCAGGGTCCTCTCAAACATGGGGCTCGCTTCATTGAGAATGCCGGTGTTGCCCATGCTCAGCTGCTGATCCGCCCAGTACTGCAGTCCCTGTGTCCAGTTTCCATTCACGCTGGCTTCCGATTCCTGTTCAGAGAATTCCGGTGGCATGTCGGACAGGTGGATTTCGCGGCTCGACGCCATCACCGTGACCCAGCGGCAGAAATTTTCCAGTTGGCGAACGTTTCCAGGCCAGGCCAGCTCGCAGAGGTACTTCTCGGTTTCCGGGCGCAGTATCTTGGGTTCCACATCCAGTTCGTCCGCCGCTTTCTTGAGGAAATATGCGGCGAGGCGCGGAATATCCTCGCGGCGATCCGCCAGGCGTGGAATATGGATACGAATCACGTTGAGCCGGTGAAACAGATCTTCACGGAAGGCGTGTTGCTCGACCAGCTTCTCCAGGTTCTGGTGGGTGGCCGCGATGATGCGCACATCCACCTTGACGGAAGTGTGACCACCTACCCGGTAGAACTCGCCGTCAGATAGCACGCGCAGCAACCTGGTTTGCGTTTCCGCAGGCATATCACCGATTTCATCCAGGAATAACGTGCCCCCGTTAGCCTGCTCGAATCGCCCGGTACGCTGTTGGGTGGCGCCGGTGAAGGCGCCTTTCTCATGTCCGAACAATTCGGACTCGATCAGTTCCTTGGGGATAGCCGCGACATTCAATGGTATGAAGGGCTTGTCCTTGCGCGGGCTGTGCTGGTGGAGGGCATGGGCGACCAGTTCCTTACCGGTGCCGGATTCACCATTAATCAGCACTGAGATGTTGGAGTTCGAGAGACGTCCGATGGCACGAAACACTTCCTGCATCGCCGGTGCTTCCCCGATGATTTCCTGGGTGCTTTCGGCTTTGTCCACCGGCGTCGATTGCAACTTGTCCCGCGCGTGTTCCAGTGCGCGCTGGGTCATGGCTACTGCCTCGTCCACATCGAAGGGTTTGGGCAGGTATTCGAATGCGCCCCGGCTATAGGATGCTACTGCGCTGTCCAGATCCGAATGCGCGGTCATGATGATGACTGGCAATTCCGGGTGGCTCTCCTGAATGGTGCTGAGAAGTTCCAGCCCATTGATACCAGGCATCCGAATATCGCTGATGATGGCATCAGGTGATTCGACCGATAGTCTTATGAGGAGATCGTCCCCTGTTTCGAAGCTGGTGGTTTCCAGACCGTTCTTGGAGAGTGATTTCTCCAGAACCCAGCGAATGGATCGATCGTCGTCCAGAATCCATACGGAATTGTTTGCACTCATGGTTGTACCTTCACTAGATAGGCGCATAGCTCAAATGTTTGTCTTTCCAGTATTTCACCCTGTATTCCGTTCGCTCATTGTAAACGGCAGGATGATCGAGAAAATTGTCTTGCCAGGTTTGCTCACACATTCGATCAATCCCCTGTGCTGATTGATGATGCCGTGGGTAATGGGTAATCCCAGACCGGTGCCATCCGGGCGGCCGCTAATCATGGGATAGAAAATTGTCTCCTGTAGCTCTCCGGGAATGCCGGGGCCGTTGTCTTCTATTTCCAGCTTCAGCGCCAGGCGATGGGTGAGCGTATCGATGGTGGCGTTTCGCACAACCCGCGTACGAAAAATGATGCGCTTCTCTTTATCATGCGACTCGTCGGCGTTCAGGGACTGCATGGCGTTGCGTACGATATTGAGCGTGGCCTGAATGAGCTGGTCAGCATCGCCTGCAATGCTGGGGATGCTGGGGTCGTAATCAGTCTCGATGGTGATGTGCTCACAGGCCGGGTCGGCTTCAGCGAGGCTGCGAACCCGTTCCAGTACCTCATGAATATTGGTCTCGGCAATTTCCAGGGGTTTGCGCGAACCTACCATGCGGTCTACCAGGTTATGGAGCCGGTCAGCTTCCTCGATGATGATGTTGGTGTAGTCCTGCAGCTCGCTGCTGTCGCTCTCCTGGGAAAGCAACTGGGCAGCCCCACGAATACCCCCCAGGGGGTTCTTGATCTCATGAGCGAGGCCACGCACCAGTTCACGGGTAGTGGAATAGGCATTGTGCAGGGAGGCCTCCTGGTTGATGCGTTGGGCATGCTCAAGGGAATTTAACTCCAGCAAGGCAAGAATCTCTCCCTTCTCCTCGAAGGGATTGATGGTGTAGTCCACCAGGATGGACTTGCCATTCTTGAGCCCGAATTCAGCGCTGCGTTTGGTGTGGCTGCGGCTTTGCTCCATGGCTTCGCTCATTTCCTGGATGTCATCCTCGGCGCCCAGCAAGACCTCACCGATAAAGGTGTTGTTCGCCTTGTTGTCGCTGATTTCCAATAGCAGCTCAGCGGACATATTCAGGTAGCGCAGGCGCAGCTTGCTATCCAGTAGCACCACGCCCGTCTTGAGGTTATCCAGTAACCGTTTATGTACATTATCGAGTGTCACTTGCTTGTTCATGGCTGGGTCACCGGGTCAGGTAGTGGAGGCATTGGTGACCAGCATAGGAGAGCTATGCAATAACCAAACCAATACGAGGAAAAATTTGCAGGCCGCGAGGCCAGTAAATTCGGGGCTTTGAGAGGCATCGCTGAATGGCCCAATGGCGAGCGAATGTGTTGACCCCAAACATTGCACCATAATGGTGCATATGGCAAGCGTCGCTAATCCAGTCAGTGCACGTGAGCGCCGTGATTAGCGAGTTCCGTCGCCCGTAAAAAGTTAAGAAGTACTAACTTTCCTGGCGGTTTTTCCAGCGATTTTTAGGAAGCGATTTTTAGGACACCCATTTAAGTTTTCGGCTTGTTACCCCGGCTTATTCCAATTCCCGCAGCGGGATATTCTTCTTAAATTATTGAAATAAATAGGGTATTTAAGAAAAGGGAAGGGAAAATTAAAATGGGTGTCCTAAAAGATTGCTGGCACTTCCGGTGCCTGGCTGTTGGTTGTGGAGGCATAAAAAACCCCGGTTACCTGGCGGTAACCGGGGTCTGGATCGCAGATCCGGGTGGCGATTATTTAAGAGCTTCTTTGGCGCTCTTGATGATCGCTGCTGCCACTTTGTAGGGATCGGCATTGGAGGCAGTACGTCGGTCTTCCAGACGACCCTTCCAGCCATCCTGCACGGTGCCAACCGGGATTCGGATGGAGGCGCCGCGGTCGGATACACCGTAGCTGAACGTGTCGATGGACTGTGTTTCGTGCTTGCCAGTCAGGCGCTGGTCGTTGTTCGCACCGTACACGCTGATGTGACGCTCGATGTTCTTGCCGAAATTTTCGCAGATCTTGGTGAATACCGACTCGTCACCGGATTCACGCATCACGCCGTTAGAGAAGTTGGCGTGCATGCCGGAACCGTTCCAGTCCAGGTCCTTGCCGAGTGGCTTGGGTTCCCAGTTAATGGACAGGTCATAACGCTCGGCGGTCCGCTCCAGCAGGTAGCGCGCTATCCAGGTCTCATCGCCTGCACGCGCGGCGCCCTTGGCGAATACCTGGAATTCCCACTGTCCAGCGGCAACCTCGGCGTTGATACCTTCGACGTTGATGCCGGCCTCCAGGCAGAGGTCAAGGTGGTCTTCGACTATATCGCGGCCGTGGGCATTCTTGGCGCCTACTGAGCAGTAGTAAGGGCCCTGTGGGCTAGGGTAGCCGCCCTTCGGGAAGCCCGGTGGCAGGCCAGTCTTGATATCCCACAGGAAGTATTCCTGCTCGAAACCAAACCAGAAATCGTCATCATCGTCATCGATGGTGGCGCGGCCATTGCTGGCGTGGGGAGTGCCATCGGCATTCAGCACTTCGGTCATTACCAGGAAGCCGTTCACGCGATCAGGGTCTGGGAAGATGGCAACTGGCTTCAACAGACAGTCAGAGTCATCGCCAGAGGCTTGCAGCGTCGAGCTACCGTCGAAAGACCACATGGGGCACTCTTCCAGAGTTCCGCCAAAGTCATTGCGGATCATGGTCTTGCTGCGCAGGCTCTGGGTGGGCTGATATCCGTCCAGCCAGATATATTCCAATTTAGCTTTCATTTTGTTTCTTTCTCCTAATCGATTACGACTATGGGTTTGTGGCTTGTGCGTGTTGATTGAACTTTCCGAGCGCCAATGCCGGGCCCGAAATTCTACACTCCAGCGCAAACAAGTGCCTGTTCAAATTTTGTACAACGGCCCTTCAGCAACTGTACGAACTCGAAGGTTCCCACCCCAGTGATCTTCATCGCGAAGGTGGACTTGCCTTGTGAGCCTATGAAAGAGCAAAATGTATGCCATCCAGCGACAGCCCGGAGGCCCGGTGGTTGCTGGCCTGCAAGAAGCAGGCATTTTAATAACGCGCCATATTGGAGCATTAGCTAAAACAAAAGCACCAATATAGTGCATTTCTACACCAATGTTTTCGCCGTTACCCGCTCTCACTGCGCCAATTCCGGGCAGCCTGGATCAGAGTAAGTCCAGGACAGGATTCTAAAACCGCAGGCCCATACCCTATGTTGCTTCTGGTCAAACTGTTCCCGGAAATCACGATCAAGAGTCGTCCGGTGCGCAAGCGCTTCATTCGCCAGCTGCGCAAGAATCTCAAAAACGTCTTGCAGGAACTGGACGCGGGCCTGGTGGTCAGGGGCGAATGGGATTGTCTGGAAGTACATCCCGCCACCGAAGACCCGCAAGTACAGTTGCAGATAGCCGAGCGCCTGGCCTGCATTCCGGGGGTGAGCCAGTTCCTCGAAGTGGACAAATTCCTGCTGCCCGACATGGACGGCATGCTCGATCTTGCCATGCAGTATTACCGGAAGAGGCTGGACGGCAAGAGCTTCGCCGTGCGCTGCAAGCGCACGGGCAAGCACGCTTTCAAGTCTGTGGATGTAGAGCGTTTTGTCGGCGCGGGTCTCAACCAGAATACCGGGGCCGCGCGCGTCAAACTGGTGGACCCGGACGTCACCGTGGCCATGGAAATCAGGGACAACAGTTTCTACATGGTCAAGGAGCAGTATGCCGGGCTTGGCGGATACCCCCTCGGTTGCCAGGATGCCGTGCTCTCGCTGATTTCCGGTGGCTTCGATTCGGCCGTCTCCAGCTACCTCTGCATCAAGCGTGGACTCCAGACTCACTATTGCTTTTTTAACCTTGGTGGAAGAGCCCACGAACTGGCCGTGAAGGAACTCGCCCTGTTCCTGTGGATGAAGTACCACAGCTCGCACCGGGTCAAGTTCGTTACCGTGCCGTTCGAAGGCGTGGTGAGCGAAATTCTCAACAATGTTGAAAACTCACAGATGGGGGTCATTCTCAAGCGCATGATGTTGCGGGCAGCCGACAGGGTTGCAGAGCACATGGGTATCAAGGCGCTGGTCACCGGGGAGAGTGTGGCCCAGGTGTCGAGCCAGACCCTGGCCAACCTGTCGGTCATCGACAGGGTGAGTGAGAACCTGGTGCTGCGGCCGCTGAGTACCAGCAACAAGCAGGAAATCATCGATCTCGCCCGGGAAATCGGCAGCGAGGATTTCTCAAAGAACATACCCGAATACTGTGCGGTGATCTCAAAAAATCCGACCACCAAGGCCCGTCCGGAACGCATAGCAAAGGAAGAGGCGAAATTCGATTTCGCAGTGCTCGAGGCTGCTGTCGCATCCGCCAACTATCAGCTGATAACCGAGGTGATGAATGACTCTGCTACCAACACCTCGGAGGTGAGGCTGGTGTCGTCAGCCTCAGCGGGCAGCCAGATCATCGACATTCGCCATCCCGATGAAATAGAGATCAAGCCCATGCCAGCTACTCCCGGCAGCGACGATGCGCTGATTATCCCGTTCTACAGCCTGCAGCATGAATTCCCGAAGCTGGATTCGTCCAGGCAATACCTGTTGTACTGCGACAAAGGCATGATGAGCAGGCTACACGCCGCCCACCTCATGGATAAGGGCTATGCCAACGTGGCGGTGCTGGATCTGTCAGCCTCTCCCGAATAACGAGGCCGCTGTAGATCCGTTCGCAAGACGGCAAAAATCCCCCTGCTTTCACCGACCGGGCCATTTCTTCCAACCCCGTAGCTGTGTATACTCGCCGCCTTTTGCATGATGCCCCTTGCGGGCGCCTTTCCCGGATTCATTCCATGGTAGATCACATTCGCAACATTGCCATCATCGCCCACGTTGACCATGGCAAGACCACTCTCGTGGACAAGCTCCTGCAGCAGTCCGGCACCCTGGAGACCAGGGGCGCAGCCATTGAGCGCGTAATGGACTCCAATGACCAGGAAAAAGAGCGGGGAATCACGATTCTCGCCAAGAATACCGCGATTAACTGGGAAGCCAACGGCGAGAAATACCGCATTAATATTGTGGATACTCCCGGCCACGCCGACTTCGGTGGCGAGGTCGAGCGAGTCCTGTCCATGGTGGATAGCGTGCTGCTACTGGTTGATGCCTTCGAGGGTCCCATGCCGCAAACCCGCTTCGTGACCCAGAAAGCCTTCGCCCAGGGACTGAATCCCATCGTCGTCATAAACAAGATCGACCGCGACGGTGCACGTCCTGACTGGGTCATCAACGAGGTGTTCGACCTCTTCGACAAGCTCGGTGCCACCGATGAGCAGCTGGATTTCCCCATCATCTATGCCTCTGCCCTGCAGGGTGTTGCCGGACTGGAAGCCGATGAGTTGGCCGACGACCTCAAGCCCTTGTTCAAGGTGATTGTCGACAAGGTGCCAGCGCCGGAGGTCGATATCGATGGACCCTTCCAGATGCAGATCAGTGCGCTGGACTACAGCAGCTACGTTGGCGTAATCGGCGTAGGTCGAGTCACCCGCGGCGTTGCCAAATGTAACCAGCCAGTCGTCATCGTCGATAGGGAAGGCAATCAGCGCAAGGGCAAGATACTGCAGGTGAAGAGTCACCTCGGTCTCGAACGTATCGACGTGGACAAGGCCGCAGCCGGCGAGATTATTTGTATAACCGGTATCGAAGACCTGCAGATCTCCGACACGCTGTGCGACCCGGCAAGCGTCGAAGCACTGCCGCCGCTCACCGTGGACGAGCCCACGATCAGCATGACTTTCCAGGTCAACGATTCACCCTTCGCCGGCAAGGAGGGGAAATACCTCACGTCCCGCCACCTGAAAGATCGTCTGGAACGAGAGCTGCTCTATAACGTTGCGCTGCGAGTGGAACAGGGCGATACCCCGGACAAGTTCAAGGTATCCGGCCGCGGTGAACTTCACCTTTCCGTGCTGATCGAAACCATGCGCCGCGAAGGTTACGAGATGGCCATCTCCCGTCCTGAAGTAATCCTGCATGAAGAAGACGGTGTCATCAAAGAACCCTACGAGAGCCTGGTCGTGGACTGCGATGAACAACATCAGGGCAGTATCATCGAAGAGCTGGGCTACCGCCGCGCCGAGATGGTCGATTTGTTACCGGACGGCAAGGGTCGCGTGCGCCTGCAGTTTATCCTCCCAACCCGCGGTCTCATTGGCTTCCGCTCCGCCTTCCTGAGTATGACCTCGGGCACGGGACTGATGACGCACGTGTTCGACCACTATGGCCCCTACAAAGAAGCCGAACTGGGTGGCCGCATAAACGGTGTCCTTATTTCCATGGTCAAGGGCAAGACCCTGGGCTACGCACTGTTTAACCTGCAGGAACGAGGCCGGCTCTTCGTCGAACCGAACACCGAAGTCTACGAGGGCATGATCGTTGGTCTGCACAGCCGCGACAATGATCTGGTGGTAAATCCAACCAAGGCCAAACAACTCACTAACATTCGTGCCTCCGGCAGTGATGAAAACATCCTCCTCACACCCCCGGTACGCCACAGCCTGGAACAGGCCATGGAATTCATCGCCGACGACGAACTGGTGGAAGTTACCCCCAGCAGCATTCGCCTGCGTAAGCGCTACCTCACCGAGAACGAACGCAAACGCATGAGCCGGGGGACCGCTGCACGCGGTTAAAAATCCGGGCTTTGGGTCGGAATGAGGACTCCAGGCACTGGTCGCCGGCAGCAGTCTTTAATCTATTCAAAGGTATTCAGGTCTCCGCATGCGAGACGCTAGGATAATCACTCCCAGTGGCCTACCATAAGCAAAGCCATGGAGGTGTGCCCAAACAATGTTCGTCCTGTTCCCTGAAATAAAACCCTACAAGCGACACCAGCTAAAGGTGTCAGAAATCCACGAACTCTATGTCGACGAGGCCGGCAACCCGGATGGCCTGCCCGTGCTCTTCGTCCATGGGGGTCCGGGCTCAGCCTGTGATGCCAGCTCGCGACGTTTCTACGATCCCAGCAATTACCGCATCATCACCTTCGATCAACGAGGTTGTGGGCGATCAACTCCCCATAGCTCCCTGGAAGAGAACACGACCGAAGACCTGATCGAAGACATCGAGAAGATTCGTCAGTATCTGGCGGTAGAGCAGTTCGTCCTGTTTGGCGGCTCCTGGGGATCTACCCTGAGTCTGCTGTATGCGCAGAAGTACCCTCAGCACGTGCACGCCATGGTGCTCAGGGGCATATTCCTGTGTCGGCAGGTGGATCTCGACTGGTTATACCGCGATGGTGCAAACCGGATTTTCCCGGACAACTGGGACGAGTTTCAGCGCGCCATACCGGAGGCAGAGAGGGGTGACCTGGTAGAGGCTTACTACAACCGCTTGACCGGTGAGGACGAACTGGCCCGTATGGCTGCCGCCAAGGCGTGGTCGGCGTGGGAAGGCAATTGTTCCAAGCTGCGCCCCAGCGCCGAAGCAATGGCCAAGTTCACCAAGCCCCACAATGCCATGGCCCTCTCCCGCATCGAAACCCACTATTTCATGAACAAGGGTTTCATCGAAGAGAATCAGATACTCAGGAATATGGATGCTATAAAGGATATACCCGGCACCATTGTGCATGGACGTTACGATATGGTCTGTCCATTGGATAATGCCTATCTTCTGCATCATCACTGGCCGGCATCGGAGTTGCATATCGTTCGCGATGCCGGGCATTCGGCTTCCGAGCCGGGTAATGTCGATGCCCTGATCAGGGCGACTCACGACATCGCCAAGAACCTGGAAGACGTAGAATAAGCAGGCGGGCCGTGTCGTGATCGCATTGATACAGCGGGTAAACTATGCGCGGCTGACAATCGGCGGCGAATTGCACGCCGAGATAGGCCGGGGGCTGCTGGCGCTAATAGGAGTTGAGAAATCAGATGACGCTGCGACAGCAGAAAAGCTGTTGCACAAGATCCTGGCTTATCGCGTATTCAGTGACGAAGAGGGCAAGATGAACCTCTCGCTGAAAGACGTGGGCGGTGAATTGATGCTGGTGTCCCAGTTCACCCTTGCAGCATCCACCGATAAAGGTCTGCGGCCGAGTTTTTCCTCAGCCATGCCTCCGACTGAAGCTGAGGCGCTCTACGACGAACTCGTTCGAAAAGCACAATCCAGCTATGCGTCGGTATGCAGTGGCGTGTTTGCTGCAGATATGAATATTGCCCTAGAAAACAATGGGCCAGTAACATTTTTGCTGCGCAGTTAGCTGGCGGCCTCGTTAGCCTCTTCCTCTGCCTGCCGCTTGCGAATCAGGCGACCCGCGAAGATACCCACTTCAAACAACAACCACATCGGGATCGCCAGCATCGACTGAGTGAACGGGTCGGCTGGTGTGAGTAGCATCCCCACCACAAAACAACCTACTACTACATAGGGTCGCTTCTCGGCGAGTGAGTCGGGCTCCGCCAAGCCAACCCAGATCA
This sequence comes from Pseudomonadales bacterium, assembly GCA_038134565.1. Classification (GTDB taxonomy): domain Bacteria; phylum Pseudomonadota; class Gammaproteobacteria; order Pseudomonadales; family Pseudohongiellaceae; genus UBA9145. The sequence continues at coordinate 110,433 of JAYPVK010000003.1, read as the reverse complement.
GGATAAATACCGCGATGGGTACTTCGAAGGCGATGCCGAATGCCAGGAATATGGTCAGTGCGAAGCTAAGGAAGCTGTTGATATCCGGTGCCACCGTGATCCCTTCCGGCGCCACAGAGACAAAGAACGCAAAGACAAAACCAAATAGGATGTAGCGCGCGAAGGCGACCCCACCGTAGAACAGCAGGACGCTGGAAATAAACAGCGGTATCGCTACCGCCTTTTCCCTCTGATACAGACCGGGCGCGATGAAAGACCAGATCTGGTAGAGGACATAGGGTGCAGCAATCAGGAAGGCTACATAGAAAGTCAGCTTGAAGGGCGCAAAGAATGGCGAGGTGGGATCGATGGCAATCATCGACGAACCCTCCGGCAGTGCATCCAGAAGCGGTGTAGCCACATAGGTATAAATATCGTTGGAGAAGGCGAACAGGGCCAGGAACAGGATAATGATGGCGAGCAGGCATTTTAGAATGCGGTCCCGAAGTTCGATCAGGTGATCGATCAGGGTAAGCTCTTTTTCGTCTTCGGCCGAGGTCATGTCAGGATGCTTTCTCGCTGCTCGAATCGTCGTCAACGGCTTGGGTCAGCTTTGGATTCTTGCCGGTTCCGTACAGGCTCTGTTTAACCTCGTCGAGCTGCTCGGCAACTTCCTGAATGTCTTCTTCTATTTCTTCCTTCAGGGATTTCGCGGTCGAGGTCTCCTTCGCGGCTTCACTCTCGGCGTTGGAGTTCTGTAACTGCTCGTCGGTATATTGGGAGGCGCCGGGGTCGAAGTCTTTCGAATTCACGATCTTGTTGACGGAATCGTGCGTGTCTTTGGCAATGCCCTCTACTTCAGACTTTGTCTCTTCGAGTTCTGCCATGATGGATTCATTGTGTAATTGGCGACGAATCTCATCGGCATTGAGCTCTCTCTCGATCTCGGCCTTGACCTTGTAGAAGCTGCGACGAAAGCGGCCAATCCAGAGCCCGGCAGTTCGCACGGCGCCGGGGAGCCGCTCCGGACCAAGCACCAACAGGGCGATGATGCAGATCAGCAGTAATTCGAAAGTTCCGATGTTAAACATGGCTTGCTAGGGCGAGTCCTTGGCAACAGTCCTGAGAGAATCGGTCTGAGGAGTTGGCCCTGGGAAACTGGAATGAGGAAGTCGAGATGGCTGGGTCATCCCGACGGAACGCTAAGATTTGGACTCTGCCTTTTCTGCGACAACTTCCGTGGGCTCGTCTTCCGATTCGGAATCGGACTCTTTCTCATTGTCTTTCATGGCCGTCTTGAAGCCTTTCAAGGCGCCGCCAAGGTCAGAGCCCAGATTGCGCAGCTTTTTTGTCCCGAACAGCATAAATACGATCAGTAGAATGATCAGTAATTGCCAAATGCCTATACCACCTAAACCCATGATAAACCTCCAATTCCGACGAATTTCTACAGCAGCCGCCGGACTTCAACTTTGTCGAGACGCCTTCTCTTCCAACCCTGATATGTTAAAGCGTTTTTCCAGTTCCTCCAACACCTCTGCAGGTCCCAGATTCAGGTGGCTCAGCATGACCAGGGTGTGGAACCACAGGTCGGCGGTCTCCTGTACCAGGGCCTGTCTGCCATCCCCGTCATGGCCGCAATCCTTGGCAGCCAGGATTGTTTCCGTGGCTTCCTCGCCGACCTTTTCAAGGATTTTGTTGAGGCCCCTGGCATGCAGGCTGGCCACATAGGATTCATCGCTGGAAGCGCTCTTGCGCTCTTCCAGGATTGCAGCCAATTGTCTTAGAACGTCGCTCATAGTGTTGTAACTTGCCGGAATTGTTCGTAAAGAAATTCAGTTTGGCGACTCTTGCGCCTACCTGGTGTACATCGTGCCGGGGTCTTTGAGCACGGGTTGCTCGACTGCCCAGCCGTCGTCGGTCAGACGCTTATGGAAACAGCTTACCCTGCCAGTGTGACAGGCCACTTCACCGACCTGTTCAACGCTGTAACAGATAGCGTCGTTGTCACAATCCAGAAACACGTCGATGAGTTTCTGCACATTGCCCGATTCTTCGCCCTTGCGCCATAGTCGGTTGCGCGAGCGTGACCAGTACACAGCTCGCTTCTCCTCCAAGGCGATGGCGAGGGCCTCCCTGTTGATCCAGGCTTGCATCAACAGTTTGCCGGTCTTTGCATCCTGGGCGACGACGGGTGCAAGGCCATCGCTGTTCCAGGCGATCTCATCGAGGTAGGAAGACATGGATCTAGTATGCGCTCTCAGTTTCTAAAACTCAAAAGATAGGCTGCAAGCCCTGCCAGTCCCAGGGTCAGGACTGGCAGGGTGTCCAGAGTAGCGGCTACCGGTGGTAACAGCGTGCCACCTGCCACAAGCAGCAATATTATCCCCAGCGTCCTGGCCCGTTTGACTCGCTTGTGGCGCATCAGCCTCCGGTGTGCTTCCGCTGCCTGCAAATTCTTGTTGAGTTTGCCAAGCTCTTCAGCCTGTCCGACCGCGTTGAACAGCATGATGGGCAGCATTGGTAACTGGTCGACCCAGTCAGGCAGACTTTCCTGGAACTTGCGCATCAGGGTAAAAGGATTGAGTCGTTTGGCGTTCCAGGATTCGAGGTAGGGCAGGGCTGTCTGCCACAGGTCGAGTTCCGGATAGAGTTGGCGCCCCAGGCCTTCAATATTCAACAGGGTCTTCTGTAGCAACACCAGCGAGGGTTGCACTTCCATGTCGAATCGACCGGCGGTGCGGAACAACTGTACGAGAATCTGGCCGAAGGAAATCTCTTTCAGCGGTTTTTCAAAGATAGGCTCGCACACGCTGCGTATTGCCGACTCAAATTCATTCACCCGGGTGTGGGGTGGCACCCAACCACATTCAACGTGCAGCTCGGCAACTCGTCGGTAGTCGCGCTTGAAGATAGCCAACAGGTTTTTCGCCAGGTAGTCCTGGTCATCGTTGCTCAGTGACCCGATGATGGCACAGTCGATGGCAATGAACTGCGGCTTGTCGCCGTTAGCCTTGCTGACAAATATATTGCCAGGATGCATGTCGGCATGGAAAAAGTTGTGCTCGAATACCTGGGTAAAAAAGATATTCACGCCGGTCTCGGCGAGCGCTTTCAGGTTCACATTGTATTGGGCGAGTGTGGCCAGGTCGGTCACCGGAATGCCATTGATGCGTTCCATTACCAGCATGTTTTTGCGCGTGTAGTCCCAATAGATTTTCGGTACATAGAGGCTCGGTGAGTCTGCGAAATTGCGGCGTAACTGGGCCGTATTCGCGGCTTCGGATTGCAGATTCAATTCCTCGAGAATGACAGCCTCATAATCGCGGACGACTTCAATGGGACGCAGGCGTTTCCCCAGCGAGGAAACTGACTCCATGAGTTCCGCAGCACACTTGAGCAGTTTGATGTCAGCCCTTACGACTTCCTCGATACCCGGCCGCAATACTTTGACTACTACCTCCTCGCCATTGAGCAAGGTGGCTTCGTGAACCTGCGCAACGGAGGCCGATGCCAGTGGGAGATCATTCAACGACAGGAAGATTTCGTCTGCTGGCTGGCCAAGGGCCTGGGCGACGAGAGTCCTGATATCGGGCTGCCTGAATGGCGGGACCTTGTCCTGCAATGCCTGTAGTTCATCCGCCAGCTCTACATCCAGAAAGTCCCTCCGGGTCGACAATAATTGCCCGAATTTGATGTAGATAGGTCCCAGCTCTTCCATGGCCAGCCGTAGTCGCTGGTGTTTGCTGCCTTTATTGCCAGAGCCGATGTTGCGCAGCTTGAACGGCAACAACGTGCATTGCAGCCAGAAATAGCCCGGCTGCCCGCGCAGGTACTCGTCCAGGCGGTACTTGGCCACGGTATTCAGTATGCGCAGCAGGCGGGGTGGGTGGGACACGGGGTGGCGGTGGCTTCAGGTTTAAACGGGGGTGCAAAGATACCACCCGGCAGTCATGCCCTCAAGAACCGATATCGTGGATATTCACAGAATTATCAGCAGCTTAAGTGGGTGAGAAGTTGCTTTAGACGTTGCCAGTACTAATCGCCAAGGCGGCTGGCAAGCGCTTCTGCCCGTGCCTGCAGGCGATCAATGCGCAGGCGCAGCTCATCGACCCCGGCGTCGAAGTTGCGCAACTCATGGCGATGGGGTAACAGCCGTATTTCCTCCTTGAGGTAATCGTCCACGTTGCGATGGATATTCTCTCGCGTCTCCCTGGCCCAGCCGCGGGATTTTTCGGACAGGCGACCCAGTTCATGGGCCGGCATATCGCCAACAAGCGGGGCAAGGTAGTCCTGCCAATCCAGGTCGAGACGTTTCAGGGTGGTAAACAGGTCCTGGGTAAACTGCACATCGCCATCGATCTCGATGCCAGAGGCCACCAGCGAACCTGACGATTTATCGAACAACAGAGCCAGCAATTCCTGGGCGCTTGCCCTTATGACTGCATCGACTGGCAGGGCGTGCCTGCTGGCATCGAGCGCGTTGATTCTGACACTGTCTTCATCGAAGATCAGGCAGAGATTGAATGAGGGCCTTGATGCGGAAATCTGCAGGGCCTTGCCGGCAAAATGATTCAGTGACTTCCTGATATGGGCATCGGATGCCAGGATTCCAGCCAGCACTTGCTGAGCTGGCCACAGTGCAATATTGCCAAGGAGTTCCTGCATGGCTTCCTGTCGCCTAGGCTTCTGCTGGCGCAGTGGAAGTGAGGTCGGGCTTGAAACCAATATGTATGGCGCAGATACCGTTCATCACGTCATGGAAGCGGCAATTGACCAGCCCTGCGTTCTCCATCATGCCCAACAGGGTTTCCTGATCGGGGTGCATGCGAATCGATTCCACCAGGTAGCGATAGCTCTCGCTGTCCCCGGTGATCATCTTGCCTGCAACCGGCCACAGGTTTGAGTAGACGTCATAGGCGCGCCCGAGTAGTGGATTACGGGGCTTGGAAAACTCCAGTACAACGACCCGGCCACCGGGTTTCAGGACCCGGGCCATGGAGGCCAGTGCCTTGTCCTTATCTGTTACATTGCGCAGGCCGTAGGCGATGCATACGCAGTCAAAGGTATTGTCAGCGAAGGGGAGGGTCTCCGCATTCACCTGGGCGAAATCGATGATGCCGGCGAGGCCCTTGTCGATTACCCGGTCCCGGCCTACCTGCAGCATGGCATCGTTGATATCGGCCAAAACGACCTGGCCCTGTTCGCCAACGATGGGGGCAAACTTCATCGCCAGATCGCCAGTGCCACCCGCCAGGTCTAACACTTTATGTCCCTTGCGCAGGGCGCTCAGCTCAATCGTGAAGCGCTTGATGAGGCGATGGGAGCCCATGGACATGACATCGTTCATGATGTCATAGCGCTGCGCAACAGACCGGAATACTTCTGCGACTCGCTGCTGCTTTTCGGCAACCGGCACTTGCTGGTAGCCAAAATGGGTGGTGTCTTGCTCGTGTTCGCTGCTCATTGCCAGGTTGTAGACGTTAGCTGGATGGGGATGGTTTGATGTTTATCACCTGAACGCCGGGAGCCAAAGGGTCCCTGGTAGCGCCGGCGGCCTGCAGTTTAACAAGGTATTGCTGCCATAGCGATTTTTCGTTGTCGGCCAGTTCTTTCAGGTACTCCCAGCTATAGATGCCGGTATCGTGCTTGTCGTCAAAGCTGAGTTTGATGGCGTAGTTACCTACGGCCTGCACATGCACGATCGTCACATTGCGCTTGCCGGTTTGCAGTACTTCCTGGCCCTTGCCATGGCCCCGTACTTCGGCGGAGGGCGAGTGGACGCGCAAGAATTCGGCACTCAAGGAGCGGCTACTGCCATCGGCATAGAGCAGTTCCAGGGTCGCCGAATTCTTGTGCAGCTTGATTTCGGTAGGGATTACAGAGTCCATGGCCAAAATTCAGATACCGGTTATGGCAGCGGGGGCTTAGCCCCCTAGAGTATATAGCGGCTCAGGTCTTCATCCCGTGCCAATTCATCCAATTGTTTCTCTACATAGGCGGCGTCGATAATCACTTCCCTGGTGTCGCCCACGGCCAGATCGGCGGCGGAGAAAGATAACTCTTCAAGCAAGCGTTCCATGACGGTGTGCAGCCTGCGTGCGCCGATGTTTTCGGTACGTTCATTAACCTGCCAGGCTGTTTCGGCAATCTTGGCAATGCCATCCTTGCTGAAGGAGACGGACAGTCCCTCCGTGCCCAGCAGGGCCTGATACTGTTCCGTGAGTGAGGCATCCGGCTCTTCCAGTATGCGCTCGAAGTCTTCTGCCGTGAGCGCTTCCAGTTCCACACGAATAGGCAGCCTGCCCTGCAGCTCCGGAATCAGGTCGGAAGGCTTGGAAAGATGGAATGCCCCTGACGCGATGAATAGAATGTGGTCGGTTTTGACACTGCCGTACTTGGTAGTGACCGTTGAGCCTTCGATGAGGGGAAGCAGGTCGCGCTGTACGCCTTCCCTGGATACACCGGCACCGCCAACATCATCACGGTTGGTAACCTTGTCGATCTCATCGATGAATACGATGCCAGTCTGTTCGGTCACTTCGACAGCCTGGTTCTTGATCTCATCTTCATTGATGAGCTTGGCCGCTTCCTCGTCTCGGGCTGCCTTCAGGGCCGCTTTCACGGTCATTCGTCTCGATGTCTTGCGACCGCTGTTCATGTTGGAGAACATGCTCTTTAGCTGGCTGGTCATATCCTCGAGGCCAGGCGGGGCCATGATCTCTACTCCGGCGGGTGACTCGGCGATCTTGATTTCTATCTCCTTGTCATCCAGCTCGCCCTGCCGCAGTTTCTTGCGGAATACCTGGCGGGCACTGGATTGTGAATCGTCCACCTCTGTGCCTTCGCCGGTACGTGCCTGCGGCAGGAGTACGTCGAGAATTCTTTCTTCGGCGCGATCCTCGGCCAGGTATTGCACCTTCTGCATTTCAGTCTCGCGGATCATCTTGACTGCCACATCCACAAGGTCTCGAATGATGGATTCCACGTCACGACCCACATAACCTACCTCGGTAAACTTCGTGGCCTCGACCTTGATGAATGGCGCGTGGGCCAGTTTCGCCAGGCGGCGCGCTATTTCGGTCTTGCCCACACCGGTAGGCCCAATCATCAAAATGTTCTTGGGGGTGATTTCACTTCGCAGCTGTTCATCGAGTTTCATTCGACGCCAGCGATTCCGCAGCGCGATGGCAACGGCGCGTTTGGCTTCGTGTTGCCCCACGATATGCTTGTCCAGTTCCGACGTGATTTCTCTGGGGGTCATTATTGACATGCTTCTTCCTGAATGTGGTGCTTGGGTTAAAGTTCCTGGGGATTGAGGCCCTGGGCATAATGGCCCAGAGGATTATCGGCCCCGGACGAATTCTGTCTGGAAATCGGTGCTAGCCGATCTCCAATTCCTCTATCGTGAGTTGCTGGTTCGTGTAGACGCAGATGTCAGCCGCGATGCCCAGGCTCTTCTCCACGATATCCCGCGCGCTCATCTCCGTATTTTCAAACAGGGCGCGAGCGGCAGACAGCGCGAACGAACCACCGGAGCCAATAGCCATGATGTCGTCTTCCGGCTCAATCACATCGCCATTACCGGTGATGATGAGAGAGGCTTCCTTGTCCGCCACGACCAGCAAGGCTTCCAGCCGTCGCAGGGAACGCTCGGTGCGCCAGAGTTTCGCCAGTTCAACCGCGGCACGGGTGAGTTTTCCGGAATGCTTCTCCAGCTGTTCTTCGAAACGCTCGAACAGGGTGAAGGCGTCAGCCGTGCCCCCTGCAAAGCCTGCCAGTACCTGGTCTTTGTGGAGTCGGCGTACCTTGCGGGCATTAGCCTTCATCACGGTGTTGCCCTGGGAGACCTGCCCATCCCCGCCAATGACGACACTGTCGCCTCGTCGTACCGACAGAATGGTGGTTCCTCTATATTGGTCCAAGGTTCTCTCCTTCTAAATCTACGATGCCTGCGCACCATAGCAGATCGAGACTGGTGGGCAGTACAGGGCCGGGGAGAGGCGAGTCTCCCAAAGCCTCTAAGATGAGGAACTTCCGGCGGAATTCAAGCTCTGCGACAGGATTTATCTTGCCTCGCAGCACAATGGGCTCGCCACGCCAGGGGACCTATGGAATACGGGGGCTGATCGCCTGCATGCTCAGGCTCGAGGATGGCTGCTGCTAACGCACGGCAACCGGGAGGCTGGAGATGTTGTTCCTGCGATAGACGGTCTTTGCCGTCTCGAGCTCACCGTTAGTGGTGTAGGGGCCCGATTGGACCAGGAAGAGTGTACGGCCACCCACGTTCTGTTCCTTGATGACAATGCTAAGCCCGAGGTTCTCCTGCCGGGCCTTCTCCGTCTCGGCGAGTTCACGACGCTCGAAGGCGCCAGCCTGCAACATAAAGGGTGTATCCAGGATCCGCTCGGGGTCCTGGGAGCTGATATCTACCGGTGTGGCGTCAACGATGACCTCGTTTTCCGGCAACACGCGGTAAAACTCCAGCTCCAGTGAGGCTTGCTGTTCCGGTTCTGCCTGTGTATTGGTCGCCATGGGTTCGGCATTGGCGACGGGCCCCTGGGCGATCGCAGCCTGCGCGATGGGTGGCACGTTACCGGAAAGATAGAGCAGGACACAGGCGAACACGCCGATGGTGATACCGAGGACAAGGCCGGTAATCATGAGTGACCAGGCAGGTGGGTTCGCCACCGGCTTCTTTTCCAGCAAGGGTTCTGGCCTGATCTTGGCGAAATCCTGAGTCATGTCCCTATTCTATATTCTTTTATGCGTGGTCAGCGTCTTTGCTGCTAATCAGATTGCTGCCGTAAACCTGCCAGAAAAGCTAACACCTTGTTTTCTGGTTATTTTATCGGTGTTTTCTGATACAGCCACCACAATTATCGGTAGTCTTTCCCATTGCTGAAGCAGGAATGAGGGCAGATGTTGCTCGGAAACGGGGGTCAGGTAAGTTCGACCGGGTCTATATCGAGGTTCCAGCGCGTTGCCCTGGGGGGTTTCAACTCCTCTACTGCCAGGCTCAGCTGGGCCAGGAAACCTTGCAGCGCGCCGCGCTTCTGGCTCTTCAGAAGCAGGTGCCAGCGATACCTGCCGGCGCGTTTCTCCATGGGAGCGGGCATTGGTCCCAGCAACTGGATGACACTTCCGGGGCCTGCATCATGTCCTGTGATTCTGCGGGCCTGAGCCAGGACCTGCTCGGCGAATTTTGCCGCCGTGGCCGATTGCTCGGATTCAACCTGAACCAGCGCCAGATGGCTAAAAGGTGGCATCTGGCCCTGTTTTCTCTCCTGCAGAAGCTGCGCTGCGAATTCGCCATAGCTCAGGCTCACCAGGTTCTGCAGGGTGGGGTGACTGCCGTGGCGCGATTGAATTGCTACTTCGCCCTGTTTATCTCCCCGTCCAGCACGACCGGCCACTTGTACAATGGTCTGCGCCATGTGTTCCTGCCCTCTGAAGTCGGCACTGAACAGACCGAGGTCGGCGTCCAGAATTGCCACCAGGGTGACATCGGTGAAATGGTGACCCTTGGCCAGCATCTGGGTGCCAACCAGGATGCATGGTTCTCCACTCTCCACGGTTTCGATCATGTCGTCGAAGCTGGACTTTGAGCGCATGGAATCGCGATCGATACGCAGCACAGGAATCGCGGGGAATCTGCGCTCCAGAAACAGTTCCAGTTTTTGCGTGCCCAGGCCCAGAGTTTCGAGGCGTGCAGAATGACATTGCGGGCACTGCCGGGGCAGGCCACGTGCAGAACCACAGTGATGGCAGCGTAATCCCGCCGGCCTTGAATGCACCGTAAACTGGGCGATGCAGCTGTCACACTCGGCTATCCAGGCGCAGGACTGGCATTGCAACACCGGGGCGTAACCACGCCGATTGATGAAGACCAGCACCTGGTTGCTCTCAGCCAGGTGCTTCTCCATCTTTACCAGCATGGCTTCACAGAAGCCGTGATCGAGATGTTCCTTCTCAATATCCATGATCTGCATGCTGGCGGGCTCAGCACTGCCAGCCCGTTCCGGCAATCTGATGTGCTTGTACCTGGCTTCGAGTGCATTATTCAGGCTTTCGAGGCTGGGCGTCGCCGACCCGAGGATGACGGGCATCTGCTCCTGCTGCGCGCGCTTGATGGCGAAATCGCGTGCCGAGTAACGGAAACCATCCTGTTGTTTGAAAGAGCCGTCGTGCTCCTCGTCGACCACGATTAATCCCGGCCGCGCCAGTGGTGTGAACACGGCGGAACGGGTACCGATCACAATGCCGGCACGACCCTGGCGCGCGTCGCGCCAGGCAAGCAGGCGTTCGCGATTGCTTAAGCCGGAATGCAGCAAAACGATGGGACAGGTGAAACGCTGGGTAAAGCGCGCAACAGCCTGGGGAGTGAGACCTATTTCGGGAACCAGCAGCAGGCACTGCTTACCGGCAGCCAGGGTTCGCTCGATGGCGCGCATATACACTTCAGTCTTGCCCGAGCCGGTGACGCCGTCCAGCAGCAGGCAATCGAATCCCTTATCGGTTTCAATGGCAGCCAGGGCCTGTTGTTGATTCTTGTTGAGGGAGACCGTGTGCCGAGAGGGCGCTTCCCAGACAGCGGTGAATTGTTCATCGCAAATTTCCTGGTGGTTCTGCACCAGCCCCCTGGCCTGAAGTTGCTTCAATAGCGATGAGTCGAAACCCTTGTGCTTCATGTCTTCATGGGTGATCGGCCCGGCTGTCTGGATCAGGGATAACAGGGCGGCCTGTCTTGGGGCTCTGCTGAGTTGATTTGACGCATCCGGGCTTGTACTTGTCGCGGACCAGAGCTCGACGCAGTCCAGCAGAGGTTCCCCCTGACGCAACAGGGTAGGCAGCGCGGTTGCCAGGACTTCCCCGACGGGATGCTGGTAGTAGCTCGCGGACCAGAGTAGGGCCTTGAACAGAGGTTCCGGCACTACGCTCTCGCGATCCAGCAAGTCCAGCGCCGACTTGAGTTTACTGGCGGGTACGGATGAGTTGGCTGCATGCTCTACGATCACTCCGATGAGTTGGCGGCGGCCAAAGGGAACCCGCACCCGGGCACCGATCGGGTAGTTCTCCGCTACCCTGGCCTCTCCGCCCGGCCCAACAGTTGCCTCCCACTCCCCTGGAGGCAGGTAGTCGAACAGACGCCGCAACGGGGTGGGTATCGCGACGCGAAGGATGAGAGGGTCGCGGTGCTTGCTGCTGCTCATGGATAAGACTGCTGGGATGAGCCCCTGGGGGCTGGCATGGCTGTGACTCCGCATAGTACGAGTATGCTGGAGCTTAAACAACCGGGCGGATGGGGCTGAACAGCAGGCGCCGATGGTCTATACTCCGGCCACTCCCGCTTCGCTCCACGGTCTGTGTTCCAGGCAGGCGGGAAACACATACTGTCAGTACAAACCGAGCGCAAAAAACACGGCGACGTCCAGCGGGCTGTCAGCCCAGGCAAGTAAAACTATGAGTGAGCAGGCAATCCCAGCTGAGTTGCAGGAAATTCGCAAACAGATCGACGATATCGATGACCGTTTACTGCGGCTGTTGGCAGAGCGTTTCCAGCTCACCCATACTGTGGGTGTAATCAAGGCAAAGCAGAACCTGAATTCATTCGATTCGTCGCGAGAGGCTGAGAAGATTACGCGCCTGAGAGAGCGCTGCGACAGCCTGGAAATTGACCCGAATCTGGTGGCAGAGCTGTTTACCCGCATCATGCAGGAAGTAGTAAAGAACCACGAGAGGCTACGTCAGGCCCGGAATTAGCGGCCTCCCGGGGAGACTTGCTTCCCGGCAATTCTCTGTTAGAATGCTCGCCCCGATTTGGGGTGGCCCCGAGGGTTTGGATAGCCCCGGCGGCTTACGATAGCCAAACCGGCCCCCTGATACTGCTATCCTGACAAAGCCGGTATCGTGCGGCGCGAGATATGTCGTGGCGATGCTGAACTGAGGAAGAGAGAATACAAATGAAAGCTGATATCCATCCGAACTACGGCCCAATCAAGGCAACCTGTAGTTGTGGCAACGTGATCGAGACCAAGTCTACTCTGGGCAAGGACATCCTTATCGATGTTTGCTCACAGTGCCACCCATTCTATACGGGCAAGCAGAAGATTCTGGATTCTGGCGGTCGAGTCGATCGCTTCAAGAAGCGTTTCGGCAATCGTCGCGTTTAACGCTACACGCCAGCAGTACCCACAATTCGATACAGCTTCCTGGCGCCAGCCTCACTCAACCACCCGGTGAGCAAGGTCTGGCGCTTTGTCGTGCGCGCCAATAAAGCAGTAGCCTGACAGCCTCACCGTCGGTTTTCGACAGGCCGACCTGTGCCGTCCTGGCAATGTCTCGATAGTGGACCTGGCCCAGCCAGGGCAGGGGAATGAGAAAAGAGGAAAGAGGGGCTCCCTAAAAAATCGTCTCGGTAGACAATTCTTCGGTCTGTTCCTCGTTCAATTCAATACCGGGCAGTGGGGTCTCCAGGGGCGCCGGTGCATTCTCGACACGGAAATATTCAAACATTGAATTGGGGTCGCCCGGTGTGGCCAGTTGCCCGGTGTTTTTGTCGATGAGCCTGTCCACGATACCGTCGGGCCGGCTCATGGTGCTTTCGGGTTTCCCTTTCAGCGCCGCAGACATGAAATCGATCCAGATCGGCACGGCGACAGTCGCGCCCTGTTCACGTTCGCCCAGCGGCTCTGGCTGATCGAAGCCGACGAATACCGTTGTTGCTATATCCTTGTTGAAACCGGAAAACCACAATTCCTGTGGACCATTGGTCGTGCCCGTCTTGCCCATCAGGTCGCTACGGCCAATTTCTCTCTGCACGCGATTGCCGCTGCCTTCTTCGACCACGGAGCGCAGCATGGAGTTCATGATAAACGCAACCCGGGGATCCATGATGCGCGGTGCAGGATAGGCTTGCTCGCCGGATTCGCCATGCATGTTCTGGCAGTCCGTTTCGCACACAACGGCGGGCGCTGCTCGATACAGCACACCTTCGTTGACGCTTCGGATCTCCTTGATGAACCAGGGATCGACCTTGTAACCGCCATTGGCGATGACCGAATAAGCGGTCACCATTTCCAGTGGTTGCACATCCTGGCTGCCCAGCGCCACGGTGAGGTCATTGGCGGGAAAATTCTGGGTCTGGAAACCAAACTTGTTGGCGAAGGCCAATACCTTATCCGAGCCCAGTTCATCGTAGAGTCGCACCGTGGGTACGTTTCGTGATTCCCGCAGCGCGTGGCGCAGGGTAATTGGCCCGAGGAAATTATTTTCATAATTATTGGGACGGTAGTCACCCCGGGTGAACGGGGCATCATTAATGATGCTGGAGGCGGAGTAACCGTTTTCCAGTGCAGCACCGTAGACGAAGGGCTTGAAGTTGGAGCCGGGAGGGCGGGGTGTGAGCACGCGGTTAACCTGGTTCCAGCGGAAATCATAGCCGCCTACCAGGGAGAGCACGCTACCATCGGCGGGGGACATGGAGACCAGTGCACCCTGGATATCCGGTACCTGGCCAAGATGCCAGCTATCTTCGCTGCGCCTGACCCGAATGAAGTCGCCCTCGCTTACCACATCGGATGCCGCAGACGGTGGCGGCCAGGCTTCGTTGCGGCTACGAAACGCGTAGGCCCACTGAATGCCATCCCAAGGTACATCGATTGTATCGCCATCTTTCAGCAGGGCAGTGAAGCTGCGTTCCTGAACCTCGGTCACAATGGCCGGTTGCTGATTTCCATAGGCAGGAATAGGTGCCAGGTGTTCCAACCACTTGCCAACCGGATCTATCGGATCGGCTGGATAGTTTGCCGTGGGGCCACGGTAGCCATGTCGGCGATCGTAGTATCCCTCGAGGCCATCGACCAGGGACTTGTTTGCTGTTAGTTGCAGGTCACCATCGATGCTCGTTACCACTTCGAAGCCGCGAGAGTAGGTTTCCTCGCCGAATTGATCGTACAGGGTCTGGCGTACCATTTCGGCCACATAGGGAGCTGGCACGGCGATGTTTCGATTGTGCCTGCGGGCTGTGACCGGTTCGGCGTTGGCCAGATCGAATTCAGCCTGGGTGATCATGTTCTGGTTGAGCATATTGCGCAGCCTGGTCTCCCGGCGCTGGATAGCGCGTTCGGGCGAGGCTAGCGGATTGCAGGTGGATGGGCAGGGCAGGACAGACACCATCATGGCGGCTTCCGCCAGTGTTAGTTCGCTGACGTCCTTGCCGTAGTAGACAAACGCCGCGGCAGCGATGCCATCGGCGCCGGCTCCGAAGTAAATGGTATTCAGATAAAGTGTGAGAATTTCTTCCTTGCTCAGTTCCCGCTGGATCTGTAGAGCGAAGGGAATAGTCTTGAGTTTGCGCAGGTAGACGTTGTCACTGTCGAACGACAGGATATTCGCCAATTGCATGTTCAGGGTGCTGCCTCCGCCCAGGCGATTGCCAGAGAGAAAACCGTAGAAGGCACGCATCAGGCTCTGCACATCTACCCCGGGATGCGAATAGAAGCGCACGTCTTCGGTGGCGATTACGGCATTCTTCAGCGTTTCCGGTATGTCCGCGGTGCGAATAGGGTTTCTGCGATTACCGATTTCATCGATCAACCGCCCGTCGGCAGTGAAGATGCGCAACGGGGTCTCCAGTTGCACGTCGCGATAGGTCTCGGCAGCAGGTAACAGTGGCGCCAGGTACAGATAGGCTGCCATGGTCACCATCGTGCTGCCGCTGCTTAAAAAGACGGCCATGAGTATGAGCCATCTGCTCCATTTTCTGATGGATAAACGCATGAGCTTGTGACTTGCGGGACTGGCTTTATCCAATGGGCCTCCGGATGCCGCTGCAGCAAGGGTTATGGAGTCGAACAAGGCGCCAAAAACGGACTTCCATTATACACTCGGCTTTAGATAATACCCGGCATTATCGGACTGATGGGTTGTGTTTCCATGCACATGGCGGGCTTCTTGCTGCTTGTCAGGTAGCTGAATCCTTCAATCCTTCTCCTGAACAGGGTGCTGACAGCCCTCAGGGCAGTCTGAATGCGGATGGGTAGCCGACAGACCCGGCCTGAGCCGAAAAGTCAGTAACGACGGCGTTTTGGACTATTGATGTGATCTAATTCAAGGAATTGTGTATCAGTCTGATACACTATCAGGGGGTGAAGTTGTTTATATTGAAAGTCTGATAATTATTTGAAAACTATATAAGTTTCTTTGTTGGCCGATAGTGTGGGTTACCACCCTCAAAATTCAGGAATTGATAGCTAAGCCTCTGTTATTTAACAAATATATCTTAAATTGGAGGGATAAACCAGAGAAAAAAGAGATAGAAGAAGTGGACCGAGTGCCCTGCCTTCCGTCGATAATCTGGGCACTTTGAACTTCTTGGGAATTTGCTGTGTTGGATCAGATAAAAAATTTGGGTTCTTTAGCCAGTTTTGGTAAGAAATCCAATACATTACTGGGGATCGACATCAGTTCGACCTCCATCAAGATCCTGCAGCTCAGCGCGGTGGGTAATTCCTATCGGCTGGATAACTATGTCATTCGCTCTCTTCCAGCCAATGCGGTGGTGGAGAAGAATATCAGCGATATCGATGCGGTAGGCGACGTGATCAGTGCCGCTGTCTCGATCCTCAAGCCCTCTATCAAGGATGCCGCCGTGGCCGTGGCAGGCTCCGCGGTGATTACCAAGACAATCGAAATGAATGCCTCTCTCACGGATTCCGAGATGGAGAACCAAATCGTGGTGGAGGCTGACCAGTATATTCCGTACCCACTGGACGAAGTGTCCATCGATTTTGAGCGTCAGGGGCTGTCCCAACGCAATCCTGAATTGGTTGAGGTGCTGCTGGCAGCCTGCCGCCGGGAAAACGTGGATTCCCGAGTCACGGCGCTCGAGCTGGGCGGCCTTACCTGCAAGGTGGTAGATATCGAGGCCTACGCCATTTAGCGTGCCTTCACGTTGCTGGCCGAACAGATTGGCTCTGATGACGAGCAAACGGTCGCGATCGTGGATGTCGGTTCCATGATGACTACGCTGAATGTCATCCTGAAGGGCAAGACTATTTATACCCGCGAGCAGATGTTCGGTGGTAACGCCCTGTCCGAGGAAGTGCAGCGTCGATTTGGACTCTCGGCGGTTGAGGCGGAGACCGCGATGAAGCGCGGGGGCCTGCCGCAAGAATACGAGTTCGAGATTCTTGCACCCTTCAAGGAAACCGTGGTGCAACAGGTGAGCCAGACCCTGCAGTTCTTCTTCTCGTCGAGTCACTACAATGAAGTCGACCATATCCTGTTGGCTGGCGGTGTTGCGGCCATCGATGGGCTGGCGGATCTGGTGCAGGAAAGCCTGAGTACACCGGTGTCTATCGCCAATCCGTTTGAAGGTTTGCAGATTGGATCCAAGGTCAACGAAAGCCTGCTTAAAAATGATGCGCCCTCTTTGCTGATTGCCTGCGATCTGGCCATGCGAGGTGAGTACTAATGGCTCATATCAATCTACTACCCTGGCGTGAGCGCCTGCGGGAGGAACGCAAACGCGAGTTCCTCACCATCGTGGTCGGTTTCGTGATCATCGCGGGTGGTCTGGTGTTTCTGGTGGATCGCTACTTCAATCGCGAGATCGACATGCAGACGGCTCGAAATGATTTCCTGCGCGGCGAAATTAGGGTGCTTGATGAACAGGTCGCGGAAATAAACCAGCTGCGTCAGCAGAAGGAAGACATCCGTGCCCGCATGAACGTGATTACGTACTTGCAGGGCACGCGCCCGGTAATCGTGCGCATCTTCGATGAACTCGTGAGAACGCTGCCGGATGGAGTGTTCTATGAGACTGTTACCCGCACCGAAAATGTCATCGCGGTCGAAGGGGTGGCGGAGTCCTACGCACGCATCACCGAGTTGATGCGGAGACTGGATGACTCGCAATGGTTTACGGCAACAGACTTGAGTGAATTCTCGGTGGTGCAAAGTGCAGAGAGCCCCATGTCGGCTTCCATTGCATTTTCATTGACTCTCAACATAGAGCTTCCAAACCAGGAAGAGCAGTCGGGAGCGTAGCTAAGCCATGTCCATATTAACCAATATCACCAATGACCTGCGGAATTTTGACTGGAATGACCTGCAGGACGTCGACACCATCGGTGTTTGGCCGGTCGCGGTTAAGGTCGTTATCGTCTTTATTATCTTCTCCGGTTGTCTGGCGGCCGGTTGCTTTCTGCATGTACAGAACCTGCAAACCAGTTTGCAGAGTGTGTCCGGTGAAGAGAACCAGTTGCGAATCGAATTCGAGCAAAAGGCTTTCCTGGCATCAAATCTGGAAGAATATCGCGCGCAGACAGAAGAGATGGAAGAGTCCTTCACCGAGCTACTGCGCCAGTTACCGTCAGAGACTGAGGTGCTCGGTCTGGTAGACGATGTTACCAACACCGGTGAGGGTAGTGGTCTGGAGTTCGCGAACTTTGAGTTGCCTGAAGAGCAGGTGCAGGAATTCTATATCGAGATTCCAATCAATCTGAACGCCGTGGGTGACTATCACGATTTCGGCACCTTTGTGAGTGGAGTGGCGAGTCTCGACCGGATTGTAACCCTGCATGATTTTGCTATTACCCGGCGCGACGATGTGTTTCTCGATATGAGTATCCTGGCGCGCACCTATCGCTACAAGGAAGTCGATGAAGGCACGGGGGTAGGGCAGTAAATGGGCAGGCTCTCCCTTACAAGCGCTCGGGTACCCGTTCTCCTTATGTTGAGCATGAGCCTGGTGGCATGTCAGCGCTACGACAACCTGGCTGACCTGGAGGCGTTTGTGGCCGAGGTCAAGGGGCGGCCTGGCGCGGAAGTTGAACCGGTGCCGGAGTTCGTGCCCTATGAGGGCTTCGTCTACAGTGCTGCCTCCATGCGCAGTCCTTTCGTCGTGCCCATGGTGATTGATGCGGAATCGGCAACAGTGCTCTCGCAGGATGTAGAGCCGGATTTCGAACGTCCGCGTGAGCCCCTGGAGAGCCAGTCACTTACCGAGATGAGCATGGTTGGCATGTTGTTCAGAGGCAACAAGTACGAGGCCCTGGTAGAGGATGCCTTTGGTGAGGTGCACAGGGTTGGTATTGGGAACTATCTGGGTCGCAACCATGGCCGGATAGAGAATATTAGTGAAAGGCAAGCCAATATTATTGAGATAGTGCCCAGCGGCTCAGGCGGTTGGGTCGAGAGACCACAGACTCTTACGTTGCAATAACACTTGTTGCGTTTACTGCGTAAGTCGAGGTCACCGGTATGAATAGGATTATGAATTTAAAAAATAGCCTGCAATGGATAGAAGGCGGAATCAGAGGGCTGGCGCCTGCGCTCCTCCTGCTTCTGATGACGACGGCTGCCCAGGCGCAGCAGTCGATCACACTGGATAGCATCGGCTTCGTGAACCTGCCAGGAGACAGCATCGAGATTCAACTGTCTTTCGATTCGGCTCCGCCTGATCCAAGCAGTTTTGTGCTGGATAATCCTGCCCGTATTTCCCTCGACCTGCTGGGAGTTGCCAGCGGCCTCAATCAGCAGCGCTTCAATATTGATTCCAACAACGCCCAAAGCGTCATGGCGCTGGATGATGGCAGTCGTACACGCCTGGTCGCAAACCTCGATGAGCTGGTGAACTACGAAACCCAACTCTTCGGCAATACCATGACCATTCAGGTAGGTAACGATACGGGTAACGCTCGTGGTGGTGTGGTTGCTTCGAACACGGTGGCGGGTATTTCGTCCACCAGCAACAACCAGATTTCTGATGTTACCTTCCGGCGGGGTGATGAGGACGAAGGCCAGATCGTCATTGATCTCTCCAGTGAGTCCTTCATTGGCAGTGTCGAGCAGGTTGGTGCCAGGGTCTATGTTGAGTTTCAGAACACAACGGTTCCCGACGACCTGAATCGTCGATTCGATGTGAGTGATTTTGCCACGCAGGTGAGTACGGTAGACGTACTGGGTCAATCGGGTCGTGCCACTGTGGTAATCGACATTGATGGTGCCTATGAATACGTGGCGTATCAGAGCGGCGCTCAATACACGGTAATTGTGCGTCCACCGCCTCTCGATGTATCTGGTGATGATGCAACAGCGCAATACACCGGAGATATAGTCGGTGTGTCTTTCCAGGATATTCCGATCCGCTCTGTCCTGCAGATCATGGCGGACTACTATGATTTCAGTCTGGTAGCCGGTGATGCAGTGTCGGGCAACATCACTCTGGTACTGGATAATGTTCCCTGGGACCAGGCGCTGGAGCTCATTCTGCGAGCAGGCAATCTGGGTAGTCGGCTCGAGGGCAATGTATTGTACGTGGCGCCTGCAGATGAAATTGCAGCGCAGGAGCAATTGGAGATTGAAGCCGAGCAACAGGCTCAGGCCCGGGCGCCACTATTCACCGAATTCGTTCTGGTTAACTACGCCAATGCCAATGACATCATGGCCCTGCTCACGGGCGAGGGCGCTGGTGGCGGAGCGGCAGCTCCCGGAGTGCCGGGTGAGGGCGGCGCCGCTGGCAGTGGCGGGATTCTCTCTCTGCGCGGCACCGCGACGGTGGACGAGCGAACCAATATCATCATCGTGCGTGATATCGAAGAGAAGCTGGAAGAAGTGCGCGCCATGCTGTCGCGGTTGGATGTGGCCGTACGCCAGGTGCTTATCGAGGCGCGCATAGTAAATGTCTCGACAGATTTCAGTCGCGATCTCGGTATCCGCTGGGGCGGCGCAGGCAGTGCGCCAACCGGTGACAGCTTTCGTTATGGCGGTTCGCAGGCGACTACTACTGAATTGGCCAACACCGAATTGGCGCAGGAAATCGCGCTGCAGAATGCGGCCCTGGCCGGGGATCAGGCACGCCTGCAGGCCTTGCAGTCAGGTACCGATCCAAGCCTGATAGATGCGCTGGTTTCCCAGGCGATAGCCTCCGTGCCGATTCCCACCGGCAATATCACTTTCCCGGATGCGCTGGCGGTGGATCTCGGGGTGGTTTCAACCGACGCATCGACCTTCTCAATTGGTTATACCGGCAGCAGCGGGCTCATCGAACTGGAGCTGTCAGCGCTGGAAAGCACAGGAAATGGTGAAGTAATCGACCGTCCCAAGGTTACTACCCAGGACAAGGTCACTGCCGAGATTCGATCCGGTGTGCGTATTCCCTACCAGTCCCAGGCGGGATGTACGGCGGGTGGTTCTACAACTGAGTTCGAGGATGCTGTGCTGTCGCTGCGTGTCACTCCACAGATAACACCAGATGGCCGAATCAACATGGAGCTTGAGATTCAGCAGGATTCCGTGGCAGCGGGCTCGGGTCAGGTTCCGGCGATCAATACCAACGAAGTGACGACGAGTGCGTTGGTCAACAATGGTGAGACAATCGTGCTGGGCGGTGTGTTCCGTGAAGAAAACACCACTACTGAGACCAAGACTCCGCTACTCGGGGATATTCCTTATGTAGGACGTTTGTTCAAGCGTACAGCGCGAGCGAGTCGCCGCACGGAATTATTGATCTTTATTACGCCCAAGATCATCGCCGATATCGCTATCCGCTAGAATCATTCCGGGCGACACGAAGACCGGGCTCGCCCGGTCTTCTTGTTATCTGGATCCTCCCCAGAGTTAAGGCAAGGCATACGGCCTTAGCGTAAGGGTTCGCAAGGAGGTAGAATGCGGCCTTTCTGCGCACTGGACCTTATTTCATGTTATCGAAGAACAGCGTATACCTGGTCGGCCCCATGGGAGTTGGCAAGTCTACGATCGGCAAAGTCCTTGCCGAATTGCTCGACATGGAGTTCATCGATTCCGACCGGGAAATCGAGGCCGCGACTGGCGCAGATATTCCCTGGATCTTCGACGTCGAGGGAGAAGCCGGGTTCCGTGTCCGTGAGGAAAAGATGATCGACACCCTCACCAGGCGTAAAGGCATTGTGCTGGCTACCGGTGGTGGGGCGATTCTGGCGAAGCAAACCCGCAAGCGGCTTCAGAAACGGGGTACGGTTGTCTACCTGCGGGCATCGCTGAAATTACAGGTGGAACGCACCAGCCGCGACAAGAACCGCCCGCTGTTGCAAACCGCAAACCCGGAGAAGACGATCAAGCAACTCATGAAAATCAGAGAGCCACTTTACCAGGAAGTGGCTGATATCATTGTCGATACCAACCGCCGCAATCCGCGCACGGTGAGCAAGGAGATATACCGGCAGCTGAAGAAGATGCAGTCATCAGCCGAACAGGGAAAGCCCGCCAAATGACCATGAATGGAACCATGCAAACTGTAAATGTTGATCTCGGGGAGAGGAGTTACCCTATTCTAATAGGCGAAGGACTTCTCGATACTCCCGGTTTACTGGAACCCTACCTGGGGCGCGGACGCGCCATTGTGGTAAGCAATGATGAAGTGGCTCCGCTTTATGCCGAGCGCATCCGGGGGGCTCTCGGTGATCGCTTCGCTGACATGATCGTGTTGCCCGATGGCGAGGCGCACAAGAACCTCGATACCGTGTCTTCGATCTATGATCGATTGTTGGCGGGAAAATTCGACCGACAAACAACCCTGGTCGCCCTGGGTGGCGGAGTCGTGGGAGATGTCACTGGTTTCGCTGCGGCAACCTACCAGCGGGGCGTGAATTTTATTCAGGTGCCTACCACCTTGCTCGCTCAAGTGGATTCCTCGGTGGGGGGCAAGACCGGGGTTAATCATCCTGGCGGCAAAAACATGATTGGCAGTTTCTACCAACCCCGCTGTGTGTTGATCGACACTAGCGTCCTGGCCAGTTTGCCCGAGCGGGAAATCAAGGCTGGACTGGCCGAGGTCGTCAAATACGGACTGATTGTGAACCGGGAATTTTTTAACTGGTTGGCTGACAATTCCGCTGCCGTTATAGGGCTGCAGAATGCTGCAATCACTGAGGTGATCAGGATTTGTTGCGAGACCAAGGCCGATGTCGTTGCCCGGGATGAGAAGGAGAGTGGGGTGCGGGCCCTGCTGAACCTGGGCCATACCTTCGGCCACGCCATTGAAACAGCAAGCGGCTATGGCAAGTTGCTCCATGGTGAGACGGTTGCCATGGGTATGGTAATGGCGGCAGATCTCTCCTGTCGCATGGGGTGGTTGTCGGCGGCAGACGCGCAGCTCGTTCGGGCTGTGCTGGAAGAAAATTATGGTATGCCGGTAATTCCGCCTGCCGATATAACAGAAGAGCAGTATCTCGACCTGATGGCATCGGACAAGAAAGCCGAGCAGGGGAAAATTCGATTCATCCTGCTGAAGGCCATTGGTGAGGCCTTGCTTACCGACGCCGTGGACAGCGCTGCTCTGCGTCAGACACTGCAGGCTGGGGAGACCCTCTGCAGGGCTTGAGCCTGCCACGTGCAAGAATCCTGAAACTGGGCTAACAGTCTGTGAACAAGTACGTCAAGAAAATGGGACTCAGTTACGACCCCTTCGCCGCGGCGGAGAAGAGTCGTACATTCTTCACTGGCGGAGGGCGGCAGGCGCTGCTGCAGCGGCTCTTGGAGCAGGCCCATTTTGGCGCTCCCCTGAGCATGGTGTGTGGCACGCTTGGCAGCGGCAAGACTACGCTGGCCCGCGAATTCAGGGCCAGTTTTGCAGACGAAGCCCTGTGTGTGCCTGTGCATGCCACCTTGTTCATGAACCAGCATCAGTTCCTCGATGCCCTGCTCGAGCAATTGCCAGTAGGGGCATCCTCTCCAGAACCCGCCGCTATCGTGGATGACATAGTCCGTTTTGCCGGGAAGCTGTACCTGAATGCAAAAACCCTGGTAATCATCGTGGACGACGCCCATGAGCTCGCCAGCGAAGTGCTCGAAATCGTGGATGCCCTCACCAACAAGGCCAGCGAGGGAGCAGTACACATCCTGATGTTGGGAGAGCTGCAACTCTCCAACATGTTGCACAGTTCTCTGGGAAACAATGCGATAGGCAATCGGCTCTCGGGAAGAATGCTGGATGAGCAGATGGAGCCGCTTCACAATGATGAGGTGCTCGACTACGTGAAGCTGAAGCTCGCGGATGCGGGCTTCACGGATGAATTGCCACTCCAGGGCACAGTGATCGGTGAAATCATAATCGAGGCTAATGGGATACCTGGCGCTATTAATGTGCTGGTCACCGATGCGTTAAACAACAGGATGCATGTGGTGCCGAAGCCGGTGGAACAACCCAAATCGTTGCTGGAGCTGGGCGCTGCCTACTGGGCTACCGCCGCGGGCCTTGTTGTCTGTTTATTGGCGGCGATCATCTTCCTGCCCTCCGGTTCCGGGGATGATGAGGATGCCCGGCTTGAGGTGGCAGAAGCCCAGAGTAACCGAATGCAGATACCGCTGGCGATGAATGCTTCCCGGCAGCCAAATTCCTCCGCGGGCACCGTGATGGAGGAGCCGGTTTCGAGTCCAACCGAGCGCGGCCAGCCCGGGGTGCCACCGTCAACCACCACCGACAGCACGGGCAGTGCAGCGACGGCGGCAGCGGAAAGTCGCCCCGTGGAGCAGGCTCCGGGTACTGACAGCCAATCGGCTCGACCAGTAGCCCCCACATCCGTGGCTGCTACTGCAACCAGCGACAATGAGCCGGCCCAGTTTGCACAGCCGGGGATGAGCGAATTCGAGCAGAAGCTCCTGTCCTATAGCCCTGAGCACTTTACCCTGCAGATCATGGGCTCACGCTCCGAAGAGGCGGTGCGGCGTTTCGTGGATCGGGAACTCAGCGCGTTTAATCATGGTTATTTTGAAGCGCGCTACGAAGGCAATCCCTGGTTTGTTGTGGTTTCCGGGCACTTCACTTCCCGTGCCGCGGCTAACCGCGCCCTGTCCGATCTGCCCGCCAATATCCGCAACATGGAACCCTGGATCCGCAGCGTGGGGGACGTGCAGGCCGCCATCAGTGCGGCTCACCCGGGAATCGCCGCCCAATAGAAACCGCTGCGTTGGTGTAAGCGCTCCCCTCGTGTAAAATCCGCCCCTTCATTTTTGCCACTCGCCAGCAACGAGGATTTCTTGCCCGTGACTTTGAAAAACGACCGGTTTCTGCGTGCATTACTCAAGCAGCCCGTGGATGTGACGCCAGTTTGGATGATGCGTCAGGCAGGACGCTACTTGCCGGAATACCGGGCTACCCGCAAGAAAGCCGGGGATTTCATGAGTCTGTGCCAGAATCCTCAGCTCGCCTGCGAAGTTACCCTGCAGCCCCTGCGGCGCTACCCCTTCGATGCCGCGATCCTGTTCTCCGATATCCTGACTATCCCGGATGCCATGGGACTTGGGCTGTATTTTGAAACCGGGGAAGGCCCACGCTTCAGGAAAGTTATCCGCAGTGCTGCGGACGTGGATGGCTTGCCGGATGTGAATATTGCCGCAGAACTTTCCTATGTGACCGATGCGATGAGGGTCATCCGGCGGGAACTGGACGGCAGTGTGCCCTTGATCGGTTTCAGTGGCAGCCCCTGGACGCTCGCTACCTATATGATCGAAGGAAGCGGCAGCAAGGATTTTCGCATGGCCAAGCAGTTCATGTACGACCAGCCTGGGGCCATGCACCAGTTACTGCAGCGTCTGGCGGATGCGGTAACCGATTACCTGAATGCGCAGATTGAAGCCGGCGCCCAGGCGGTGCAAATTTTCGATACCTGGGGAGGCATCCTCACCCCCACGGCGTATCAGGAGTTTTCCCTGGCTTACATGGACAGGATCGTGAAGGGTCTGATCAGGGAGCGGGAAGAGCGCGAAGTGCCGGTCATCCTGTTCACCAAGAATGGTGGCCTGTGGCTTGAAAATATCGCAGAGACTGGCTGTCATGGCGTGGGTCTGGACTGGACCATAGGAATCGGTGATGCCAGGCGGCGCATTGGCAATCTGGCCGCGTTGCAGGGCAACATGGATCCCACCTTGCTCTATGCCTCGCCAGCAACAATCCGCAAGGAAGTCGGCTCCATACTCGCCGAGTTTGGCAGTGGCTCCGGTCATGTATTCAATCTGGGTCATGGCATAACGCCGGGAGTCGATCCCGAGCACGTGGCCGCCTTTGTAGAAGCAGTTCATGAACTCTCCGTCGGTTACCACCAGGAATGAGCCATCCCGCATCACGGCCTACATAGGCCTTGGCGCAAACCTGGATTCCACCGTTGGCAGTCCTCAGCAGACTCTCAGCTATGCTGCCCAGCGTTTGGCACAATTCAGTGAGGGCGGGTTCAGGCTTTCCAGCATCTACTCCTCCAGCCCCCTCGACTGTCTACCGGGATCACCGGTGTTTTGCAATGCCGTCGCGGAACTGCGCCTGACGCCGGGCATCACGCCAGAATACCTGCTCTCGGAATTGCAGAGCCTGGAATATGAGCTGGGCCGCGTGCGCTCAGACGTTCCCAACGAGGCCAGGGCCCTGGATCTGGATCTGCTGACATTTGGCGACATGGAATTGCTCAGCGAGGACCTGGTTCTACCGCATCCAAGAGCCCATCAGCGCGGATTCGTGCTGGCCCCGCTGGCTGAACTGGCACCGGATCTATTGCTGCCTGGACAGACCCGGACAGTGAGCGAGTTGTTGAGTGAGCTGCCCGAGGACCCGCTCTTGTTCCCGATCGCCACGCAAAAATCAAATTAATTCAATAAGATAGATCAGTGATCAGGCGGCGGAGCCCGATGCCGGTAAGCCTGCCGATTCTGCTGTTTTCCCACCACAAAGCTATGTAATTAATTTTCCGGAATTGCTAGACTTAGAGAGTATTTAGGAGCGGTTGTCGAGAGCTCCGCAGATTACAAAAATTGAACAAAAACCGGTCAAGAAGCCAATGAGCCGCCAACAGAACCCACAAACTGCGTCCAGCAACAGGCTTGCCCCTGCGGCACTGGCCCTGCTGTGCGCGTTTGCCGGCTCTTCGGCACTGGCTCAGGATGTCGATGTTCTGGAAAGTTTCCGGGTTGCACCCTCATCGATTCTGAGTAAAGCCACGCCGATATTCGAGGTGGCGCGGGATGTGGAGGCCAAGGATTTTCGTGGTGGCCTGGTGGAAGATGCGCTCAACTTCAATCTTGGCGTAAAGATCACGCCGATCGCTGGCCTCGATCTGCAGGCCGATGCCTGGCGCCAGGAGATTGCAGATGCCCCGGCGGTAACAGTAAATCCGGGTTTCGAGCAAAACCTGCCACAGTTGTATATCGATGATTCAGCAATCAACGAATTCAATGTGGAGAACCCGTTGCTGGGTTCCCAGCTGCAAACGAGTGGCTTCGACCTGGGCGCGTCCTACGTCTGGGATACATCTCGATTCGGGCAGTTCACCCTGAGCACCAAGACCACCTACGTTCAGGACTTTGAAAACCGGGGCTCAATCCTCGATCTCCTGAATGAAGACGTTACTGCCATCGACGACCAGGTTATCAGTCCTGAACTGCAGAGCAGCCTGAGGCTGACCTGGCAGCTGGGTAATCACACCGCCAGCGCAATCACCAACTATTTCGATTCCTTCAAGGACATCAGCGAGCTCGACATCGAAGAGATCAATGCCCTGGTGGATGACATTACTACCATCGACCTGCAATACGGCTACAGCGTGGAAACCGGCTCCAACAAGCGGGCTGTGATTTCCTTCGGTATACGCAACGTCTTTGATGAAAAGACAGCCCAGCTGCTGAATTCATCAACCCGCATTCTCGACCAGAATGGTCGCGTTGCTTACGGGTCCATCAAGTACCAGTTCTGACGTCCTGTCGATTGGTAATTCCCTCAGAGAAGCGCCACGGGCGCTTTTTTTACGCGCAAAAAAACCCCGAAAGATCGGGGTTAAAGGTCTGCTCTTTCAAAATTACTCATCATTCCACGAAGTAACCAACGCGCAATAAACACGAAGACTGATGCTTGCGAATTATAGATAAGCGATGCAATCACGCTGTGCGGCGTATCACAAATCAGGTGAGTTTCCCGCTTTTCGGCATCAGGAACAGGTGCGTGCGACGCACAGCACCTGGACCCGCGGTATTCCGTGGTGTTTGAGCAATCGAGCCAGGCTGCTAACCGTGGTCATGGTGGTAACCACATCATCGATAATTGTGATGCTGTTCACGTCCGCCAGTGTTCGCTTGTCAGCAATGGAAAAAGCCCCTTGCAGGTTCTGTCGCCGGGCTTTGACCGAAGACTGCAAGGATTGGGCAGGCGTGTGTCGACATTTGCGTAATACGCGATTGCTGCAAGGAATGCCGAGTGTGCGGGACAACCGCCGGGTCAATTCCCAGGCTTGGTTGAACCCACGGCCACAGAAGCGCCTGTAGGAGACTGGCACCGGGACAAGCAGGTCTGTTCGCAGCTCAGTGAACTTGCTCGCCATCAGCCCGGCGAAACAGTGCCCAATGTCCAGCCGCTGACTGTGCTTGAAGCCGTTGATCAGCTCCCTGATTGGCGAGCTGTAGGAAAAGAGTGCCTGGCAGCGGTCCGCCGGGAACCGGTTGCCGAGGCACTGCCCGCAGCGGCCATCAACGAGATTTTCGGCCTCGAAAGGAAGACCGCAACGCTGGCAGGTGGAGTCGAGCCAGGGCAGGCGGGATTCGCAAATCGGGCACAGGGGTATCAGCCGGGAACAGGTTCTCAGGCATACCAGACAATTTGTGGGAAAGATTCCAGTAAAGAATGGCATAGGCAGATCACGGCGATTTCATCGTCCTCGATTGCCCGGGAGCGATTGTGGCTGACCTGCATTGAATATAGGCAGGCCAGGAAAATTCGCCAAGCAATGGCTGCAAACAGTTCAAGGGGAGCGGACCATCTCATATAATGGACGCTCGATTTATTTTGAATAAAGTGGGGACGCTACTCATGGCCGCTTATCGTGCGCCGTTGGCAGACATGCGATTCTTGCTGGGCAAGGTCTTCGCTGCCGAAGAATTGTTTGCCAGCATGCCCGGAACCGAGGAGGTTTCTGAGGATTTGATCACCGCCATTCTGGAAGAGGCAGGGAAGATCGCGGAAGGCCTGCTTGCCCCGATCAATTTGTCTGGAGACCAGCAGGCCTGCACCTGGGCAGAGGGCAGGGTAAGCACACCGGCTGGATTCAAGGACGCCTACAGGGCCTATGCTGAAGGTGGTTGGGCGGGGCTGACCGGTGCCGTGGACTACGGCGGCCAGGGCATGCCCAAGCTGTTGTCGGCTCTGATAGAGGAGATGTTCTTCGCGGCCAACTCTTCCTTCGCCCTCTATGCCATTCTGAACACAGGCGCGACCCTGACCCTGAGCGAGCATGCCAGTGAGGAATTGAAAGCCCGTTATCTGCCGAAGATGTACGAGGGCGTATGGTCCGGCACCATGTGTCTCACCGAACCGCATGCGGGCACCGACCTAGGTATCATCCGCACTAGGGCTATACCCGAAGAAGATGGCAGCTATCTCATAAGCGGCACCAAGATATTCATCACAGCCGGTGAGCACGATCTCACTGAAAACATCATTCATCTGGTGCTGGCGAAATTACCCGATGCCCCCCCGGGCCCCCGTGGAATCTCTCTGTTCCTGGTGCCCCGAAACCTGGTGAACGAGAATTCCGAACTCACCGGAGAGAGCAACAATGTGAGCTGTGGTTCCATCGAGCACAAGATGGGCATCAAGGCGTCAGCCACCTGTGTGATGAACTTTGACGGTGCCAGGGGCTGGCTGGTGGGTGAGTTGAATAACGGTCTCTCGAATATGTTCACCATGATGAATTATGAGAGGCTGTCCATGGGCTTGCAGGGCAACGGTCTGGCAGAGTCCTCCTACCAGACCGCCGCGCAGTATGCACAGGAGAGACTGCAGGGGCGGGCACCTTCGGGTACGCAGAACCCCGGCGGCGCGGCCGACCCCATCATCGTTCACCCCGATGTGCGGCGAATGCTGCTCACCATGCGCGCAAACATTCAGGCCGGACGGGCACTCTCCATGTATGCTGCCTTGCAACTGGATACCGCGCGCTTCCATCCTGACGAGGCGACTCGCGCACGCGCCGAGCAGCTGGTGGCCCTGCTTATTCCCGTACAGAAAGCTTATGCATCAGATCGTGGTTTCGAAGCCTGTGTGCTGGGTCAGCAAGTGCTTGGTGGACATGGCTACGTGGCCGAGTGGGGGCAGGAGCAGAACGTGCGTGATGCACGAATTGCCCAGATCTATGAAGGAGCAAATGGCATTCAGGCCCTGGACTTGATGGGCCGCAAGACCGTGCGCAGCAACGGGGAGTTGCTGAAGATATTACTGGAGGAGATGGATAGCTTCAGTGAACAGGCCGGGGCAGTAGCGGGTATGGATCGCTACCTGCCCGTGCTCGCAGAAGCCAGGGGGATCATCGAATCGGTGACCCGCGAAGTCATCGCTCGGGCTAAAGACAATCCCGATGAAGTAGGCGCTGCGTCCTATGCCTACATGGAATTGCTGGGATTGGTGTTGTACAGCTTCATGTGGCAACGCATTCTTGCCTCGGCACTGCAGCAGCGCAATGACGGTTCGGGAGACCAGCAGCACCTGGGTGGCCTGATAAAGACTGGCGACTTCTTCTTCGCCAGATTGTGGCCGAAACATGAGTCGCTGGTCGCCGAAATTCAGGCTGGTGCGGAATCACTCATGGCCTTGAGTGCCGAGGAATTCTAAGGGCTTGGTGAGCCACTGGTCGGGTCAGATTACCCACTCCATGTTGTCTGAAAACAGCTGCTTGAACAGATCGAGGTTTTCTCCATCTTCGCCGATGAGTACCAGGTTGCCTTTACCCATCGGCACCACCATGCCGCGGAAGCGATCGTCCTGAATGCGGTATTCGGATTCCACCGGGCTGTTATTGATGACGATGATGCTAACCGCCCCTTCCTCGCCTCGTACCATCAGATGGGCACTGCTATAGGCCGGTAATACGATACAGGGGTTGGCGTAATAGACCGGATTATCCTGTTGCAGGGTCGATGCCAGTTGGACGCCGGCCGATGACATGATCTGGTTAACGTCATTCCATTGCACCGTGACCAGATCATCCCCGGTGTTGATTGCCGCAATCTCGCTGCTCTCATGGTAGAGGTGATTAATCATCTCCTCACCCAGCGCGATTTCGAACTCATTCGGTCCAGGCTCAAACGTCAGGGTAAATACCACGCCAATCACCAGCAGCAGACTGGCGGCAATGGCATAGTATTGAAAGAAGCTGGCTGCATTGGCGGCAGACTTGTCGCCGGCGGAGGCAACCGAAGCTACCCTGGCTGACTGTGCGTCGTTGATTTCGGTATTGAGACCAGGAATATCCAGCAAGGAAGCCTTGAGGCCTTCGGGAACCCTGACAGCCGTGAGCACTGAACTGATCTCGGTTTCCATCTGTCGGGTCTGGTCGAGAATTTTCTGATAGGCGGGATTATCCCTGGCAGCATCCAGGAGTTTCTGGTCAGGCGCACCGGGGTTGGCGTAGACCCGTTCGCGAAATTCTGATTCTTCCATCATTTGTCTCGGTTGTTGCTTGGTAACTGATCTGTAGCAGTCATCTGCCGTTTTTCTATCTCTACATGTCACTGCATGTTTGGCCTGGTGCCTGGTTTCGGCACCTCGATGCCGAAGCAGGCAAGCCTGTCATTCGTCTCCCGGGTCCGCAAACATACCGAATTCCTGCTTGAGTTTGCTGCGGGCCCGAAACAGACGGGTCATCACGGTGTTGTTATTCAGGCCCAGGATATCGGCGATTTCCTTGCCGCTGAAGCCACCCACTACCTGTAATAACAACGGCTCGCGATAGTCGCTCTCCAGTCGGTTGATCGCGTTGTGTAACAACTCACGATCCATCTTGCTGTCTGGCTCTTCGTTGTCCGATTCCGCAATGGACTGGTCGTCGATGTCTACCAGATCGGGCCGATAGCGCTCATACAGCCGAGCGTTCTCCCGGCGCAGAATGGTAAACAGCCAGGCCTTGGCCGCCTTGTCGTTCTGCAGGCTGTCAAGAGATCGCCAGGCACGCAAAAAAGTTTCCTGAACGAGGTCCTGGGCCAGCGGCTGGTTCTTGCACAGCCAGTACGCATAGCGGTAAACGTCCTGGTAGAGTGCCGTAACCAGGGACTCGTAACGCTGCTGCTTGTTACTTCCTTCCAAGACCGGGGCGTCGCTCATTAATTTTCAGGAAACTCGGGAAATAATGGACCGTACTCACTGGCCCTGAGAACTATGGATTTCATCGGGCCGGAATTGCGGCCCTGAGTGTGCCTGTTTGGTGGGAGCGCTTCAAGTTCAATGGTTTGAGGTGGGCGGCAGGCGTGGCCGCCTGTATACTTGCCGGCTTCTCCAAGGGGTTGATAGATATGACAAAGGTAGCGATCGCCGGAGCCGCAGGGCGCATGGGACGAACTCTCATACAGGCCGTGGATGCAGAAGGATCGGGGCTGAAGCTGGCGGCTGCCACTGTGCTGGCCGATGATCCGTGCCTGGGCGTGGATGCTGGTTTGCTGGCAATCGGCAAGCAACTCGATTTGAAAACCGTGGCTAGCCTGGCCCAGGCGAGTGATTTTGATGTGCTGATTGATTTCACCTCCACCGAGGCAAGTCTGGCCCACCTGGACTACTGTCGTGAACAGGGCAAGGCCATGGTGCTGGGAACCACGGGCTTTACTCCTGAGCAGCAGAAACACATCAATGGCTTGCAGGATCTGCGCCTGGTATTTGCCCCGAATATGAGCGTGGGTGTGAACCTGTGCCTGTCCTTGCTGGAGAAGGCGGCCAGCGTGCTGGGCGACAGCGTCGATATCGAAATCAGCGAAGCCCATCACCGGTTCAAGAAGGACGCGCCATCCGGCACCGCATTGAAGATGGGACAGGTGATCGCTGACACGCTCGGCCGCGATCTGCAGAAGGTTGCGGTATATGGTCGGGAAGGCATGGGCGAAGAGCGAGATCGTTCAACCATCGGTTTCTCAACTCTGCGTGCGGGAGACATCGTCGGGGATCATACCGTGACCTTCGCCAGTCTCGGTGAGCGAGTTGAAATCACGCACAAGGCGAGTTCCCGAATGACTTTCGCGAGCGGCGCCGTGCGGGCGGCGGGCTGGATCGTTAGTCAGCCTCCCGGTGTATATTCGATGACACAGGTTCTGGGGCTGGATTGAGCCGAAAAACAATCATTTCCTTATTCGGCGACGTTGCACGTAGACAGACGGGGGGTATTTTCTGTAGAATTAATGCTCAGTATGTTGAGTACTGTAAACCATAACAGCAGACGAATTTTGTAAAAAAGCGGAGGCGAGATTTCTCTCCTCCGCTTTTTTTCGCCTGTAAAAAACACAATGAATTCTGATTGTTCAGGCAATCAACCAGGAACACAGGAGCAGAAGTGTCCATAACAGCAATATTGGCCCTGGAAGATGGCAGCCTGTTTCGAGGCATCGCTATTGGAGCCGAAGGTAGTGCCAGCGGTGAAGTGGTCTTCAATACGTCGATGACCGGCTATCAGGAAATCCTCACCGACCCATCCTACGCAAAGCAAATCGTCACCCTGACTTATCCCCATATCGGAAACACCGGCACCAACGAAGAGGACAATGAGTCCATGGGAGTGTGGGCGTCCGGGCTGGTGATTCGGGACTTGCCGATGCTTTCCAGCAACTGGCGCCAGGATCAGACGCTCGATGAATTTCTGCAGGCCCGTAACGTGGTCGCCATTGCCGAGATCGATACCCGCCGCCTCACCCGACTCTTACGCGACAAGGGCCCCCTAAATGGTGCCATCGTGTCCGGCGCAGAGTTGGAAAAGCTCGGTGAAGCGGGCGCATTGGAACTGGCAAAAGCCTTTCCAGGATTGAAAGGCATGGACCTGGCGAAGGAAGTCTCGGTCAAAGAGAGTTATCAGTGGCAGGAAAGCGTGTGGAGTATCGGCGCGGGCTATACGGCGCCGCCAGCGCAGAAATTCAAGGTTGTGGCCTACGATTTTGGCGTGAAGCGCAACATCCTGCGCATGCTCGTCGAGCGCGGTTGTGAGGTCACGGTGGTGCCGGCCCAGACCGCGGCGGCAGACGTGTTGGCCATGAAGCCCGATGGCGTGTTTCTCTCCAATGGGCCTGGTGATCCGGAGCCCTGTGACTACGCTATCGATGCCATCAGGCAGTTACTGGACGAGAGTATGCCCATGTTTGGCATCTGTCTCGGCTGCCAGCTAATGGCGCTGGCCAGTGGTGCCCAAACCATCAAGATGCAGTTGGGGCATCATGGCGCCAACCACCCTGTGCAGGATCTGCGCAAGGGAACGGTGATGATCACCAGCCAGAATCACGGATTTGCCGTGGATGCAGACACGCTTCCAGAAAACCTGGAGGCTACCCACAAGTCCCTGTTCGACGGTTCACTACAGGGTATCGAGCGCAAGGACAAACCGGCCTTCGCGTTCCAGGGCCATCCCGAGGCCAGTCCTGGTCCCCACGATGTTGCGCCCCTGTTTGATCATTTCATCGAACTAATGGAGGCAGCCAGATAAACGCGGCGCTGTCCGGAGCAACCTAACTAGTACAGCAGAACTAATTTATCCAGAAGATTTATATGCCACGCAGAACTGACATAGAAAGCATACTGATTATTGGCGCCGGCCCAATTGTGATTGGCCAGGCCTGTGAATTTGACTATTCCGGGGCGCAGGCCTGCCAGGCGCTAAAGGAGGAGGGTTACCGGGTGATCCTGGTGAACTCCAATCCCGCGACCATCATGACGGATCCCGCCATGGCGGACGCCACCTACATTGAGCCAATCAAATGGGAGATCGTTGAGAAGATCATCGAGAAGGAGCGACCCGATGCCGTGTTGCCCACGATGGGAGGCCAAACCGCACTGAACTGTGCTTTGGATCTTAACCGTCACGGTGTATTGGAAAAATACGGTGTCGAGCTGATAGGTGCAGATAGCAAGGCGATCGATAAGGCCGAGGACCGGGAGCTATTTGACAACGCGATGGTTGCTATCGGATTGGAGACGCCCCGCCATGCCATAGCGCACAACATGGAAGATGCCTACAAGGCACTCGAGCAGATTGGATTCCCCTGCATCATTCGGCCCTCTTTTACGATGGGCGGCAGCGGCGGCGGTATCGCCTACAACAAGGAGGAGTTTGAGGAAATCTGCTCTCGAGGCCTTGAATGGTCACCGACCAATGAGCTGTTGATCGATGAGTCCCTGATCGGCTGGAAGGAGTATGAGCTGGAAGTCGTTAGGGACAGGAACGACAACTGTATTATTGTCTGTACTATCGAAAACTTCGATGCAATGGGTGTCCATACCGGAGACTCCATTACGGTCGCGCCTTCCCAGACCCTGACCGACAAGGAATATCAGATACTGCGAAATGCGTCTATCGATGTGCTGCGGGAAATTGGTGTGGAAACCGGTGGCTCCAATGTGCAGTTTGGCATTCACCCGGAAACCGGACGATTGGTGGTAATCGAAATGAATCCCCGGGTGTCTCGATCCTCAGCCCTGGCTTCCAAGGCAACCGGCTTTCCTATAGCAAGAGTCGCCGCCAAGCTGGCTGTAGGATTTACCCTCGATGAGTTGAGCAATGAAATTACGGGAGGTGCAACGCCGGCATCCTTCGAGCCGACCATCGACTACGTGGTGACGAAGATCCCTCGCTACACATTCGAAAAATTCCCTGAGGCCAATGACCGCCTGACTACCCAGATGAAATCGGTTGGCGAAGTGATGGCTATCGGACGTACGTTCCAGGAATCACTGCATAAGGCTTTACGTGGTCTCGAGGTTGGCATGTGTGGATTTGACCCGATTCTCGACAGTGACATGAGCGATGCCAAACAGGTACTCACCAGGGAGCTGACCGAGGCCGGCGCACATCGCATCTGGTATATCGCAGAGGCGTTCCGGCAGGGTTGGTCCCTGAATACTGTTCATGACCTGACCCGAATCGACCCCTGGTTCCTTGTGCAGATTGAGGAGCTCATCGCACTGGAAGGCAAGATTGTGGAGCGCGGCCTACAGGAGATCGACTACGATTTCATGCGACAGCTGAAGCGCAAGGGTTTTGCCGACAAGCGTATGGCGCAATTACTCGGTGTGCCGGAACTGGAAGTCCAGAAGCACCGCCATGAACTCGGGGTTAGGCCGGTGTATAAACGAGTCGATACCTGTGCCGCAGAATTCGTGTCGACGACAGCCTACATGTACTCGACCTACGAGGAAGAGTGTGAATCTCAACCCAGTGATCGCAAGAAGATCATGGTGTTGGGTGGCGGGCCAAACCGGATCGGTCAGGGCATCGAATTTGACTATTGCTGTGTGCATGCCGCATTAGCCATGCGCGAGGATGGCTATGAGACCATCATGGTGAATTGTAATCCCGAGACGGTTTCAACGGACTACAATATTTCGGATCGACTCTATTTTGAGCCTCTCACTTTTGAAGACGTCATGGAAGTTGTGCTTCTCGAGAAGCCCCATGGTGTGATCGTGCAGTTCGGTGGCCAGACTCCGTTAAACCTGGCGGCCGAGCTTGAGGCCGCCGGTGTGCCAATCATTGGAACCTCTGCCGATGCCATCGATCTGGCAGAGGACCGGGAGCGGTTCCAGCAACTCATTCAGAAACTGGGCCTGAAGCAGCCTCCCAATAGCACGGTACGAAGTGTAGAGGAAAGTATCGAGAAGGCCGTGGCCATCGACTATCCGTTGGTGGTGCGTCCCTCGTATGTGCTCGGTGGCCGCGCCATGGAGATTGTCTATAACGAGGCAGAGCTGAGGCGCTACATGAAAGATGCGGTCATGGTCTCCAACGAGAGCCCGGTACTGCTGGATCATTTCCTGAGCTCGGCCATTGAGATCGATGTTGACGTGGTCAGCGATGGCAAACAGGTTGTGGTAGGAGCCATCATGCAACATATTGAACAGGCGGGGATTCACTCCGGTGACTCAGCCTGTTCCTTGCCGCCCTATAACCTGCCAATGGACGTACAGGACAAAATCAGGCAACAGGTTACCGACCTTGCGCTGGAGTTGGGTGTGGTGGGATTGATGAATACCCAACTGGCCTATCAGGAT
The DNA here is from genome assembly GCA_038134565.1 of Pseudomonadales bacterium. Lineage (GTDB taxonomy): Bacteria > Pseudomonadota > Gammaproteobacteria > Pseudomonadales > Pseudohongiellaceae > UBA9145. The sequence goes on along the minus strand of JAYPVK010000003.1, from coordinate 74,432 downwards.
GGGGAAGTCTATATCATTGAGGTGAATCCAAGGGCCTCTCGAACCGTACCTTTCGTTTCAAAATGCATCGGTAATTCTCTGGCGAAAATCGCCGCCCGTTGCATGATCGGCCAAACCCTGGAAGAACAGGGATTCACGAAGGAAGTCATCCCCAGCACTTTTGCGGTGAAAGAAGCCGTCTTCCCATTCAACAAGTTCCCCGGGGTTGACCCGATTCTGGGGCCGGAAATGAAATCCACCGGTGAGGTTATGGGTGTTGGAGTGACCTTTGCCGAAGCCTACGCGAAATCGCAACTAGGTGCTGGCGAGACGATAAAGACCAGTGGTAATGCCTTCATCAGTGTACGTGACCGGGACAAGCCGGAAGCCGTCGGGCTGGCGCGACGCCTGATTGATCTGGGCTACTCTGTGATTGCAACCCAGGGTACCGCTCAGGTCCTGGCCGATGCCGGTATCGAAGTGACCAGGGTGAACAAGGTGGCGGAAGGTAGACCTCATATAGTCGATATGCTAAAAAATGACGAGGTGCAGGTGGTATTCAATACCACCGAGGGCAGACAGGCGATCGCTGACTCCTCCCTCATTCGCAGAACGGCGCTGAGACACAAAGTATTCTGTACGACTACCATTGCCGGGGCACTCGCAGTGTGTGATGCTCTGGAGTTCGGCAGTAATATGTCGGTGTACACTTTGCAAAAATTGCACGCCGTCCTGCACTAGGGCCGCAAAATAATTTCGGGAAGCTGTTCCGCATTCTTGAGCATCTCCAGGATTGCGTAGCAGCATTTTGTTAAGACCTCGAGCCGAGACCTCGAGCCGAGACCTTGAGCTGAGACCTTGAGCTGAGACCTTGAGCTGAGACCTTGAATAGACCATGAATAAAGTACCTATGACAGTCCAGGGCGCCGAGCGCCTGCGGCAGGAATTGAATGAGCTCAAGAGTGTCACTCGCCCAAAGATCATCGCAGCCATCGCCGAGGCCAGGGAGCATGGCGACCTAAAGGAGAATGCCGAGTATCACGCAGCCCGTGAACAGCAGAGTTTCTGTGAAGGGCGCATCAAGGAGATAGAGAGCAAGCTGGCGGATTCAGAAGTAATCGACGTGACCAAGATCGAGCCCACAGGAAAAGTGATCTTCGGCACCACGGTAAAGCTCTACAATCTCAACACCGAAAAGTCGGTTACCTATCAGATCGTTGGCGAAGACGAGGCCGATGTGCCTGCCGGCAAAATTTCCGTGATCTCACCCATAGCGCGCGCACTGATGGGCAAGATGGAAGGGGATGAGGTGGTGGTTAAGGCGCCAGCCGGCGATATCGAATACGAAATCGAAACTGTAGAACACATCTGACCTCCCCCAGGCGGGCGGGAGCGCTACCCGTTCCAGGCTGTCATGAGCTGGCGCTCGGCGCGTTGGGATCGAAATCCGCCAATCGCCTATTTCTTGTTACGCGCGATATTCGACAGTTTTGGGTCAGGTTTCTTTGCGGCGCGATACAGCAGTACCACGTGTCCTATACTCTGCACGCATTCAGCGGAGAAGTCCGCACAGATCTCCTCAGTCAGGGCCTTCTTTGCTTCCCGGTCGGGAATGGCCAGCTTGACCTTGATCAGTTCGTGTTCTTTCAAAGCCCGCTCTATCTCCAGTCGGATATTCTCTGACAGGCCGTTTTGTGCAATGATCACAATCGGGTTCAGGCTGTGACCAATTGCCCGTAGACTCTTTTTCTCTGCATTGCTAAGGCTCATGGAGTGAGTTTCCTGCCGCTGGGTTGTTAGTGTTGGCTTGTTGCTTAAATACTGGCGTATTCAGCATACAGGGCCGCGCATTCTAGCAGTTCGCTACCCGCACTATAAACCATTGCATTCGAATGCCATGCCATCGAACAAGCTATTCATCGCGTTAAGGTAACTCAGTCCCATGGCCAAATCCCGTAGCAGCAAGGAGTGGTTAAAGGAGCACTTCGATGACGTGTACGTGAAACGGAGCCAGGAGCAAGGCTACCGATCCCGCGCCAGCTTCAAACTGTTGGAGATTCAGGACAAGGACCGCCTGATCAAGCCGGGCATGACCGTGGTCGATCTCGGTGCCGCTCCTGGCGGCTGGTCACAGGTTGCGGCACAACTCGTTGGCGACAGGGGCAAGGTGATAGCCAGCGATATACTGCCCATGGATAGCCTGCCGGGAGTGGAGTTCCTGCAGGGGGATTTCACGGAAAATGAGGTGTTCGAGGCGCTGTTGGCCAGTATCGGCGAGGAAGGCGCTGACCTTGTAATTTCCGATATGGCCCCCAATATGAGTGGAATGAAGGAAATTGATCAGCCTCGCGCTGTCTACCTCGCCGAACTCGCCCTGGATCTCGCGAGATCTATACTCAAGCCGGGGGCGTATTTCCTGGTAAAGGTGTTTCAGGGAGCCGGATTCCAGAGGTTTCATCGTGACATGCAGACCAGTTTCAAGGCTGTAAAGTCCCGGAAACCCCAGGCTTCGCGGGCCAGATCCCGGGAAATTTACCTGTTAGGCGCAGGATTCGAGGGTTAGATCGTCTCCAGGGCCTGTTTTACGTGCAATTATCGCTACAGGGATTAGAATTGAAATCCCTCAGCAGAATTGTCAGTTCCGGGCCAGGCCTGGCATTTAGCCTCATCTGAATCAACTATAGGGAGATAAACCCTTGAATGATATGGCAAAAAATCTGATTCTCTGGATGATCATCGCCGGTGTGCTGTTGACTGTGTTCAACAACATTAACCAGGAAACCAGGGAAGACAACATCAACTACTCCCAGTTTATCCGGGAAGTGCGTTCCGGACGGGTAGAGGCCGTGGAACTGGCGGGAATCAATATCACCGGCATACGCAGTGATAATTCGCGCTTCCGCACCGTCATGCCCCTCATCGGGGACGATCAGTTGATGAATGATCTCTTCGACAATGGGGTGGAGATCGTTGCCAACGAACCAGAGCAGCAAAGCATCTGGACCCAGTTACTGGTGGCCAGTTTCCCAATACTGATCATCATTGCCCTGTTCTTCTTTTTCATGCGCCAGATGCAGGGTGGAGGTGCCGGTGGCCGTGGCGGCCCCATGTCCTTCGGCAAGAGCAAGGCCAAACTGCTCGGCGAAGACCAGATCAAAGTCACCTTTGCCGATGTGGCGGGTGTGGATGAAGCCAAGGAAGATGTGCAGGAGCTGGTTGAATTCCTGCGTGAGCCTGACAAATTCCAGCGCCTCGGCGGACGCATTCCTCGTGGCGTGTTGATGGTGGGGCAGCCAGGTACCGGTAAGACCCTGCTCGCCAAGGCTATCGCCGGTGAGGCAAAGGTTCCTTTCTTCTCAATCTCAGGTTCTGACTTCGTCGAGATGTTCGTAGGTGTGGGTGCTTCACGCGTGCGTGATATGTTCGATCAGGCCAAGAAACAGTCACCCTGTATCATATTTATCGATGAGATCGATGCGGTCGGTCGTCATCGTGGCGCCGGTCTTGGCGGGGGGCATGATGAACGGGAACAAACCCTGAACCAGCTGCTGGTCGAGATGGATGGTTTCGAAGGCAACGATGGCGTAATCGTCATGGCCGCAACCAACCGCCCGGATGTGTTAGACCCGGCACTCCTGCGCCCCGGTCGATTCGATCGTCAGGTCGTCGTGGGCCTGCCCGATATCCGGGGTCGAGAGCAGATTCTGAAAGTGCACATGCGTAAGGTGCCAATCGATGATCGCGTGAAGGCCAGCGTTATCGCCCGTGGTACACCGGGCTTCTCTGGCGCCGATCTGGCCAACCTGGTCAATGAGGCGGCGTTGTTTGCGGCTCGCGCGAGCAAGCGCCTGGTGACCATGGAAGAATTCGAGAAGGCCAAGGACAAGATCATGATGGGTGCTGAGCGCAAATCCATGGTTATGTCTGAGAAGGAACGCCTGAACACCGCTTATCATGAGGCTGGCCACGCCATTGTGGGTCGACTCATGCCTGAACATGACCCAGTCTACAAGGTGTCTATTATCCCTCGTGGCCGGGCACTCGGTGTGACCATGTTCCTGCCGGAAGAGGACCGTTACAGTTTCAGTAAGCAGCACATTCTGAGCCAGATCTGCAGTCTCTACGGTGGCCGTATTGCCGAAGAGATGACGCTTGGCAAGGAAGGGGTCACCACCGGTGCGTCCAACGATATCCAGCGTGCCACGGAGATGGCGCGAAATATGGTGACGAAGTGGGGGCTGTCGGATGAGTTGGGCCCGCTGCTCTATTCAGAGGATGAGGGCGAAGTGTTCCTCGGCCGCTCGGCCGCCTCGCAAACCAAGTCTGTGTCCAGCGACACGGCCAAGGCCATTGACAAGGAAGTACGACGCATCATAGATGAGTGCTATGGCAAGGCGGAGCAGATCCTGAAGGACAACCGGCATTTACTGGACTTGATGAAAGACGCTCTGATGGAATACGAGACTATCGATACCGATCAGATCGATGACATCATGGCTGGCAAGAAACCACGACCACCTTCGGGTTGGTCTGATTCCGATAACGCCAACGGTGGTGCGAGCAAGGTGGAGACTGAAGACGCCAAGCTTGATGCCACGAGTGAGACAGACAAGGGCGCTGGCCCTATCGGTGGGCCAGCCGGCGAGCACTGATCTCGACGGCGGCTAGCCTGCCCCTTTCCCCCTTGAACCACATCCTGCAAGCCGGAGATCGACAAATCGATTTGTCATCTCCGGTGTGCATGGGCATTCTCAATGTAACCCCTGACTCTTTTTCCGACGGATCGCAGCTTGCAGTTGCCGGTGCCGGCGCTTTCACTGTGGATCTGAATAAAGTCCTGGTACGCGCGCGCGAGATGGTCGATGCCGGTGCGATGATCCTGGATGTGGGCGGTGAGTCCACGAGGCCTGGTGCCCAGGCGGTATCACCAGAGGAAGAAATAGCCAGGGTCGTGCCGGTAATAGAGTGCTTGCGAAGGGAGTTGGATGTATGCCTTTCGATAGACAGCAGTGAACCAGGAGTAATTGATGCGGCCATACGCAGTGGTGCGCATTTTGTGAATGACGTGCGTGCGCTCAACGTTGAGGGGGCTCTCGAGGTTGTTGCCGGGTCTGAAGCCGGAGTCTGTCTGATGCACATGCAGGGTCAGCCGCGCACGATGCAGGAGCAGTATCATTACGAGGACGTGGTGCGCGATGTGGGGCACTTTCTCGCCCGGCAGCTCGAGAGATGCGAGGCTGCGGGTATCGACCGGCGGCGCATCGTGATCGATCCTGGTTTCGGCTTCGGGAAATCAGTCGACCACAATTTTCAATTGCTTGATCGTCTCGAAACGCTTTCCGCTCTCGGTGTGCCAGTCCTGGTTGGAATATCGCGCAAATCCATGATTGGAGCCGTGACAGGTCGCCGCGTTGATCAGCGTTTGGCAGGATCGATAGCGGCGGCTGCAATCGCCCTGCAACGGGGTGCCCGCATAATTCGCAGCCATGACGTGGCTGCCACGGTGGATGCAATTAGAGTACACTGCGCCCTTGCAGCGAGCAGGTCAGAAGCCCTGGGCGATGCCTGAAACAACAATAATAGAGTCTCGATTGGTGCCATAGATGGGATCCCGCAAGAAGCAATATTTCGGCACAGACGGTATTCGCGGAACCGTAGGAACTGCCCCTATTACGCCGGACTTCATGTTGAAACTGGGTTGGGCCGCGGGGCGCGTGTTCGGCAATGATGATGGTGCCAGAAAAAAAATCATTATTGGCAAGGACACACGCATCTCTGGATATATGTTTGAGGCTGCCCTCGAGGCTGGACTGGCCGCAGCCGGAGTGGATATCCATCTCACTGGTCCCATGCCTACACCTGCGATTGCCTATCTCACCAGAACGCTGAGGGCCCAGGCGGGAATCGTGATTAGTGCTTCGCACAATTCCTTTGAAGATAACGGCATCAAGTTTTTCTCTTCTTCCGGCACCAAGCTGCCAGATGAAGTCGAGCTGGCTATCGAGCACCAGCTTACAAAAAATGTTTCAACTGTCCCCTCAGCAGCGCTGGGAAAGGCTCACAGGATCACTGACGCTGCGGGGCGCTATATCGAGTTCTGCAAGAGTACAGTTGGCTCCAATCTTAAATTCAATGGCATGAAGATCGTCGTCGATTGTGCTCACGGCTCTACCTATCACATCGCACCGGCGGTGTTCGAGGAGCTTGGGGCCAGCGTCAATACCATAGGTGTTAAGCCAGATGGCCTCAATATCAATGCCAGTAGCGGCTCTACTGCACCGGAGCAGTTGTCGGCAACCGTGCTCGAGGAAAAGGCCGACCTGGGAATTGCTTTCGATGGCGATGGTGACCGCGTGGTTATGGTGGATCACAAGGGGCGGATTGTAGATGGTGATGAGATTCTGTACGTGATCGCGAGGGAGAGACGGCGACAGAAGATCGATTTCGGCGGAGTGGTGGGGACCGCCATGAGCAATCTGGGCCTGGAACTGGCTCTGGACGCGCTCGATGTGCCCTTCGTGCGTACCAAGGTGGGCGACCGCTACGTGATGCAGGAAATGAAGGAACGAGCCTGGGACCTCGGTGGTGAGTCATCGGGGCATATCATTTGCCTGGACATTAATACCACCGGCGACGGCATAGTATCCGCATTGCAGGCCCTGGCGGCGGTGGTCAATTGCAATCAACCGCTAGCGGATCTAACCAGCAAGATGCACAAACTACCCCAGTTCATGGTGAACGTCCGTCTACCCAGGCGGGTGGATATATCCACGAACAAGGCAGTACTGGCGGCGGTCTCTGACGTGGAGTCCAGGCTTGGCAAGAGTGGCCGCGTGCTGTTGCGCCCATCGGGCACTGAGCCGGTGGTGCGGGTCATGGTGGAAGGGGAGGACCCGGCTATTGTAGAAAGCCTGGCCCGTGAGCTTGCTGAGGTCGTTTACGCAGAGTTGGCTTCTGCCGACTAGTCTGAGCGGATTTATTGCAAGAACCCAGTATCTTGGGTAGTATTGGCGCCCGTTTTTTCCCGCCCAAATCGCAATCAGGATAGGCTCTATGCGGCAAAAATTGGTCGTAGGAAATTGGAAAATGAACGGGTCGAGCCAGCAGATTGAGAGCCTGGCCGGCGAAATGCTGTCGGGTCTGGCCAATCTGGCGAACCCGGTAGAGATCGGACTGTGTCCAGCCTATGTTTACCTGCCCTTGCTTGGTGAGTTGCTGTCCGATTCTGCAGTACTATTGGGCGCTCAAAATGCTTCCCAGTATGAGGCGGGTGCGTATACCGGGGAAGTGGCCTGTAGCATGTTGCAGGATCTCGGAGTTGACGCGGTTATTGTGGGGCACTCTGAGCGCCGCCAGCTGTTCGGTGAGAGCAGCGAAGCAGTCGCCGCCAAGTTTGAAGCGGTAAAAGCTGGCGGAATGATGCCGATCCTTTGTGTGGGCGAAACCCTGGAGCAGAGAGAACAGGGGGCTACCGAAGCGGTTGTGCTGGAGCAGCTGGCTACCGTCTGGCACAGAGTAGGCATAGCAGGCTTCGCAAACGCCGTGGTGGCGTATGAGCCGGTCTGGGCGATCGGAACCGGGAAGACGGCTTCCCCGGATCAGGCGCAGGCAGTACACAAGCTGTTGCGGGAATTCCTGGCACAGCAAGACGAACAAACAGCTGTAAATACGCGCATTATTTATGGCGGTAGCGTGAAGAGCTCCAACGCGAAGGAGCTGTTCGATCAGGCAGATATCGATGGCGGTCTGGTCGGAGGAGCATCATTGGATGCCAAAGAATTTATTGCCATCTGTGCAAGTGCGGATACTTAGTCATGCAAACACTAGTCGTAGTAGTACATGTGATCGTAGCCATCGCCATCGTGGCGTTGGTACTGCTCCAGCAAGGTAAAGGGGCAGATGCCGGGGCGTCTTTCGGTGCCGGTGCATCCCAGACCGTTTTCGGTTCGTCAGGCAGTGGCAATTTCCTGGTGAGGGCAACCACGATTGCGGCCACAATCTTCTTCGTGACCAGCCTGTCTCTGGCAATCTTCGCAAGGAGCCAGTCTGGCGTGGCAACGTCCTCGGACCTGCCCATCGCGAACCCGGAATTGCTTGAGCAGAGAATTACCGAGCAATCAGATGTGCCCGCTCTGGAAGACGATGAGCCGGTATCCACGCAAAGCGACATACCGAGGATTCCGGATAACAATTAAATAAAAAGAATAAATATCCAAAAGATTGGAAGATTTTGAGATCAATGCCGAAGTGGTGGAATTGGTAGACGACGTGCAGGATGCACGGGTGTCGCGTAGGACAGGATGTCCGTGAGCGACCACGCTAACTGGCCGCAAGGCCAGCGAGTAAGAGAATGCAGTAAATTGGAAGATTTTGAGATCAATGCCGAAGTGGTGGAATTGGTAGACACGCTATCTTGAGGGGGTAGTGAGCCCAGCTCGTGCCGGTTCAAGTCCGGCCTTCGGCACCATCTTTCCTGGCCATGTGCGGTCCCCTGGCACGGTTGCTCATTCGCAGTCCAGCGCCCCGATCCCGGTCCCAAATCGACGGGTTCGCGGAAACCCGCGCGGCGCTTGACCTTGGGGCATGCGCCTCCGTATAATGCATCCCCTTTGTCAGAGAGAGGAAGCCATAGTCTGGCGCCATAAAACCTCTTTCTAAACAAGGGCTTAGTAATGATCTGGTGCGGGGTGGAGCAGTCTGGCAGCTCGTCGGGCTCATAACCCGAAGGTCGTAGGTTCAAATCCTGCCCCCGCTACCAATTTAGTTCGGTACCAGAATAACGAGTCAGTTCCCGAATACGGGTTCTACACCGGAGCTCTGGCGGCAATGCCGGGAAGGTCGCAGATTCAAACCCTGCCCCCGCTACCCACTAAAATCGTAGTAATTTTGCTGTGTTTCCTGGGTCTTGTGAGCTCGGGACAGCATGACAATTTCTTCGCACTGGGTCTTGCTTCAGCCCGGTTGTGAAGCAACAGAGTGGGCCTTGGGCCCATTTTTTGTATCTGGAGTATTACTTCTGGATAAACCGCAGTTGACGTGTTGGGAAGAGCTTTTCGGGAATAAGGCAAAGTGAAAAATAGCGAAAAGCTGATAGCCGAACTGATAGCGCCCACTGTCGAGGCCTTGGAACTGGAGCTGTGGGGAATTGAACATGCGCAGCAGGGGAAATATTCCGTGTTGCGAATTTTTATCGAGAGTGAGCGCGGCATCACTATCGAGGACTGTGAAAAAGTCAGTCGCCAGGTAAGTGCGATTCTGGATGTGGAAGATCCGATCTCCGGAGAGTACACGCTGGAAGTATCGTCGCCGGGCCTGGACAGGCCGCTGTTCAAGATCGAGCAGTTTGAGCAGTACAAGGGAAATGAGATCGATGTACGGTTGCGAGCGCCACTCAACGGGAGGCGCAAGTTCAAGGGACTAATCGCTAGCGTCAGCGATGACAAAGTATGTGTGCAGGTAGATGGAGTCGAGTATCAACTACCGCATGCTGATTTAGAGAAGGCAAATATAGTTTACTGATCTTGCAGGACGGAGCATTTGAGTAGCCGTCTGTAATGATGAGTTGGTGACACGATTATGATGAGCAAAGAGATTTTAATGGTTGCGGATGCAGTCTCGAATGAGAAAGGCGTGTCCCGCGCTGTTATCTTTGAAGCAATTGAATCTGCATTGGCCACTGCGACCAAGAAGCTTCGCGACGATGAGGAAATAGATTGCCGTGTAGCAGTTAATCGCGATACGGGCGAGTACGAGACGTTCCGTGTGTGGACAGTGGTTGAAGACGAAGACTATCTCGAAGAGGCTTCCCAGCTCACGCTCGAACAGGCTGCAGAGAAAGACAAGTCGCTTGCGATCGGGGACACCTACGAAGAAAAAATAGACAATGTCGAGTTCGGTCGTATTGCTGCACAAACTGCGAAGCAGGTTATCGTGCAGAAGGTACGGGAAGCCGAACGCGAAATTGTTATATCGGAATACGAACACAGGGTTGGTGAGTTGGTCGCTGGCACTGTGAAGAAGGTCACTCGAGACAATATCATCGTGGATCTTGGCAATAACGCCGAAGCGCTGCTGCCTCGCGATCAGATGATTCCTCGTGAAACTTTCCGCATCGGGGATCGAATGCGGGCAATTCTGACCGAAGTAAGTTCGGAGCAGAGAGGGCCGCAACTGTTCCTCAGCAGAACCTCGGCTGACATGCTGATCGAGTTGTTCAAGATTGAGGTGCCTGAGATCGCCGAAGAGGTTATCGAGATCAAGGCGGCTGCCCGTGACCCTGGCTCGCGCGCGAAGATTGTGGTCAGTACCAACGATGGACGCATCGATCCTGTTGGAGCCTGTGTAGGTATGCGTGGCTCACGAGTGCAGGTGGTTTCCAACGAGTTGGCCAATGAGCGTATCGACATCATTCTGTGGGATGACAATCCCGCGCAGCTGGTGATCAATTCCATGGCCCCGGCAGAAGTAGCTTCCATCATTGTGGATGAAGACAGCCATACCATGGATATAGCCGTGGAAGAGGACAACCTGGCACAGGCCATCGGTCGTAACGGCCAGAACGTTCGACTGTCGAGTGAGTTGACCGGCTGGACCATCAACGTGATGAGCGAAGAAGAAGCCGCCGCCAAGCAACAGCAGGAAGCGAGCACTTTCATCGAGATGTTCATGCAGAAGCTGGATGTGGATGAAGACGTCTCTGAAGTTTTGGTACAGGAAGGCTTCACCTCTCTCGAAGAGATTGCGTACGTACCTCTGGACGAGATTCTTGCAATCGAAGGCTTCGATGAGGAAATCGCCAACGAATTACGTAATCGGGCCAAGGATGCGCTACTGACTCAGGCGATTGCTTCGGAAGAAGATTTGTCTTCCGCAAATATTGCAGACGACCTTCTGAACATGGAAGGCATGGATGACACCCTCGCCCTGCAGTTGGCGAAAAAAGGCATCCTCAATATGGAAGACCTCGCTGAGCAGTCAGTGGATGAATTGATAGATATTGAAGGTATGGACGAAGAACGCGCAGGAGAGTTGATCATGACTGCGCGCGCACCGTGGTTTGAATAGCTCTTTGGTGCAGGGTAAACGGGAGTAATTGAATGGCAGACGCAACAGTTAGTGAACTTGCCGAAGTAGTTGGAGTGTCAGTAGACAAATTGCTGGCGCAGATCAAGGAAGCGGGCTTACCTCATACCGCTGCAGGTGATCAGATTTCCAACGAAGACAAGAACACCTTGCTGATTCATCTACGTCGCAGTCATGGTGACCGCGAGGCGTCTGCTGCTGCCCCCAGGAAAATCACCCTGAAGCGAAAGACTATTGGCACCTTGAAATCAGCGTCAAGCTCGGGCCGCGGCAAGACAGTCAATGTGGAAGTGCGCAAGAAGCGCACCTATGTGAAGCGCAGCGCACTGGATGTACAGCCTCCGGAGGAGGAAGTAGCAGCCGCTCCAGAAGAGGTGGTGCCAGAGCAGGAGCAGGCTCCAGCGACGCTGGAAGTTGCGGCCGATACTCAAACCGAGGCAGGAGTAGCAGCGGAAGCAGCAACTGAACAGCCTGCGGCTGAGGCGGCAGCAGATGAAACTACCGAGGCCAAGACTCAAGACGCGCCCCCACCTGCGCCCGATGTTGAATCGGCACGGGGCAAGCCCGCTGCTCGCCGCAAGAAAGGCGCTGACGAAGACGATACGGCCGACAAGAAGAAAACCCATCTGCGCAACAAGGCCAAGGCGCAGCAAGCACCCAAGCGTCCCAAGACCATCCATGTTAATGATGATTTTGTGCTGGAGGGTGATGAATACGACGAGCTGGGTGGTCGCCGTCGCGGTCGAAAAGGCAAGGGCAAGCTTAGTGCGCAGACCCATGCTTTTGAGATGCCGACAGAATTCATAGCGCGGGAAATCAAGATTGGCGAGGCCAATTCCGTGGCTAACCTGGCGTCACAGATGTCGGTGAAAGCCGCCGAGATCGTGAAGATTCTGTTCAAGATGGGCGTTATGGCCACCATTAATCAGGTGCTGGACCAGGATACTTCGACCCTGTTGATCGAAGAAATGGGCCACAAGGTCAAGTTCGTCTCGGAAGATGCCATCGAAGAACAGTTGGCTGATTCCCTCGCGGCGCAGGTTGGTACCGAAGAAGTTACCCGTGCTCCGGTTGTTACGGTGATGGGTCATGTGGATCACGGTAAGACTTCCCTGCTGGACTACATCAGGAAATCCAGTGTTGCCTCCCATGAGGCTGGCGGCATTACCCAGCATATCGGTGCCTATCACGTTGACACCGCACACGGCATGATCAGTTTTCTTGATACACCAGGCCACGCGGCGTTCACCGCAATGCGTTCTCGTGGTGCCAAGGCCACCGACGTCATCGTGCTGGTTGTTGCAGCAGACGATGGTGTTAAACCACAGACAGAGGAAGCGGTACAGCACGCCAAGGCGGCGGGTGTGCCCATGGTTGTCGCAATCAACAAGATGGACAAGGAAGGCGTGGATCCGGACCGGGTCAAGAATGAATTGTCCGCACTGGAAGTGATTCCAGAAGACTGGGGTGGTGACACCCAGTTCCTGCCGGTTTCTGCCCATACAGGCCAGGGCATCGATGAGTTGCTGGAAGCCATCCTGCTACAGGCTGAATTGCTCGAGTTGAAGGCTTACACCGACGTACCTGGCCAGGGCGTGGTCATTGAGTCCCGTCTCGACAAGGGACGCGGTCCGGTCGCCTCGGTACTGGTACAGAACGGTACCCTGAAAAGTGGCGATACCGTGCTGGCGGGCACGGAATATGGCCGGGTCAGGGCGCTGGTTGACGAGAACGGCAAGAACGTCAGCGAGGCGGGTCCGTCAATTCCAGTCGAGATATTGGGCCTCAACGGTGTGCCCGAGGCGGGAGACGAATTCGTAGTGGTCGCGGACGAGAAGAAGGCGCGGGAAGTTGCCCAGTTCCGACACAATCGTCATAAAGACAACCTGCAGGCGCTGCAACAGTCCAACAAGATGGAGAGCATGTTCGCCGGAATTGGCAAGGACGAGAAAAAGATTCTCAATGTCATTATCAAGGCAGACGTGCGTGGTTCGCTCGAGGCTATCGTCGGTTCCCTGCAGAAGCTGGGCAATGATGAGGTGGAAATGAATGTTGTTGCTTCGGCCGTGGGTGGAATATCGGAAACCGATGTTCACTTGGCACATACAACCAATTCGATGATCATAGGCTTTAACGTGCGCGCCGATAAGGTCGCCCGCGATATCGTAGAAAATGAAGGCCTGAGGATGCGTTATTACAACGTGATCTATGATGTCATCGATGATGCCAAGGCTATTCTGGGTGGCATGCTGGAGCCGGAGATTCGTGAAGAGATCGTCGGCATTGCTGAGGTGCGGGATGTATTCAATTCGCCCAAGTTTGGCCTGATTGCCGGTAGCATGGTGATTGAAGGCACCGTGTATCGCAGCAAGCCAATCCGGGTGCTGCGGGACAACGTCGTGATCTATGAAGGTGAGCTGGAATCGCTGCGTCGTTACAAGGACGATGCCAACGAGGTGCGCAGCGGCATGGAATGCGGTATCGGCGTGAAGAACTATAACGATGTGAAAGTAGGCGACAAGATCGAGGTCTACGAAACCACCGAGGTCGCCAGGTCACTCTAGGACAGCTTGTCCGATTGAAGTGAAACGGTGAGTTGAAACAGGGACTGCCAACGTGTCGGAAATGACCGCTAGGGCGCAACGAGTTGCCGATCAGATCCAGCGAGAAATTGCCGTGCTGATCCAACTCGAAGTCAACGATCCCCGTGTAGGCATGGTCTCGGTGACGGGAGTGGACGTGAGTAATGACCTCGCTCACGCCAAGATTTATGTCACGGTGATGAACTCCCTCACCGGGGACAGCGAACAGGTTAAGGAAATCCTGGCCGAGCCAGGAAAGCTGGACCAGTTGGAGATCGAAGAAAACCTCAAGGCCCTGACCAAGGCTTCGGGCTATCTGAGGACGCTGTTGGCAAAGCGCTTGCGCCTGCGCGCTGTACCGAAGCTACACTTTTACTATGACGGAAGTGTGGAGAGGGGGCAGCGCCTCTCAAGCCTGATAGACCATGCCTTGGAAGCAGATCGTCAGCAACACGCAGACACGTCAGACAGTAATGAATAAGGTCAGCGGCGACAAGCAGGGAAGAGGGCAACGCAGGAACAAGGGCAGGAAAGTAAACGGCATAGTGCTCCTGGACAAGGCGGGTGGCCTCAGTTCCAATGCCGCGTTGCAGCAAGTGAAACGCCTGTTTGAGGCGCAGAAGGCCGGGCATACCGGCAGTCTCGATCCGCTGGCGACGGGTGTATTGCCACTCTGTCTGGGGGAGGCCACCAAGGTATCGCAGTTCCTGCTGGATTCTGATAAGGCCTACCGGGCGCGCCTGAAACTAGGTGTCAGGACCGACAGTGGCGATAGCGAAGGAACAGAGATCGACAGGCGAGACTGTTCCGCAATCGGCACAGAACAGATTGAAACTGTCCTGGCGCAGTTCGAGGGCGAGATCGAACAGATTCCTCCCATGCATTCCGCGATCAAGGTCGATGGGGTGCCGCTGTACAAGATGGCGCGCAAGGGCATTGAGATCGAAAGAAAGTCTCGAACGGTGCGCATAAGCAGGATTGAATTACTGCAGCACGAAGGCGACGAGCTGGAAATCGAGGTCTTTTGCAGTAAGGGCACCTATATTCGCACTATCGCGGATGATCTGGGTGAACGGCTTGGATGCGGTGCGCACATCATTGCGCTGCGACGCATACAGGCAGGCAAGTTTCGCGAACAGCAGTGCATTTCTATAGATGAACTGCAGCGCATCAAAGAGTCTGACGGCCTCGCAGGTATTGATAAATACCTCGTAGCCATGGACGAGGCAGTAGGCGACCTGCCTGAAGTAAGGTTGCCCAGTATTACAGCCGACTGTGTAAAGCACGGGCAGGCGGTATTGGTAAGGCACTTGCCGGCTGAAGGCCTGGTAAGGCTTTATGATGAAAAGGAGTTCATTGGTATCGGCGCTATAGACGACGATGGCAAAGTGGCTCCAAGGCGTCTGCTGGTCAGCTAATCATTCGGCTGACAGGGCGGGCATTTTGTATGAGGAAAGTACCAGTTAACTACTAATATGCGTGGTTACACTGGTTTTATAGGGATATTGGAGCTTCGGTACTGATTGCAAGAGAGCGATCAGGCGAAGCCAAAATTAACCGCATATTACGGAGAAATTAAAATGGCTTTATCAGCTGAACGTAAAGAAGAAATCATTAAAGAGTATGCTCAAGGTGAAGGTGACACCGGTTCCCCCGAGGTTCAGGTAGCGCTACTCACTGCCAATATCAATGATCTGCAAGATCATTTCAAAGAGCACATCCATGATCACCATTCACGTCGCGGTTTGATCCGCATGGTGAATAGTCGACGCAAGCTCCTCGATTATCTGAAGCGCAAGAACGTTGAACGCTATTCAACTCTGATCAAGCGACTTGGTCTGCGCCGATAAGGTTCATCTTAAATAAACAAAAACAGGAATTACTGGAACGCCACACTCGAAACAGGAAAAGGTGTGGGTTTTGGAAATTGTAGGAAGAGAATATGTTTAATCCAGTAAGCAAGACGTTTCAATTTGGTGGGCAATCGGTCACTCTTGAAACTGGCAAGATCGCCCGCCAGGCGACCGGTGCCGTTGTTGTAACAATCGGCGATGTCCAGGTACTCGCCACTGTAGTTGGAAGAAAGCAGGCCAATCCGGGTCAGGACTTCTTCCCGCTGACAGTCAACTATCAGGAAAAGACCTACGCAGTGGGCAAAATCCCCGGTGGTTTCTTCAAGCGTGAAGGGCGCCCGACTGAGAAGGAAACGCTCACGTCACGCTTGATCGATCGACCTATCCGTCCCTTGTTCCCGAAAGGGTTCATGAACGAAGTTCAAGTCATCTGTACTGTAATTTCTGGCGGCAAGAGTGAAGACCCGGATATTGCTGCCATGATCGGCGCCTCCGCTGCACTGGCCATTTCCGGCATTCCATTTGCCGAGCCTATCGGTGCCGCTCGTGTTGGCTATGACCATGAGAATGGTTATGTACTGAATCCAAATTACGAACGTCTGCAAACCTCCTTGCTCGACATGGTCGTTGCCGGTACGCAATCTGCCGTGCTGATGGTTGAGTCTGAAGCCAAGCAACTGACTGAAGACCAGATGCTGGGTGCGGTACTGTTCGCACACCAGGAAATGCAGGTGGTCATCAATGCCATCAATGAACTGAAAGCAGAAGCAGGCAAGCCTGCCTGGGATTGGGAACCTCCCGCCGAGAACACCGCCCTGCGCTCAGCGCTGGAAGAAAAGTTTGCCGCGGGGGTTACCGAGGCATACCAGATATCCGACAAGATGGCGCGCTACGATGCGGTGGGTGAATTGCGTCAGCAGGCTATCGCCGAGATAGCCAATGAAGAGAGCGGTGTAAGTGAAGGTGACGTTGCCGATGCATTCGGTGCCCTGGAGAAGCGTACGGTTCGCAACCGAATCTTGGATGGCAACCCACGAATCGATGGTCGCGATACCAAGACGGTTCGCGCGATCGAAGTTGAGACCGGTGTGCTGCCAAAGGCGCACGGTTCGGCACTGTTCACTCGCGGTGAAACCCAGGCACTGGTTGTAACTACCCTTGGTGCACTGCGCGACGCGCAACTGCTTGAAGGTCTCGATGGCACGAAGAAAGACGGCTTCATGCTCCACTACAACTTCCCTCCCTTCTCTGTGGGTGAGGCAGGTTTCATGGGCGGACCGAAGCGTCGCGAGATCGGTCACGGTCGCCTGGCCAAGCGTGGAGTTGCGGCTGTCATGCCGGCCGAAGAGGAATTTCCCTACGCCATTCGCGTGGTATCGGAAATTACCGAGTCCAATGGTTCCAGTTCCATGGCCAGTGTCTGCGGCAGCAGCCTGTCCATGATGGATGCCGGTGTTCCGGTTTCAGCGCCAGTGGCGGGTATCGCCATGGGTCTGATCAAGGAAGGCGAACGCTTCGCCGTCCTGACTGACATCCTCGGTGATGAAGATCACCTTGGCGACATGGACTTCAAGGTTGCAGGTACATCCAATGGTGTGACTGCCCTGCAGATGGACATCAAAATCCAGGGCATTACCGAAGAAATCATGGAAATCGCACTGGCCCAGGCCCACGATGCCCGCATTCATATCCTCGGTGAGATGAACAAGGTCATTGCCGAGCCGCGTGCCACAGTGTCGGATAATGCGCCAGCCATGGCCATGCTGAAGATCGATCCAGACAAGATCCGCGACGTGATCGGTAAGGGCGGCGCCGTCATCCGCGGTATTACCGAGGACACCGGTGCATCTGTCGACATCGATGACGATGGCAACGTTCGCATCTACGGTGAAGACGCCGAGTCTCGCGATGCCGCAGTAGCTATGGTTAACGCCATCACTGCCGAGGCGGAAGTGGGCAAGATCTATAAGGGCAAGGTTGCCCGTATCGTCGACTTCGGTGCCTTCGTGACGATCCTGCCCGGCAAGGACGGCCTGGTACACATCTCCCAGATTTCCCAGGATCGTGTAGAAGACGTGAATGAGTATCTGCAGGAAGGCCAGGAAGTCCTGGTGAAGTGCCTCGATCTGGATGCCCGTGGCCGTATCAAGCTGAGCATGAAAGAGATCACCGACGAGGAGAAGGCGGAATTCGCTGAGTAATACACCCTCAAGGAAATCGAAAAAGAAAACCCGGGCTGGTCCCGGGTTTTTTGTGTCAGTCGGAAATGCAACGGCGCCTTTACTATAATAATCTTTTAAAAACAGCCACTTGCGAGTGGGTCAAGCACGACTTCCGTAGCAGAGTAATTGTTCGTTAGAATGTAGGCCCGAAGGTATAGAGTTCCGCGTTGCCGGAATCTGTAGTCTCCTTCTGAGCAAGTAAGATCTGAAACAGAGTCTTATGCAGAACAATAACTAAATTGCTCGATACGCATCTCGCACAGGAGAGCCCCGCATGATTAAGCAACTCCATTCGCTATTTCCCGTTTTCGGCATCTTCGTCGCCAGCCTGTTGTCAGGTGCCGCTCTGGCCCAGGACGAGCAGGTGACTTTTCACAGGGACATCGAACCGATCCTGCAACGCAGTTGCCAGAACTGCCACAGGGTGGGTGGTGTTGCTCCGATGCCACTGGTGACCTATGAGCAGGTAGCGCCGTTTGCCGGCCTCATCGAGTATAAAACCGGGCTGCGTGATCGTGCCGGTGCCATGCCGCCGTGGTATATGGAGAAGAATGTAGGCATTCAGGATTACAAGAACGATCCTTCCCTGAGCGACGCGGAAATTGCGGCGATCTCTACCTGGGCCCGTACCGGCGTACCCAAGGGCGATCCCTCTGATGCGCCAGCGCCCCTGGTCTTCGATGACTCGCTGAAATGGACAGCGGGTGAGCCTGACCTGATCGTCAAGACCAATTCTGTGACCAAACTGGCCGGCACACCCGACTGGTGGGGCGAGATAGATCGTGTACCGGTAGGCCTGGATCAGGATCGCTATGTGAAGTCGGTTGAAATCGTCGAGGTGAATGACGTGAACAACCAGGCTGGTACGGGGCGGGATACCGTGGGTGGACGCTTTATCTTCCACCACATGATCTGGAGCACGGCAGATCTGGATGAAAATGGCGATCGCATCGAAGATACGGTTACCAGCTGGCCGGTACACGAGGTGGGGCGTAATCCGGATCTATTCGATCCGGACGGTGGACGCTTGCTGCGGGCCGGCTCCTATATTTACTCGGACTCTGTGCATCTGCATTCCAATGGCCAGGACACAACCGGCCATCTGGAAATCGGTTTCCGTTTCCATCCCGTCGGTTATGAGCCCAAATACGAACGGGCAACCCTCGGTCTCGGTAACGGCGTGGATATCAGCATCGCGGGCAATCAGGACAAGCAGGAGTTGCACGCATACCGTGTGCTGGAGCAACACACCAAGATCATTACCTTCGAGCCGCATCTGCATGCACCTGGCGAGAGAATGTGCCTGGAGGCAATCTGGGGCTACACCGTGGAGACCCTGTCCTGCGTGGGTTACGACCACAACTGGGTGCGGGGCTACGCCTATGAAAGTCATGCGGCGCCCTTGCTCCCCAAGGGTACCATACTGCACATCGTCGGTTACATGAACAACACGGAAACCAACCCCAATGTACCTGACCCTCGCAACTGGCAGGGTTCAGGTAATCGCTCGGTGACCAATATGTTTATCGACCTGGGCATGCGGGTCACCATGAATGAAGAGCAGTTCATGGAAGAGATGGCAGAGCGCCGACGGGTGTTGAACATGGGGCCAAACGATCACGTGATTGGCTGCCCTCTCTGTGGTGCGCCCCTGGTGTCACCTATGGAACCCACCGGTGATGATGCCGACTAGCGCTGGATTATGATGAAGTAAGACGGGGAAAACAGTAATGAGAAGTCTCATCATAAAACTTTCGGGAACGGTGCTGTCGCTGCTGACTTTGCTTGCGGGTTCGGCGGTTCTTGCACAGACCTATACCAGCGGACAGCATGTGGAACCAGCCTATGAAGGCTGGCGCCCGAATCCGGACGGTACGTTTAATTTCATGTTTGGTTACATGAATGAAAACTGGGAAGAAGCACCCGATATGCCAGTTGGAGAAAACAATTATTTCTCGCCTGGTGACGCCGATAGGGGCCAGCCCACCCATTTTCTACCACGCCGCAATCGTTTCACCTTTGAAGTAACCGTGCCTGCCGACTGGGGCGACAGGGAATTGGTCTGGACGCTGAATATCAATGGCCAGGAGCGTAAGGCCTATGCCACTCTCCGCCAGGACTACCTGGTGGACAACATGGTTATCGCCTCGGAGACAGGTTCCCTGGGTGCGGGCACCAGCAGTCCCGAATCGCGGGCCAATGTACCGCCGGTGGTGAGTGTGATTGGTGATGAAAGACGCACGGTACGTGCCGGACAGTCATTGAGAGTCGAAACACGAGTGACCGACGATGGCCTGCCTGAGCCGACCGATCCGGTTGAGGAGGCGCGCCGCTTTGCGGAATTTGCAGGGGGTGGCCTGGCTGCTGCCCTGGTGACGCCAGAAGCCGTCATGCAGCGACGCCTGATGTCTCCACCGCAGAAGGTGACCGTGGACAAGGTGAATGGCCTCTACTATTCATGGAACAAATACCGCGGCCCCGGCAATGTGACCTTCGACCCACCCCAGGTTAAGGTATGGGAAGACACCCGAACCAGTGCCAACTCTCCCTGGGGAGCCCTGTGGCTGCCACCTCCAGTTCCGGAAGATGGTGTCTACGACGTCACCATGAGCTTCGACGAACCGGGTGAATACATTCTCTGGGGCCGTGCCGACGATGGTGGGCTGTACCACGATGCCTATATCACGGTGACGGTGACCGAGTAATTTTTTTACATCACCCTGAGGGGCAAGATGCCCCTCAGGGTGATTGTCTGTTGCAAGCTGGCTAAGCCGCCCTCTATCTGAACACTATTCTCATTCGGCTGTCTCAGCGTTATTTCCTGCCAGTCATGGCCCTCTCTACTAGTCACGATTCCGACACTTCTGGATGCGCAGGTTCCGGCATCCTTTGTCTGGAAATTGCGGTAAGCCAGCCAATACAGTCTGATATAGGGTTCTAATCTGCTTTCCGCCACGATTCTTGTGGCAATTTCACCGGTTCTGTGTTGAATTAGGAGGACGGAAAAGAGCAGTACCGCGCTTGCAAGCGTAAATAAGGAAACAATTAGAACAAATAATAAAAGAGGTATTTAGTATGGCCCACGAAGTAGTCCGTACGTCTCGTCATTTCCCCGTTAAAACTCTGGTAGCTGCCGTCTCTCTGGCGCTGCTGCCCCTGGCTAATCAGGCATCAGCACAACAGGACGATACTGGAGTCGAAGAAGTAATCGTTACCGGTTCGTTTATTCGTCGATCAGAGGGATTAACCGCCGCCTCACCACTCGTGCAATTCACTGCAGAAGACATCGAAGCAGAGGGCACGATCAACATGGCTCAGGTCGTTCAGAACCTAACATTCAATAATGGTACTGGTGTTGTAAATTCCATTCAGGGTACAACCAACCAGATAGCCAGTTTCAACCTGCGCGGCCTTGGATCGCGTGCCACCCTGCCATTGATTGATGGCAAGCGTGTCCCCACAGACAATGTTCAACTATTGTTGCCCACCATGGCCCTCGAGCGCCTGGATATCGTGACTGATGGAGCGGCCGCACTGTATGGTACTGATGCCGTGGCAGGGGTGGTCAATATGGTGCCCTACAAGTCATACGATGGTTTCAAGCTCGAAGCCTACGAAGAGCAGGATAGCCGTGGCGACTACTGGAAACGGGAGACGTCATTCCTGGCAGGCCGTTCCTTTGGCGATGTTGATATTGTGCTCGCGGGTTCCTATGCCGTCAATGATACCCTGGCCTGGCATGACCGGCCTGAATGGGTTCACGCAGGCCTCACTCATAACAGTGGATCAAACCCCGGAAACTTCGAAGTTCCGAATCGCGATGCCAACGGTGACCTGACTGGGACAGCACGCAATCGACCTGATCCGAGCTGCGGACTGAATGAAACCACCAATCAGGCCGAACAGTTCAATTCTCCCTGGGGAACCAATGCCCTGGGCCGATGCTGGCTCAGCTTTGCTGACACCCGAGACTATATGGAGGCTATAGACTCCTCCAATTTCTATGGCAACCTGAATTGGGATTTCAGCGACGACCTCACTCTCTATGCACAGGTGTTGTACAACCGGCAGGTTGTGCGTGGTCGTGAGAATCCAGGCAACCCGGGTGCGCGTATCGATGATCTGCCTACGGTGCGGGGCGAATTACCGGGCAATACCTTCCGCGCCGCCGCTTCAGGTGGTGCGCTACTCTTTGCCGAGCCACTACGTGACGCCAACGGCGATATCATCAACGATGCTTACGGAAACGCCCAATGGATGCGCGATGCCAGCGGTAACTCGGTACTGGCCCAAAACCGGTTCGCCGATATCAACACCGATCCCCTAGGTGGTGTCCCCTTCTATGAAGATGTGCGCATAGGTTCCTGGCTTCCTTTTGGTAAGCCTATGGTGAATACCCAGCCAAGCTTCATGGCCGACCATGATGGCCTGAACAGGGAACTGGATGACAAGCGTACGGCGCGATTCTCTTTCGGAGCAGATTTCGCTGTACCATGGATAGAGGGTTGGGAGGGCAGGGCTGAGTACATGTATGGCTTTACCGACCAGCAGGACGTGGCCAATCAGGACTTCAGTTTCAGCGCAGTAGTCGATGGCTTGAATTGCGATCAGATCAATGCGCCTGAGACCTGCTTTAATCCATTTGCTGCGCAGGATGTTCGCTACAGAAACTCACAAGCAGTAGCTGATGCGATATACACACGCTTCCGTGAAGGCAACGTCGATACGCTGCAGACGTTTAACGTACACATTAGTGGCGATCTGCCTATCGGGTTTGAGCTTCCGGGTGGGCCTATAGCGACAGCGATAGGCTACCAGCGCCGGGATGAGACTGATGAAGATGTCCCGCCAGCCGGGGATATTGCAAATGATCAGTTGATCGGCAATCAGGAATTGCCGCAGACCGTTAATCGTACCGTCAATGCATGGTTTGCTGAATTCTCGTTCCCGGTACTCAGCAATCTCGAAGTCACCGCAGCAGTGCGTGATGAGAGTTTCAGTACGGGTCAGGGCGCTGTCGTAGACAAGTATGGTGTAATTTACAATCCAACCGAATGGTTGAGCCTTCGAGCGACCACCGGCGAGGCTTTCATTGTGCCTACCTTGCCGCAGCTCAATCGACCCGAGCAATGTGGACTGAGTAATGTTGATGACCTGTTCAGCTCGTTCTCTGGATTCATTACCTCGTGTAACACAGGTAACCCGAATCTGAAGTCAGAAACATCAGACAGTATTTCTGCTGGATTCGACCTGACCTTGTTTGAAGATCTGATGTTGTCAGTGACCTGGAGTGAGACAGACTTCAAAGACAGGATTGTGAGCACCACAACTCAGGATATCGTGCGCACAGACTTTGCGAACTTCCGGGCAGCAACCGGATTCACCCCTTCGGACGCTAATCCCTTCCCCTCGGAAGAGCAGCTTGCCGCCTGGGTTGCCAATCCCTTGTCCGATCCTCGCATTATCCGTAGCCCCAATGACATCACCACGCCGGTGCGAATCAATCAGAGTGATTCCAACGCATCGACAATGTTGGTGCGCGCCATTGATACGCAGCTGTCTTACAGGTTCTCGCTGAATGATATTGGTCTGAATGACTGGGGTAATATCAACATGCGCCTGCAGGCAACCTACGTTGATACCTACACCTTCCAGTTGCAACAGGATGATCCTGTGTTGGAGGCCAAGGGCAACCAGAACAACGACTTCGGGGCGGTGCCACCTATTCCTGAATGGCGTGCCAGCCTGCAGTTGGGCTGGACCCAGGGTCAGCACAGCGTTGTGGCCACGGGACGCTATGTGGATCAACTGATATTCGACGCCAATGAGTTCAGTTTCCAGCGTTTCTTCCCCGGCAGCACCTGGCAGAGTACAAGCGTCATCAAGGAGTGGTCACAGATGGATATGTTCTACAGCTATCGTGATCTTGAAGCTTTTGGAGGCAGCTTTAACTTCACCGTGGGTGCCCGTAACGTGTTCGATCGGATGCCCCAGAAGACCGGCATGATCGCCGGCGTGGTCGCCTCCCTGCAGGACCCGCTGGGTCGTGTTGTCTACGCGCGGGTCAATTACAACTTCTAGGCCTTGGCTCAGGAGTTGGTTCAGAAGGGATGGAGACTGGGACAGGGCGCGTTTAGTGCTATGCCCCAGACTTTATCTGCCGAATAGAACACCCGGCCTTCGTCCCGAGGGCCGGGTGTTTTGTTTTCCAGAGAGAGTTCCCTGTGATGAGGATGGAGGGTCTGCCATGATTCATAAGCCGCACACGACTTGTCTCCAGGTGGTTTCTCTGGTTATGGTCCTGTTGCTGAGCAGCAGAGGTTTCACACAACAGAGCAATACAGTTTCTTACCCGGCCGAGTATTTTCAGCAATGGAATCCGGTTACGGTCGCTGACATGATCGACCGCATACCGGGGATCACCGTGGCGCTGGAAACCACTTCCTCGAATAGGAGCCAGAATGATCGCGGACTCGGTAGTGGGGAAAATATCCTTATCAATGGCCAGCGCTTGAGCGGCAAGGACAATGAGGCTCGAGATCAATTGGCACGCATTGCCTTCGAGCAGGTTGAGCGAATTGAAATTATACGAGGAACTTCCAGTGACCTCGTAGGAGTCCGCAACCAGGGGCAGATAGTCAATATTGTCACCAATTCACTCAACGAACTCTCGGTGACCATTGCCGCCTCAGCGACTCGATACCAGGACGGTAACGTGGAGCCTGGTGCCTCCCTGTTTTTCAATGGCAGTTATGGCAATCTTGACTACCGGATTGGTATGGAAAGCGATCCCCAATATGAGGTCCTGGACAGTATTGAGGAAAGTGTCAATGGCGATTTTTCTGCGAACGACATACGCACCTTCAGGCAGGTTACCGACCAGACTAATCAGGCCATCAATGGCAATCTTGCCTACAACATTAATGGAAACCAGACATTCACCCTGAACCTCTTGTATCAGGACGCTGACCCGCCCCGTGACCTCGAGCGAACGATACTGCAGTTCGGCGCCGCATCGCCTGTTGTCCGCAGGGAGCAGGAGATCTACGACGCGACACGCAGTAACTGGGAGCTTGGCGCGGACTACAATATCAGCTTCTCCGACGACAGCCAGTTCCAGTTTATATCCATCAACAACCAGCTCGATGAGGAAACCCTGCGCGACAGGTATCTTGTGGCTGCCGATGACTCGAGACTCCGCGATCTGTCATTGCGAAACAAGTCGGTGAATTCAGAGCGCATCTATCGTGGTGTCTATACTCGACCCGTGAGTGAGGGGCAAAACCTGGAGCTTGGACTGGAAAGGGCGCAGACAATTCTGGCTACAGAGCTGGACCTGTCGCGCCTGAACCTCATCTCGAATGAGCTCGTTGAGGTGGCGGTGCCGAATGCGCTTTCCGAAATCGAAGAGATTCGCTACGAGGGTTTCGTGGTCCACCACTGGCAGCTGAACCCCCGCATGAAACTTGAAAGCACCCTGCTCTATGAAGTGTCGGAGATATCTCAAACCGGGGAGATTGAGAAGTCCCGCGACTTCGATTTCATCCGGCCCAAACTGGACTATCGATTCGATCTCACGCCTGGCTTGCAGCTTCAGCTATCGCTGGAGAAGTTCGTCGCGCAGCTAAGTTTCGCCGATTTTGCGGCAAATACCGACCCGCGAGACGAAGAGAGGGATACGGTGGCTGGCAACCCCGAGCTTCGCCAACAGCAATCATGGCGCTATACGGCCAACCTCGAGTACCGCCTCCTCGAGGGTCGAGGTGTCTTCAGTGCCAGGGCCTGGTATTGGGATGTAACGGATGCCATAGGTCGGGTCGATGCAACACGGCCGGGTGAGCCCCTAGTCTCGGCGGCGGGTAATATAGGTGATGGGGAGGTGAGGGCCTTACAGATCAATGCCAGCTACCGCTTCACCCCCAATCTCCTGATATCGGGGACGAGCCTGATGCGAGCGTCTGAGGCCACTGATCCATTCCTGGGGGTCACCCGGCGTCTGGTGCCGAATGACCGGGGATACCAATCGATTGCGGTCCGGCACAATCTGCCGCAGTGGAACCTGAACTACGGGATCGACTACCTGGATGCACCGCAAGGTAACCGGCCACTGTATGATATCAATCGCATTGATCATGTGGATAGTCGGGAGGATCTTTCATTCTTCGTGGAGCGCAACTCAATCGGCAGGATGAATCTGCTGGCGCGATTTGATATCCTCAATAGCCTGGATCGAGGCATGTGTAGCGATCGCTTCCGCTTCAATGATCGCCTTTCAGTGGGAGTGATTACGGAAGTGGAGCGCCGTTGCAATGAGCGCGGCTCGCAATATGTCTTGCAACTACGAGGGACTTTTTAACTGATGTAATCTGGCTCTGCAGCTTTCAGATGTGACTCTGGCATCGAACTGGTCCTCTTCTTGCTGCCCCATGAGGCTGTCTGGCGCAGCCCTCTACCTCTTCGCGGCCTTCTCAATCCCCTGGGAAGTATTTGAGTAGCCGGCGCGCGAGGCGCCTCCGGCTTACATGTTTCTCCGGTACTGGCCGCCCACCTCGAAGAAGGCCTGGGTGATTTGACCCAGTGAGCAATAGCGCACCGCGTTCATGAGCTCGGCGAAGATATTGTCATTATTGCTCGCTGCTTCCTTGAGTCTTTGCAGTGCTTCCTCACAGTGTTCGGCATTCGCCGCGTGAAACGCGCGCAGGCGACTTAGCTGGCTCTGCTTTTCCTCTTCGGTCGATCGGGCCAGTTCAATCTCCACTTGTGCTTCAGGCGCGTTGCTGAGGAAAGTGTTCACGCCCACGATAGGCAGGCTGCCATCGTGCTTCTTGTGCTCGTAGTACATGGACTCATCCTGGATCTTGCCGCGCTGGTAGCCAGTTTCCATGGCGCCGAGCACGCCACCGCGCTCGGAGATGCGTTCGAACTCCACCAACACGGCTTCCTCTACGAGGTCGGTCAACTCTTCGATTATGAATGAGCCCTGATTGGAGTTCTCATTCATGGCCATGCCCCATTCCTTGTTGATGACCAGCTGGATCGCCATGGCACGCCTTACCGATTCTTCGGTGGGCGTGGTTATCGCCTCATCGTAGGCATTGGTATGCAGGCTATTGCAGTTGTCATAGATGGCAATCAGTGCCTGAAGCGTCGTCCGTATATCATTGAACGCCATCTCCTGTGCATGCAGGGAGCGTCCCGATGTCTGGATATGGTACTTCAGCTTCTGGCTGCGCTCATTGGCGCCGTAACGGAAGCGCATGGCAGTGGACCAGATGCGGCGAGCCACTCTGCCCAGTACGGTGTATTCCGGATCCATGCCATTGGAGAAGAAGAAACTCAGGTTATGCGCGAAATCGTCTACGTGCATGCCGCGCGCCAGGTATGCCTCGACAAAGGTAAAACCATTGGACAGCGTGAATGCCAGCTGCGAGATCGGGTTCGCCCCCGCCTCGGCAATGTGATAGCCGGATATACTCACGGAATAGAAGTTGCGTACCTCGTTGCGGGTGAAGTACTCCTGTATGTCACCCATAACCTTGAGGCTGAACTCGGTGGAGAAGATGCAGGTATTCTGGCCCTGATCCTCTTTCAGGATGTCCGCCTGTACCGTGCCGCGAACATTGCGCAGTGTCTCGGCCTTGATAGATTCCCATTCTTCTGCTGAGGGGCTCCTGTTCTGCTTGGTCCTGAAATCCTCGATCTGTTGATCAATCGCCGTGTTCAGGTACATGGCCAGGATGGTGGGAGCGGGGCCATTGATTGTCATCGATACCGAGGTGGAGGGATCGCACAGATCGAAGCCCCCATACAGGACTTTCATGTCCTCAAGTGTGGCAATGGACACGCCGGAATTGCCCACCTTGCCATAGATATCGGGCTGTGGGTCAGGGTCAAATCCGTACAGGGTGACTGAGTCGAAGGCCGTTGAGAGACGCTTGGCGGGGGAGTGCTCGCTGAGTTGTTTGAAGCGGCGATTGGTGCGGAAGGCATCGCCCTCGCCGGCAAACATGCGAGTGGGATCCTCGGTCTCGCGCTTGAACTGGAATACGCCGCCGGTAAACGGGAATTTGCCCGGGACGTTCTCCAGCAGAAGCCATTTGAGCAGTTCGCCGTGATCTTTATATTTCGGTAGTGAGACCCTGGGTATGCGGGTGC
Organism: Pseudomonadales bacterium; assembly: GCA_038134565.1. GTDB lineage: Bacteria > Pseudomonadota > Gammaproteobacteria > Pseudomonadales > Pseudohongiellaceae > UBA9145. Next base: position 46,559 of record JAYPVK010000003.1, on the reverse strand, counting down.
CGGAAAGCGATTCCCGCTGCAGTCTCGTGCGACTCTCCCTGTCCCGGACTCTTACAATGAATTCATCTTCGGCATAGCTCGCCCTGACATCCGGCCAGGTTTCCAGCAGACGCTTTGCGAGCCGGTCCATGGCGCTGTCTTTCTTCTCGATGAGTGGGTCCAGCGTGCTGCCATCCTCACCGCTGTCTTCCAGCATCTGCTTGCTGGCAAGAAGCTGTTGCCGCTCCCTGGCAAGCGTTGCCTGCTCCTCCACCTGCCGGTGGTAGTCCCGCACCGCCTCCGCGATCTCGGCCAGATAGCGTTGCCGCTGCTCGGGTACGATCAGGGTGCGCTGGCTCGATGTGCGCGTATTGACAGCTGCAATAGTTGACTCAAAATCCCGTAGCCCGATCTCGCGTAACTTCTTGAGCAGCGCCTGGTAGAGTGCGGTGATTCCATCATCATTGAACCTGGATGCAATGGTACCGAACACCGGCATGGCCTCGGGTGGCTGGTCGAATGCCTCCCGATTGCGCTGCACCTGCTTGGAAACATCCCGCAAGGCGTCCTCGCTGCCCTTGCGGTCATACTTGTTGATCGCGAAGACATCGGCGAAATCCAGCATGTCGATCTTTTCCAGCTGGCTGGCGGCGCCAAACTCTGGCGTCATCACATACAACGCGACGTCGACATAGGGAACGATTCCAGCGTCACCCTGGCCGATGCCAGGCGTTTCCACGATGATCAGATCGTAATTGGCCCGCTGCACGGCATTCAGTATCTCTCGCAACCGTTCGGGGATTTCCACCGCCGCATCGCGAGTGGCGATGGAGCGTACAAAAATATTGGGGTGGTTGATGGCATTCATTCGAATACGGTCGCCCAGCAGCGCGCCACCTGTTTTCTTGCGTGTCGGATCGATAGCCAGGATCGCGATCCGCAGTAAATCGTTGCTGTCCTGACGGAAGCGACGAATGATCTCGTCGGTAGTAGACGACTTGCCCGCGCCTCCGGTTCCGGTAATGCCGAGGATCGGAGTCCTGTTCGTGGCCGCATCGTCTGCCAGGGTTTTTAACTCCTTGTCAGAATACGCGCCATCCTCAATGGCGCTGATAATACGGGTGAGTGTGACGGTATCCGCGCCAGCAACCTCATCCAGGTCGGGAGGACGAGGGCGCTCATCGCTGTCCCTGGTCTTGGCGATCATGTCACTGATCATTCCCTGCAGGCCCATAGCCTGACCATCGGCCGGTGAGTAGATCCGGGTAACGCCGTAGGCGTGAAGCTCTTCAATCTCGGAAGGGATGATGACGCCGCCACCGCCGCCAAAAATCCGGATATGTGAGGCGCCGAGTTCCCGGAGTTTGTCTACCAGGTATTTGAAATACTCGATATGGCCGCCTTGGTAGGAACTGATGGCAATGGCGTCGACATCTTCCTGAACTGCCGCCTGCACGATTTCCTGCACCGAACGGTTGTGGGCCAGATGAATGATTTCCGTGCCACTGGCCTGCAACATGCGGCGCATGATGTTGATGGCTGCATCGTGACCATCGAACAGGCTGGCGGCGGTCAGGAAGCGCAGAGGCGTGAGATTGGATTCGGCAGCATCGCGGGAAAGCGACGCCTGTTGCAAGTCGACTACGGACACATATCACCCAATAAAGTTGTCCACAGCGTGTAGTTTATCCTAATTTACCGTCCAGCGGGATTTTCCATCCGCAAGTTCAGGATCGCACTGGCACCGCATTCATCTTTTACAAAGCGAGAGGATGCTTGGCGGAACATCCGTTAATGGCTTGTATATTGGTCTGTTACTTGTGGAGGCTGAAACGCGCTGCGCATTAACCGGTAGAAATGACCAAAAAGGGACTTTCATAATTCCTCTAATCTTGTAGCAGAGTAGTGTGGTGCCCGAGGTCGCAGAGCTTGGTGAGAATTTCCTGACTCTGTTTGGCGCCCCTTGTTTCCACGGTGAGGTACAGCTCCGCATCCTTGATGGGGACATTGGGGAACATGCGCTGGTGGGAGACTTCCAGGATATTACCTCCCAACTCGCCCACGACCTCGGTAATATCAGAGAGAGTACCGGACAAGTCCTGTATGCGAATCAGGTAACGCACGATCCTGCCCTTGCGCACCAGGCGTCGCATGAGAATGGCGGCGAGTATTCGGCTATCGATATTGGCCCCACAGAGCAGCACGCCGCAGACTTTGTTCGCAAACAGTTGCGGATGGCTGGCCACGGCGGCGAGGGCCGCGGCACTAGCCCCTCCGGCCACGGTTTTTTCAATGGTGATAAGCTGGTTGATCGCTTCTTCGATGGCTTCCTCATTGACCAGTACTATCTGATCAACCTGCGCCTTGATTATTTCCATCGTCAGTGAGTCCGGCGATTTGACAGCGATACCTTCGGCTATTGTTGAACCGCCCAGCGGTTCTGATTTGTTATAAAACACGTTGTAGGCTGACGCATAAGCCTGCACCTCGACCCCAATGATCTCGATATCGGGTTTGATGGCTTTGGCCGCGATGGCGACGCCGGAAATCAGGCCGCCCCCGCCGATGGGCACCACCAGCACCTCCAGTGCAGGATTCACGGTCAACATCTCCAGCGCCACGGTTCCCTAGCCAGCGATAATCTGCTCGTCATTGTAGGGATGCACGAAACACAGCTTTTCTTCATCCGCGAGGGTTTTCGCATAGGTGAATGAATCCTCCAGGGAGGCACCTTCCAGTATGACCCGCGCGCCAAAGTTTTCTGTATCTTCTACTTTTACATTGGGCGTACTGCGGGGCATCACGATGGTCGCTGGAATGCCGAGATACTGGGCGAGGTTGCCTGCTGACATGGCGATCACGCCATGCTGCTTCTCTTCAGCTGACAGCTGGCTAAGCTTGTTCAGCGCTCCCCGTTCCTTGAAGGAAGAGGTGAACTGCAGATTCTCAAACTTCAACCAGATCTCGGCACCCAGAATGGACGACAGAGTCTTTGAATGCTCAAAAGGCGTATTCGATACCGACGCAGCGATTCTCTCTGCGGCTGCTTCTATCTGATCGAGCGTTACGGGCATGGTTTTCCCTGCTGCAGCTACGGTCGGGCAGCGCTAGTGTTGTAGCTTGCGATAAAGAGATCGGGTGCTGATTCCGAGAATGTCGGCGGCTCGTTCCTTGTCCCCGTCACAGGCGGCGAGAACGCTGTCGAGATAGCATTGTTCATGGGTCTTGAGATCTACCCATTCCGCTTCGCCATTATTGCTGCTAATGGCCTGGGCGGGAAGCGTATTGCGCCGACCCGGGGCGTCTTCGAGGGCGAGCTCGATCACCTGCTCATCGATGACATTGGTGTCTGTCAAAACCAGGGCACGGCTTATCAGGTTGCGTAGCTCCCTGATATTGCCCCGGTAGTCCAGCGTTTGCAGCTTCTGAACGGCTGACGCGGTGAGTTTGTGTTTACCCTTCTTATCGATCTTGGACAGCAGGGATTTGGCCAGCAGGGGTATGTCGCTGCGGCGTTCGGCCAGGGAAGGCAGGAGGATAGGGAAGACATTGATTCGGTAGAACAGGTCGTTCCTGAATTCTCCGCTCTCTACCATCTCGAACAGATTCTTGTGGGTGGCACAGATCAGTCGAAAGTCCGAGCTGCGGACTTCCGAGCTTCCCAGTGGCCGGAAGGTGCCTGTTTCGATGAGGCGCAGCAACTTGACCTGCATGGACAGGGGTATATCCCCTACTTCATCCAGGAACAGCGTGCCACCATCGGCAAGTTCCACCAGCCCTTTCTTGTTATTGAGGGCGCCGGTGAACGCACCTTTTATGTGGCCAAACAGTTCGCTCTCAAACAGCGCATCGGTCAATCCGGCACATTCCAGTGTGACAAGCGCTTTGTCGGCGCGGGCACTGGCCATGTGGATAGCCCTGGCGGCCAGTTCCTTGCCGGTGCCCGATTCGCCGAGCAAGAGTACGGAGGCATTGCTGTCGCCAACTCTGGAGATTTTGGCCAGCATCTTCTTGAACTGCTCGCTCTCACCCACCATTTCCTGGTCCGAACCGACACCGCTGGCGAGAGGCACCGGTTGCAGCAGTTCGACGAAGTAAATCAGTTCGCCATCGTTGTCATGGATAGGCACCATCTCCACGTCGACATGTTCCGGTCCCCGCGGTGTCTGGTGAATGTGCAATACGCGCTCCTTGTGCCCCGACGCCTTCGCAGCCCCCAGGGGGCAATCTTCACCCGCCTGGTCACAGGGCACCTTGTAGCCGTGAGAGATCTGGAAGCAATGGTTGCTGCGCCCGAAATCGATGGCGCCAAAGGCTTCTTCGTAACGCTTGTTGGTGGCCAGAATCTCGTAGTCTGCCGTGACCAGGATGGCCGGGCAGTCGAAACCGTTGAGCATTTCTCCCATGCCGTGGCTGGAATCTGAGGCGATCAGGGTCATGGTTTTTTCAGCAAGCTCCCAGAGATGTCAAAATTGGCAGACAAATATGACAAAAATGGCAATACAGGGCAATTCTCGGATCTGATTTTTTCAATGAGTTTATCTAACGTATTGATATTATTGACTAAAAGTAATTATTTCAAAGGTTGGCACAGGCTATGCAATAACTCAGGTGTAGTGTGACGTTACCACCCAGAAGGGTGAAACGCACCGTGAATACAGACTCTGAGGAGAATACAATGCTTTCTGTTAAAAACATGCTCTATCTCATGACTACACCGGTATCTACTGCGTTACTCTGCTGGTTGATCTGGATTTATCTGGTCTAACACACCGGTACGGCTGAACTGGAGAATTGCTATGAACCAAAGTAATACCGCGGAAAAACTCGAACAGGTCAAACCCAAGGTCGTCCCCTTTTTTGATGAGGACACCAATACCTTTTCCTACGTGGTGCAAGATCCACTTTCATCATCCTGCGCCATAATCGACTCTGTGCTGGACTTCGATCTTGCCTCCGGCTCGGTAGATCACAAGGGGGCGCAAGCGATCATTCGTTATATCGAAGAGAAGAAGCTGGAAGTGGAATGGATCATTGAGACTCACGTCCATGCAGATCACCTCTCTGCTGCGCCCTACCTGAAGGATTTTGTCGGTGGCAAGATTGCCATCGGAGAACATGTGACAACGGTGCAGCAAACGTTCGGTGAAATCTTCAATGCCGGAGACGACTTCAAGCGCGATGGTTCACAGTTCGATCACCTGTTTAAAGACGGTGAGAAGTATCGAATCGGCAATCTGGAAGCCTATGCGATCCATACCCCTGGTCATACGCCAGCGTGTATGACTCACGTGATCGGCAATGCCGCATTCGTTGGTGATACCCTGTTCATGCCAGATGCGGGCACTGCCCGGGCGGATTTTCCTGGTGGTGATGCGGCAACGCTATTCAAATCCATCCAGAAAATACTCAGCCTGCCGGCGCGGACCAAAATCTATATGTGTCATGACTACGGCGCAGAGGGCAGGGAACTGGAGTACAAGACGACGGTGAAGGAAGAGCTTGAGAGCAACATCCATGTAAACGAAAAAGTGGCGGAAGCTGACTTCGTTGCCATGCGCGAAGCCAGGGACCGGACTCTCGATGTGCCACACCTCATCCTGCCTTCGCTGCAGGTGAATATGCGGGCTGGACACCTTCCAGATCCGGAAAATAATGGAAGAATCTTCCTGAAGATTCCCCTCGATGCCTTGCGCTAATTAAAGGACGCCAGTAGTCATGAATATCCAAGTGATCAATGAGCAGTTGAGTGTTTCCGGTCAGATTTCGGCAGAAGAAGTGAAGCAGCTGGCAGACGAGGGGGTACAACTCCTCGTTTGCAATCGACCGGAAGGCGAGGCAGCAGACCAGACCCCATTTGTTGAGATAGCTGCCGCCGCCAAAGGTGCCGGGATA
>JAYPVK010000003.1:2688-40675 GCA_038134565.1 Pseudomonadales bacterium | reverse complement strand
ATTGCCTTCAAGAGTGGCGAGATGAAGCCGGAGCAGGTCACCGAGTTTGCTGAGCTTCTGCGCACCGAGAAGAAAATCCATGCCTACTGTCGCACAGGAAGCAGGTCGTTTAACCTGTACTCGGCGGCCTTCGCCGCGTCTGGTGGAGCCATGGACGAGATCCTGGCGAAAGCCGAGCAGGTGGGCATCAATGTGAACGATGCCATCAATCCTTACTACGCGGGAGACCAGAATGCCATGGCTGCAGAAGCGAAGATTTCACAATTCAAATCCGGGGCAACTCCCTCCTATGACGTGGTCGTAGTAGGCGCTGGTTCCGGAGGTATTTCCGTCGCATCCAGCTTACTCAAGCGAGTACACGGAATTCGTATCGCCTTGATCGATCCGGCGGAAGAGCACTTCTACCAGCCAGGATGGACGATGGTGGGTGGTGGCGTTTTCGACGCAACAACCACTCGTCGACGCATGGAAGATCTTATCCCCGCCAGGACTAGCTGGATCAAACAGGCCGTCAGCGCCTTTCACCCTGCTGAAAACGAGGTGGAACTGGATGACGGCAGTCGTATTGGTTACCAACAGTTGATTGTGGCTCCTGGTCTGAAACTGAATCTCGATGCGATCAAGGGCTTCAGGGAATCCCTGGGTAAGAACGGCGTAACCACGAACTATCTTTACCAGCACGCCCCCTATACTTTCGAACTCGTGAAGGGCCTGAAACAGGGTAAAGCCCTGTTTACTCAGCCACCCATGCCCATCAAGTGTGCGGGTGCGCCACAGAAGGCCATGTATCTTTCCTGTGACTACTGGCGCCGCAACAATGTACTGAACAACATCGATGTAGATTTCATGAATGCTGGTGGTGTGCTGTTTGGTGTGAGTGATTATGTGCCAGCCTTGCAGTCATACATCGATCGTTATGGTGCCAATGTCAATTTCAACTGCAATCTGGTAGCAATTGATGGCGATGCCAGGACGGCACATTTCAAGGTCGTCGCGGGTGATCGCGAAGGCGATGAGGTCACCAAGCCCTTCGACATGATCCATGTCTGCCCACCACAGTGCGCTCCGGACTTTGTCGCAAAGAGCGACCTGGCGGGTCCCGGTGGCTGGCTGGAAGTCGATCAATTCAGTCTTCAACATGTACGATATCCCAATGTCTGGGGCCTTGGCGATGTGATGAATACGCCCAACGCCAAGACTATGGCAGCGGTACGCAAGCAGGTGCCAGTCGTCGCACAGAACATTGCCGATGTTCTCAAGGGACGCACAATCCACTCCGGTTACGATGGTTACGGGTCCTGCCCGCTGACTGTGGAGAATGGCAAGATTGTACTTGCCGAGTTTGGTTATGGCGGCAAGCTCCTTCCTACCTTCCCGACCTGGATGCTGCAGGGGACGCAAGCCACACGATCGGCCTGGATATTGAAGAAAGACATCCTGCCCGGTATCTACTGGCATGCCATGTTGAAAGGCCGGGAATGGATGGCCGGACCTAAAGATCTCGAAAGGCTGCGATCCTGATATGAAACCAGCTTACCTGTCACTGCCCATCCTGAAGTGGGCCCGCAGGTATACACGGGAAGATCTGGCGAGTGACGTGGTTGCTGCGGTCATCGTGGCAATCATGTTGATTCCACAGTCGCTCGCCTATGCCTTGCTGGCTGGTCTGCCGGCAGAAGTCGGTCTCTACGCGAGCATCGCGCCACTCCTGGCTTATGCGGTGCTGGGCACCAGTCGCACGCTCTCGGTGGGGCCGGTTGCCATAACGTCCCTGATGACCGCTGCCGCGCTCGCCGAAGTTGCCCAGCAGGGAACGGCGGACTATCTGTCCGCCGCCACGACCCTGGCGCTGTTATCCGGTTTGATGTTGTTTGCCTGCGGTGCCCTGCGTCTTGGTATCGTGGCCAATTTCCTTTCCCATTCTGTGGTTTCCGCTTTCATCACAGCCTCCGCGATCATCATCGCACTGAGCCAGTTGCGGCACCTGCTGGGTATTGAGGCCGGCGGAGATACGGTGCTGGAACTCATTACCGAGCTTGAAGAAGGTCTTGCCGAAACCAATTTCGTGACATTCGCCATCGGTGGCGGTGTGGTACTGTTCCTGTTCGCGGTACGCTGGTGGGGCTCCGCCACACTGCAGCGGCTGGGGCTGAAGGCTGGCACCGCGAATCTGTTAACCAAGACGGCACCCGTTTTCGGCGTCATATTTACCATAGTGCTGGTCGGCCAACTCGACCTCACGAGTCGAGGCGTGGATGTCGTGGGCGCCATTCCCACTGGCCTGCCTATGCCTACCTTGCCAGGCATCTCCCTGGAATTCATAGAGCAGCTGTGGGTGCCGGCCGCATTGATCTCCCTGATCGGATACGTAGAGTCCATTTCGGTTGGCCGAACACTGGGTGCAAGAAGGCGGGAGCGGGTCAGCAATGACCAGGAGCTTATCGGGCTTGGAGCGGCCAATGTGGCGGCCTCGGTATCCGGTGGCTTCCCGGTCACCGGCGGCTTCTCCCGTTCGGTGGTCAATTTCGACGCCGGAGCCAGGACCCAGGCCGCAAGTATATTCAGCGCTTTGCTGATCGCCCTGGTAGCGATCCTGCTGACACCTTATCTCTACAACCTGCCCAAGGCCACACTGGCGGCTACCATTGTGGTAGCCGTGCTCTCACTCGTGGATTTTTCCATACTGGGGAAGACCTGGCGCTTCGCTAAAGGGGATTATTTCGCCGTCCTGCTCACCCTGGTGATGACGCTGGCTTTCGGGGTCGAGATCGGCGTCAGCAGCGGTGTATTCCTTTCCCTGGGACTGCACCTGTACCGCACAGCCAAACCCCATGTTGCCGAAGTTGGCCTTGTTGAAGGTTCTCAACATTTTCGAAACGTACGGCGTTACAAGGTTGATACCGATCCAACGATACTCAACCTGCGCGTTGACGAGAGCCTGTTCTTCGCAAACGCTGCGCTGCTGGAAGATGTTATCTATCAGCGCATATTCGCAGATAGCAGGATCGCCCACGTGGTGCTGATGTGTGCCGCAGTCAATGAAGTCGACTACAGCGCACTGGAAACCCTCGAAGAGATCAATCAGCGGCTCTACGAGGAAGGCGTGCAACTACATCTTTCCGAGGTGAAGGGTCCGGTGCTGGACAAACTGGAGAGGGTGCATTTCCTCGACGAATTGAGCGGCAACCTGTATATGACCCAGTATCAGGCCTATACCGATCTCAGCGGTCAGGCCGCCAGCTAACTAGTCTTCCTGGTTGTCCAGGGTCTCTGCGAAAATTTCTTCGAAGCGAATATGTGGCAGCTTGAAGCTGGGTTGCGCCTGTACGACCTCGGGGTTCGGTTCCAGCCTCTGGCCAGTTTCACCCTTGTTCTCGTACTTCATCTTGTTGATCACGTAGCGCATGGATTCCAGACAGGCCTTGTCCCGATCATTGCCGTTGATTACCAGCCATGGATTGTCGGTTGTTGAGGTGCGCTCAAACATGGCTTCCTTGTAACTCGTGTACTCATCCCACTTCGCCTGGGCCTGGGCATCGACCGTGCTCAGTTTCCATTGTTTCAGGGGATTGGTCTGACGCTCGACGATGCGCTTGGCCTGTTCGCTCTCATCGATAGAGAACCAGAACTTGATGATAGTGAGCCCATCATTCTTGAGCATGCGCTCGATGAGAACCACTTCTTCCATGAAGAACTTGTACTGCCGCTGGGTGCAGAAGCCCATAACCGGTTCAACTACAGCGCGGTTGTACCAGCTACGGTCGAAAAACACGATCTCACCAGGATTAGGGAGTTCCTTGATATAGCGCTGGAAAAACCACTGACCGGATTCCTGTTCGGTAGGCTTGGACAGGGCAACGATGCGGTAGTGACGGGGGTTGAGGAAGCGCACGAACCGCATGATGGTGCTTCCCTTGCCTGCGGCATCACGGCCTTCGAATATGATCAGGAGCCGGCGCCTGGTCGCCCGAATGGAATTCTGAAGCCGTACCATTTCGACCTGCAGGTCCAGATATTCCTGATCGTTTTCCAGAGCAAATAGCATAGGGATTTAGCGTGTTACCGGACGTTAACGGCAAAAATTGTAACAAATTTGTTATCGGCAGATGTTACAGTTTGGACACAGATGGATGTAAATTTATGCCGTCCCTGTAACCGAGAATCTTAAGGCAAGGAAAAGACCATGAAACCAAGAACAACAAGCCTGCTGGCCGCCGTTTTGGGCCTAACCCTGTTAATTCCGGCAGTGAGCGCCGCCGAGGACTGGCCAGCTGTACCGCCGGAAGAGCCGCCAGCAGACTGGGGTCCGGTAAGCATCAATTTCGAGGAAATAGATTACCCCTGGCCGGTGCATTTCCTGGAGCTCAACCGCTTTGGCGAGAAGATGCTGATGGCCTATATGGACATCCAGCCCACGGGTCGCGCCAATGGCCAGACGATTGTCTGGCAGCATGGTCACAACGTCTACGCGGAAGCCTATGTCGATACCTACAGCATTCTGGCGGATGCCGGATTCAGGATTATCGCGCCTGACCGTATTGGCTACGCCAAGTCTTCCAAAGCCCTGGTACCCTATGATTTCGGATTCGTGGCGTCGAACATGAAGGCGCTCATCGACCATCTGGAGTTGGAGGAGGTGGCCATCGTGGGCCATTCCATGGGCGGCATGGTAGTCAGCCGTTTCGCCATGCAGTACCCGGATGCGGTTACCCATGTGGCCATGGTCAATCAGATCGGACTCACCGATCAACGCCAGAGCCGACCCTGGAGTGATCCCTGGGCGGGTGAGCCTGGCGTGCAGAGCTACCAATCCATCCTGCGCAGCCATCAGCGTTACTACCCAAGGGAGTGGCCACCGGAGCAACTCAAGTATGTAAAACGCGCTTACGGACAAACCCTGTCCGGTGGTTATCCCCATTACGCCAGGGTGCGACGCCTGGTCGGTGCGATGATGTACAGCGATCCGGTGGTGTATGACTGGCAGCACATCACCACCAAGGCTCTGGTCATCGGAGGCGAGCAGGATCTGCTGGCCGATGATTTCGTGGCTCGTGCAACCCACGTCCACAATGAGCTGCAAAATTCCGCACTGCTGCTGTATCCGGAAGTGGGTCATAACCCCCACGTGGAAATCTCGGAGCAATTCCATGCCGATCTGATTCGATTCCTGGTGTCGGATCCTGATGAGCCAGCGAGTGAGTGGCGCTAAACCATCTGCAAGAGGTATCAGGTCATAACTGATACCTCTTGCTATCCATACAGTCCCTCTCAAATCGGTCCTGGTTCGCTATGCGTGCTTGCTGCCTCGCCAGAGGCAGGTCCGGCGACCCTGCTGTTAACCCGCCTGATCATTGCAGTCCGAGTCGTCGCGCGGAACTTGTCACAGTTCTTCCGCAAAACTGTCAATCGCCTGCAACGTCCACTCAGTATTCTCTATTCATCCTCTCAGCGCTGACATTCAATCTCGTTGCGCCAGTATCGGGCCACTCTGTGGTGCAGGCACTGGATTAGTGCAAGTTGAATGGGCTTGGGCTGGGGTTTCGATCTGAAAAACCGGTTGAGGTCCCGCCGTAACAGTTGGCTTGTTCACACACGCGTGGACGGCACAGTAATTGCAATGCAGAGTGGATGACTAGTAAGCCGGGAATCGAAGGCCTATTACCGGTCCCGGATACAACCCATTTTACGATTCCATGGTAAGCGAGTGCAGGACAGCACTTGCTTGCTGGCACACAGAGAAACTCGCATGGCAATGCAACTGAGGGGGCTGCGCACCTTTTGCCTGGTGGCCCGCTACCTGAGCTTTAAGGAAGCGGCAGACGAGCTCTGTCTCACAGCGAGCGCGGTGAGTCACCAGATCAGTGATCTCGAGACGCAGCTTGACTGCAAGCTGTTCGAGCGACTCATGCGTTCAATTTCCCTAACAGAGAAAGGGCGGCAGCTCTATGAGCATATCGTGCCGCATATAGACGCCATCGATGAGTCGCTGGAAAAAATCAAAGCCAGTTCCCATCGCGTTCCATTACTGCTACAGCTGCCGGAGTTTTTTGCCAGCGAGCTATTGATGCCGATTATCGGGGGATTCTCCGAGGCCAACGAAGATATCGATTTGCAGATTGAGTCCATGGATGTGAGCGGCAGCGTAAACAACCGTGCCGATATCAACATCATCCTGTCCAGGAAAATGCCTGCAGGCAAGCGCGTGGAGAAGCTCTTTCCTATTCGCTATATGCCTGCCTGTAGCCAGTCTCTGTATGAAGATATCTGTAGCCAGGGATTCAGCGGACTTGACGCGCTCAACGATTGCACCCTGTTGCTGCACAAGGCGAGACCGAATGCCTGGTCCCGTTGGGCCCGGCATGCTGGTGTCGGCAACGTAAGGCCCAGGCAAATAATCTATGTTGACAGTATGTTCGCCCTGGCGCGCGCCGCTGAACAGGGTGTCGGCGTAGCACTGGTGCCGATGCCGGTTAGCAAGGCGTGGTTCGACTCCCAGGCGCTGGTACCACTGCATGATATTGATCTGATCACCGAAGATTATTACTGGATGTCCCTCAGTGAAAATTCCCGTAAACAGGAACCGGCAGATCGATTCTGGCAATGGATTATTGCGAACTTGCAACACTATGCGACGAGTGAACGCAACGACATCATGGTTGAGCCAGATTCATTCGTGGCCTGACGAATCATACTTTGTCAGCTGCGAGAGTCCTCCCTATGCTTGGTTCAAACCCGCGGGAGAGGGTTTACGCTGTTAGTTGATTTAATCAGTTACTTAATTATTGTTTTTTGAGGATTCGATCATGTACCGCTCTATTGCAAGTCGCTCTGTCATTTCCGCATTTGGACTCATTGCCATGTTCGCCGCGGGTACTGCAGCCGCCGACGAGTACCGCGTCACCGCGTTTGGCAATGCCAAAGCTTACACGGCTCTCATTTCACAGGATGCAAGTAAAGCTGCAACTGAATTCGGTAGTATCGAAGTTAACAGCCTTGATTTTGCCGAGGCCAACAACCTGTGTGTCACCCGAATCCTGAGCAAGGAACTGCCCATGGCCATCTCGGCCTGTGAGGCGGCGCTGGAAAAGCTGACGAATGAAGTCTATATCTCGGTTTTCTCGGAGAAGCTTGCCAAGGCATCTATCTATTCAAACCTGGCAGTAGCTGAAGCCCTCAGTGGAAACTTCAGTGCGGCAAACGGTTACCTTGAGGTTTCCCTGGTCTATAACTCGGACGATGCGAATGCGCTGGCCAACTATGACCTAATTGCTACATCGCTGATCGCCCAGAACTGATCTCTCTACCAATTCTCTAGTAAGGCAATCTCTCTTATGCCGGAGCCTCTGTTCGCAGAAGCTCCGGCTTTTTTATGCAGCGACTCGAGTTGACGTCTTCATTCTTCGTCGTCGCTGACGGGCCGTCCGTCTTCATCAAGCCCCATCACTTCGTAGCGACGCCAGCCGGCGAGTATCCCCAGCAGGCCGTGATTGCCTTCATGGCAGGCATATTCATAGATCGGGCCATCCATGCGCCGCATGGGCACGCTGGCCGACCAGCTTTGTTCCCAGGTGTTGGGATCATCGATAGTAAACTCGTAGTCCAGGGTATTCGCGTCAAGCCAGCTTATGCGCTCCTCGATCTTCATGTCGGATGAAGTGTTTCGCCAACCGTAGTCCGGATAGAAGTCCCGGGTTTCAATGACCAGGGTGTCGCCTTCCCAATGGGCGATTGAGTTGCCAGACCATTGCGCAAAGGGGGCGGTGAAATCTTCCGCGAAAGGGATGATCCGGGCATGATGAACCATTTCGGTGAGGATCATCACGTAGTCTTTGGTTTGTACCAGTTGCATATTGTTGTTGTAAGAACCTGGTTCCATGGGCGGGCCGGTCCGGTTGTTAACGATGCAGCGATCGTTGAGTGTGCGTGCCTCGGGTCCGGCGCTCTCGCGGCGAATCCGGGCAATGTGCGCGGCTCGCTCCCTGCCGGTGTCCGACAGTGCGGGCAGGCGACCATTCGGTGGGTCGAAAATGAGTGAGGTGCGGCGGTCGGCGACAGTCTCGTTGCCGCGTTCGTACCAGAACTCATTATAGGAAATTACCCCGGGGGGATAGCCCGCCCCGCCAACCGAGTCGATGATCAGGTCCCGATTCTGGCGCCGGTTCTCATAGGCTTCCCATTCGGCCGCTTCCTCCGCAGTCAGGGTGACCTTGTTTGCCAGCTCCGGGGGTCGCTGTAACGGCGTAATAGTGCGGAATGTATAGGTTCCTTGCAGATCAGGAAATCCGTGCACGGTGCGGGGCATGTCCTGTGACCACAGTGTCGGGCTTATGCAGAAGAGACAGAGTGAGAGGGCTAAGCTGCGCAGCGCTCGGCTGGATTCTGGCGAGTGTGCTTTCATACGAGCCTCCTGATTATTGTTGTAAGCTCAATTGTGCCATGACTTTGCTGTGATACTGGCAGAGGGCAGTCTCCAAGGTACTCCTTTATGCTCAATTTTTGAAGACTCGGTGTAGAAGTCCCCCTATGCGCTACCTATGTCTCGTTACCCATTCGCGGACAGATAGCTTGATCTGGGAGATGGACTCGTTACACTGTCAACATTGATCGGAGGCTCCCTGGAAACCCTGACTACAATGAAATCCTGGATATTCAAATTCTGCATGGCTGGCCTGTTACTGCTTGTTGGTGCTTGTGCAGCCAATAACCAGCAGGGCTCCGCCCCGGTTCGCTACGGTGATGATCTGGCGGCCACCCTCGGGGCGTCGCTGCAAAGCATGACTGTGGCCGGCTTCAACCTGCACTATGCCGAAGCGGGCGAGGTGGGAAGACCCACCGTGGTGTTCATCCATGGCACACCCGGTAGCTGGCGCGCACTGGGACGTTTGCTTGGTCACGACGAATTGCTGGCCCAGGCCAGGTTGGTGGCCATTGATCGCCCCGGCTGGGGTGGCTCGGGTGCATTGAGCGATGAGGCACAGGGCAGCTTTGCGGAACAGTCGGCGCTGATTTCACCCCTGCTACATAAATTGAAGGCGGAATCGGGCAATCAACCCCTGATTCTGGTTGGTCATTCCCTCGGTGCTTCCTATGCGCCCTATCTCGCGTACCGTAATCCCGGATTGGTGGATGGCTTGCTCATGGCGGCCGGAGCCATCGATCCGGAGCTGGGCAAGCCGCGCTGGTACAACCACGCAGCGAACATATGGCCTATATCTCGCCTGATTGATCCGGGCTTGCAGAAAGCCAATGTCGAAATCTGGGGTGTACACGATGCATTGTCAGAACTGGCGCCCTGGTGGGAATCGGCCACGATTCCACTAGTCTACATGCAGGGGGAAGAGGACGAGTTGGTGGACCCGAAAAACCTCGACTACGCAGAGCAATTTCTCCCGGCCGCCCATACCAGGGTGATACGTATTCCGAATCAGAGTCATTTCGTTCACCGTCAGCAGTCAGAGCTCATCGCCGAGCTCACACTGGATCTGCTGTCAGCGAGCAGTGGTGAGTGCGTGATCGCACTGGTGGAGGCGCCAGCCCCCGAGCTGTGTTAACACCATCGTCGACGCGTTTCCCTGATCGAATCACCCACACAGCCTCCCGCCGGCGCTGATCCGCACTCCTGGCGCAGTCCTTGCTCTGCCAGGTAGGCGTTTCTTGCGGCGCTTCGTTATATAGAGCAATATATAACGCGATTCGCCCGACCGGATGGCCCACATTCCTGTGAAAGACAGCATGTTCACGAAACAAGTTCTCTCTGCGCTGCTGGCGGCTTTCTGCCTGCTGCCGCGACCCGGCCAGGCGGAGGAGATACTGGTAGCCGTTGCCTCGAACTTTGCCGAGCCCATGGCCGACATTATCCGCCGCTTTGAAACGGAGACGGGGCATGCGGTAAGCATGGTCACTGGTTCTTCCGGCAGGTTCTATGCGCAGATCGTCAATGGGGCGCCTTTCCAGCTGTTCTTCTCTGCCGACCAGGAAAAAGTGGCGCAACTGACGGCGAATGGTTTAACGGTTCCGGACAGCGTGTTCACCTATGCAGTCGGGCGTCTTGCCCTGTGGAGTGCGCTGGAGCAATCTGAGTCCATCGAACTGGAGCAGCTTGCTGACGCGTCGTTCCAGCGGCTGGCAATCGCGAATCCGCGGGTTGCACCCTACGGGGCGGCGGCAGTCGAGGTCCTGGAGGCTGCCGGCATGTCTCCCCTCGGTGATAGTCGCATCGTGCTGGGGGAGAATATTGCCCAGACGTTCCAATTTGTCGACACGGGCAATGCAGAGCTGGGGTTTGTAGCACTTTCCCAGATTTACAGGAACGGTCGGGTTTCGAAGGGCAGTGCCTGGATCGTCCCGGCGGAAATGCACCAGGCCATTCGGCAGGACGCGGCACTTCTTGCCAGGGCTGGGGCATGTGACGCTTGTCAGCAACTACTGGATTTTGTCGCCTCTGCCAGTAGTCATGAAATAATGCGTTCCTACGGCTACTCCCTGCACCGGGAGTAGCCATCGCTTCTGCCGGTACAGGGTGATTGCTTCACGTCGAGACTAGCGAGTGAAGCTGTAGTTGATACCGATATAGGCTGCGCTGGCAGGGGAATTGTAATCGTTCACCTGCACATAATTCTCGTCCAACAGATTTTCAACGCGAGCATACAGGCGAAGCGAGTCGGACACCTGGACAGATGCGTTCAGGTCTACGATGTCGTAGCCATCGACAGTGAGGTTTCCGATATCCCGGGCATCTGTCTGGGAGCGATAGTAAGCGGCAAAACGGATCCTGCTATCGCTGCTGGTGTACAGGGCGCCTGCATTAAACAGGTTCTCGGGACGCAATAGCCGGGGCGAGCCGTCGGGGCGCTCGGTATCGTTGTAGGTGTAGTTGGCGACCAGTTGCCAGGTCTCACCCACGGGCAGGCTGCCACTCAGTTCAAGGCCCCGGGAAGTCCCCCTGCCAACATCCTGTAAGTAACCGCTAAACGCAGAGAAATCGAAGTAGATAGCGTTGTCGATTTCCTGGTCAAAATACACCGCCTCCAGATGCATCTGGTCGATGTAGTATTCCAGCCCGACCTCCCAGCCACGGCTTTCTTCCTGCGCCAGCGCCATGCCCGCAGCGGGAGGGAAAGCAAAGGGTCCGGCGTTGTAGGCGACTTCGTAAGGACTGGGGGCCCTGAAGCCCGTGCCAATAGCGCCCCGGATTTTCAGGGTGGCTGCGTCGAGTGGCAGCAGATAGGCGGCACTCAGTCGATGACTGGTGTTGGATCCGAAGTCGTCATTTTCGTCGTGTCGAATACCCGCGGTGAGGAACAGCGTCTCGGAAAAATCAGATAAATACTCGAGGAAGACGCCGTTATTGTCCCTGCCGACGCCGTTGTTTGTTGCTGTCTCCTGATCGGCGCCAAACACCAGGTCGAAACCGGGCAGATCGGTCGCTGAACCGATGTATTCCCAGCGCTCCAGTTCGCCTTCTGCTCCGAAGCTGAACTGATTGGAGGCGAAACTGTCCCGGTCTGTGCTTGTATCGTTATAGGAAAGTGAATGTGCGAAGGATGTCCCGTTGTAATGCAGCGCTATCCGGCTCGCTGATATCTCACTGCGAGCCTCACACTCTTCGATCCGACTGACGGTAAAACAACCATCGAACTCACTCTCAGAATCGATGTTGCGGTGTACCATTTCCAGCCGCAACTGCTCAGACAACTCAAACCCCAGGCGTGCATGCAGGCTTGTATTGTTATAGCCATCGTCGTCTACCAGGGAAGTGTCAGACTGTCTTGTGTTAAAGCCCTGGCTGGAATAGTCACTCGCTGAAAAAAAGTAGTCGAGCCTGTCTGAACTGCCACCCAGATTCACCGTTAACTGGTTTGTGCCATAGCGTCCGGTTTGCAAGTCTCCGCTGAAGAGTAAGCCATCCTCGAAGCGTCGGCTGCTGATGTTGACGACGCCCCCGGCATCCGCACCATAGGCCAGGCCCTGCGGTCCGCGCAGTATTTCGATCCTGCCCACTCCTTCACTCAGAAGATGCTCAAAGGGTGTGCTGACCTGCACCCCGCTGGGGTCCAGAATCCGGATGCCATCGAGAATGGTGAGAGTCCTGTACACTTCTTCGCCCCGGATTCTCACGCTTGTTGGCTGGCCCAAGCCGCCGTTGCTGCTGGTGGTGACGGCAGGTGTCTGTCTCAGAATATCCGCTACTGCCTGATTGCCATATGACCTGATGTCGTCCTCGTCGAGCACCGAGACAGAAGTGCCCAGTCTCTGAGCAGGCAGGGGAAGCCTGCTGGACGTCACAACTATTTCCTCCGAGATTACATTCGGGTTCTGCGCGGCCGCCTGGTCAGCGGCCAGGGTCGACAGGACTATCAGGGCCGTCGATTGCGCAGGTCTGGAAAGTTTACTGATACAGTGATGCAAACCACTGCTGAAGGTAGGTAAAGACAAGAATTGAATCCTCAATGAAATAGTTTCAATGAGGGAGGAACAGAGAGTAGCGAACGCGTGCACGTGGCAGGATATTCAACTACCGATGAGCCCTCCGCTGCATCGTGGACGATCTGCGAGAATGCCTGCAGATCGAGTTGCGCTACTTCGGGCCGGTGTCGGGCTTAAATCAGTGACATCGGAGAGCTCATTACTTCCGATAGCATCAATTCTTACCGTTGCGGGGGCAGCGCCGGAATCATCTCTAGCCAGACTGAGCGCGAGTTTCACCGGACTTCCCGTTTACCCGGTTTACTGGATCAACAGAAAACCGGCACCCGGAGCAGGAGCGGTAATCTATAGGCTTTTGAACTGCCGGTCAATTGAGCCGTGCTGACCTTGTGGGGGCAGTTACAGCCGCTGCCGTGTGCAGAGCCTGGCTTTTTAACTGTTTATAACGCCCGCTTACTGGTTGGTCTGCGTCTGGTTTCGCTATCTTGCGCTGGTTTTATGCGGAAGAAGGCCTACAGAGGCCTCAACACTACGGAGAGAGAATGAAGTTCCCCGCCAGTCTAGTTAAATCCCTGCTATGTACCGCGTTACCTGTAGTAGCACCCCTGGTTCAGGCCCAGTCATCGGCCCAGGGCACACAGGTCGAAGAGGTCGTAATCTGGGGCCGCTCCCTGCAACAACTCGGCACTGCCGGCGCGGCATCGCAAGGCGTCGCAGGATATGACGACTTTTCCACGCGACCCTTCGCCCGGGTTGGGGAACTGGTAGAGGTGGTGCCCGGCATGATTGCCACCCAACACAGTGGTCCCGGCAAGGCCAACCAGTACTTTCTGCGCGGGTTTAATCTTGATCACGGCTCCGATTTCTCTACCTTCTTCGATGGTATGCCAGTCAATATGCGGACCCACGCCCATGCCCAGGGCTATATGGATCTGAACTTCATCATCCCGGAGATCGTGGAAAGAGTCGATTTCCAGAAGGGACCGTATTTCGCTGACACCGGCGACTTCTCGCTTGCCGGTTCCAGCAGCATGAAGACCTATGATGCATTGGCGGCGAATTTCACCGAGCTGACAGTCGGCTCCCGGGATGAGCTGCGCTTGCTGACCGCCGGTGACCTGGCGCTGGGTGACGGCACGCTGCTTTACGCGCTGGAGCATCAGCAGACCGACGGCTTCTTTGCGCTGGAGCAGGACGTGCGCAAATACAATGGATTAGTGAAATACACGGGAGACATCGCCGGGATCACCAGCCGGATCACCTTCAGCGCCTACGATTCGGAATGGATATCCACCAATCAGGTACCCCTGCGGGCGGTGCAGAGTAGCACGATCGATCGCTTCGGCTTTATCGATCCTGACCTGGGTGGAGAGTCCCATCGGTACTCCCTGACGGGCACGTTCCAGTTCGCTGGCTTGGAGTTGGGCCTGTATGCAAGTTCCTATTATATGAGCCTGATTAATAATCCTACCTACCTGTTGAACGACCCGGTTAACGGCGATGAATTCGAGCAGGAAGATGAGCGGACTATCTTCGGTGGTTCACTGCGCAACGAGCGGGAGGGTGAGCTGTTGGGATTGTCGGTGACCGTGCGGCTGGGTGCCGACGTTCGTTACGATGACGTGTCCGAATTGAATCTCTTCAATACCGTGAGTCGACGCCGCACAGGTAGCATTCGGGAGGACGCAGCCGAAGAATTATCTATCGCCTCATTCGCCGAGCTGGAGTTTGCCCTCACAGCGCGGCTTCGCGCCACCCTTGGCCTGCGTGCCGACTACTATGATTTCGATGTGCGTGCCCGGCGCCCGGAGAATTCCGGCAGCGACAACGATACCCTGTGGCAGCCGAAGTACGGTCTGGCCTACCTGGTCAATGAAAACCTGGAACTCTATGCGAACTATGGCAATGGGTTTCACTCCAATGACGTCAGGGCGGCGGTTACCCGGGTAGACCCGGTAACAGGGGACCCTGCCGATCAGCAAGCCATACTGGTGGAAGGAGAGGGGGGAGAGCTGGGGATGCGTTACGATAATCTCCAGGGATTTAACATTAGCCTGGCATATTTCGAGTTGGCCACGGATTCAGAGCTGGTATTCGTGGGCGATGCCGGCACGACCGAGCCCAGCGACCCTACACGGCGCAGGGGAGTGGAACTCAATGCCTTCTGGCAGCTGACGGAGCGTCTGGTGCTGGACCTGTCTGCGGCGAAGACTGATGGCCATTTCCGGGGATTGCCGGATGGGGCAAACAGCATTCCCGATGCCCATGAACAGGTGGTCGGCGCCGGCCTGACCTACGTTGGATTGAGTAACGGCTGGACCGCCAGCCTGCGGGTCAGGCATTTCGGAGATGCATCGCTGGCCGAAGACGAATCCGTGCAAAAACGCGCTTCGACTCTGATGAATATGGGCATCTCCTACGCCAGACCCACCTGGGAATTTGGTGTAGATGTGCTCAACCTGCTGGACCGGGACGATGATGACATCGCCTACTTCTTCGAATCGCGCCTGCCGTGGGAGTCGGCCGGTGTCGAGGATATTCATTTCCATCCGGCCAACCCGCGTGCGATAAGGGCGCTATTGAAGTACAAGTTCTGACCGTCGAAATCCGTATCCACCGGGGTGTAACAGTGGGTGGGTATCATGACAGCAGGGATAAAATGCAGTATTTTGCCCCTGCTTGATTAAGATACCCAACTGCGGAGAACCCCCGATGAAAATGCCCCAAATCCTGGCCCAGGCCACTGCACTGGTAACTGCAGTATTGCTGTCCGGCGCGGCCAGTGCTCACTGGTCCCTGAACAATGACGCTTCCACCCTGAGCTTTGTTACCGTCAAGGCCGAACATGTAGCCGAGGTGCATACCTTCGATACGCTTTCCGGTGAGATTGCGGACGATGGCAGTGTGGCCATCACGATAGAACTCGCCAGCGTCAACACACTGATCCCGATTCGTAACGAACGCATGCAGGCCATGTTGTTTGAAACCGAGTTGTTTCCCGAGGCGTCAATTTCCGCCGCTATCGACCTGGACGCAATGGCCGCGATGGATGCAGGTGCCAGCGAAACCATACAACTAAACTTCAGCCTGAGCATGCGAGAAACATTCCGTTCCTACACGGCCGAGGTAATGGTCACGCGGCTGGAAGGCGGCCTGGTAGCCAGCACCCTGAAACCGGTCATCGTCACCGCCGAAGAATTTGACCTGTTGACCGGTGTAGAAGCCCTGCGGGAAGTCGCCGGCTTGCCCAGCATAAGCCGCGCTGTGCCTGTCTCGTTTACGGTTGTGTTTGACCAGGGCCACTAGCTGCACTGCGCGCCAGCCCAGACCGTAACGATTCAGGCGGTTACTTCCTTGGCGTCCCCGCCTTGTTGGCCCGCGGTTTTCCTGCTGCGTACTCGCCAGCGGAAGAACCGCCGCAGTGCTAACGCCAGGCCTGTCCAGGCCAGCACTGCGCCCGCAGCAGAGGCGATCCCTGCTATGGTCTGGCCGGTCAGACCCAATGCCTCACCCGTGTGTAGGAACCTTACCCAGCGTCTTGCCTGTACGCCGGGAGATTGATCGGTGAATGGCACCCAGCTGGCTTCTGCGCCGCTGACTCTGTCCAGGGTCAGGCTATGTCGCAGTTGGGGTTGGCCGCCATCACCCTCATCAATGGTGAGAGAAATAGTGCGGGCACCGGGCTCGGGAAGGGAAAAACTGATTGTCTGCCAGTTATCTCTATATGTCCCGGCAGTGGCAAGCAGGGATTCGAGTGACCGGGTTTGTTGCGGTTCATCCTGAGGGTCAGGTGTCACTGCAGCCGATCGCTGCGGTGGTGAGTCACCGGCCAGTGTGTAGACGAGGTCATTGGCCCAGTTATAGTTGAATACCGATGCAGTAGGGATTATCACAAGCAGCGGGAGAGCGGCCCAGAAGGCAAATACATGGTGCCAGTTAAAATCCCGGGCCTGGGCATTATTGACCTGGGGGTTGAACCAGATACGGGTCTTTAGCGTCGCCCAATTGATGACTTTGGGCAGCCACAGGTAGGAACCACTCAACAGCAGGAACAGGAACAGCAGGTTTGCTGCACCGGTAATGTCACGTGCAGTGGCGCGGCCGTCGCCATTTACGAGGAACCAGCGATGCAGGCTGCGAACGTCTGAGAAGAAGCCGCTGAGGGAATCGCTATGGGGTTCGTAAATCTCCGCGGTGTAGGGATTCAGGTGTTGGGTGCGGGAGCGGCCCATGCTTGCCACAAAAGGCGCGTCGGCACTGGAGCTCACTGCCAGGCTTGTGGCGCTAAATCCTTTCGTCTGGTTCGCGGCGGTGAGCAGTTCGTCCACCGTCAGCCGTTGCTGGCCGGGTTCGGGGTCAGCATAGTAGGGCCCATCTTCCCATGCCTGCATCTGGCGTTCATAGGTCAGGATCACCCCGGTGACTGACATCATCAGAATGACCAGCCCGGCGACCGAACCGGCCGTCAAGTGCATCCAAAACAGTGTTTTACGGAACATGACTTTCCCTGGGTGGTGTTGAGTTAACCGGCTCTGCCTGAGCGCCATGCCGGCCGAATCGGAGGACTGCAAATGATAATGATTCGTAATAACAAGTGCAAGTAGCCGAAGGCTGGCCGCGGCGGTCAATAAACAGAATATAAATAGTATTGATAACAATTCTCATTTAGATTAGACTGCGTGGCTTCAGTTTATTGAGAAGTTTCAGCTATGCACAGAAGTACCTTGGGCCAGGCAATCCTGGGCGCACTTTCCCTGTCACTGACGACTCCGGCGGCTGTCGCCCAGACAGCAGGCGACGACATTGAAGAGATCGTGGTGCGTGGACAGGTTCTTTACAGCGATCGGGTCAACGCCCTGCGAACGCCCACGCCTATCCTCGATGTACCCCAGAGCCTGTCGATCATTACGGCCGAGCAGATTACCCAGCAAGGTTTCACCAGCGTAGGGGATATCATCAATTACACACCGGGCGTGAATACGTCGCAGGGAGAAGGGCATCGTGACGCCATAGTCTTTCGCGGAGTGCGATCCACAGCCGACTTCTTTATCGATGGCGCCCGTGACGATGTTCAGTACTACCGCCCCCTTTACAATCTGGAACAGGTTGAAATTCTGCGAGGCCCCAACGCCTTGCTGTTCGGCCGTGGTGGCACGGGTGGTATCCTGAATCGTGTAACCAAGAAAGCTGTAGTGGGAGAGAACTTCACCAATTACCAGGCTGGTATGAATTCTTTCGGTGAGCACTCGATTCAGGTGGACCACAATTTCGATACCCCTAGCGACGCGGCGGTTCGCATCAATGCGTTCTATGAAGGATTGGAGAATCACCGTGACTTCTATGACGGCGACCGGTTCGGAATCAATCCGACAGCTCGATTCCAGTTGGGCTCCGCCACCACCATGGACCTGTCCTATGAATACGCCGATCACGAACGCTTTATCGATCGAGGCATTCCAACGGGCAGTGATGGCCGACCCGTGGAAGCCTTTGAGGAAGTAGTGTTCGGGGACCCTGAGCTCAATACCAATGAACTGCAGGCGCATCTGTTCAGGCTGAACCTGCAACATGAATTTGCTGATAATCTCAAAGGCAATTTCAATGCCTTCTATGGAGACTACGACAAGCTCTACCAGAATTTCTATGCTTCTTCCTACGATCAGGCGCTGGCGCCTTTTGAAGTCACTCTGGACGGATATATCGACTCTACCCAGCGGGACAACATGATTCTCTCCGGTAATCTGATCTGGGAGGCGGACGGCAGCACGCTGAATCACACAATCATTGCAGGCGGCGAGAGTATCACCACGTCTTCCAATCAGGATCGGTTCAACTCGTTCTGGAATACGACCACTGACGATAACGAGACATTTGCCATTACCCGTCCACTGGTCTTGACCGGAGGCGTGGGCACCAATGCAGCAGGACAACAAACCAGCAATAGTTTCGCGGTGGACATCAACGATGACACCCGGGTCGACATCGATGTGTTGTCATTCTACGTTCAGGATGAGATAGAGGTGTCGGAGCAGCTGGATATCATTTTAGGCGCCCGGTATGACAGCTTCGATATCGACGTCTTCAATGTGGTTGCCAACGACCGGCGCAATCGCAAGGACAGGGAAGTGTCCCCGCGGGCTGGTATCGTGTACAAGACCATGGAAAACATTTCTCTCTATGCCAGTTATAGCGAATCTTTCCTGCCCCGCAGCGGTGAACAGTTTGCAAATATCAACGGCAGCAATAACCAATTGGATCCGGATACATTCTCCAATTCAGAAGCGGGAATCAAATGGGATTTCAGCCGGGGGCTGAGCCTCACGGCGGCGTTCTTTGAGATCGAGCAGAGTTCTCCCCAGATTGCCGACAACAACCCCGAAACCCTGGATGTGATCGATACCGAGATCACAGGTTTCGAGGCACAGCTGCAGGGACAGCTGACAGAGAGTTGGCGCATTACCGCGGGTTACAGCAACCTCGACGGCGAACAGGTTGACCGCTCAGGACCGACTGGGCTGCGTCCGAGAGAGTTGCCGGAGCAGATGTTCTCGCTGTGGAACATTGTGCAGGTTTCGCCCCGGTTTGGGCTTGGATTTGGTCTGACACATCAGGATGACAGCTTCATCGACAACGGGAACTCCGCGATTCTGCCCAGCTACACGCGGCTGGATGCGGCGGCATTCTACGAGCTCTCGGCCCGGACTCGCATTCAGCTGAATATTGAGAATGCTGGTGATGAACTCTATTTCCCCAATGCCCACAGCACCCACCAGGCTTCGGTCGGCAGGCCACTCAACGCGAGAGTCACGATCAGCAGCAGTTTTTAACGTCCTGCATGCCCATCGGACAGGTTCAGGATTGGCTCGTCGGGTTTGGGCTAGGCAGTCAATAGGCCACACAGTCAGGCAATCCACTACGAAAAAGGGCTCATGCGAGCCCTTTTTCATGCTTGCCCTGGGACCCCTAGTCCAGTGCGTACACCATCAAGGCCGGATCACTGGAGGGGGTGGGCAGGCTGCGACCTTCTTCCGCCAGAAATCCGCCCACGGCAGCGAACAGGGTGCCGATGAAACGGCTGGGTTGTCCGCGAACCATGGCAATATACTGCTTGCCGTCAACGGCGTAACTGATCGGGAACGAAGAAGGCAGGTGTGCCATGTCGGTCTCCCACAGCACTGCACCGGTTTCCGCATCGAAGGCTTTGAAGCTCTGGTCGAGAAAGCCTCCGAACACCAGGCCACCACCGGTAGACAGGGCGGCCGTGGTTGGCGGTGCCATCTCACGGTGTCGCCAGGCCAGTTCCATGGTCTTCATGTTGATCGCCTGATAGCGACCGAAGTTGCCATCGTAGTCCGGGCGCGGGATCGCTTCTGTGGCCACGCCCGTGCTTAACAGGTTGCCGTCACCTATGGGGCCAAAAATCATGCACATTTCCGACAGGGGCAGGTAGACCATATTGGTATCTGTATTGTGAGCGCCTGCCTGCCAGTTGCGACCACCCAGCACGAACGGGCACAACACATGTCCCAATTCGGCATTGGGAATCGTGTTAGGATGAAAAGTCTTGTCGCCGCTTACCGGGTCGATGTCAGTAATCATGTTCTGGATGCCAGTATCCAGGGAGCCAAGGTATTGCCCCGTGGAAGCATCCATCACGTCATACAGCGCCATCTTGCCGGCAGTGAATACCACCTTCCGGGATTCGCCATTGATCTCCAACTCATCAAGCTGTCGTTCATAGACCCAATCCAGATCCCACTGCCCATTGGCAACATGCTGGAAATGCCAGGCCAGCTCGCCGGTGAGAGGGTTCAGCGCCAGCGTTGAGTTGGTGTAGAGGGCGTCGTTGTTGACACCGTCGATGCCAAGATCGTCGAGCAGGGGAGCGGTGTCATAGGTGGGTGCCGTGCCGAAGTAGACCAGGTTCAGGTCTGGATCGTAACTGCCGGGAATCCACACCGAACCGCCGCTGCGAGCCTCCAGGGGCAGGTTGTTCCAGGTATTCCCGCCTGGCTCATCGGGCCGGGCCACCGTATGGAATCGCCAATGCTCAGTACCGGTTTCAAGGTCTATGCCAATGATGAAGCCACCTTGTGGCGTCATGGTTGCGCCTACCCCCTGCACGATCATGCCATTCGCAACCACGGGTGCGCCGCGCAGAGAGTAATAGCCTGGGCCGCCGGGCTCGGCTGGTGTGTCAACGGCATGTTCCCAGATGACGTTGCCGGTTTTCGCGTCCAGTGCTACCAGATCCATGTCGTTATGGGGCACGATGACCTTGTTGTCATGCAGGGCGATGCCGATGCGACGGCCGTCCAATATGTCCGATTCATGCTGGTATCGCCACAGCTCCTTGCCGTTGCGCGCGTCAAGCGCCCGCAGGATGTTGTTGGTGTCAGCAATAAAGAGTACGCCGTCGTGGACCAGGGGTGTGGTCATGTTCCCGCCCTGTGAAAGGGGAATACTCCAGGCCAAATCCAGTTGCGCGACATTGTCGCGATTGATCTGGTCCAGCGGCGTATGGCCACTCAAGTCGTAGCTGCGGCGCCACATGAGCCAGTCCTCTGGTGCGGGCGCTTGCAGCATTGCATCCGTAACTGGCGAGTAGTCGTCCAGGGGATTGCTGCTCTGGGCGAGCAGGGGATTACAGAACAGACCGGTCAGGCAAGACAGGTAGATCAATCGGGCACTGGAATTCATTCGAAACGCCTCTTTTTATACTGGTTATACCGTTTTGGGCATTGTCGAAATTAGCACTGCAGGAGCGCTGCGTCCACGGTTTAGCCTGTGACTTACGGGTGTTACTTCACAACCGGGGCAGAGGGAGCTCACCATTTTCCAGGATGCGAGACTGGACCCGTACCCGAGGGTTGGCCATTGTGAATCCATGCAGAGCGGACGCGGCCAAGGGTGTAGGGCTCGCGGACTGAATGCTGCGACAATACGTCACGCTCTACAGATTGCGAGACTTTCTATAATAGGGTCTTCACCGTTTTGATTTTGACACAGGCCTATCCATGACGCGCATCGCCAGATTGCCCTTTCTCAGTCTAATCCTGTTTCCGTTGTTGTCCTTCGCGCAAGGTGAAAGCCTTCAGGTGTTTACCGAGCCCAGGCCGCTGGATCCTGAGTGTCAAATGCCCAGGACTGAATGCGGTCATCCGGACATGCAGGGTACCTGGTGGTTCGGTTCGCGAACGCCATTGCAGCGGCCCATGAACCTTGGCGAGAAACAGGCTTACACTGCGGAGGAGGCAGCGGTGGTTGAAGCGCGCATAAGGCGAGGACTGGAATCGCAGGCCGCACCACTCGATCCCAATCGGGGAGCGCCGGAGCAGGGGGCCGATATCGGACAGGAGGCCGATGACGCATTTCTTGGTCACTGGCTGAAACCGGAACTGATTCCTGTGAATGGCGAGTACCGCACATCGGTAATCATCGATCCGCCAAATGGACGCATTCCGCTGCGGGAAGGGTTCAAGGATTTTCACGCCCGTAAAATGATGGCTGGATTGACACCGACCGATGGGCCTGAAGGTCAGCCCCTGTCCAGACGTTGCCTGATGTTCGGCGCCGTGATGCCCAACCTCACCCCGCTCATGATGAATCCCTACATGGAAATCTTTCAGACAGAGGATTATGTTGTGATTCTGTCCGAGATGATTCACGACGCCCGTATCATACGTCTGAATGGCGAACACTCGGCCAGTGGAATGCCGCGCTGGATGGGCGAATCGGTAGGTCGCTGGGAGGGGGATACGCTGGTGGTGCATTCAAAAAATTTCAGGCCCGAGCAGAGTGCTTCCCGAATGTTCCTGCCGTTCTCCGAAGAACTGGAAATCATCGAACGCTATACCCTGGTGGGCGACAGCGAGATTCATTACGCGTTCACCGCGCGCGATCCGCAAGCCTATACTCAGGCGATCAGTGGCGAACGTATAATCACCCGAAACCCCGACGGTGAAATAGTGTACGAGTATGCCTGTCATGAGGGGAACTATTCATTGCCAGGGATTCTGCGTGCCGCACGGCGTGCCGATGTCGAAGCAGAACTCGGTATGTAAAGCTGGCTTTGTTCTGATAATGATATTCCTGGTGGGCATGCG
Organism: Pseudomonadales bacterium; assembly: GCA_038134565.1. Classification (GTDB taxonomy): domain Bacteria; phylum Pseudomonadota; class Gammaproteobacteria; order Pseudomonadales; family Pseudohongiellaceae; genus UBA9145. Next base: position 18,143 of record JAYPVK010000003.1, on the reverse strand, counting down.
AATTATCGGCTGCTGAGAAGTGATTGATTCTCTGCACTTAGGCCAGGCCTGTTGAGCGCGCAAAGATGTCAGCCTACGCTAGCTGGTTTTATCGCCTAGGGAGTCGGGTCGATGACATGGTATTCGGTCTGCCGGGGCTGGATATAATAGAAGCTGTCGCCGGTGAAGAAGCCGTCCTCTTCCAGTTTCATGGGTAGGGGTTCGTCTCCCCACTCAGGCACATCCACCAGCGCGTTCAATTCAATGGAATAGGCTGTGTTGGGCTGCATCAGGTAGTCGCCGGTGCCGGGAACACCATCCTGCTGATCCCACATTCCAATGGTCGTACCCGCCGCATGGCCGTGCAGACCAATGGGGTGAGTATAGATGATAGGATTCAGGCCTTCTTCCCTGGCTTGTTGCAGGCTCCTGGCCAGGATGTCATTGCCGCTGCGTCCAACCCGGAAGTTGCCGGTGAGGATATCCTGCAGCCTGTTTCCTTCCTCAAGCGCCAACTTCATGTAGTCAGGTACGTCGTCTTCATCGTCACGCAGGATGTAGGCATTCTGCTGTGTGTCAGTCTGCAGATTGAGATAACTGATGCCGAAGTCGATGTGGATATGATCTCCCTTGTAGAGTATGTCGGGGTCGAGATCACTGGCGGCGATTTCCTCCAATGAACGCTGTGAGCGCTCGGTCTCGATGCTGGTATGAAACCAGGTATCCAGTCCCAGGTCCTGCACGCGCTGACGAAACCACCAGACCAGGTCATCGGTCGTTGTGACGCCAGGGGTGATCACTTCCGCGGAAAAGCCCTCCCGGATAATGTCATGGGCCACTGTCATCACGTCCCGATAGATTTCCATCTCGGACTCGATGCGTGTTTCAAGCCAGCCGACAGCCAATGCCTCTGCCGACTGCAAGCGGTTCTGCAGCCGTGCTGGCAAGGCGGCTTGCAGTGCGCGTTGCTCGGTATAGGTGAGGCCATCGGCCAGGGCGTAATGTTCCGAGAAATTCAGTGCGATCCGCGCCGGATCGGCTTCTTCGAGAATGTCGGCGATGCGTTGCCACTGATCGGGTTGTTGGTCCGGATCCCATACACCCGGGAACAGGTCGCCAACCGCATAGCGTGCCACTGCCATGCGCTCCACGCCCCGGCTGTCACCGTGATCGATAAACATCAATACGGTGCGGCGTCTCGCGTTGAGCCAGGTGGCGGGCAGCATGGTTTTCAACACAGGGTCTTCGTTATATTCCCTGGCGATCAGGATCCAGGCGTCGATGCCCTCACGGCGCATCAGCATGGGGACCACGGTGTCGAGACGCTCGGCAAGAATGCGGTCCTCGATCTCGGCCCGCTCACGCAGGGGCAGTATGCGCTCCTTCAGCAGGTCGGCCGTGAATGCCTGGGCAGGTAGCAGGAGAAGAAAGCAGAAAAAGCATTGTATGGTGCGCATGAATGGTTCCGGGAAAGTGATGAGTTGCTACTTGATAGCAAATATCTCCGCGAGGCGAAAGCCGGGCTCTGTTCGAGGCGCTAGCGCCTTCGCCAGTTTCATCTCCTGCATGCTGCCTGTCAGGCAACTCCGGTTAGCACCCGGGCCGGGGCCCTGTGGTGATGAAAAAAAGAAAATGGGGAAATGGGGAATTGGGGAAGATAAATGGGGATGGGGAATGAAGCCAGACTGGTTGCAGGCGCAATGACGCCCGGTTGAAACGGCGAGCAAAGAACTGCTCGCCGCTGCGCTGGAAGCCTAGTGCCCGGAATGGCCTGAACTGCCCCCGGCCATGCTCTGGTGGTGGGCGTCGTGATGTTCACCCAGGGTCATGAGGCCGAGAAAACCAATGGCCTGATACATGGCCCGTTCCTTGTCATCCGCTGTGATCACGCTTATCCATGCGCCCTCTGCTGTCACTTCGGCTTCAACCTGCATACCCAGTTCGGTGGCAATTTGCTGGGCATGCATCGGCACCATGCGTTGGATCGCTGCAAGGGTGCGGCCCTGGCCGGTGACGGTGTAGCGTAGTCCATTGGCAAGGTACTGTGTCGATACTTCGGCGAACAGGGACAGGTGTTCCATATCGACCAGGTGCTGCTGCAGGGCAGTAAGGTCGACCTGGTGCCAGTCGGTATCAGGGTCTTCCTGCAGGGTGCGAACCTGATTCTGGATCTGCGTAAATACCGAGTCTCCACCTGACTGCGAATTCTGCCCACGCATTCTCTGCTGCATGCGTTGCATCATCTGCTCGTGCTGCGCGCCATCATGACTGCCCTGATTCATGCCGGCGCCCTGGCCATTGCCAGATCCATGGCCGCTACCAGAGCCGTGACCATCGCCGGACTCCTGATGTGACATCGTGTGCTGTCCCGAGTGGTCGCCCCCACTGTGGTCTTGCTGGCCGAATACTGCGACAGGAAGCAACAGGCTCGCGGTGAGCAGGCAGGCAGACAATTTAGATCGAGAAACGTGTTTCATGATTCAGCCCCTCCAGGGATGATTGCGACGCACTTGAGATATCCAACAAGCCCATTGTAACGCCGAGTTACTGCTGACATTAAGCACATTGCACTGTTAATCGGGCTATCACTGCGCTAGATCAACCAGCGCTATCGGCAGGTCGCTCGATCTCCCGCGCTGCCGCTGCAATGCTCAAATGCCCGCTGGCACATCGGTAAGCCTTAACACGCCCTGCGGAACCTCCACCGGGGGGATGTGAAATGCCCGTACTTCCCGATTGGGCCTGCTGATGCCGTACACCATGCGCTCGGCGGAGGATTTGTCCCAGGCAAAAGCCTGTCCCTCAACATCGATAGCTATGGTGGCGATGTGAACCAGTTTCGGCCCCATGGCAGGCGCAGCCAGTACGTACATCTCGGGCCGGTCATGGCCGGTAAGGTAGAGCAGACCATCGTCTCCGAGGGCGCCACCGGAGGCGGCATAGGGCTGCATGCGGGCGATGGTTGATTCTGGGATCATCCAGCCACCAATGCGTCGCCACTGGGCATCGTAGCGCACGATCGAGGCGAAGGAATGGTCTTTGTATTCCAGGCCACCAGCCTCGTCATAGTGGGCGAATCCTGCTATCCAGCCATCGCCGAGGCGTTCAAACCAGGTCAGTGAGCCTTCTTCCAGAATGCCGAGGCTAAAACTGCGCTGATGCGCCATGGTTGTCGCGTCGAAAATTTCTATGGAACTGGCCATGGGGACCTCGGGGAAATTGGAGTTTGCGCAAAACAGCAGGTTGTCTTCGGCATAGCAACTGTTTAGATGTCTAATGGGTCCGCTGCGCGAGCGTGCCCAGCGATTCACCAGTTCACCATCTAGCTTGCGGTACTTGCCGATGGCGCTGTTCACGATGGCATAGAAATGCCCGACATCGGCGGCCGCCCCCTGGCCAGCCTCCACAGCCGGGTAACTGGCTATGAGTTCGGCCTTCAGTGACTGGATGGGCAGTGCCTGAAATTCCGGAAGTTGCAGACCCTGGGCGCTACTCGGGTGGCTTGTCAGGAGGCTGAGGAGAGAGCTGAGGAAAGAACCGAGGAAAAACAGGCTAATGGGGTGCTTGGACATAGGGGGCTCCACAGTGCAGCAAGGGGCGGTTGATTCCCGCGGACAAGACTCACGTTAATCAATGAGTGTTGCAAACATGGGACATGATGCGGGACTGTTTGATTTGCATCAAGCCAGCCCATCACAATATTGCTAGAGTAGCCGCAGAGGGTTGCTGGATATAGTCAGCTGCCCTGGAGTCAATGAATATGGAGGTTGTTAACCTATGAAATTCCCTGCGTTTCGCTCAGTCATCACTATCATCGCTGCGCTGGCCACCGGATCCGTCCTGGTAGCCTGCAATAGCAGTGGCAATGCCGGTTTCCCGCAAATTGCGAGCCCGCCTCCTTTCGACTACGCCGACGGAGAAGAGCTTCGCTCCCGCATGCACCAGCTGGCTTTTGAATTGCAAAGGCTTGACACGACCCTGATGCTTGAGAGCAGTGGCGGTTTCGTGACCCAGGAGTAGGTCGTAGATTCTCTTGAGAATATCGAGCGCATCGGCGGACTGTTACGGGATGGCGATATGAGCATGCACCACGTCTTCTTGCGTGACGACATGGAAAACTTCCTGCTGACCGTGCGTACCGCTCGTATGGGAGCGGAAGCCAATCCTCCCCGTTACTACCAGGCCGGCAGGGTGTCCGGCGCCTGCCTGAACTGCCACCGCATCAATTCCTGAGCACCCTCTTGCATCATGCCTGGCCAGACCGGGCATGAAGCTCCCTCGCAGTTATTGCGCAGTCATTGCGCAGTTATTGACTGTGTAGCAGCGAATAAGCCGCCGGAGGCCTTCGGCGCAGCCTGTCAGAATGTCGGGGTGAACACATAAGGTTCAAACTCCATCCAGTCCGCGCCGTTGCTGGAACGCAGGATCAGGCTACCGGCTTGCAGGCTGGCAGACCCGGTCTGTTGCAGGGTCATAATATAGCGATTGAAGAGGCTCGGCGCGTTGCAGAGTTTGCGGGTCGTCACCAGTGCCGTTATGGAGAGTGCTTCACCGTCGAATTCCCAGGTGGCACCCGCCTGATTGCAGTCGGCTTCGATCTGCAGCCGATTCTCCATGCGAAATCGCAGCAGGTAGTTTTCTGGCTCTTCCGGGGTGAACACCGAATCATTGAAGGAATGAATGGCCACCAGTTGCCAGGAGCTGTTTTCGAGATCATCCTGGGCGAAGGCGGTATTTACCAGGGCCAGATTCAGCAGCGCTGCCAGCGCAGTGCTTGCCAGTTTCATTGGGCTCATGATGTTCACTTCGCTCTCTGCTTCATTGGCTCAAAGTCATTGTCGTCGATCTGGATTGGTCATCGGCAAATTACATGAAGCGCATGCCGAATACAAAAGTTGTAGTGGGTTCCGATTCAGGCTTGGAACCGGGTTGTAAAGAAATTACACTCGAATAACAGCGTTCCAGGAGAATACCGTGGAAAATTTCACTCCCATCTCCGCCCTCATCGGCGGACTGTTAATCGGTGGCGCCGCCACTCTCACACTCTGGGCCAATGGGCGCATCGCCGGCATTAGTGGCATTCTGTCCGGAGTCATCGTACCCGGCAGCAGCGACCGCATCTGGCGTATCCTCTTCGTGCTCGGCATGCTGGCGGGCGCGATTGTCTATGCTGTCATACGCGGCGCGCCGGCGGACCTTGAATTGCAGGTGGGACCGGCAGGGGCCATCATCGCCGGTTTGCTGGTTGGCTTCGGGACGCGCCTTGGAAGCGGCTGCACGAGCGGGCATGGCATCTGTGGTCTGGCACGGTTTTCCCGGCGCTCGTTTACGGCGACGCTCGTGTTTATGGCAACCGCTATTCTCACCGTGTTTGTCATTCGTCACGTCATCGGAGCTGCGGCATGAACGTTAACAGCAATGCGGGTCCGCTCACGATATTCCTGTCAGGCTTGTTGTTCGGTCTCGGCCTGGTGATCTCCGGCATGTCGAACCCGGCCAAGGTGGTCGGTTTTCTCGACCTGGCGGGTAGCTGGGATCCCAGCCTCATCCTGGTGATGGGCGGTGGGCTGCTGGTGACTGTGCCAGCCTTTCATCTGGTGCTGAAGAATCCCCGTCCCCTGTTTGAAGAAAAGTTTTTCCTCCCCACTGCGCAGGCTGTCGACAGGAAGCTGTTGCTGGGTGCCGTATTGTTCGGTCTGGGTTGGGGTATAGCAGGGTTCTGCCCCGGGCCTGCGATCGTCGCCCTGGTGTCACTCAATGCCACGGTGCTGATGTTCTTCGCCGCACTGGTTGCGGGCATGCTGTTGAATCATGTGATACTGGAATAAAGCGCCCCTTACTCCCTGGCGCCTGGCAGTTCACCAAATCCCGGTGGAGGTCGGCGATGATGGGTGCGCTGCTCATAGGCATAGGCCAGTTCGATCAAGGTCCCCTCGGCGTAGGGACGACCAACAAACTGCAGCCCCGCCGGCAGGCGGTCCTGCCAGAAACCCATGGGCACGGTGACAGCGGGCAGGCCGGCATCCGGCGCCAGTTGCTGATTGTTGTCACCCCGGTATTCTTCTGCGGCACGGTCGATGTCTCCTGGCGGGTTTGACCAGGTTGGGAAGCTAATGGCATCCACATCCGCGGCATCCATGGCGGCGATTGCGTTGGCCAGGAGCTGATTGCGCTGTGGATGCTTGGGCCAGGTGGGACAGGGTTCTTCCCAGTCATCGGGTGCTACGTCCAGCGGAAAGCCCGCATAGAAATTAAATGAGCCGCGGGTTGCCTCGGCGATCTCGCCTGTTTCCAGCACAGTATTTACGTCCAGCAGTGGCGGGTTTTCCAGAGTATGGAAATACTGCCCCACGTCGTAGCGAAAGCGCCCACAGAACGGAATTCCGTCACTGATTTCCTCGAAGTCTGCAATGGCAAAGGGGTCTACGATCTCTGCGCCGGCGGCACGCAGTTCATCCAGCGCCGCCATGAACAGTTGCTTGATCTCGGGGTCCGCGTCAGCGTGATCCACCAGCGACCGGAAGACTCCGATGCGCTTGCCTTGCAGTCCATCGGCGTTGAGAAAGTCGCGATAGTCGGCTTCGCGCTTGCCGGCTTCGGTGAGAGGGTCGTTTGCATCATAGTCTGCCACCACGTTGAACAGGCGAACCGCGTCTTCCACGGTGCGGGCCATGGGGCCGGCGATGTCGCGATCGAACACCAGGGGGATCACGCCATCACGACTGGTCAATCCCAGGGTGGAACGGATGCCAAACAGGGCCAGGTGTGAGGAAGGGCCGCGAATCGAGTTGCCCGTATCGCTGCCCATGCCCGCCACCCCGAAGCTGGCAGCGACTCCTGATGCGGTGCCCCCCGATGAGCCAGCGGGGACGTGGTTGAGGTCATAGGCATTGGCGGTGCGACCATAGGATGAAGAGATCGTTTCCCGGGGACTGAAGGCCCATTCGGCCATATTGGTCTTGGCCAGCACGATGGCATCCGCGTCCCGCAGGCGCGCGATCATGAAGGCATCATCGGGCGGGATACTGTCTATGAGGGCGATAGAGCCTCCGGTGGTTACCATGTCGTAGGTATCGAAATTGTCTTTCACCAGAATCGGTGCGCAGAATAACTCGCCAACAGGTTCGCCCTCGGCAAGGGCAGTATCGATCGCCGCGGCGTATTCCAGTGCCCTGGGGTTTATTGCGGTTATGGCATTGAGCCCACTGCTCTGGTCGTAATAGTCGATGCGCGCGATGTAGGCGCGGACCACGTCCTGGCAAGTCACCTCACCCGCAAGAATTGCCTGCTGAATATCCGCGATGGTGGACTCTACGAGTGCCAGCCTTGGCGCCGTTGCAGGAGAGCAGGCGTGCAGAAGGACAAGCAGGCCGGCAAGGAGAACTCGCCGCGCAACGGGAAAAAGGACCGGGTGGTGTTTCTGCATAGTGATTGCCTGTGTCTGAACGCGCTGAAATTGAGATGAGTGAAGGTGTATGTTTAACTGTATTTTAAAACTTACCCCGTTTATCGTTGTTCCACAAATCAGCCGCGCAGAAAGGGAATACACCATGGGACCCATGTCCAAAAACAGCCATTCAACACGCCATATCGCCCGCTTGCTCGCCTGCGTCTTGCTGGTGCTGCAAACGGCACAGCTTGTCGCACAGACAACAGACCGGGAAGCGCTGGGCCGCCCCGGCCCTTACCAGGTAGCCTACTATTCCCAACTGCCTCCCCAGGCAGAGTTTTCTGCGGCCACCCTGTATTTTCCTGCGAACAAAGGAGGTGACTTCGGCGGCATCGTGGTGGCGCCCGGCTTCATCGAGAAGCAGGAGAACATCGCCTGGTGGGGGAACCATCTCGCGTCCCATGGCTGGGCCGTGCTCACGATTGATACCAATGAGCCGCGCGACAATCCCCAGGTCCGGGCCGAGGCATTGATGGCAGGCGTGCGCTTGCTGATTGGCGAAAATACCCGCATGGGCAGCGCCATACGGGGCAAGGTACTGGCAGACCGCATGGCGGTGATGGGGCATTCCATGGGCGGTGGCGGCACCTTGCTGGCCGCCAATGAAAACAGCGACGCCCTCAAGGCAGCCATACCCTTTACCCCGTGGTTACCAGACGGCGATTTCGGTGAGGTGAAGGTGCCTACCCTGGTTTTGGCTGGCGAGGTGGATCGTATCGCCGCGGTTGCCGATCATGCCTGGCCGCATTATGAGAGTCTGGTCAGCGCCACTCCGCGTATGTATCTGGAGATCAGGGGCGGCAATCATTTCATTGCCAATTCCATGACGGAAAACGAGGGCCTGAACCCCAATATCGATGTGCACGACCTCGTCGGCAGCATGGCCGTGGCCTGGCTCAAGCTGTTCATGGATGGAGAAGAGGGCTATCGCTCCGCCGTCTTCGGCACCATGCCAGCGAGTGACAGGGAGCGCCTGTCTCGCTGGGAATTCGTAGAGTAAGTCGGCTCCTCGAGCAGGAGAACCTCAGGGCTGCATTGCCGCCCGGCGTTCTTCTTCCCGCGCACCACGTAGAATATTCAGCAGGCCGTAATTACCTTCCTGGCAGGCATACTCGTAGAGTTGCCCCGCGACCTTGGCCATGGGTAACACCGCGGTGATCCTGTCGGTGAAGGTGGCCGGGTCTTCCAGTGTCCATTCATAGTCCAGGGTGCCGTAGTCGCTGCGGGTAAAGCGTTCGGTAAGAAACTTCTCCTTGCCGGTTCCGTAGGATTGCAGGCTGGCGGTGTAGAAACTGAAATTGCGGGTTTCCACCACCAGGGTGTCGCCGTCCCAGTAGCCTCTGGAGTCGCCGGTCCACTGTTCGATATGAGCTGGCAGCGTTGGCTTCTCCTGCAGGGGAACCATGCGCGCGTTATGAATCATCTCCGACATGATCACCACGTGATCGCGATTCTGGATGATCTGCAGGTTGTTGTTGTAGCGGCTGGGCCGATAAGGCGGCAAGGCATTCAGGCCGATGATGCAGCGCTCGGGTAGGCCACGGTCTTCTGGTCCATCCTTGCCGATGCCGCCGCTGCCAGTGCGCACCGGACGCTCGCCGGCTGCGTCCTCGAGGAAGCCGCTCCTGCCGACGGGAGCGCCTTCAACCAGCGGCGGCAGCCTGCCATCCTTCGGATAGATGATTTGTGAGGTACGCACGGTGTCGGCGATAGATGCCATTTCGTACCAGAAATGGTCATAGCCATAGACGAAGCGCTCATCTGTGTCAGGCGCCCCACGATTGGCTACATCGGCATCCGCTTCCACTACATTGCCTTCTTCGGCTTCGACTTCGAGCCGGGCCTTGATGTCGGCGATCTCTTGCTCGGTCAGGAACTCCCTCTCACCGAACTGTTCGGGTCGCTCGAAGGGAATCTCGGTGGAGAAATTCCACACGCCCTGCAGGTCTGGGTGGCCCCATTCTGTGCGCAGGGACTGGGTGTCCTGTGCCGCGACAATGGCGCTCAGGCTCGAGGTGAACATCAGCGTGGAAAAGGTGATTGCACGTGTGGGGATCATGGCTGGATCGCTTGTTATTGGTAGAGGGCAGTACTTTACTGAAAGTGTCTGGCGCTGACCAGTCTGGCCATCTGTTTACGATGCAAGTAATCTCTTTTCAGCTTCAGATAAACGAATAGAGCGATGATTCAGGTTTGGCGTGAAAGTAAATTTCTAACGGCAGGCAGTTCGGCAATAGTGGGCGTGTGTCTCTCGGCAGCACTGCTGTTGAGTTGCTCATCGCTGCCCATGACCCGCGTGGAATCCAGCAACCAGAATAGTCGCATAGACTATCTCGTTATTCATGGCACGTCGGAGAATTTCGGCGAGTCACTGCGATTACTGACCAGCCCCACCGCCAATCCGGTGAGCTCCCACTACCTGGTGCCGGAAATCAACGACCCAAGCTACCCTGACGGCTCGCTTCGCGTCTATTCCCTGGTCGATGAGCCGCGTCGGGCCTGGCACGCGGGAGTGAGCTATTGGGCCGAGGAAGAAAATCTGAACGATCGCTCTATCGGTATCGAAGTGGTCAACGAATTCAAGTGCACTGGCACCGAGATGCCGCTGGCAGAGATCGACCTGGCTGCCGTCGACTGTGATTTCCCCGCATTTTCCGATGAGCAGATTTCCCTGCTCATCGCCCTGCTCAAGAATATCCTGGCGCGCTACCCGGGCATCGATCCCATCGATGTGGTTGGGCATTCCGACATTGCCATTATGCGCAAGTCCGATCCCGGTCCGCTGTTTCCCTGGCAAAGGCTGTACGAGGAAGGCATTGGTGCCTGGCCCGATACGGAGGCCGTGCTTGCCTACCAGGAGCAGTTCCTGGGCGCCTTTCCTTCTGTGGACCGCCTGCAGCAGGGGCTGTTGAAGCTGGGTTACCAGGTGGAAGTGACCGGGGAGTATGACAGGCAAACCCGGTTCGCAGTCCGGGCTTTCCAGTTGCATTTCCGACCCGCCGACCACTCCGGCTCTGTCGACCTGGAAACGGTCGCGCTGTTATGGGCGCTGCTTCAGAAGTACCGTGCTGCCGAGTTGGCAGAGATGGAATCGATGCCGCTGCAAGCTGCAGAGTGACGCCCCCGGGGACGGTGCCGGACTGGCGCGGGCGTCATCTTTCCCGGCCAGCTCATGCGAACCTTGCAGCCACGCATGCCAGCGCCCGTATTGCGTATTGCAGTCCAAACGGGGCTGGGTTACTGTGCTCTCAGGCAGTAACAAACAGCGAATAATAAAGATAATAGAAGCCCATGCTTATACCTGCCAAAACCTTCGCCATCACTCGCTTCCGGTTAGTCCGGCCGCTTTTCCTGTTGCTGTGTGGCGTACTGCATTCCGCGCTAGCGACCCAGGCCACCGCCGCCGATGGGCAGTTTGGCGCGGCCGACATGCAACAGGCGGTTACTACCTACTGCCTGGCCTGCCACAACGATTCCCTGGCTACTGCTGAACTCTCCCTGCAACAGATCGATTTCAGCCGGCCCGGCCAGCATGCGGATATTCTGGAAAGAGTCGTCAAGAAACTGCGCGCCCACATGATGCCTCCGGCCGGAATGCCGCGGCCAGCCTTCGAGCAATATGAGGTGATGACTGGTTGGTTGGAAGCGGAACTGGATGCGGCCTGGGCTGCCAATCCAAATCCGGGGCGTGTTACCCCCTTGCACCGAATGAATCGCTATGAATACAACAATACCATCAACAATTTGTTAGGTATTGATGTGAATGTGATGGACCTGTTGCCTGGCGATCCAACCGCCGATGGCAGTTTCGACAATATTGCTGCATCCCTGCCATTCACTACCGCGCATATGGAACGCTACATGTCTGTGGCAAGAGAGGTGACGAGACTGGCTACTGGATTACCACCCCTGGGTCCAACGGTCAGTACCTACGAGACTCCGCTCTATCTGAGTCAGGACTGGCGACAGAATGAGGACATGCCATTCGGCTCCCGGGGTGGTGTATCGGTTAGTCACTATTTCCCGGTGGCGGGGGAATACACTATTCGTGTGGCACTGGAGACGAATTATCAGGACTACATCAAGGGGCTGGGATGGGCGCAACTGCTCGAGATACGCCTGGATGGTCGGCTATTGCAGCGTTTCAGTATCGGGGGTGAGGCACCGGGGACACCTGCCCCCTTGAGTTTTAGCGGCACAGGCGAACCCGGCAGTACTGACTGGGAACAGTACATGTTGTTCGAGGCGGGAGCGGGGTTGGAAGTGCGTGCCAATGTCAGCGCCGGTCCGCATACCATCACGGCCTCTTATGTTCGCCAGCAGGTAGAGGAAGAGGGCATAACGCAACCTCGTCAGGGAGGAAGGCTGCCGGCAAACGATGAGGCCTATCTTGCCTACCAGAAAGTCCACGCCGTGGAGATTGGCGGACCCTACCTGGCATCCGGCGAAGCCGTCGATTCACCAGGCAGGCGCGCGATCTTCAGCTGTTACCCCTCGAGGGCGGCAGAGGAGCTTGCCTGCGCCACCGAGATACTCAACAGAATCGCACGCCAGGCTTATCGGCGCGCAGTGACAGCGGATGACACGGCCCTGCTGCTTGGTTTCTTCCAAACCGGCCGCGAACAGGGTGCCAGTTTCGATGCCGGTATTCAGTTCGCGCTGGAATACCTGCTGTCCGATCCTGAATTCCTGATCCGCAGTTATCGACAGCCTGGTTTGGCGGCGGCAGAGAACTATCGCTTGTCCAATCAGGAACTCGCCTCGCGGCTGGCGTTCTTCCTGTGGAGTAGTGCGCCGGATGAGGAACTGCTGCAGTTGGCCGAGCAGGGCAAGCTGTCTGAAGCGGACGTCTATACACAACAGGTGCGCCGCATGCTGGAAGACAGTCGCGGTGTCGAATCCCTGGTGGAAGACTTCGCCGCCCAATGGTTGAACCTGCGTCGGTTGGAGGAGGTCAATATCAATACCGTGCTCTTCCCCGAGTACGATGTAAGCCTCATTGAGGCCTTTGCCCGGGAATCCGAAATGTTCGTCGCGGAAACCATTAAACAGGACAGCAGCATCATGGACTTGCTGGGCGCTGACTACACTTTCGTGAACGAGCGTCTTGCCCGGCACTATGGTATCGAGAGTGTATACGGCAGCCGCTTTCGCAAGGCGGCAATTCCCGATACTTCGAAACGCGGAGGTTTGCTGGGACAGGGCGCATTGTTGACGGTCACCTCCTATCCCGGACGCACATCACCGGTGCTGAGAGGCAAGTGGCTGCTGGACAATATGCTGGGTACGCCACCACCACCCCCGCCACCCAATGTGCCGATTCTCGCCGAAGCCAGTTCCGGCAGCGCGCCGTCATCGATACGCGAGCGCCTGGCCCAGCATCGCTCCGACCCGGTCTGCGCCTCCTGTCATGTGGTCATCGATCCCATCGGCTTCGCCCTGGAAAACTTCGATGTCATCGGTGCCTGGCGGGATTTTGATGAGGTGGGCAATCCGGTGGATCCCAATGGCAACTACCCCGGCGGCGTGGAATTCGCTGGCTTCGCCGACCTGCGCGACTGGATGTTGCAGCGGCCAGACCAGTTTGCCCACACCCTGACCGAAAAGCTCATGACCTACGCACTCGGTCGCCGGGTGGACTACTATGACCAGCCGGTGATTCGCCAGATCGTACGGGACGCCGCCGAACAGGACTATCGCTGGTCGGCCATCGTGCTGGGTATCGCAACAAGCCCTTCTTTCACCATGAGCCAGGTTGGCGCTGACACCACCCTGGCCAATGCGAGTCAATAACAGGACGAGCCATGAAGATTAAGCCCATCCAGAGTCCACAGCTGATCACCGGTAAATCGCTTTCCCGCCGCACCCTGCTCAAGGGCGCAGGCGCCGCGCTGGCCCTTCCCATGCTGGATGCCATGACGCCCGCCCTGGCGCAGTCGGCTCCGCCCGTGCATCGCTTTCAAACGGTGTATATACCCAATGGCATGGCCATGGAGTACTGGTCGCCGGCCAGCAATGGTCCGCAGCTTGAGATCACGCCGGTACTGAAGCCGTTGAGACACTACGCCGAGAAGATGGTATTTCTGTCCGGAATCAAGGCCAACTGGAATGTGGCACACGCCGGTGCCGGTGGTTCGTTTTTGACGGGTGTAACCCGCGGTGGGCGCAATGAGACGGAAATACTCGCCGATGTCTCCATGGATCAGCTGTTAGCCAATAAACTGGGCGCTGAAACCCAACTGGCCTCGCTGGAACTGTCCATGGATGCGCCGGCCCTGGCGGGTGCCTGTACGGTCAATCTCAGTTGCGTGTATACCCATACCCTGTCCTGGCGTGGCAAGACCGAGCCTCTGCCCACCGAGCACAATCCGCGTGCTGTGTTTGAGCGACTGTTCGGCGATAGTGGAAGCACTTCCCAGGAAGCGCGGGCGGCACGCCTCAGCCAGCAATCCAGTATCCTCGATGCAGTGCTCGATAAGCTCAACAAACTCGAGAGCAGTCTGGGCAGCAGCGATCGGCATCTGGTCAACAGCTATACAGAATCCGTGAGGGATATAGAGCGCCGCATCGAGAAAGCCGAAGAGCAAATTGACATGGAGTTGCCTGCGCTGGAGCAGCCAGCCGGGGTACCCCCTGTGTTTGAAGAACATATGACGCTGATGCAGGACTTGCAGGTGTTGGCCCTGCAAACCGACCTCACGCGGGTGATTACCTTCATGATGAGCAAGGAGCAGAGCGCCAGGCCCTATCCGCAGATTGGCGTACCCGATGCGCACCACCCCTTGAGTCACCACAACAATGATCCCGAATTGATCGAGCGGATGTCCCTGATCAACATCCATCACGCAACCCTGTTCGCCAACTATCTCGACAAGCTGGCGGCGATTCCCGATGGCGACGGCAGTCTGCTGGATAATATGACTATCCTGTATGGCGGTGGTATTTCCAATAGCACCATCCATGCCGGAGTCAACCTGCCGCTGTTATTGGTGGGTGGTGGCGCCGGCTGGTTGCAGGGTGGGCGGCACGTGCACTATGACAATGAACCCACTCTGGCAGACCTGCACCTGAGCTTGCTCGAGCGCTTCAATGTGCACATCGACAAGCTGGGTGGCAGTACGGCTCCCCTGACGGTTTGATTATTACTGTGATGATTCCAAGGCGTACAGGCAAGGCAGGCCGGGCTCTGGGTCTACTCTGCCCGCTGCTGGTTTCCCTGCTTTTCTGTGTGCAGGGGCTGGCCCAGACCATGCCCCTGGTTGTGAGCCTGGCCAAGGAACAGCGCTGGGAGCAGCTTGAGAACTTGCTGGCAGATGGCGTCAACGCCAATGCGATCTATGGCGATGGCACGACCGCTTTGCACTGGGCTTCCTATCACGACAGCGTCGACGCCGTCATGGGCCTCCTCGACGCAGGAGCCGAGGTCAACGCCACTACTGACCTCGGCGTCACAGCATTATGGCTGGCGGCAGAGAACGGCAGCCTCGCAACTACAGAGCGCCTGCTGCAAGCCGGAGCCGATCCCAATGTCAGCCTGCTCTCCGGCGAGAGTATCGTCATGACGGCGTCCCAGAGTGGCAATGGCGATGTGGTTCGCGCGTTATTGGCGGCCGGAGGCGATGCCAATGCCGCGGTGACCCGTGAGCAGACAGCTTTGATGTGGGCAGCAAATCGTGATCATCACGCGGCAGTGAAGGCCTTGATTGATTTCGGTGCCGACGTGCATGCCCGCTCCGAGGTACGCGAACACTACACCAAGGCGGAGAAAGAGCAGGACAGCAGTGACGACTACAAGCGCTGGCTGGAGCTGGGCGGTAATAATGCGCTGATGTTTGCGACAAGGGCGGGCAGCCTGCAATCTGCTCGCTACCTGGTAGCCGCCGGTGCCGACGTGAACTCACACAATGCTTTCGGTACCAGTCCGCTGATCATGGCCATTCACGGCGGCAATATTGACCTTGTCGAATTTCTGATTGGCCAGGGAGCCGATGTCGACGACGAGCAGAGTGGTCATACTGCATTGCAT
>JAYPVK010000003.1:0-2678 GCA_038134565.1 Pseudomonadales bacterium | reverse complement strand
CTGCCGTACTCCGGGGCAATCTGGAGGCGGTACGCACCCTCATCGATGCGGGTGCCGGGCTGGAGTCAACGGTGAAGGATTCGACGCCGGTGAGGCGCCAGAGTACTGACTACAATTTTCACAACGCACTCATTGGCGCCACACCGCTTTGGCTTGCTGCGCGGTTCGCGGAACCTGCCATCATGAAGGCATTGCTGGATGCGGGTGCGGATGCATTCACCGTCAACACTGTCAGCTATCCGGCGCAGGATATGGGTGAGAACTATATCGCCGAGGAAGGGGATATCTCACTATTGATGGCGGCTGTGGGGATGGGCCATCGACGATTGCGCCTCAGTTGGTGGACTCCCGAGCGTCGTGCCGGGCAACTGGGTAAGTCCCGCGAGGAATTCATTCTCGATGCTGTCACCATAGCGGCCAAGGCCGGCGTTGACCCGGACCTCACAGATGCCGACGGCCAGACCGCCCTGGCCTTTGCCAGGGCTCGTCGCTATGACTCGGTGGTTGCATTTCTGGAGGCCATAGGAGCCAGCGATTAACTGTCAAACAGGCTATTTTCGGTAATAAGCAAGGAGTACTACTATGTTGAAAGCTTTCTGCGCCGGGTTTGCCAGCTGCGGGATCATCGCGCTGGGCTTGGCTGCAAGCGCCCAGGGCCCCATGGCCCCAGCGTTCTATATCAGTGCCAGTGACATCGCCCAGGGTATCGAAGAGTCTCTGGGAGACAGACCGAACATGGGGGTGGGAACCATCACTACCACCGACGATTGGCGTATCAATATGATCCATCGCACCGCAGCGGCGAGCCCGATTGTGCATGAGCGTGGGACAGAAATTCATTTCATCACTGGCGGGGAAGGTACATTTGTCACCGGAGGCATCGTGGTGACAGATGCGAATGGAAATCGCACAGTGGAAGGGGGTAAAGCCCAGATCGTGAAAGAAGGAGATTTCGTGCTGGTACCCGACGGCACACCGCACTGGTATAGCCGAGTGGATGAATCCGTGACTTACCTGGAAGTCCGCTTCTATCCCAACGATTGACAGTTTTCCTGCGCCAAAAAAAGGCCCGCACATTGCTGTGCGGGCCTTTTTGTTCGTCGTTCAGAAGCGCTTAAACAGCTACGATGTTAGCTGCCTGAGGGCCTTTCTGACCGTCTACTACTTCGAACTCAACGCTCTGACCTTCAGCCAAAGACTTGTAGCCTTCGCCGGTGATCGCTGTGTAGTGTGCGAATACATCGGGGCCGCCTTCGCGTTGAATGAAACCGAAGCCTTTGTCTTCGTTGAACCACTTAACGGTTCCAGTAATTTTGTCTGACATAAAAAAAAATCCTGATAAAAAAAATAAATTACACCCGGTACCTTCGCAGGTTGATGGGTTTTGATGCGTGAAAGTGATAAGGCAGTACTTAAAGACGACGTGACGAGGTGATACTAATACTTCGAACGAGGGGCATTAAATAGGGCGCTTAGTTTCAAGCTCCGATCAGATTATAGGCTTATATCGCCTTAGTCAATGAAATTTCGGGGTTTTTTGCCCGGCAGAGAAATACCCCCAATCACCCTGTCAGGGGCCAGAAAGCCCACGCAGATCACGGCTTGCCGGCCAGATCCGGCCGGCGCGGGGTTCAGGGCTTTGCCCATAGCTTTCGTGCTCTGGTCGCTACGAGCGGGCAGGGGGCTCAGCGTTGCAGGAGGATGGCGGACTCACCTTTCAGGGACAGGGCCATCTGCAACACGTGAATCAGCAGTAGCGCCAGCAGGAACAGGGTGTAGTAGACCGGGTAGAGCAGCTGGTAGGACGCCGTATCGGTGAAGGGCTCGGTCCAGATATCGATGCCGATTGCCACGGTAAAAAAAGCAGCGGTGGTTGCGTAGTAACTCCAGACGAAGGTGATTTTGGCGTGACTGAACAGGTAGGCAAACACCGCTGCAGCAATCGCAATTTGCGATATATAGGAGAGAATGGTCCAGAGGTTCGCTGAACTGTTCCCGGGGGTGAGACTGGCGTAGTAGGCCAACCACTGGCTGACCGCCACGAAGAAGACCACGATAAAAATGATGAGCTGGGCGGACCGGTGATGGGCCAATCGCTGTTGGTTTAGGCCCTGTTGGGCGCTCAGGTCCATCACCTGGTTGGATTCCTGCAGGGCGTCCACGCTCATGCCGAAAAACGAGGCCAGCGTCTTCCAGGAGGTAGTACTTGCGCTGTCGCCACTCTCTACCCACTGGATGGTGCGCAGGCTAAGGCCGGTGGTTTCTGCCAGTTCTTCCTGGGACAGGTTTTTCTTTTGCCGCAACTTCTTGATGGACATGGCTTCCTCCTGATTCAGGCATGAGTGTAGGGTGTTTTCGCTCTGGCGGTGACGTCAGTTGCCCGCCAATTTCTCACTGTAGCGAAAAAACCCTGATTATTCTTCACTTGACGGGGAAATCACCCTCAACATTTGGTGGTGACGGCCAGAAGTGCAGGATTTTCAGGCATGTGCTGGCGTTTAAATTATAGAAGGCAGTAGTATGCCTTGGGTCGGCCAGTTCTGGGGGCTATCAGAGACGCCCGGATAATTTCAACAATCCTGTTCGGAGAGCATTTTGGCAAAAGCAGCAGTCACTTTACTTTTACTCGGTGCATGTCTACAGGCCTGCAGCGAAAGCGATACACCGGAAACGCTGGA
>JAYPVK010000002.1:131047-185239 GCA_038134565.1 Pseudomonadales bacterium | reverse complement strand
ATCCAGCGACTAGGCCACAAGATCGAGGCACACAGGAAGCTGATGAGCTACGAGCAGCGGGCCGTAAATCGGCTGCGCGGGGCAGCTCGGGGTCAAAAATAACAAAACGAAGCCAAAGGGCTAGATTGGCATCTGGGTCGCGATAATAGGGTTTATCGAATGGGAAATCAGATTATGGCTTCCCGCCACGCTGCATCCCTCAGTCCGGTAATGCGAACACCAGCAACTCATCCGTGGCGGCAATAGCCAGGTATTGTTTGCGATCGGCTCCCAGATAGGTCATCGGGTTGGCATTGCCCTGCCTGGGTAGTGGGCTTTCCCAGAGTTGTTCTCCGCTACTCGCGCGCAGCGCGCGAATTCGATCATCGTCTGTCGCCGCGATAAACAACAGGTCAGTAGCCGTGATCAAGGCCGAGGCACGACCCGGCCTGCCAGTGTGCTGGTTTTCTCCTGGGAGAACCGCGCTGACTCCCAGTGGAACTCGCCAGGCAATTTCGCCCGTTCGAGAATCTACGGCAGTGAGATGGCTCCAGGGTGGTTGCTGGCAGGGCAGCGTCATGCCATCAATGTTGACTGCGAAGCTCCCTGGTCGCGGACTGCGGCGGACATAGGGAAATTCGGTTTCGGCATCCGAATCTTCAAGCCAGCCGAAGGTGCCGATGTCGGCGGCGAACACGAACAGGTAGCGGGAGTTTGGGTCGTAGGCGACACCTCCCCAGTTGGGGCCCCCGCCCAGCCCGGGGAAAAGCAGGGTGGTGGGGCTGTCCATGCTGCCATCGCGATAGTTCCAGGGTGTATAGGGTCCGAGGTTGACGATCTCGCCCGTATCCGCCAGCAACTGCTGACAGGCGGCGGCATGGGCGGCAGAAGTAGTCGCGGCCGTGGCTAACTCTTCCATGCTAAAACTCACCCGCGCCATGGGGGGTGTGACTGCCGGTACAGGTTGGGTGGGAGAAGTCTGTTCGCCGGGCGCTGTGCTCTGGGCGACGGCACGTTCATCCACATTCACCAGCGGTTCCCCGGTCTCCCTGTTCAGTATGAAGAGGTAGCCCGACTTCGTCGTCACGGCCAGTGCGGGAGTGATATTGCCGTCTTCCGAAATGTCGAACAGGGTGGGTGGCGCTGGCGGATCATGATCCCAGATATCGTGATGAATGGTCTGAAAATGCCATACATAGTTCCCGGTATCCAGATCGACGGCGACGATGGAATTGGCATAGAGATTATCGCCCGGGCGGTCGCCACCGTAGGCAAAGGGGATGGGGGAGGCCAGTGGCAGGTAGAGCAGATCTCGCTGCGCATCCACGGTGAAATAGAAAGGCCAGGCGTTGGCGCCGAGCCTGTTCTGCCAGCTATCGCCACCCCATGTTTCGTTACCGGCCACACCGGGTTGGGGAACGGAATCAAACTCCCAAAGCTTATCCCCGCTAATGGCGCTGTAGGCCCGTGGATTGCCTATGCCGCCTTCCGCTCCGGGTGGTGTGTTGGCGCCAACCACCACGATGTCTTTATGCACGAGGGGAACTGACAGATAGGGTGTGACAAGATCCACCTTACCCCCGTCGCCGAAACTGCTGACGGGCTCTCCCGTGTTAGCGTTCAGGGCCTGCAACTGCATGCCGGTTGTAAAAAAGAGTCGTGGCGCCTCTGTATTCGTGCCTGGCCAGTAAGACACGCCGCGCCTCGAAGGTCGGCCATCCTCTACTTCATGCTCCCACAGAGTATTTCCGTTGACCGGGTTCAGTGCAACGATGCTGTTAACGGTTGGCAGGTACATCGTCCCCGCCACAACGATAGGAGTCGCCTGCGAATTCGGGTTGCGAGAGTCGGTGGCGGCATCGTCCCTCAGGGAATAACGCCAGGCTATCTGCAAACTATCCACATTCTGCGCCGTGATGTGGGTGAGACTGGAGAAGCCGGTGCCAGACAGGTTGCCGCGGTAATGCGCCCATTCGGCACCCCGGTCGTTGTCGCTGTCGGCGATGCCAAGGCCGCCGCGTTCACCGCAGGCCGAGAGAATTACCAGGATAAAAAATACGCTTGCGCTGCGGAAGACTGTGTGTGCCATCACTGACCTATCCTTTCCTTTTCTTGCTAGTGATTAAGGTGCCGCCATCCGCAATATACGTGATTTCCTGATGCTTGTATCGTCGGGCTCCCCCGTGGTGTGGCGAAGCCTGTGGCATGAGATGAAGGGAAATAAGGCCGAGATGAGTCGTTGCCGGCTCTAAATTGGCTTAGAATTCCTAACCCTGTGTATGACATAAAGAGGAGTATTGAATTGTCGGACCGCACGCTCGCGCAATCCTGCAACCAAGCTCCCTGGAGGATAGATCGATGAAAACCAGAAATATTCTGCTCCTCGCCACCCTGACCCTGTTGCCTCTCGGTCAGGTTGCCATGGCCCAGCGAGGTGCCCCGCCGGCGCTGCCGGATGGCCCCGGTAAGGAACTGGTGATGAATCTGTGTTCCACCTGCCACAGCACGGCCAATATCACCCGCAGTGCGGGCTACAGCAGTCCAGCACAATGGCGGGAAGTGTTTTCCACCATGATCGAATTGAACGATGCCCAGGCCAACACCATAGCGAACTACCTGGCCGAGCATTTTCCCGAGGACACATCGCGTCGTCCCAATCTCATTGCGGGGGATACCGAAATCGAAATCATCGAATGGACGGTGCCGACCCTCGGGCAGCGTTCCCGGGATCCGGTGGAAGCCCCCGATGGATCGATCTGGTGGACCGGCATGTGGGCGAGCCTGACCGGACGCCTTGATCCGGAGACCGGCATGATGGAGGAATACCAGTTGCCTCCCACATCACGTCCCCACACCATCGTTCCCGATGACGAGGGCAACATCTGGTACACCGGGAACAGCAATGCCAGCGTCGGCATGCTGGATCCGAGGACCGGTCTGGTAACAGAATACAAGACAGAGGCCCGCGATCCGCATTCGGCCGTCTTCCATCCCAACGGCAATCTCTATTTCACTGCCCAGGGGGCCGCTATGCTCGGTCGCCTGAATCCCGACACCGGTGAGTTGAGAGAGATTAATGTCGAGCCCCGGCCCTACGGCATCAAGGTCGATAGCAAGGGTACGGTGTGGGTGGCCTTCAATGGCACGAACAAGATCGGTGCCATGGATCCTGATTCCATGGAAGTGCGCTATTTCGATGTGCCCGATGAACGCTCCCGCATTCGACGATTGGATCTGGATAGTCACGACATCGTGTGGTTCGTGAATTCGACCATGGGCAAGATCGGTCGCCTCGATCCGGCTACCGGGGCGATCACCCAGTGGGATTCTCCCAGTGGACCAGATTCCCACCCCTATTCCATGGCGGTGATCGACGATGTGATCTGGTACAACGAGTCGGGTATGCGCCCCGATGCCCTGGTACGATTCAATCCCCAGACCGAATCATTCCAGAGCTGGGCCATACCTTCCGGTGTTGGCATCATTCGCAATACCTGGGTGACAGAAGAGGGCAATCTGCTGATTCACCAGAGCAGCACCAATCAGGTGGGGCTGGTGAAGATCAACTAGCCTGCGAATCAGCTTCACAGAAAAAACGCCCGGCTGCATCAGAGCAGCCGGGCGTTTTTTTTATGACTTGATGCTGATTTCCGGGAAATCGTGATCAGGGTCTGGCCGTGCCGCACAGGAGGGGCTTGTCGCCAGCGCTCTGCGCCCCGCAGTCGCGTTCGAGGGCACTGAGTTGCCTCCCCAACCAAACACCTTACTCACGGGAAAATTGCGCTGAGTCTTTTCAATTACCCCAATCAGATATCCAGCAGGCGATCGATATCGTCGGGCAGGTCGGGCCTTCGGGTCACCAGTGAAATTCCGATAAACAGGATCATCGAGCTGATGAAGGCAATCAGTGGTCCGCTGATGCCCCAGGGTGGGGTGATACCCGCCAATTGTACGAAGAAGTTGATGGACAGTGCCGCAATGATGGCGGTGACTGCTCCGGGGACCGTGGCACCACGCCAGTTCAGGCCCACGGCGACCACCGGGAAGATGGACGCAGCGAATGTACCCCAGCCGAAGGCGCCCAGCAGCGCGACCAGCGTGGCGTCCTGGAAATGGGAATAGAGCGCGAAACTGGCGGCGACTGCGGCCAGTATCACCGTTACCACGCGTGCCCAGAACAGCTCGTTCCTGACGCTATGACCGCGGATCGCCTTGGGAATGTCATGGATGATGGCGGCGGTACCAATGTTCAGGAACGCATCGGATGTCGACATGATGGCGGCAAACAGGCCAGCGAAGACCACGCCAGCCAGCAGGGGGGTGGCGAATACCGACAGAAAGGTTGACGCTGCGTCATCGGGGAGCGCCAGGGGTGGTACCACGCCATCTATCACCGCAGCGCGCATGACAATGCCGATGGAGATCCATAACAGCGCAGCCATCACATAGCCAAACAGGGACATGGGCAGGATACGGCGATTGTCTGCCATGTTCCGGTTCATCATCATCTTGGTGATCAGGTGTGGTTGGCCGGCAAGCCCCAGGCCGAACACGAAGAACCAGCCGAGCGAAGCCATGACCCCGGCGGCGCCGAAGGGCATGATGGCCTCGCTGTCGTCAGCGAGAATAATGGCGCTGGCTTCCTGCAGGCCGCCATCGAACACGGAGCTGGCCGTGATGAGGATCAGCAGGCCGGCGATCATCATGATGGCGCCCTGCACAACATCGGTGTACACCGAGGCGATGATGCCGCCGGTGACGCAGTAGAAGATCAGCACTGCTGAGGAGATCACTACACAGGCGACCAGGCCGATATTGGCAAATGTCTCGGTGCCGGACAGGATAGCCTGCATAACCACCGCCATAGCCAGTATCTGGGTGGCCAGGTAGCCCATAACTCCCAGAACGATGGTGATGGCTATGAGCAGCCGAACCGCTTCGCTGCCGTAGCGTGCCGCAACCACGTCTGGCAGGGAGAGGCAGTCCCGTAGCTCGGCGATCATGCGTATACGTTTCGCCACCAGGAAGAACCCAACGGCGTATCCGGTGGATGAGATGACTACCATCCAGAATGAACTGACGCCGATTGAATAAACGAGCCCAGGCCCACCGACAAATCCGAAGCCGCTCAGGGTGCTGGAGAAAAGCGCCAGGGCTACCACAATCGGGCCAAGACCACGGCCGGCAATGAAGAAATCACTGGAGCTGTGGGTGCGGCGCATCGCCCACAGTCCTGTTGCTACACAGAACAGCATATAGGCAATTACGGCGCCGACGATTATTTCCTGACGATAAGCTTCCATGATTATGCCGGGCTAGGAGGGGTTCCTGGATTCCTCCAGCAGGGCCTGAAACTTTGCCTCGTCTTCCTCGCTGAACACGAAGTGACGGAAACCGACGCTGTACAGAATGATCAGTGGAATGGCGCACAGCCAGGTACCGTAGACCTGCCAGGCGGTAGCGGTGGGGAACCCGAGGAAATAGCCGGTCTCACCAGTCTCGAGAAATTGCTGGTGACTACTGAACATCTGCCACCAGATAAACATCATGAATGCAAAAGAGGCGACCATATAGGCCATGAATTTCGGACTGCGGCGCCGTTCCGAGATGCCCAGGATGGAGAGGCAGACTATCAGCAGGAGCAACAGGCTCTGGAACAGGAAGGCCAGGACGCCAATATCCACCAGTCGCTCTGCACCCTCTCCCCCGATCACCATGCCGGGATACGCCGGATGGGGCAGGCCGCCCGCGTTAGGCGTGGGTTCTGCAAGACCGATGAGCAGCAGGATCAGCCCCATGACTGTGCAAATGGCAAAAATCCAGTAAATGATGCTGCGATGCACAGACTACCCCTGCCAGCCAGTGTTTGGCCTGTTGTTATTCGTCCCCATGGACTTCATGGCTGCCGATCCAGACAGCGCTTTGCGTCCAGAGAATAAACAGCCACTACCGGCGAGTCTAGGAAAAGTCGCTGGAAAGCTGTATCAGACTCATAATGGCAAAAATTTCATGCAGTTGTATCGGAAGTGGCTGTGGCCACAGCGACTTTGACGGTGGCTTGACAAGATACCGGTGAAAGGTCATTTTCCACTACCTCTGCAGCTCGAGAGACTTGAGTGGCGGGATTTCGGGAGGCAGGCTCTGCTGTCTGGAGGACTTTGTAGACAGCCATCGATTTTTGTCTCTTGGTGGGCGGGAGAAGCCCGCAGCCAGGTCTGGGTAGAGCGACAAATATCCAGTAATTTTGTAAACAGGAAGGTATGGAAGGTGACTATGAATAAAACAACAAATACCGGCATTCGCAGTAAGGGCCAGCGCATCCTGCAGGCAGGCCTGGCAGGGATTCTGCTGAGTACCCTGGCGACCGGCGCAGTTGCACAGCGCGGCGCTATTACCCCCGCCGCTCACGCAGGCCAGCAGCCAGTCAATCATTTGCCCAATCCCTATGAGACGCAAAGGGATTTCGGCACCCTGCCCGACGGCAGGAGCTGGGGATCGGTGAGTGCCGTGAATGTGGACGTGGACGGCGTGCACATTTGGGCCGGTGATCGTTGTGGATCCAACTCCTGTGCGACCTCAGACGTCGATCCCATGGTCAAACTGGATCCTTCGGGACGAGTGGTGGCCTCGCTCGGCGCCGGTCAGATCATCTGGCCGCATGGCATGGATGTAGATGCCGAGGGGAACATCTGGGTTGCCGATGCGCGCCTGGCCAATGAGCGTGAAATCCAGGCTAACCCTGATGCGCGCAATCACGGTAGCGCGGTGCTGAAATTCAGCCCCGACGGTGAACTGCTCATGGTGATTGGTACCCCGGGTGAAATGGGCGATCCACCCACCCACCTGACAGAACCAAACGATGTACTGGTTGCGCCCAATGGCCGTATCTTTATCGGTGAAACCCACGGCGCCCAATTCCAGGATGCACCCGGCCCGGATTCCAAGAGCCGTATCACGATCTGGGAACCCGATGGCACCTACGTGGGATCATTCGGTGAATGGGGGCAGGAAGATGGCCAGTTCCGCGCGCCACATTCCCTGGCCATGGATTCCCAGGGCCGCCTGTTTGTCGCCGACCGTGGCAACAACCGTATCCAGATTTTCACCCAGGATGGCGAGCACCTGGATACCTGGTACCAGTTCAGCCGTAATAGCGGCATCTTCATCGACAAGAGCAACGACTGGTTGTACGCCATCGATTCCGAGTCTGATCCCAACTACAATCCCGGTGGTTGGAGAAAGGGCCTGCGGGTTGGTAGCGCCCGTACCGGTGAAGTCTGGTACTTCGTGCCAGAGCATGTGTCACCAGAGCGGTCTTCTGGCATGGGCGGCGTGGGATCCATGGGTGAAGGCGTTACCGTGGACAGCGCCGGTAATGTCTATGCAGGAGAGGTCGGCCCAATTCAGGGGATGACCAAATTTGTACCGCGACTGATTCCCTGATTTGCTGTCGCAGTAGACCAAGCAGTCGGAAGACGTAGAATGGAAGAGGTGTCAGGTCATTACGCCTGACGCCTCTTTTTTTATTGAAAGCAGAGTAATGGGCGAGAGGGTGTCGAGCAAGGAAATGTCGAAACGCATAAACTTCAGCAATGGCGGTGCGAAGACCCTCGGTGGTCTGATGCTTCTGGTCTCCTGTTGGCTGGGTTCCGTGGCCCATGCTCAAACGGTAGTGACCGTAACGACCCCGCTGGGTGACTTCTCCATTCAGCTGCTTGACGAACTGGCGCCGATCACTGTCAGTAACTTTCTCAATCATGTTGTCGACGGGCGATACAACGGGACCTTCGTGCATCGCAGCGAGCCGGGATTCGTGATTCAGGGAGGTTGGCTGAGTTACAACTCCTCATCCAACAGCGTGGTCCCGCTTATCACCGATGATCCTATTCTCAATGAGCCGGTGGTTTCCAATACTCGCGGTACCGTGGCCATGGCCAAGCTGGACGGTAATCCGAATAGCGCCACCAGTCAGTGGTTTATTAACCTCAGCCATAATACTTCACTGGATAACAGTAATGGCGGTTTCACTGTTTTCGGTTTCGTCACAGGAGACGGCATGACCATCGTGGACCAAATAGCCAACCTCCCTGCACAACCGGTGATCAACGGTCTTGGTTTCAATGTGCCATTGTTCAACTACGGTGGCGGTAGTCTGCAGGCTGCTAACTTTGTCAGTATTCAGACGGCCATTACCCAGCCCTACCACCCCAACACTTATAGCGAGTCCAGGAATCGTCTTAACTTTAAGGTGGATGCGGGTCCGCTCGGTCTGATCGGCCTCTCCTTCGTGATCGAATCCCAGGAACCCTCGGTGGTGATCAGGGCATTGCCGGAAACGGTCATACCTCTGAAGTATACCCAGTCCGTGTTCGGTACCTTCGATACCGCTACCGAAACGCTGCGTATTCCCGAATTGGCCATCGGAGGTTCTGTCGCTTACCGAAACCTGGAGTTGCAACTGAGCGATGCCCAGCAGCTACTGTTTACCCTCAGCAATGCGGAAGTGGCTGAGTAGTTTGTCCAGCCCCTTGTAGTCGCGCATGTTCGCGGGGAGCCTGGCCAGAATAGTGTCCAGGTCCGTCTCGAAGCGACTGTGCTCTGCCATGGTGTCGAAGCGATGAATAAAGAGGCGAATGCCAAACACCACGGCGCCGGTTTCCGGCAGGCGCAGGAAGGTTTGCCTTTCCACGCGCCAATGCAGGCTGTCTGCACTCTGTTGCATGTCTTCTCGCCAGCAAAGCTCGCTGTTAGCCTGTAGCGACCAGTTGTACCGGAGCATGGGCTTGCTGATTTTTAGCCCGCTGAGCAGGCGATTCACACGGTCCGCGAGTACCTGCTGGTAGCCGGGCACCGGGTCGTGTATGCGATCCACTGTCTTACCGATCTTGTCTTCCAGCTTCCAGTTGGACGGGGAGCACAGGCTGGCGGCAGTCAGTCGATAGCCTTCTGCGCTTTCCTCCATCAGGCAAATATCCTCCTGAATCCACAGGCTGCTCAGCCAAAGGTCGTCGGTAACCAGTGGCCAGCTGCTGCCGCTCTGTGTGTGGCTGAGCGTATTGTTGTGGATCTTGTATTGACCGGGCCGGTAGTGTTGCAGGTAGTTCAGCAGATAACTGCCAAATTCCTGTTGCGCGGGACGGGAAGCGGGCAATGCGCGGAATACTTTCTCGTGATGGCGTTCTCCCATTTGCTGCTTGTGTCGCTGAAACTGGAGGAAATCTTCATCTGTGACCAGCCAGTCTTTGTGCTGCAATGGGTGGAGTCCGAGGCGCAGGATGGTGGCCTGGTCTGACTCCGGGAAATAGGGTGGTCTGGTTTGGCTTTGCAGGAGCATGGTTGGAGGATACTTTTAGTTTAGGGTTGATTGTAATACCTTGCTGGTATTGATTCGTTAGTTGAGGCGCAGACTCCCACTGCAATTGCAGTGCAATCTTCACTAATTATTTGTTTTGGTTCAGAAGTCGAGGAAGAGAACTCCCCATGAAATTTAATCGCCGTCAGTTTATGCAGATGTCTGGAAACGTAGCGCTTGGAGCATCCCTTGCAGGTTCGCCGCTGGTATTTGGGCAGGGTGGAGGGGTTAGGGCGGCGTCGGGCATGCCGGTGCCGGACTTTGTGTCTACCAATGGCATCGAGATGGCGGTGTATGAGCAGGGCAGTGGGCCTGCGGTGATCTTTTGCCATGGCTTTCCGGAGTTGGCTTATAGCTGGCGCAAGCAGATTCCTGCGGTAGCGGCGGCCGGGTTCCATTGCCTGGCGCCGGATCAGCGTGGGTATGGTTTGACCGGTGGGCCAGAGGACCCAGCCTTGTATGACGTTGGCATATTCTGTGCTGACCTGGTGGGTTTGATGGACGCCAGGGATATTGATAAGGCGGTGTTCTGTGGGCACGACTGGGGTGGAGCCGTTGTCTGGGCCATGCCGCGCCTGTATCCGGAGCGTTGCCTTGGGGTAATCGGTTTAAATACGGCGGCGGGGCGTCCGGAGGGCTTGCCGCCAGCCGATGACGCGCGTCCTAACGATATAGTGATGACCCCGAATTACTACGTCGCCACGTTTATGGAGCCTGGGCGCGCCGAGGCGGTGCTGGAGGCCGATGTGCGCAAGACCTTCGAGTTTATATTGAGTGGAGGTGGTACGGGTATCTGGGATGCGGAGGCTTTCGCACAGTTGCCGGCGGATTCGGCGGAGAGGCAGATGGACTTGCTGAGGATGCTGAGTCGGGAGAATCCCCCCGGTGAACCGTTCCTGCCGGATGCGGAGATGCAATACTTTATCGAAACCTTCGAGGCCACCGGTTTTACTGGTGGACTTAACTGGTATCGGGCGATTCCCCGCATGGGAGCAATCTTTGCCGACGCGGCAGCCACTATCGATGTGCCCTGTCTCTATATTGGGGCCGAGAACGATGTGATCCTGCCTCCCTATTCGGCGAATGGCATGGAAGACTTCATCGCTGACCTGGAGAAGTACACGGTGATGGAGAGCGGGCACTGGACCCAGCAGGAGCAACCCGAGGAGGTTAATCGGGTGATCATTGAATGGTTGCGGCGCAAGATTGTGTAAGTAGCGGCACGCTAGGCGCAATTTCTGTTTGTTGCGTCAAGCTGCAGGAGAGTTAGAAGCGCAAGGGATTGGAGGCGGAGCTGCCCTGACTCTGCAGCCAGTCCTGAAACGGCTGCCGGTAATTGATTCCCGTATCGAATCCGCTGGGATCAGCCTGTGGCAGCATGGCATAGCCATCGCCACCTGCGTACATGAAGCTGTTCACGAGTACACGATAGCTGTCCGTGTCGGAGAGGGCTTGTCCGCTGCGGTTAAGCACCCAGTCATTTCCGCGCTTCTGCAAGCCACCCACTATCGGGCGTGACCCATTCTCCAATGCGTCACGCAGCACGGCGCCGCTGATGTTCACGGCGATGATTGTGTTGTCGAAGGGCATCAGTGCGACCACAGTGCCCACGTTGATTTCACCGGCGGGCAGGTCGATGCGAATTCCACCGGCATTGGTGATCGCCACATCGGCTGTGCTGTCGGCCAGCAGCCAGGAATTGACTACTGCCTGTTCCAGTTCTGCGCTGCGGCGTGCCACGGGACTGGCGAGCCAGGCCACCGGTTCGGAAAGGATTTCTTCTGTCTGTTCAGACCACTTGTTCACAAGGCGCGCGATCGTCGGTGCTGCTTCGTCATGGGCCGATTCGTTGGTGGCGAAACGGCTGCGCAGCAATCTGTCATTGGCAGTATCGTAGGTAAAAGAAGCCTTGGCGTAGGCGGTGAAATGGAAGCCGCCGCCCAGCAAGACCGTGCCCCTGATTCGGCGCGCCTCCAGTTCGTTGCAGTGCCCTGCTCCCATCATGGCGATGTTCAGGTCCTGGGTGGCGCGAATGAGTGGCTCGAGTTCATCGACGCAGACGTGGGCGATTACCAGTAGTAGATCGATATCTTCGCTGCGAACCGCGGGCACCGTGTCGCGCAGGGCCTGTTCATAATCGATGAAGTCGAGTTCGGCCACGTTGAGCGGGTTGGTGGTAGTGGGTGTATCGCGTGTGGTCAGGCCGATGATGCCGAAGCGGACGTCGTTCACCGTCTTTACGGTATACGGCAGGATGCCAATGTCGGTGGGCACGTCGTTGTTTTCATGCCAGCGGGTGTTGCTGCTGAGATAGGGGTAGTCGGCCTCACTGGCACGCTGTGCAAAGGCAGGCAGTCCGAAATCGAATTCATGGTTGCCCACGGCGGAGGCGTCGTAGTCCATGGCGTTCATCACCTCCACCATGCTCTCGCCCGCGGTCCAGGTGGAAATGGCCGGGCCGGTCCAGTTGTCACCGCCGCTCAGGACCAGGAAGGGTCCGTCTGCCGTGAAGCCTTCGTGCGCCTGCCATAGTGCGAAGAGATTGGCCGCACTCTGGCCTGCTTCCATGCCCTCCATCCAGCCGTGCTCATCATTGGTATAAAGCACCGTGACTTCGCGAATACTCTCAGGATCGGATGCCGTCAGGCAGCCGCCGAGTGCGAGGCTGGCGACTGCCAGCAGGGGTAGCTGAAGAGTTCTCGTGGTGGGGATCAACATGTGGATGTGCCTGGCTAACGGGTACTGGGTCACTATTTGACTGGGAGCAGAGTATAAAACCGGAATGCGACGACCCTGTTACATCCCGGACTGCCTGGTTTCAGGTTCAACGGCGCTGATCGGCGCTGACGTCCCGAATCGACTTGAATTCATTGCCTTCATACCAGTTGGGGAAGCTCTCTTCATTGGCCAGCCGTGAGGCGATTTCAAAGTAGAGTTGTATATCCTGAACGCCGCCGCTGAGTTCCCAACTGGCATCGTACTCATCGCTGGGCTGGTGATAACGATTGTCGGTGTAATCCTGCCCCTGGGAGGCGCCATATTCCTGGCCAAACTCGACATGATCGATGCCTGATTCGGCGTACAGGGCGGGAATGCCCACCTTGGCGAAATTGAAATGATCGGAACGGTAGTAGAAGCCGCGCTCCGGTGTGGCCTCGTCTCGCAAATACCGATCCTGGCTGGCCGCCGCCACCTCCAGGTATTCCTCCAGTTCGCTACTGCCTGCGCCGACCACGATGATGTCCCGGGTGCGGCCGCTGGTGTTCATGGCATCCATGTTAATGTTGGCCACGGAGGTCTCGATGGGGAAGATGGGATGTTCTGCGTACCACTGTGACCCCAGCAAGCCTGATTCCTCGGCGGTAACGGCAAGGAACACGATGCTGCGCTCCGGAGCGGGTACCTCGGAATGCAGTTTGGCCAGGGCGAGCAGGGCGTCGGTGCCGGTCGCATAGTCCACCGCGCCATTGAATATCTGGTCACCCTCCAGTTCCGGCACGACGCCGAGGTGATCCCAGTGCGCCGTGTAGATGATGGTCTCATCCGGGCGCTCCGTGCCTTCTATCATGGCAATCACGTTCTGCGAGGTAGACGTGCGAACCGCATTCTCAACCGTCACGTTAATGCGCAGGTCCGACATGGGCACGGCGGTGAAGCCGGGTTGGGCAGCCGCTTCCTTCAAGGCATAGTAATCCAGTCCCGCACCGTCAAAGATATCAAGGGCGCTGTCCAGGGTGACCCATCCTTCAATTTCTGCACGGTCGCCGTTGAGGTTGGCGGCGGTGAGACCTATCTGCGGCCCGGTCCAGCTGTTGTCTACTACCTCCCAGCCATAACCGGCCGGACTGGTTTCGTGAACGATGATGGCGGCGGCGGCTCCCTGGCGTGCCGCTTCTTCATATTTGTAGGTCCAGCGGCCGTAGTAGGTCATGGCATTGCCGTTAAACAGGCTCGGATCCTGGGTGGCATAACCCGGGTCGTTCACCAGGATGACCACGGTCTTGTCTGTCACGTCGATGCCGGCGTAGTCGTTCCAGCCCCTCTCGGGCGCCACGATGCCGTAGCCTACGAATACCATTTCGCTGCCCTGTACTGTGACGAAGGGAATCTGCTGTGTCGTGCCCACCACCTGCTGGTCGCCATAGGCGAAGGTGGCCTGGTAGTCGCTGCCCTGGATGGAGAGGGCGGGCTCGCCCCGAGTAGTGATCTCGGTAACCTCCACGGATTGGAAATAGGAGTCGCCATTGCCAGGACCTATTCCCAGGTCCTGGAACTGTTGCCGCAGGTAATTGATGGTTTTCTCTTCGCCCGCTGTGGCCGGTGCTCGACCCTCGTATTCGTCGGATGCCAGGACGGCCACATGCTGGTGCAACATCGCCTCGAGGTCGGACCGGGTCGGAGATGCCGCGGCGCCCGGTGTGGCCGCCTGGCCTGGGTTGGCTGATTCGGTGGTGGACTCGTCACAGGCAGTGAGCAGGGCGAGGGCAATGAGTCCGAAGGTGACGGTTCTGGCTAACATGGCTTCCTCAGCGATCGGGGATGTCGATGCTGGGGAAGGTTACACGGCTTGTTGAGTCGCTTCCAGTTTTGCCCGCCAGGTAGCAGTCCTTGCCAAACAGATCCAGTTTCTCCGCGCCAATCGGGAACAGATTATCCAGCTCATCCGTGACTCCCAGAAAATCCCGCAGCGAACGATGAATGTGATGAGGCGTGATGAGTATGCCGCTGTCGTCCAGTTGCAGGCTTGAGGGATTGAGCGCGAGGACTTCAAAATTCTCATCCGTGGCGCCAATGACCCGGTTGCCGGTAATGCCTGCGCCCATGGCCATGATGGAAGTGATGTTCCAGTGATCCTTGCCGTTGCCCTCGTTGTAGAATGGGGTACGACCGAAGTCCGACCCTACAACCACGGTCACCTTGTCCTGCAATCCCTGGGCCTCGATCTGGTCCCATAGGTGGTCGATGCCCTGCAGTAACTGGGTGAGGCTGTCGCTATGATCCGTATCGTGGTCGCCATGGGTATCGAAGCCGCCGGCATTAAGATTGGCGCTGACGGCGAGGCCGGAGGCAAATGCCGCCAGCGCGACTTCCGCCTGGCCCTGCAAACCAGTGGACACTTCATCGGGCAAGTAGTTGAGCAGGGTCTGCAACTCGACTTCGGTATTGCGCACCGTTTGCAGCTGCTCCATCTGGCTACGTCGCTTGGGCAGCGACTCTGCCATGCGTAATCGTATCAGGCGTTGCTCTCTTGCCTGTTGAATCGCGGCGTAGGAAGCGCTGCTGAAGAAGCCAAGGCCCTCCACATCGACTCGCGGCACCGTGAGTAGTCCATCTTCGTAAGAGGGTATCGAGCTGCCCGTCTGGGCCGAACCTGATACACAAGCCCCCAGCAGCAGGAGACCGATCAGTAATCTTGAATAACTGCGTAAACCTGGCATGGGCGAGCCCTCGTCGCTGGATCAGGGTTTTTGAGGCCATCAGCATTCTTGCGTCTGGCGTTCAAGCAGATTAACGCGGTTTGGAGGGAGGGGTTTACAGCGGCCGCCTTCTTGAAAGGGATTCGGGAAGCAATTCACACTTCCCGGGTGGTCCTGTGTATTGGTTCTAGGACTCGGGGTCGGCCAGCCGCTGGAAGCGAGGAATGGTTTTACCGTCCAGTTCTACCGATTCCAGGAACATGGACACAGGCCGAACCCAGAGTTCGCGTTCGCCGTACAGTGGGCGGTAGACCACCATTAATTCCTCGGTCTCGCTGTGTCGGGCGACATCGATCACATCATATTCGCCACCCTTGTAGTGGCGATAGCGGCCACGGGGCAGTTGCTTCGCTTGCCGGTCAGTCATTGGCCTGCATCCGGTGGGGGGGGGAAACCGGGGCCCGGGGGGGCGCGCCGGTCCGGATCGTCCGGCCGGCCTGATCTGGGTCTCTGGAAACCATCACGCCCATCGCGGGGACCGCGACGTTCGACAAATTCCATGGCAGCCTGCCGTTCCTCTTCCGTGAGTTGCCCCAACATGCGAATGGTTTGCTGGTGACTGAATGTAGTATAAGCCGCTGAGGCATCGCGGAGCTCGGACAGTGCGACCGTCAATGCGGCTTCGTCGTAGTCTGCGGCAGCCATCAGGTCATTCACCCGGCGTTGGGCTTCGAACATGGCCCTGCGCAGCGGCATGACCTGATCCGCCGAGGGGCGCATGATCTCGAACAATTCCGCCCGACGCTCTTCGCTTAGATCGCGAACTATCCAGCCAATATTCGGGGGCAGGGGGCGTGCTTCCCGAAAATCCTGGGAATGGGATAGGCGGACCGCGATGCCGCCCAGCAGCAGGATATTGACGCCCACCGAAACCAATAGAATCAGAATTAACAGGTTGCGCTTGATCATAATTCCATCTGACCCTGCTCGATATCGGTGAATGAGATCATTAGCAATTCATCGTCCCAGTTGTCGAACCCGTTAGTCTCGTCGACCACGCCAAAGCTGAAGTAGTTGCCGAGCACTATGCCAAAGACCAGGGGAACGCAGGCCGCCATCGCCGGGCGCCAGAGTTCATTGAGGGAAGCGGAAGCAGGCAGCAGCCATTCAACCAGCCTGTCTGCCAGTGAGCGATCCCTCGGCGGCAAGGGCTGGTGCAGTATACGGGCTTCCAGGCCAGGAAACTCGGGTAAGCTCAGTGCGTTCAGTGTGGCATCGAGTCGATGCTGGCTCTGCAGCAGTGCCCTGGCCTGGGCGTCTTCTGACAGCAGCCTCGCGCAGTCATCCTGTATCCCCTGCGGCCAGTTGTTCCTGTTGCCGCCGTGGGTGTCCAGCACATGTTTAAAGTCGTCAAGTGTCATGGCTAATTAACCGGGTGTCCCGGTTTCTCCTCGCATAGTATCGTTCTCATCCAGCAAGTCCCTCAGCTTGCGCCGGGCCCTCGCGATATTGGATTCCAGTGCCTTGACTGACACGTTCATGATAGCAGCGGCTTCCTTGTTGGAGAAACCGGCATAGTGGCAAAGCATCAATGCGCTACGCTGATTCTCCGGGAGTGTGCTGAGAGCGGAGTTTAATCGCTGCGTTCTGTCGTGCCTGACTGACTCCTCTTCACTGCTACTGAAATCCTCGTTACTTCTGTCCAGTTCCGTTGCTTCATCATCGATTATGGTCCTGCCGTGTTTACGCATGAAATCGATGCACAGGTTGTGGGCGATTCTGTGCAGCCAGGTACTGAGCCTTGCCTTCTCTGGCTGCCATTTACAGGCGTTGGTCCAGAGTCGCAAAAAAACCTCCTGGCTGATGTCTTCCGTGTCGCGCTGATTGCTAAGTAATCGGAACGCGTAATGACTGATGGCAGTGAGATGTCGTTTGACGAGCATCTGGTAGGCGGATTGATCCCCATCACAAACTGCGAGCATCAATTCCTCATCGGTCTCATCACCGGTCATTACGCGTCCGATTTACCCTCTTGCTTGATCAGGGCTTGCCTGGCTATTGGTGGCCTGATTGTCCTTGTGAATGCCGTTCAGGTCCACCGCGTCGCTCACCGCGACCTCCGCGCCCTGGTCCTTCCGGACCGCGACGTCGCAACTCCTGTGCGCTCAGTACGCCATCATTGTCATCGTCCATGCGCAGGAAATTGGCTTCCTGTAATTCGATCCTGGAAACCAGGCCATTGCCATCGAGGTCCATTGCGCTGAATCGCTCGGTGGCCCGTTCCAACATCATCTCTTCGAACTCGGCCATCCGTTCCTCGTTGGGCTCTCCCTGGCCACCGCGGCGGCCACCGAAGCCACCTCTACCCTGGCCGGGTCCGGGTCTGCCGGACAGGAATTCATCCAGGCTCAATTGGCCATCGCCGTCACTATCGAGGCGTGCCACCGGATCCATGGCGTTTTCCTGGAATTCCACAAAGTCCACGACGCCGTCCCCATTGCTGTCCAGATTGGCCAGCGGGTTGCCCCGGTGTTCATTATCGGCCGCGAAGGCTGCGTTAGTCAGGGCGAGGGCGCCCAGTCCCATGATCAGTGTAATCTTCTGCATGCTACTCTCCTGAATATGAATGCTTGCAGTGACTTATACGGGCCAGTGATTTAATCCCTTCACTTTTTGCCGGATAATTTCCCGGGCCCCCGCCCACGCGATGCAGGCCGGATCGGGGCTGTTGACCTGGCCTTAAGACTCGAAAGACCCCGCCCCGGTATTCTGTTAGAATCCTGCCTCTTTTTTCCGGCATCGCCGGGTTGATAGTTTTAATTACCGCATGTGGATCGAATTCTGACATGGATCTAGCCAAAGAGGAGTTGAACGAGCATCACCTGGACGAAAACAAGGTCGTCGATGTGGTGGTGCGCTTCGCAGGGGACTCCGGGGACGGCATGCAGCTCACGGGTGCAAATTTCACCCAGGCGACTGCCTTGTACGGTAATGACCTCTCCACTTTTCCGGATTTTCCGGCCGAGATACGTGCGCCTGTAGGCGCCACCTTTGGTGTCTCCGCATTTCAGATCTATTTCGGTGCTGAAGATGTCACCACCGCAGGTGATGCCCTCGACGTGTTGGTGGCTATGAACCCTGCGGCTCTGGTGACCAACATCGCCAACCTGGTCGACGGTGGATTAGTGATTGTCGATAGCGGCGCATTTACCGCCAAGAACCTGGCCAAGGCCAGATACGATAGTAATCCCCTGGAAGACGATACCCTCAACGGTTTCCGTGTCCTGAAGATCGATATTTCGCAGCAGGTTCTGAATGCGGTCGATCCATACGGCCTCTCGCACAAGGATGCCTTGCGCTGCAAGAATATGTGGACCCTGGGTCTGGTGATGTGGCTGTTCGACAGGGACAGGCAGCCCACTATCGAAAATCTGAAGAAGAAGTTTGCTGCTAAGCCGGAAATTGCCAACGCCAATATCGCAGCGCTCAATGCCGGGCATGCCTATGGTGAGACTGCAGAATTGCCAGCGGGCATCCATGTCTACAAGGTTCCCAAGGCAAAAGTTGCACCTGGCACTTATCGAAACATTACAGGCACGACAGCCCTGGCCTGGGGTCTGATTGCCGGTTCCGAGTTGGCAGAGATCGACATATTGTTCGCTTCCTATCCGATTACGCCGGCGTCCAACCTGCTGCATGAGTTATCGAACCGGCGCGAATTTCGTATCAACACCTTCCAGGCTGAAGACGAGATCGCTGCGGTGTGCGCCGCAATCGGCGCCTCCTTTGCCGGCTCGCTCGGCGTGACTTCGAGTGCCGGCCCGGGTATCGCGCTCAAGGCTGAGAGTATAGCCCTGGCGGCGGCTGCCGAGCTGCCCCTGGTCGTTGTTAACACGCAGCGGGGCGGACCGTCCACCGGTTTGCCCACCAAGACTGAACAGTCGGATCTGAATATGGCGATGTTCGGCCGCCACGGTGATACACCCATACCTGTCATAGCATCCTCGTCGCCGACCGATTGCTTTGACGTGGCTGTAGAGGCGGTGCGCCTGGCGACAAAGTACATGACTCCGGTCATGCTCCTGTCGGACGGCTATCTCGCCAACGCGGCGGAACCCTGGCAGATTCCTGATGTGACTGCCATGCAGGGTTTTCCGGTGCAGCATCACACGGAGACAGAAGGCTTCAAGCCTTCCTTGCGTAATGCAGAGACCCTGGCGCGAGTATGGCCCAAACCCGGTACTGCCGGACTGGAACACCGTATCGGCGGCATAGAGCGCAGTTTCGAAACTGGCGATATCTCCTACGATCCGGCCAATCACCAGAAGATGACAGACCTGCGCAAGAACAAGGTCGATGGCATAGCAAAAGACATTCCTCTGCAGGAGGTCTGCCTCGGCAATAATTCCGGCACGCTGGCCGTAGTGGGCTGGGGTTCCACCTTCGGTGCGATTCACCAGGCTGTAAAGCGTTGTCGCGAGGAGGGTCTGGATGTTTCCCACATCCATATTCGTTATTTGGCACCGTTCCCTGCAAATCTGGGTGAACTCCTGGGTAGCTTTGATGCGGTGCTGGTACCCGAAATGAATACGGGCCAGTTGGTGAGATTGCTGCGCTCTGATTTCCTGATAGATGCCGATGCCCTTAACAAGGTGGCAGGCCAGCCCTTCAAGATCGGTGAGGTGATGGCCGCGATACACGAGAAACTTGCCGAGTTGCAGCCGCAGTGAAGAGTGAATGATGAATAAGCCATTGCCAAAACTGACATTGAAAGATTTTGCCTCCGACCAGGAAGTTCGCTGGTGCCCGGGCTGCGGTGACTATGCCATCCTGAAGACTCTGCAGAAACTGATGCCGGAACTGGGTCGTCCGCGGGAAAATCAGGTGTTCGTCTCCGGCATCGGCTGTTCGTCGCGTTTTCCCTATTACATGAATACCTTCGGTTTCCACACCATTCACGGTCGTGCACCCGCCGTAGCCACAGGTGTGAAACTCGCCAATCCAGAACTGGACGTATGGGTGATAACCGGCGACGGGGACGGATTCAGCATCGGTGGCAACCACATGTTGCATGTGCTGCGGCGTAATGTGGACCTGCAGATACTGCTCTTCAATAACGAGATCTATGGCCTCACCAAGGGCCAGTATTCTCCCACCTCACAGACAGGCACCCGTTCGCCTTCATCGCCCATGGGGTCTGTTGACGCACCCTTGTCTCCCTGCCTGGTTGCCCTCGGCGCGGGTGCCACATTTATCGCACGGTCCATTGATACCGAGGCGAAGCATCTCTCGGGAGTAGTCGCGGATAGTCATGCACACAACGGCGCAGCTTTTGTCGAGATTCTGCAGAACTGTCCCATCTACAACGATGGTGTGTTCGAGCAGGTCAAGGACAAGAAGCTGGCACCGGACTTCAGGGTCGAAGTCGAACACGGGGAGCCCATCGTCTTCGGCAAGGAAGGGGAGAAGGCTATTGCTCTTGACCGCGAAACGCTGTCATTGAAAGTAATCGAGCTGGCCGGTAACGAAGAACAGGTTCTCGTTCACGATCAGCACAACAAGGTGCTTGCGCAGTTGCTGGCTGCCATGCAGGGTCCGGATTTTCCGGTGGCGGTTGGTGTGATCTACCGGGAGATCAAGCCCAGCTTCGTCGACGATTCCATGAATCAGCTGGGTCTGGCCCGCGATAAGGCGGCGTCGCTTCAAGCCCTGTTGCATAGTGGTCATACCTGGACGGTTGAGTAGGGCAGTTTACTGACTCACCACTGTCAAACTTCTGCAATGTGACTCGAGTACACTGCAGCTATGAATACGCTATTTGAAAAACGTCGAGGATTCCTGCAGATGGGAGCAGCCGGTCTTGCCTGTTTCCTGGCCGGTGGTTTTAGTCGCCATACCCAGGCAGCAGACGCGGCGGCGTTCGTTTCCCTGTCCCGAATCGGGCCACTGCAAGCTGCCGATCACAATGGCATCATGTTGCCCGCGGGTTTCAAGTCCCGTGTGGTTGCCCGCAGCAGTGAAAGACCAGTCGTTAACTCAGCCTACCGTTGGCATGCTTCGCCGGACGGGGGAGCCTGCTTCGCGACCGCAGACGGCGGTTGGATCTATGTCTCCAATAGCGAGGAGAACCGCGGCCAGGGTGGTGTGGGTGCGTTGCGTTTCAATGCCATGGGGGAGGTCGTGGATGCCTATCCCATCTTGCAAAATACCTCACGCAACTGTGCCGGTGGCGCAACCCCCTGGGGTACCTGGCTCTCCTGCGAAGAATTCGACCGCGGCCAGGTCTACGAATGCGATCCGCTGGGAATCGAGCAGGCTGTTGTCAGGCCGGCGCTGGGTACATTCGAGCATGAAGCCGTGGCTATCGATCTCGCGAATAACTGTGCCTACCTGACTGAAGACGTGCGTGACGGCGGGCTCTACCGCTTTGTCTCAGAGAAAGGTCTGCCAGACCTCTCGGCAGGCAGGCTGGAAATCGCCGGCGTGGTCAACAGCTCTGGCGTCGAGACGATCGAGTGGCTGGAAGTCCCCGACCCCTTGGCAAACAGGGATGCATCCAGACATCAGGTTCAGGGCGCAGCAGCTTTCAATGGTGGGGAAGGTATTGCCCTGCATGAAAACAAGCTGTACTTCGTGACCAAGGGCGATAACCGTGTCTGGTGTTATGACACCATCGATCAGAGTATCGAGGTGATCTATGACGCGACGACCAGCGACAATCCGATTCTGACCGGCGTTGATAACATCGTGATTTCTCCCGCTGGCGACGTGCTCGTGGCTGAAGACGGGGGCGATATGCAGATCGTCATCATCACTCCCGATTACGAGACAATACCGTTACTGCAGATCCTCGGTCAGGATGAATCCGAGATCTGCGGACCGGCCTTCGATCCTTCCTGTCAGCGACTCTACTTCAGCTCCCAGAATGGAGTGACCGGGGAGGGTTCGGCCGGCATCACCTATGAGATAAGCCGCACTGGCGGCTAGTCCGTTGCTGTAGTAGTCGGATAGCGTTTCTGCAAGCGCTAAATCGGCATTGTATTTCCCAATCAATACCCTATGATCAGGGTTGCGCCTTGCCGCTTGAGCGGTGGCGTATGTGGGACGTGTGGGATACGAGGTTGCACGGCTCAACCAATAGGGTTTGTGTGCGACTGTACTTTTATTAATACAATGCTCTGGAGGCCGCTTGGACCTCCCTACATGAATTGGTTATGAAAAAGTCTCGCGTTATTAGATCTGTTTCATGGGCCGTAGTATTCGTCGCGATTCAGGCAACATCCCTGCAGGCTAAGACGGATTCCGGCCAATCTGCACAAAGCGATACCTCGGCCATCATCGATGGCACGTCGGCATCCATCAGCACTTATCCCTTCATCGCGTTCCTTGCTGATCAATTCGAAGAGCAGTACTGCGGTGCCAGTCTGATTTCCGAGACCTGGGTGCTCACAGCGGCGCATTGCTTCCTCAATACTGCCGGGGATGCGGTGGATATCGAGAGTGGCGCCAATTCAATCGTGGTGCTCAATTCTGATACTTCATCACCATTTGCCGATAACGCAATTGTCGGGCAAATCAACCAGATCATCGTGCACCCCAACTACGATCCAAATCCCGATACCAGCGAAAACAAGGATAATTTCGATATTGCCCTGGTAGAATTGACTGCGGCGGTGAGCATTCAGCCTGTGGCATTGATGAGTGCGAACGCGCAGCCTTTCGCTGCGGGTACCGAAGCGATCATCATGGGCTGGGGCACGACCGCCATTAGCGAAGAGGGCGAGTCTATCAATCCTTCCAGTTCCTTGCTGCAGGCGAGTCAAAAGATCGTTGGCAGCGCGGACTGTAGTTCTGTCTACGGGGGTGGAATTACCGAATTCATGTTATGCGCCGGAGCAGTCGAAGTCGGTGGTACTACTGATACCTGTCAGGGCGACAGTGGCGGTCCACTAGTGGTGTCAACCGCTGCCGGTTTTGTGCAGATTGGAGTTGTTAGCTTCGGTGGTACCGAGACGGGGCCTTCCTGTGGTGACCCCGATGCGCCCGGCGTTTACAGTAACGTGGCGGCCCTTGCTGACTTTATTTTCAGCAATGTGTTCGATGCCCAATTCATCGATCCGGCTAACTCTTCGTCTGGTGGAAGCTCTGGTGGTAATTCCGGAGGTGATTCAGGCTCCTCTACAGATCCGTCGATTCAGCTATCCATCGAGGTTTCTGGCAACAATGTATTGATTCACTGGACCTCACTCAATGAAGCGACGGGATATCGCCTTTACTATGCGCCTATTCCCTCTGCCGACCCGCTCAGCACAATCGATATGCAGCAGGCGCTGACTATCAGTGGTGAGCTACCCTCTGGCGCGGCCTTCTATGTGGCTATCGAACCCTATAATGAAAATGGGTCGCTACCGATTCTTTCCAACATTGCGGAATTAATCTTACCCTAAGCTTGCGCGGAGAAGTGCCGGGCAAAGGCCCGGTACTTCTTCAGTCCGACTTTTCCGCAGACTTTTTCTGCGCCAGTTTTTCGCCCTGCAGTCGCCTGTACGCCTATGCTTACGTCCAGCTTCGTTCTGCCAGAACCTCTCATTCGCAATTCTGCCACTGCGTTGATTCACAGTCTGTGCGTTGGCAGCGAACTCATGCAATGGCGCAGCTCTACTTTCATACGCAAGGAACAACTGCGACACTTGCTGCGCTATGCGCAGCATTATTCACCCTACTATTCAGACCTGTTGAAGGCTGAGGACTTCTCTCAATTAAGCTGGCAACAGTTTTTGAGCCTGCCTATCCTGTCTCGGGAATCGATTCGTCAACAGGGATCCAGCCTGGACTGTCAAACCGCGCCGTCATCGCATGGAAGCGAGAGTGAGACAATGACATCGGGATCCACCGGTTCCCCTGTAAAGGTACGCACGACACAAAGAGTCGCTGCAGTTTGGTTTGCCAATGCACTGCGTGATCATCTCTGGCATGGCCGGGATGTGACTTTGAAAATGGCTGCAATTCGCTGGCACACTGACAAGCTGGGAATGGCGCCAGAAGGGCTTGAATCGAGGGATTGGGGTGAGCCCTATGCTTTGTTTTACAAGACGGGTAAAGGGTATTTCCTCAACTCATCCGCCGCTATTCAGCAGCAAATACAGTGGTTACGCAAGCACAGGCCTGACTTCCTGATCACCCATTCATCAAATCTGCAGAGGCTGTTGCAGGAACTGCTCAGATCGGGAGATGAATTACCTTTCCTCAAGCAGGTGAGAACTATGGGCGAGTCGGTCTCACCGGAACTCAGGAAACTGAGCCAGAGCGTTCTCGGGATAGGCCTGGTGGATTTCTACAGTTCCCAAGAACTGGGGTACGTGGCGCTTCAGTGTCCACAGTCAGAGCACTACCACGTGCTGGGTGACTCAGTAGTCCCGGAGGTAGTAGATCACAGGGGAGAACCATGCCCACCCGGCGTACCCGGCAGGGTGCTCCTCACCAGCCTTTACAACTATGCGACTCCATTGATTAGCTATGACATCGATGACTGGGCGGTTCTCGGCTAAAGATGTAGCTGTGGTCGCGGATTGCCTGTGCTACAGCAAGTACTGGGCCGTTCTCGTAACATGGTCTCTCTACCCGATGGCAGCAGCAAGTGGCCCAACCTTGGCTTCCGCGCCATGATGGAAGTGGCGGATATCCAGCAGTTCCAGGTCGTGCAACATGAATTGGAGCAGCTGGAAATGAAATTGGTCTTGCCTGCGCCATTAATGACGGAGCAGGAGAGACAGCTCGAAGACATTCTGAGCCGCTATCTCGAGTTCCCTTTCCGGGTCGATATAACCTACCATGCGCAGATCCCACGCAGTGCCAGCGGCAAGTATAAGGATTTTCTCAACCTCGTTGAAAAATAGCTCGCGTGAAAAGCAGTAGTTTCGAAGGTTTATCAGGAGTGGCCCAATGAGCCTGGTTGATGTGACCCAGCACAAGCATGCGCTTGCCTTTATCGTTGCCGTCGTACTCATTGATGCCATCAGCTTCGGCATTATCTTGCCGGTAATGCCACAAATTATCATCAGCCTCAGTGACGTCTCACTGTCTGAAGCGTCGCGTATCGGCGGTTACCTGATGTTTACCTACGCCGCACTGCAGTTCTTTGCGGCGCCAATCCTGGGCAACCTCGGTGATCGCTATGGGCGCCGCCCCGTATTATTGTTCACCCTAGCTGCGTTGAGCCTGGATTACCTGTTGATGGCAGCCGCGCCCACATTGTTATGTTTGTTCCTGGCGCGCATAATCGCCGGGGTAGCGAGCTCAACCTTCTCCCTGTCCTATGCCTATATAACTGATATCACGCCGGTGGAGCAGCGCGCACAGCGTTTCGGCATGATCGGTGCGGCTTTTGGAGGTGGGTTCATCCTCGGGCCAGTGTTCGGGGGATTCCTGGGAGAATTTGGTCCCCGTTTTCCCTTCTATGCCGCCGCTGCACTTGGCCTGTTAAACCTCATCTATGGTTACTTCGTACTCGGGGAGTCACTCAGTGCGGAAGAGCGTCGCCCATTCGAGCTGAAACGGGCCAACCCGATCGGTGCGATGTTGCAGATTCGCAAGTATCCAGTCGTGCTGGGTCTGGCCATCGCTTATTTTCTGTATATGCTCGGGCACCTTTCCCTGCCCAGCACCTGGACCTACTACACCATGGAGAAATTTGCCTGGACGGAGAGCCAGATCGGTTTGTCTCTGGGATTCGCGGGCGTGTTCATGATCCTAGTACAGGCCTTTCTGATACGCTGGGCCATTCCTGTGCTGGGAGCCTTCAAGGCGGGCATTGTGGGGATGCTTGCCATCATTATCGGGTTCATGGGTTATGCCTTCGCTGCCACGGGCTGGCAGCTCTATCCCTGGCTGGCGCTGGCCTCCATCTCCGGCTTCGTCACACCGGCGTTCCAGTCCATCATGACCAGCCAGATTCCAGCCAATGCCCAGGGTGAGCTGCAGGGAGCCCTTAGCAGTATCAACAGTATTACTTCCATAGTGGGTCCGTTGCTGATGACCCAACTCTTCGCTGCCTTTACTGGCGAGCAGGCGCCATTTTATTTTCCCGGCGTGTCTTTCTTCGCCGCCGCGATACTCAGTGTGCTGTGTCTGCTTATTTTCATTCCCGTGGTCAGGCGTCATCAGTTGACCGCATTGGGCAGGGCCTGAGCGACGCCAGTTCGACTCAGGCGCCTGGCATCAGGTCAAATGCAATCACGATCCTGTCTGTATCCGTCGAGAAGGGAATGGTTCTGTGGTGCAGTGAGGAGGGGAACAGGACTATGTCGCCCGCAGCAGGCTGGTACAGAACCCTCGGTGTGTTCGAATCAGGATAATTGGGTGGGTTCAGGCTGAATTCAATCGCCCCTTCGCTTCGTTCCAGCGCTGGAACAACCTTAAGATAGACAACTCCGCTCAACCAGCCTGTCGCATGAATATGCGGGGTCTGGTGTCCTTGCTGTTTCAGGATGACATGCCAGCCGAACAATCTCCCACGCACTGGCCACTTCCTGATATAGGCACAGCTTTCCTCCTGAAACTTCGTACGATAGAGCTCC
Source organism: Pseudomonadales bacterium (assembly GCA_038134565.1). GTDB lineage: Bacteria > Pseudomonadota > Gammaproteobacteria > Pseudomonadales > Pseudohongiellaceae > UBA9145. Next base: position 158,915 of record JAYPVK010000002.1, on the reverse strand, counting down.
AGTTCAGATTCAATGATGGACCGGAGTGGGGTCATTACTCCGTGGGTGTCTGCAAACAGGTTTATCTCGGAGGGCGTCTGGAAACCCCTGAAGGTGGATTTCTTTGCAGGTTCCCATTCTCTCCTGACTTCCTGCAATTGATCGATGATTGCCGAGATTAATTCATTCGAATCTTCGGCATGTCTTGCGAGGCTGGAGACGTGAACAAAATCCAGGGGATTGTTGCAGAACCGATGAGGGGTAGGCTTGTTCTCGACAGCAGAAACATAGGCGGCAAATGCAGCCACGTGTATGTTGGAATCGTCAATCTCGGCAGCGTCTTCCAGCCTGCTGTAGAGTTCCTCTATTCGGCCTAGCGCATACAGTGACTGCAATCCATAGAGCCTGGAGACCGGAGTATTGCAGCTATCTGCATCCTGTAGTGCGGCCTCATGTTTTCCAAGTTTGAACAGCACTTCCCAACGGTTCATGAGGGCAGGAGTAAACCCGGGTTGCAGTGCAATGGCCTGGCCATAACTGGCCTCAGCCTTCTCCAGTTTGCCAAGGGCTTTCAGGGTATTGCCCAGGTTGAAATGGGCCTCTGCAAGTTCAGGATTCAGGGCCGTTGCTTTCCTGTAACTGGCCTCCGCCGCTTCCAGATTTCCGAGTCCTCTGAGAGCCACTCCCAGGGTTCTGAAGGCTTCGGCCGTCTCTTCGGCAGATTCCATACAATCAGCTGGCACTGAAGACAGCTTCTGTTGAAGAATCTCCAGACTTGACGCGGGCAGCCCCAGCTCTGCACCTCGCTCCAGGAACGCGCGTGCCGCCTCCAGGTGATTGAGCCTGATGAGTGTGTCAGTGCAGCTAATCCAGAATTGGCTGGAGTGGGGGTTTTCCTCCAGTGCAATTTTAAACAGCGCCAATGCTGCAACAGGCCTGCTGGCGGCAAGCGCTATCAGCCCCAGGTTGTGGTTGGCGTCGGGATGCCCTGGCTGGGCCTGCAATACAGCTCGGTAGAATCGCTCTGCCTCCTGAATATTGCCTGCCTGGTGCGCAGCAATGCCTTGCTGCATGGCTTGTTCTAGTGTCAGCCCCATTTCAATTGACTCGATGTTACAAGAACCTTGAATGCCGTATTTCTACAGGCTGTTTTCCAGCTGCGCTTTGTACCATTTTTTGGCTCAACTACGCACACCAGGCAGCGGTCTCATACGTGCCGATGACGACCACGGACCCTTTGCTTCCTGCTCTCTCGGTAAGGGAGGAGGATTCCAGTGCTACTTTCCGCCATGCTACGACCGATACCCGGCCCGCGCAGTCTACAACACTTCCTTGCCGTGATCGGCTGCTGTCAGTTGCCCGCGCCTGACTGCGGTCGACTTCCCGCAAACCCGCATAAACACTAGGGGTCCGCCTGGCTATGGCTTGACACCCAGATTCCTGAGTGGTTATATCGTGGCTCCTTCGGGGGAGTCATTCCAATTAAAGCAATAAAGGTAGAATTATGAAGATTCAAGCGCTTCTCATCGCCCTGGCCGTGCTGATCGCCGGTTGTTCTCCTTCAGATTCGGGATCCAGTTCCCAGCCAGCTCAGGTTGCTGCCGCTGCGGAAACCAGCAGTGATATTCCGCGTACGCCCAGCGGCAAGCCCGACCTGAACGGCATTTGGCAGGTTCTGATGAATGCCAACGACAACCTGGAGCCCGCGCCACCACAAGCCGCCTATCAGCTGGTGCCTGGTGACTTCGTGCCAGTACCCGATCCTGATGTTGTGGCAATGGGAGCCGTTGGGGCCGTACCCGCCAGCTTCGGTGTGGTTGAGGGAGGTACGATTCCCTACAAGCCAGAGGCCCTGGCCCGACGGGATGAGAATCGCGCCAACTGGCTGACCAGCGATCCTGAGATCAAGTGCTACATGCCGGGTGTGCCACGGGCTACCTACATGCCCCATCCGTTCCAGATTTTCCAGAGTGAGAGCGCGTTCTTCATCGCCTACTCATTCGCCGGTGCGGTGCGCAATGTCTTCCTTGAAGATCCCGGTCCCGCCCCTCTGGATTCCTGGATGGGTCAGTCCTTCGGTTACTGGGAAGGTGATACCTGGGTAGTGGAAGTGACGGGTCTCGATGACCGCACCTGGTTCGACCGCGCTGGTAACTATCACACCTACCAGCTGAAGGTCACCGAGCGCTACGACATGGTGAGCGAAAACGTCATCATGTACTCAGCTACCATGGAAGACCCCGATATATTTGAACGCCCATGGACTATCAGCATGCCCCTGTACCGTCGCCTCGAAGCGGGCTATGAATTGCCCCAGTTCAAGTGTGTGGAATTCGTGGAAGAGCTGATGTACGGCCAATACCGCAAGGGCGGTGAATTCGAGCAGCGTCTGCGTCAGGAGATGCTGGAAGAAGCCCAGGGTAACTAGCCCCGGGAGTTCGACTCTGACCGGCGGAATGCCCCAGTTTTTGGCATTTCCGCCGGGTTTCGATAGAATGCTTGGAAATCGGGCGTAAACGGCTTTCAGCAGCCCGGAAAGTCGTGTAAGTTACTGAATTAAGGTAGTTAAGATTTTGATTCGCCTGCCAGACGTGGCAAGTGAGAAATTAAAGGGGTAAATCTATGAAAGCAAAACTTCTGGCACTTGCCGCAGTGACCGCAGTAGGCGTTGTAGCTATCAAGCAGCCAGCGACTGCACATCATGCATTTTCGGCTGAATTCGACGCTAACCTGCCGGTTCGACTGGGTGGTCCAATTACTCGTGTTGAGTGGATTAACCCGCACACCTGGATTCATCTGGACAACAACGATCCTGAGTCCACCCGCGATCCAGGCCCATGGATGGTAGAAGGTGGTACACCTAATACCCTGCTGCGTCGCGGTATTAACCGTAACTCACTGCAGCTGGGCACCGATATCGTGGTGACTGGTTACCAGAGCAAAGATCGTCTGTGTGAGCCAACTTGCCGCGCCAACGGCCGGGATATCACCTTCCCTGATGGACGCAAACTGTTCATGGGAAGCTCCGGTACCGGTGCTCCTCGAGATGGATCAGATCCTACTGAGAACAACTAGTTCCAACAGGTTCCAAAAAAAGCCCGGTTTAACCGGGCTTTTTTTTGGGGTGGGACGCAGCGGCTGCTCGGCAAAGGTCCCTTCGACTAGTATCGCTCCCTTTGATGTACGTCTTGCTTCCAATTCAGCGTCACATCCAGGCTATCAATAGGGTGGTTAGTCTTTGTCCGGGCTTGGATGTGGGCGTTTGAGGTAGTAGCCGCCACCGTGTTTGCGGAGGCGCCAGAACTGGTGGAGATATTCCTGTTTGCGGTAGTAATGGGTTACCAGCGAGCGGCGGGTCTTTTGCCAGTCTTTGATGGGGCTGCCGCCGTGCAGGAGTTGGGCGTGCCAGATGAGCACGTCGCCCGGCTCGGCATTGAAATGCAGGGGTTCGATGCCCCGTGATTTCAATTCCTGCGCCATGTGGTCGTAGTAGGCTCTCATCTCCGTGCCGATGGCATTCAGGCGGCCGTCGCTGAATCGGTGTGGGGGAATGAGATGGCTGCCGGGATAGAGTGTCACCGCGCCATTGTCCGCATTCGCCTCGTCGAGGGCGATCCACGAGACCACGAGCTTGTCAGTCTTTCTGGGTGGCATATACAGCGTGTCAGTGTGCTCCCGTTGTTGCGAGCCCCATCTGAACAGCAGGGTATTGAAGGCCAGCGCTTCACCGTCGAGCAGCAGATTCAGGGTCTGGCAGAGTTCAGGGTCGAGGGCATAGTCCCTTATCAGGGGCTCATCGAGATACAGGTCGTTTATCTTGAACGAGTAGTCGAAAGCTTCGTCGGGTGCTTGTGACAAGAGCACCCGTTTGTTCTCCGGCCTGTCGAGAAAGATATCGATGGTTGCCTTCGAAGATGAGCTATGTCGTTCCTGCCATAGCGTTGCGGTGAATTCGTTTAGCGCTTCACACTGGGTCCGTGTGAAGTGATTCCTGAGTATGATGTAGCCATCGCTTTGCCACTGCGCGAGTGCAGCGTGGGGCCTGGAGTTGAATTGCGGGATCGCCATATCAATGCCGTTTACTCGATCGGGTCTATTACCCTGGAGAAGTCGCCGCCATCCCTGAACACGGTGGAGTCAACGAAGTATCCGGAGGCGTACAGGCGTACAGTTACCAGTCTCGATCCCCGATTCTCCCAAAACCAGCCATGGATGCCAGCGAAAGGGGCATGGAAGCTGCCAGAGCGGCTGGCACTGTTCCCCTGTTCGAAGCTCTCTGCATAGTCTTCACCCAGCCCGGCAGGTTCAGCGTGCATGTCATAGTACACTTCTGCGTCCGCGACCCAGCTGAACACCATGGGTGCATCAAGATCCATGGTGTACTTGTATTCCACCGATTCGAAGGGGCCCAGTTCAAATTCCACGTAGTCATTGCGGTGCAGTTCGGCACTCTCTTCGAAGGGGTTGGTTTCCGCAGACAGCGCACTGAGTCCAAACAGGCGTCCGGTACCCAGTGGGTCTACCCCAAATTCCGCAGGCAGGATGGCAGTCAACAGCACCACGAGCCCCACGGCAAGCGCGATCGCGGACGCGATGAGTATCTTGCGGGGAGAGAGAGTCTCGGTAGTGTCGGGTCTGGACATGGTTCGTTCCTGAATCGAAAAAAGCGGCTTCAGCGCGGGCTTAGTAGGGCGCTTGCAACATGTAGGCGCTGACTTGATAACCGGCCATGAGGAAGCCTCCGGCCATCAGGACTGTATTGGTGACAAAAGCGTGTCGCAGGTAGCTCTGCTTGCTGCGCCAGATGCTGAGCGCGATAAAAACCGCCGACAGGGCGAGAATCTGCCCAATTTCGACCCCCACATTGAAGCTAATGATATTGGTAACGAGCCCATTGCTGGACAGGGTAAATTCCTGCAGCTTGGTGGCCAGGCCCAGGCCATGGAACAGGCCGAAGATAAAAACGGCGGCGCGGGTATTGGGCTCGATGCCAAAGACGCGCTTGAATCCATCGATATTTTCAAAGGCCTTGTACACGATTGACAAACCGATGATGGCATCGATCAGGTAGGCGTTGACCCGGATGTCGGCCAGCACACCCAGCAGCAGGGTGATGCTGTGGCCAAGGGCAAACAGGGTCACGTATTCCACAACGTGTTTGGGTCGGTACAGGAAGAAGATGACGCCAACCAGGAAGAGCAGGTGATCGTAGCCAGTTACCATGTGCTTGGCACCGAGGTAAATGAAGGGGCCAACGGCGGGACCATCGATGGCCTGCACAAAATTGGCGTCCGAGCCCTCAATTGTGTGACCCAGTGCCACTGCTGGAGTCAGTGTCGCCAGAACAATGAGGGCGTAGCGAAGTAGTTCGCGCCGGGTGGCTGCGGTCATGAAAGCAGGGCGGCGCATCTCAACTAGTCTGCAGGTGCATCGTCAAAACGGTTGAGGATTTCGGGATTGTAGGCCTGATGGCAGGCAGTGCACACGCTGTATAGCTGGGCGCCAGCCTGGAAGAATGCTTCCTTGTCCTGCGCTGCCGCCGCTTCCATGGCGAGGATGCCGGCATCACTGAGGCCTTCGGAATAAATCATCCAGGCATCGCCGTCCGGTGCCCGGCCGGGGATGGCCAGCATGTTTCCTGACTCGACCACTACGGCTGCCTGGGCGCGTACGTATTCCCAGCCATCATCGGTAGTGGGATAAAGCTCTTCATAACCGGAAGCGTCCATCACCCACCCCCCGGAATCCCAAAGAATATCGGATGCAGGCTCCAGTACCAGTGCCATGATTTGTTGGACATTGAGCTGGGTGTTGTAGGTGAATGCATCATCGCCGCCCGTAGTCCCGGTGCTTTCTTCTGGCGCAGAACAAGCCAGGAGCAGCAGCGAGAGCAGCAGTGTGAGGCTGATTTTGATTCCCGGAAATTGCTTCATGATCAGGTACCGTTAAGTAGTTGTTTAACTCGCATGTTTTATAGTCGTCATGGCGATAAAGCCCAGGATTGACTTGCCATTCCTGCTTGCTGCTATGATGGACGCAATAGGTAAAGTCTGCCCTAAAATGAACCGCTAATCCACTGCTGCCAGCCTGGCCGAGGGCTTTTCCATGTTTAAAACAGTTTCCAACTTTGTTTCAGTTCGAGCCCGTCTGGGCTTGTGTCTGCTCCTGCTGTTTCCAGTACCCGGTGCGTTGCAGGCGGAAGTGTTACTCATGCCTGTGCCCGATGAGGGCGTGCAGCCACGCCTGATCCAGGATGCAGAAGGCGGCGTGCATCTGCTGTATTTCAAAAAGCGGATTAACCGCCCGGCAGCGCGTGAAGGCAATCTCTATTACCGGCAATACGATGCGGAGGCGGGGCGCTTCGGATCACCAGTGCGGGTTTCCAGCCAGGCTTTCAATATGATGACCTTTGCGCTGGCGCGTGCTGCCATGGCAGTAGGCGGAGATGGCAGGATTCATGTTATGTGGTACCTGCCTGGGGAATCCGCATTTTTTTACAGTCGTTCTAATCCCGAGCGCAGCCAGTTTGAACCCCAGCAATCCATGGTGACCGAATTCGTCGAAGGCATTGACGCCGGTGGCGATGTCGCAGCCTTCGGCGAACAGGTTGCTATCGTATGGGGTGCTGGCGATCTCTCTCGCGAGCATGAGCGCAGCATGTACGCACGCTTCTCATCAGACAGTGGCGCGAGCTTCGGTGAAGAAATCATGATTGCCAACCCAGACCTCGGTGCCTGCGCCTGCTGCTCCATGGCCATGGCCTATGACTCGGAAGACCTGTTGTACCTGGCCTATCGTTCTGCCATCGATGGCATCGGCAGACACATGCAGCTGCTGTCCGTCACGGGATTTACCGCGCAGACCATGGCTTCGAACTATCTTCCCCTGCAGCCCCTGCAGCAGTGGGAAGCCTCATTCTGCCCCCTCAGCACCAATGACATGGAACTGAATGTCGGCGACAGGAATCTGCTCGTGTTTGAAACCGAGAGCAGAATCGTGCTCATGGATATCGATGAGCCTGTATCGTTGCGCCAGGCAGGAGAGCCTCATACCGAGACCCGGCAAAGGAATCCTGCGCTGGCCATTAATCAGCATGGTGAGCACCTGGTGGTGTGGGGTGAAGCCATCAGTAACAGCCGGGGCGGCCGCCTGAATCTGCGCCTGTTCGACGCCGAAGGCGAGGTCACCGGCTATCGCTTGGCGGAAGAAGTTCAGATCAGGGACTATAGCTTCCCCGCGGCAGCAAGCTTGCCCAATGGGGATTTCCTGGTGCTCTACTAGGCAGTGTTGGCCGGTACGATCCAGGCGAAGGTGGCTGCCAGGCTACTGTCGGCAGGCCTGGCTCAGTTATCTCGGATAATTATCTATCTCGGGTAATTGTAGTCGCCATAGTCGATGGGTTTGCGCAGCTGCTGGCGAATATTCTCAAGCTCCACCCGCTGCCACTGTTGATCGATTTCCCGGCTTAACCTGGATTGCTGACTCTTTAGAGCCTGGGGCACGGGACTCGTTCTGTCACTCCCATCCTGCCTATAGCGTGCCGTGCCCTGTGAGGCATGGGTATTTTCCTGTTGCCACTTCTGGAAGGCGGCTACGGCGAAGTGGCTGCGTTTGGCGAGAGCATCCTCGCCACAGCTAAACTCGGCGCCAATCAAGCGCTTTGCGAGCCCCGGTTCATCGTCTGCTACGGTACCCGATTCGGCATCTTCTACGACTTGATCGCGCCATGCGCGGATCACTGCGCAGTGACCAAGATAGCTCGGGATGAATGTGCCATCCAGAACCTCGGCGAACGCTTTGCAGCTATCCGCGTCGCTCTCTTCTACACATGCCTGTGCGGAGCTATCCAGTTCCCGAAATAAATCCCTGATGGCGTCGAAGCGTGCATCCAGTTCGACTGCAGTTGCTGTTTCCTGGGCGGAAACTGCGAAAGTAAGGAATTGAAATGGGAGAGTGATTGCTATTGCCCATAGTGGCAATAGCGAGGCTGTGTAGCGAGGGCTGTGCTTACTCGTAGAGTTCAAAGCGCCGATCCCATTGTTTGAATCGCTTGCGGCAGTACTTCTCCAGTTGCTCGGAGGTCGTGAAGAAATATTCACTGGCTTCTGGAATGGATTCATCGTATTCACAGAAATCATTGGAGTATTCCCGGCAAACCCAGGGACGGGTCTCGTAAATACCGCAGATACCGCCGGGAAGCAGGTGCATGCAATTTGTATCGATATGCAGGAACCAGCCTTCCACGTCTTTAAAGATATTAATATTTTCGTGGGATACCTGCCAGATCAGATGATCGAAGTCCTCACGGGTCTTGGGTGTAGGAATAGGCTGATTGATGGAGTTGCAGCAGATCGACTTCTTGCAGCGCGAGCATTTCCTGTCTATTGCAATGTCCCCGGCAAGATTCGCCTCACTTACGTCCCTGACCTGGATCTTGTTCTTGGCATTCATCAGCCGTACCACTATCTGCGAATCTGAAAATCAAACTGTCCATGATGGACCCGAAGCAATGGCTATTCTAGCAAGCCTGTGTTGCAGAATGAATGCAGCACAGGCTTGCTGGAGTAGCCATGACCTGGCTGCCTTCGCAGTATTGGGAGCGTGGCTTTACAAGCGCGAGCCATGTCCGGAAAATGAGATCGGAAATCTGAATCGAGGTGAGCCCATGGCAGTCTGGAACTCCAATAATAACAAGCACAAGCTGCTGATACTGTTTGCCCTCGGCCTGGCCTGGGGCTTCACTGCCTGTTCCACCGAAGAGACCGTCAGCACCTCCGGCGCCAACCTGGGTGCGGGTTCCGGATCGGGTCTCGCCCTGCGGGCCGTTTCTACCAGGCCATGGCTGGTCACCGGTGGCGATGTGTTGATCGAGCTCAGTGTCGATGATCGCGCGGCACCTTCCCAGCCTGTGTTGGAACTGAATGGGTCCGATGTCAGTAATCGGCTGGTGCGCCTGGGGTCGACCCGACTGCAAGCCCTGCTGACAGACTTGCCCGAGGGTGCTAGCTCCCTCGTGGCCCGGCTCGATGGTGAAGTAAGCCGTCTGGAGCTGACCAACTATCCGGTGAGTGGACCCATCATCTCGGGCCCGCAGGAATCACCTTATTATTGCCAGAGTGATGAATTCGAGTTGGCCAACGGTGAACTCTACGGGCCTGCCGAGGACAGCAATTGCTTCAAGTCGACCCGGGTCGATTATGTCTACTGGTCTGACGTGGACCAGGCTTTCAAGCCTTATGTCATGGCTTTCGGCAGCCTGCCACCCGCCGATATCGCCGAGGTGACCAATCACCGAGGTGAGCTGGCACCGTTCATCGTGCGAGTCGAGACCGGCGTGGTTAATCGCGCGATCTATGAAATCGCCATGCTGCATGACCCCGCGGACCCTGAGCCCACGCCCTGGCAACTGAGTCAGCACTGGAATGGCAAGCTGGTGTATACCCATGGGGGTGGTTGTCGTAGCGGCTGGTATCAGCAGGGCACTGGTACTGGCGGTGTACTGCGGCATGGTCTGTTGTCCCAGGGTTACGCCGTGACATCCTCGACCCTGAATGTATTTGGACAAAACTGTAACGACCTGCTGGCGTCAGAAACCCACATCATGGTGAAGGAGCGTTTCATCGAGCACTATGGCGAGCCGGTCTACACTATTGCCACCGGTGTGTCAGGAGGCTCTTATCAGTCACACCAGACTGCGGATAATTATCCAGGTGTATTCGACGGCATCATCGTGGGACTCAGTTTTCCCGACGTCACATCGGCGACCATCTTCACCCTGGCCGATGCACGCCTGCTGGATCACTATTTTACCGAGATCGATCCGGATTCGTTTTCCCTCGAACAACAACAGGCTATCGCGGGATTTGGCGTAAGGGAGTCCATCCCCAACCTGGCTCGCGGCGCCGCCCGTCTCGACCCGATATATGATGCGAATGTGGAACCGGAGCAGCAGGGCGGTGAGATCTCGGTCCCGGAGCTGGAAGCGCTGCGTTACGACTCCACCAATCTCAATGGCGTGCGGGCTACGGTCTATGATCACACGGTGAATGTCTATGGCACGGTACCGGGAACGTCCATAGCCCAGCGCCCACTGGACAATGTGGGTGTTCAGTATGGTCTGGGCGCGCTCAACGCCGGTGTTATTACCGTCGAGCAATTCGTGAGCCTGAACCGCGGCATCGGAGGCTTCGATCGTGACCTGAACCATGAGCCGCAGCGCCATCGCAGTGACGATGAGGCCAGCACGCGGGCAATAGAGTCGGGACGTATCCTTTTCGGCGGAGCCGGGCTGGCCGAAACCCCCATCATCGATTACCGGCAGTACATGGACCACCGGGATGGCGGCGACATTCACATGATCGTGCATCAGTATTCAACCCGTCAGCGCCTGGTTCAGGCCAACGGCCACGCCGATAACCAGGTGATGCAGGTCGGTGGTCTGTGGGGCTACACGGAAGATGCGCCCGATCTGGGTGACTTGTTCAGGCAGATGGATCGCTGGCTGATGGCCATAAGAGAGGATGGCAGCGATCTGAGCCGGGCGGAGAAAGTGGTACGCAATAAGCCGCTGCAGCTGGTGGATGCCTGCTGGGAATATACCGGAGCCACCCCGTCCGTAGATAATCGCCAGAAGATAGAAGAACGCCAGACCTTTGCCGGCGACAGCAGCTGCAACAGTCTGTACCCGGCCTATCCAACACCGAGACAGGTGGCGGGAGCGCCACTGGCCAACGATGTCGTCAGCTGTCGCCTGCGCGCCGTGAGCCGGGCTGACTATGCCATGACCCTGACCTTCGAACAGTTTAGCGAGTTGGAAGAAGTGTTTCCTGAAGGTGTATGCGACTGGTCCCAGACCGATCGCACGGGTGCCAGGCATCAGGGTGTCTGGGCGTCTTTCGGGCCATCCCCGGTCAATCGCCTCTACTGAGTCGCGCCAGCGCAGGCGCCACTCGTTTGGGGCTTTCCCATCAGCCACTCCTGACTGGAATAGGCAGTGACTCGGAAATGGCTGCCCCTGAGCTTCGCCGCTGCTGTCTGATCACGGCGGCTGGCGTATCGACGCCACATGCACACAACGCCGTGTCAGTTGCCAGGAACAGGCAGCGCTCCACGCAAGAATGAAATCCAGATCAGGAGGTCAATGATCTCTGTTGTCAGTCTTGAGAGAGCAGGCGCATCTCCAGCCGCTTGATCTCCCGCAGGGTTTCCAGCTTGGTCATCTGCATCCAACTCAATACCTTGATCACAACGATGATCGCCAGGCAGGTGTTGATTGCCAGCATCCAGGCCAACTGCACGGCGGTGTCATCACTGGCGAAGAAACGACTCAAGGCATACAGGCCAAAGACAAAGGTCGCGAGCCCCAGAATCCACATGTAGTAAGTCATCCAGGCTTGCCTGCCATGGAGGCTCATGCCGATCATCTCGAACAGGCCGGCCTGTTCATTAAGTTGCGCGATGGCGGCCTCATCCTCTTTGTTCAATGCCTGCCTGATCTTGTCATCCAGTTCACTCATTTCGGGTCTCCACGTATCGTGTCAATTTCATCAGCTAGCAGTTTTCTGGCGTAAAACAATCTCGATTTAACGGTCCCTCTCGGTATATCCAGGATCGTGGCGATCTCGGCCACCGAGAGTTCATCTAGGTAGTACAGTTGCAGCAAGGAACGAATCTCCGGCTCCAGGGCACCCAGTAGCCCGGCCAGGCCGATTCCTGAATCCGGTTTCTCGGGCGCGGCGACTTCAGGCACAGCCTTCCCGGTATCGATCACCGCTCTCTCCCGAATCGTCTTGCGTAACCAATCCACACAGCGCCGTTCCAGGATGCGATAGCTCCAGGCGGGAAATGTGGACAGGTCTTTCAGCTTGCCCAGATTCCTGCAGATGGAAAAGAGGGCTTCCTGGGTCACATCCCTGGCGGCATCACTGCAGCCGAGCCGTCGCAGCGCATAGAGGTAGTAGCGTTCCTGCCACAGGGCCAGCAGGGAATTTTGGGCTTCCCAGTTTCCCTGCTGGCTACGCATGAGCAGCCACTCGCTGAACGCGCGTTCTTTTTCCCGCTGACGGCGCGCCCTCGCATGCCCCTGATTGTCATTCTGCTTCGGCATTCCTGTTCCTTCCACATAATAGGTCGTGCCGATGACGAAATGGTTCAGTTTTCGGTCTGCGCCCGGCCGCTGCAGATTGCGGGACGTCTCCCGCTCGCCTATCATAGGTCGGATAAACGCCCCGGACAGCACTGAATATTCCTGTTTCCAACACCTGACCAGACCCGGAATAGCGCAGGCTCGAGCCGAAAACCAAGAATAAGAGGAGAGGAGAAGGCCCATGACTCGCATCGCTCCACTGCTGCTGGCACTGATTTCCAGCGGCGTTATAGCCCAGGACTACGAGCCGCCGCGCACGGCATCCGGAAAACCAGACCTGCAGGGCTTCTGGACCAATGCCTCCATTACCACCATGCAGCGTTCATCCAGTCTTGCTGACGTTGGGCTGGTGATACCTGCGGATCAACTGTCCGAATACACCGCCAATAATCACCAGAACGTGCGTGCTGCTACCGATGACAACCAGGTGCAGGGCGAATTGCCCAATGGATCCGATCTGGCGCAAGGGCGAGGCTATAACGCCTTCTGGGTCGATCCAGGCTCCCGCTTCGGCATGGTCAACGGTGAGGCGCGTACCTCCTGGATCACCTATCCAAGCGACGGGCGCATTCCCTTCTCCGAAGAGGGGCAGCAACTGCGCCGTGCCGCCTTCAGCCGTTCCGGCAACGAAGGCCCCGAAGGACGATCCCTCGGTGAACGCTGCATAATCGGCTTTGGCAGTACCGGTGGTCCGCCCATGAATAATGTGCTGTACAACAACATGTACCAGTTCGTGCAGACTGACGACTACCTCATGATCCTGATCGAGATGGTTCACGACACCCGCATCATTCCCATCGACGGCGAACGCCGGCCCGATGCGCTGGAGCAATGGCTGGGTGACTCAATCGGCTATTGGGACGGGGATACACTGGTGGTTGAAACCGTCAACCTGCACCCGCAACAGGCGGTGCGTAATGTGGCGCCCTTGAGCAAGCAAGGCAAGGTCATCGAACGCTTCTCCCGGGTCTCCGATACCGAGGTGCTCTATACCTTCGAGGTGAGTGACCCCGTCTACTACTCGGAAGACTGGCGTGGCGAGATGGTGTTCAACTCAACAGACACTCAACCCTATGAATACGCCTGTCACGAGGGCAATTATGGTTTGATAGGGATTCTTGCCGGGGCGCGGCGCCAGGAGTTGGATCCTTCCTCCGACTAGTCGCTGAGGGTCGCTTCCCGGGCTTGATCTGGAGGAGTGACCTTTTTCGTTCCTGTGATCCGCCAGTCCTTTTCCTTCCCAACTAGCTGCCAAGGGTGGGGCTGCGGATTCTTCAATCGGTGGCCTTGAGCGCTGCTGTGGGCCGCTCGGCCAGTGACTCCTGCGACATCGAAGTCACTTTTGCGCAACTGCATAACTGCTCAACTGCACAGCGGAATTTCTGCGCCTTCGATCGAAAGGAAACCGGGCCTGCAAACTATGTAACGACTACCAACGCTCTGCGTATCGAGCAGGTCCTGCAAGGAAGCTCTGGCGCCATAGGCACTACAGGCAGTCCCTGGTCACGATGCCGGGAGCTGCGCGATAGTCCTACTTTTTCTTGTCGTCTTCCCAGAACTGGGTCATTTCCATGAACATGAAAGACGCAGACCAGGTGATGAGTGCCAGCCCGGTCAGGGCCTCCATGCCGGCGAGGAAGCGGAGTTGCCCGTGGGGTTCGATGTCTCCGTAGCCGACTGTTGTGTAGTTGGTAAAAGAAAAGTAGACGCAGTCGATCAGGCTGCCATCGAAGTTGCCGGTCAGCGAACCGGTGTCGCCGAGGCTGCTGAGATAATAGAAGCCGATGCCAAATAGCCATATCTCGACCACATGGGCGCAAATGGTGCCAAAAACGCCGACGATTACCCGCAGGCGATGTCTTATCTGCAGTTTGGGAATGATGATGGATAGCAGGCGCAGTATCTCGTAGTGAATGCCCATGGCGGCCGCCACGAAAACGATAAGGAAAAACGAAAGAACCATTTCTGGATTTTAACCCTGTATGGATGCGGTTACGATCCTGGCTTGATTTAGTGGGTCAGCGAGTAGATGAGGTAGTTAATGCCCAGTTGGTAGGCAGAGTTGGCGTACTGGGTTGGATACCACTGATCATAGGTGTGTTCCCAGCCATCCCCCATGTCGGAGTTCCAGTTGATGAGCACCATGACCCGTCCGTCATCATCCAAGATAGCGTGGTTGCTGGCAATATCGATGCCGGCCTGACCGAAGCCGCGGCGACCTCCCCGGCCAGGAATCATCTGTGGTCCATCGATATCGTAGAAAGTATGGTAAATCTCATGATCGGCTGTTAACTCAACCAGTTCCCGGTCGGGAAATATCATGGAGAAATCACGGTAAAACGCATCCCATTGCTGTTCACCCCAGAAGTCGTCAATGAGCAGGAAGCCACCTCTTAGCAGGTACTCCCTGAGGTTTTCCAACTCGGCGGGTGACAGGCTGATGCCGCCATTGCGGCCCATCTCGAGGGCATAGAGGAAGGGATAGTCAAAAATCTCCTCGTCATCGAAGCGCAGAACGATGGGTTCGCTCATCACCCGTACATTGGTCAGGCGAGCCACACCCCGCAGGAAGTTCTCGTCAGAGGCGGGAAAGTCTGTGAGCCAGGGTCCGCCGTAGAAGCCACCACCGAAATAGCTGTCGTACTGTATTCGAACGAAGGCAAATTCACCGGCTATGTCATTCAGCTCAACCAGGTCCTGCTGTGCAGAGGCTGGCTGCAGACTGCAGGCTGCGAGAATCAGGCTTGCTATGAGCTTGGCAGGCAGGGGCATAATTCCGGATATCCGGGAAACAGTCATCTTATCTAGTTTGTATCGACAAGCCTGTGAGATCAAGCTATTGTCGATAAACTCTGGTCTCAACGCTATTAATAATGACCGCAACAAGAGCCTACAGTTTTCTCGTCATCCTGCTAATTGCTTCGCCTGCCAGCCTGTTGCAAGGCCCGGTTCTTGCCCAGGATCTGTTGCAGCAGAGCAATGCCGCCCTGGCCGACCTTCAGCGTTTCGAAGAAGCGCTGGCGGAAATGGAGTTTGAATTCGGTCCTTTTGACCCGCGCCTGATCGAACCCTTGCAGAGCATTGAAGCCATCGAAGCCGAGCTTGGTAATTTCGAAAGGGTTCTGGCGTTGCAGATGCGACGACTACAGCTGTTGCGTACGGCGGAAGGCCTGGAGAACATCAACGTCATACCCGTACTGGAATCTATTATCGCAACCGAGAAAGCTCTGGGTAACTGGGAAGCGGTCGGAGACCACCTGGAGCATATCCGCACGGTTGTGGCCAGCAACTATGGCAATGAATCACCGGAATTGCTTGCCGCTATGAACAGGCAGGCATCGTGGATGCAGTCGATGGTATACCTCGACCGTAATGGAAACCGTGCCGAAAATTTTCTGGATTCAAGGGATCTCTACGATGACATGCTGGATCTGGCAGAAACCGTCTATGGCGAAGATTCTCCGGAATTAATCCCCTGGTTGTACAAACGTGCCTACAGTATTCAACAGCATGTGGAGCTACTGAATGCTGGTAGTAGTGTGACAACTGACACGGTTGATGAGTCTCTGGCGCGAGATGGTCCCGGGCGCCTGACGACTGCGTCGCGGGGCGGATTCTTTGCGCCGTTCTCGGCGTCTGGCCGCCTGCCCGTCACACAAGATGGAGAGCCAGTAGGTGTCGCTTACCTGCGCCAGGCGAATGGCTTTATCGATGATATTCGCGATATCGCGGAAGCTCGGGATGACTGGGAAACCTGGGCTATGGCATCCATTTACCATGGTGACTATTCAATATTGCAAGGACGTAATATTGGTCGGAGGGACTACCTGGATGCGCGGGAAAAACTGATAGAGTTGGGTTTTGATGATGAGCGCCTGGAGCGTTTCTTCAACAAGCCCATACCTATCCCTATAGAAACATTCCATACGCGTTTTGCCGATCTGGAGGCCTATCAGCAATCCTTGACCAGACAACTGGACTTCGACGTAATAGACGAGGAAGATTTGGAAGATCCCTGGGATGAGCCCGTCCATGTGGGTTTGTTTACCGCCTGGGAGGAAGGCTTGCGCAGCACGGCCAGGCCTACGCCGGCAGATTCACTGCTCGAGCTCAATCTGCCTTTTGATCAGGTGGATCTGGCGTTCCGGGTGAACGGCAATGGTAGCGTGTCTGCGGTCGATGTGCTGAATGCCGAGGGTGTGCCGCGGCGGGTGCGTTCCCGCACCGTCCGCGCCGCCCGCGAGTTGAGTTTTCGGCCGGCGATCTATGGGGAGCGCACTCGAACCCGTCGCCATGTACAATTGCGTTACCGAATCCCGATGGAAGAGGATTGATTCGACCATCAACTACACTAGATAGCACTTCATTGAGGAAGAAAAATGAAAGCAATACAGATGACCCGGCTCCTGGGCACCCTGATAGTAAGCGCGCTGCTGGCGGCCTGTGTCTCAAACAGAGGCCTGGACGTGGCAGCCCTCGAGCAGGCTGAGATCTTTAATTTCAGGGCACCTGGCGGCAGCGTGGTGGCCAGTGGCCAACCTACCGCCGAGCAACTTGGCGTCGCGTCCAGGGCGGGCGTGAAGCATGTGATAAGCCTGCGGGCACCGGGTGAGGAAGTTGGGTTCGACGAATCCTCTGTTGTCTCCTCGCTGGGCATGCAATTTCATTCTATTCCCGTCGCGGGCGGCGCTGGCGTTACGCCCGAGAACGCCGCCTCCCTGCAACAGATCCTGGATCGCTTCAGCGGTGAACCCATTCTCGTGCATTGTGCCTCCAGCAATCGGGTGGGTGCCCTGATGGCGCTGTCTGCCTTTGCCGATGGCGAGAGCGCCGAGAATGCCATGGAAACGGGGATCGTCTGGGGATTGTCATCGGAAGGCCTGCAACAGGTCGTGCGCCAGAATCTGAACAATCAATAATCGCAATCGACAGGACTGAACATGTCAGATCCCACAGCCACAGGGCAGGACCAGAAAGTGTCTCCGAAAACCATGCGTACCATCCTGACTGTGGATGCAGCCATCTGCCTGCTGGCAGGCCTCGGTGTAGGTGTGACCGCGTTGGCGGGTCCTGTCGCCGTGTGGCTGGGCATCTCAGACTTCAGGTTTGGCTTCGGTCTGCTGCAATTTGTGAATACCTGGTCCCTTTGGATTGCGGGCGGCACGGTGATCGTCGCCATCGGTATTATCGCGCTGAGTGTTGTGTTCAAGGTTGAGGGCGGCATCAAACTGTCCGCCCTGGCCATGATCGGAGCGGTGGCGGCCGGCCTGGCCTACGTCATCCCGGAGACCTTCCGTCCACCAGAGGGCACGCCAGCCATTCATGACATCGCCACCGATCCCTACCGTCCCCTGGATTTCGTCGCCATCGCGCCACTGCGGGCCGACGCACCCAATCCACTGGAATACGGTGTGATGGAAGGCATGACCGTGCGCCAGCACATCGAATTGCAACTCGAAGCCTATCCCGACATCAAGCCCCTGACTTTCGATGCCTCGCCCGAGGAGATTTTCAATCGCTCATTGGCGGCGGCGGAGCAGTTGGGTTGGGAGATTGTCCACGCCGACGTCAACGAGGGCCGAATCGAGGCTACGGATACCACATTCTGGTTCCGCTTCAAGGACGACATCGTGATCGATATCTCCACGGACCGTGTCGATACCATCCTGCAGGCGCGGTCCAAGTCCCGTGTCGGTCGCAGTGATGTTGGCAAGAACGCGGCGCGGCTGCGTGAGTTCTTCTCCCTGATTCAATCTTGATGCTTGCCTGATTATTCGCCGCTGGTCGTGTGTGGGTAGCTGCCAGGCATTGGGCCTCCCGTAGAGCGCATGTGGGCGAAGGGTAATGGGCGGCTGACAGACAAAGGCCCAGACGGGCCTCTGTAGTTCACAGCAACAGGGTGATGAGCCAGCCAGGGATCAGAGCTGTCCGACAATATCCCCAAGGACATCGACGAACGCAGGACCAAATTTGCCTGATCGTACGTACTTGCCGATCTCATTGAAGGCAGCGTTGCCTTCCCATGGGTCACGGTAGGGGCGCTTGGAGGTGAGGCTCACATAGGCTTCCGAGACGGCGAGGATGCGCGCACCGAGGGGGATGTTGTCACCCTTGATGCCGGCAGGGTAGCCGGAGCCATCGTAGTTCTCATGGGAGCATTCGATCAGTTCCAGCATGCGCTCGTTTTCATAGCCGATGTTGCGCAGTTTGCGCACACCTTCTCGGGGGTGCATGTGAATGTGGGTGAAATCGTCTTCCGTGAGGCCGCCGTTGCGGTTCAGGATGTTCTCGGGAACGATGGTCTTGCCGATCTGGCCCAGATAGCCAGCTTCCAGGATATCGTGCTTCTCCTGATCTACCATGCCCATACGGTCGGCGATCAGGTAGGCGGTGATGCCCACGAGACGGGAGAAGCCCACTGATCCGTCGATGCATTCAACTGGCAATACGAGGTCTTCCGGGTAGGAGACGGGTTTGTTGAGCTTGGGCTCGATACCATCCAGCAGTTGCATGGGAAGTTGCACGTTTCTTTCCAGTGGGTTCTTGAATTTCACCACTTCGTACAGGTGTACTGTGCTGCGGCGTCCACGCACGGTCAGGTCCCGCTGCTGTTCCAGGACCACCGCATTTTCCGCATAGGCGACCTTCACATCGGAATTCTCCGGTTCCATGCTCATGGCGGCCTTGAGTTGCAGATGGGCCTGTTCCGGATCGTTTGCCTGGCGCAAAAGCTTGGCAATTGAAATGCGCAGGTTCACATCCCGGGGATTCGCTTCGATCTCGGTCATCAGGGTGTTGATCTCATCAACCACGGTGGCATTTTCAAACTGGGTGTAGGATTCCAGTCCGGATACGGGGCGGAACTCGAAGATGTCGCTGCATTCCTTGTATGTAGCCTCGTCAACCGTCACGGCGCCGGGCTCACACATGCCTTCGATACGCGAGGCCAGGTTGACCGTGTCGCCGAATGCGGTGAATGACTGGCGCTTGGCACCGATGATGCCGGTTGTGGCCACGCCGGTGGAAATGCCGATACGCTGCTTGAAGGGATAATTGGACTTGCGCATGCGCTCCTGCATCTTCCAGGCGGCGGCAACCGCCAGCAGGGCATGTCGCTCATAGCGGATAGGTGCGCCGAACTCGGACATAATGCCGTCACCCATATACTTGTCGATATGGGCGTTGTAAGTGAGCAGGATGTTTTCCATGTCTCCGAGGTATTTGTTCAGCTCGGTGATCACTACCTCGGCGGAATGCTCCTCTGAATACTGGGTGAAGCCCTTGAGGTCAGAGAACATGACGCTGATGCGGCGATTCTCTGTGCAGATGCGATTCTCGATCATCAGCTTCACTACCGCGGGATCCATGGTGGAGTAAAGGGCTTCTTCCACCTTCTCCTTGTGGGCGCGGATGGATTTGGTCTTTTCTTCCAGAGCCCGGGTGCGTTCTTCTACTTTGTAGTCGAGCTCGGATTCGAATTCGCGGATTGTGGTCATGGTCTGCTCAAGCAGTTCCGCGTTACCACTGGCTTCGGCCTTGGCACGCAGGGCCTCGGTCATCTTTTCCTGCAGTTCGCGGTGGGTGAAGCCCACGATGACGGCGGTGAGAATCAGGAAGCCGGCCCAGGTGAGGATGAACGCCCACAGACCAAACAGGTCGATTTCCACCATGAAGCGCTCAGGGTAGATGCCGGCAAAGATCACGATGACCAGGAAGGTAAAGAAAGCCCCCAGCACACCGGAGCGTATTCCCAGGTAATAGGAGCTGAGGAGTACTGGCAGGTAGAAGAAGTTCAGGAACGAGAGCTTGGCATCAACAAACCAGACGATGGCGCTGACGAAGGTCAGGATGACTAGGATGAAAACGCCTTCGAAATTGTCTATGAGTTATTGTTTTAGTGCATCCATTATTGGCCCCGATTCCCGATTTTTTATCGCCACTTTAAGCATAGATTGTAATCGCTGCATTATAGCCACGCTTCTACTATAAGAAATCCTCCGGCGGGACAAAGTGAGGACAAAACCTCAGTTCTCATGCTTCGATAGGCCGATTCCGGGTAAGCATTATCGGATTCTCCGGGTTAATTCCTCCTTCTGCCCAATTTCCGTCCACGGTCCCGGTCGGGATCGGGCATCTGTGCAGGGTTCACATAACAGCCCGCAGCGGGATCCGGGAGTGCTCAATTGGGCGGGAAATCGCCTCCATTCACCGCCCGCCGCTTGAATAGTCTGGATTTTGCCCTATATTTGGTCCGACCAATTTGGTCCGACCAAAAAACCGACTATTTCCCTATGTCAGCCAATAACACACTCAGCAATGAGATCGCTGCCGAGCTGCGCCGCGAGATTCTCACGGGACACTACCGTGAGGGGGACCGGCTCGCCTCGGAGCGGGACCTGGCCAGCCGCTTCGGTGCCAGCCGTGGCGCGGTGCGTGAGGCCCTGTCCCAGTTGGAGCAGATCGGCCTCATCGATATTCAACTGGGTGGGGCCAGAGTGCAGCCCATTGGCCAGGCCCGCATCGCTGTACTGGGGCCGCTGATGGCTCTGGGTGAAGCGCCCGATCCGGCCCTGGTGGCCCAGTTCCTGCAAACCTTTGGGGCCCTGGCGGCGCTCACCATGGAACAGGCGGTGAGTCGGTCTGATCAGGCGCAAATGAACCGATTACAGGCCTATGTCGTAGAGTTAGAAGGTCTTGTGGATGATTTTGCCGCGATGCAAGAAAAATGGCGAGAATTCTTTCTCTGCGTGCGGGACATCTCCGACAACCTGGTGGTGCAGCTGATTGGCAATGACCTCAAGGCCCAGTTTGTGGACCAAGTAGTCAATCCTGCCGTGCGACCGGTAATAGCGAAGCCGATGATGCGCAAGATACTGGCTTCGCTCAAGCAGGGTCTGGACCAGAAAGACAGCGAGAAAGTGGGCGCAACGGTGCGTCAGTATTTCGAAGAGTTGAGTCTGGCGACTACGCAAGCCATAGGCCAGATGCCGGCTCTAATGCGACAGAAGGCCAGCTAAGCAATATGGCCGGGCGTCGGATGGATGGGTAGGGAACGTATAACAATCATGGAATTTTCAGGAAGGGCAGAATGAAACGTGTAGTAATGCCAATAGCCATCTTGGTGGCTTGCTTGGCCATCTCAGTCTATCTGGTACGCAACCCTACCACGGTAGAAGAGGCAGCGCTGGAGATTATTCCCGTGTCTGTGCGGGTCATAGAAGTCGATCGGGAGTCGGTGGATCTCATCGTCGGTTCGCAGGGTAAGGTTCAGGCGGCTCAGTCTGCCAGCGTAACTGCGCCAGTGGCCGGTCCGGTGGAGTGGATATCACCCAGCATGCAAGCCGGGGGCTATGTCGAAGCCGGAGAACCGCTTTTGCGTCTGGAGTCTTCGGATTTTGAGACAGCTCTGGCAAGAAGCCTGGCCAATTTGCAACAGGCCGAGGCCGAAGCCGACTTTGCAGAACGCGAACTGGAGAGGATGCAGGAATTGGCCGAACGTCGCCTGGCCAGCGAATCACAACTACAGGATGCCCAGCGCCGGGTCGAAGTAAACCGTGCCCGGGTAATCGACGCCAAGGCCAACTACGAGCAGGCGGAACTCGACCTGCAAAGAACCGAAATCAAGGCGCCGTTTAACGCCGTTGTGCAGTCCCGGGATGTAGAGCTCGGGCAGTACGTCAATCGTGCTCAAACAGTGGGCATGTTATTGGGGGCTGACGAAGTCGAGGTGCGGGTCCCGCTCGCTATTCGTCAACTGGGATTCCTCGATATTCCTCTGGGACAGCGTGGCGAATTGATTGGTGAGCAGGCACCGGAGGTCACTCTTACAGGCATGTATGGCGGTATCGAGCATCATTGGGCGGGTAAACTGTCACGAATCGAAGCGTCTATCGACCCCAACAGCAATACGGTGCAGACGATTATTCGTGTTTCCCAGCCTTCCGACGCTGGTGCATCGGCCCAGTCTCAGTCGGCGATACCACTGCCCATCGGGCTCTATGTGCACGCGGACATAAAAGGCAAGACAGTTAATGATGTGATCGCCTTGCCTCGCTCCGTTATTCGCAATAACAACCAGGTTCTGGTTGTCGATGCAGAAAACAAGATGTTTTACCGTGAAGTTGACATATTCCGGCTCGAGGAGCAGCGAGTCCTGATAAGCGGTGGCATTCTGCCTGGAGAGAAAATCTGCATTTCCCCCATTCAGGCAGTAGTTGACGGCATGGCAGTCAGGCCGGTTGTTGAAATGATTTAACGGGTCCCTCCCGGGTTCTTTTAATTGCCCAAGTTTAAAGAAAGGTTTCGAGAAGAGTCGTGAAAACGCCTATATCCTGGTTTGTAAAAAACCCCGTCGCCAGTAATTTGCTGATGTGGATATTCCTGGTTGGTGGGGTGATTGCCTATATGAATCTCAATCAGGAAGAATTTCCTGATATGGATTTTGGTGTCATCCAGATCAGTGTCCCCTATCTGGGGGCAACACCGGCAGAGGCCGAAACCGGCGTTTGCCTGCGCCTCGAAGAATCGCTGGAAGGCATCGAAAATGTCGATACCTTGACTTCAACGGCAAGGGAAGGTGGCTGCGATGCTACCTTACAGTTGGCGAACGGGGCGGATCTGAACCGCGTGTTGAATGATGTGAAAGGCAACGTGGATGCAATCACAACATTCCCGGCGGAAACCGAGAAGCCAATCTACCGGGCGTTTAGCAGTACCGGTAATGTCATGACCCTGGCCCTGTCCTCGGATACTGATGACAAGAACCTGAAATATATTGCGGAAGGAATCCGCAACGATCTTCTTGATTTGCCCGAGGTCTCACAGGTCAATATCGAGTACATCCGCCCGCTTGAAATATCCATTGAGGTCTCCGAATTTACGCTGCGCCAATATGGCCTGACCCTGGGCCAGATTTCCCGCGCCATATCGAGCGCCTCCCTGGACCTGCCCGGCGGAACCATTCGTACCGATTCCGGTGAGATTTTGTTGCGCACCAAGGGCCAGGTTTACCAGGGCTCCGAATATGAAGATATCGTGGTGGCTTCCTATCCCGACGGCACGCAATTGCGCCTGGGGGAAATTGCCACGGTCACAGACGATTTCGAAGAAGGCTATCTGGATGCCCGGCTGGATGGGGTGAATTCTGCCATTATCGACGTCATGCGAGTGGGTGACGAAGACATCGTGACCTCGGCGAGGCAGGTCAAGGAGTACATGGAATTGACCGCGTTCAACCTGCCCGAAGGCATGACCCTGCGGGTTGTCACCGATTCCTCGATTAGTACCCAGACCCGCATCGCTACCGTGGCCAAGAACGCCTACACGGGCCTGTTGCTGGTGTTGGCGATTCTTGCACTCTTCCTGCGCTTCAAGGTGGCGATCTGGGTTGCCATGGGTATCCCCATCGCTATCTGCGGCGCCTTGATGATCTTTCCTTCTATGGGGCTCACGATCAGTTCGCTTACTGTGATGGGGTTTATTCTCGTGTTGGGAATCGTCGTCGATGACGCTATCGTGGTGGGTGAGCGCATCTATGCATTCGAGCAAAAAGGCCTGAGCAAGGAAGACGCCGCGATCGAAGGTACCGTAGAAGTCTCGGTGCCGGTGATATTTGGCGTGTTGACTACAATTGCCGCATTCCTGCCCCTGCTCATGCAGACCAGTCAATTTGCTGCCTTCTCGGTCGTCATTGGCGGCACCGTTGTGTTCTGTCTCATTGCCAGTCTGATTGAGTCACAACTCATATTGCCAGGGCATATTGCCCATCGTAAGACCGAGGGCTATTGGGGTGAGGGGAGCCTGATCATCAGAAGCTGGCAGAACTTCCAGGAAAAGATTGCCCAGGGTCTTGAGAACTTCGCCGAGCATGGCTATCGCCGGGTGTTGCGCAAGGTATTGAAATACCGTTATGCCGCCTGGGCGGGGGCGACAGGTGTGATCATGGTGGTGCTTGCCCTGGTGGTAAGCGGGCGTGTGATCTTTCAGTTCATGCCGTCTATCGAAGGTGACACCGTCTATGCCCAGGTGCGCATGCCGGCGGGAGTCCCTGCCTATCTGACAGAACAGGCGGCCGACCTGATCGAAGAGAAAGCTCTCGAATTGCGTGCTGAACTGGATCAGGAACTCGTTGGCCTGAAGGCTTCAGGGGTTGCGCCGGACACAACGGAAGGCGTCGTGGACAGTGTGCTGACCATCATTGGCGGTACTGCACCGCGCGGCGGACCCGGAGGCGGTCAGCGCAGTGCGGGTAGCAGCGATGTTGCCGAGGTCGTCATGTACCTTACTCCGTTCTACGAGAGAGGTCAGATCAGTTCCGCGGAAATCAGGGATCGCTGGCGGGAGAAGATAGGTACCATTCCCGATGCGCTCGAACTGACGTTTGTATCGGATGCATTCTCGGCCGGGGATGCGATTAATTTCCGCCTCGAGGGGCGTAATGAAGAGAACCTGAAGATCGCATCGACCCAGTTGCGTGAAGAGTTGATGCGCTACCCGGGTGTTTTCGATGTGTCCGATTCCTTCAGGGCTGGCAAGCAGGAAGTTCAGATTCAGATTCTGGATCGTGGT
Source organism: Pseudomonadales bacterium (assembly GCA_038134565.1). Taxonomy (GTDB): domain Bacteria; phylum Pseudomonadota; class Gammaproteobacteria; order Pseudomonadales; family Pseudohongiellaceae; genus UBA9145. The sequence goes on along the minus strand of JAYPVK010000002.1, from coordinate 134,224 downwards.
AAAACGCTTGGGTTAACGCTTAACGATATTGCTACCCAGGTGCGCCAGGCGTTCTATGGTGCAGAATCGCAACGCATCCAGCGCGGCAGCGATGATATTCGGGTGATGGTGCGCTATCCGGAACCTGAACGGCAATCACTCGGTAATCTCGAAGAGCTGTTAATTCGAACCCCCAGTGGTGCCGAGGTGCCATTCCTCAGCGTGGCCGATTATTCCCTGGGTAACAGTTATTCCAGTATCAACCGCCAGGACGGACGGCGGGTGATTACGGTGCGCGGTGATGTGGATCGCACCGTGATCAAGCCCGATGAGATTCGCCGCGAGATTATCGGCAAATACCGTGGGCAATGGGCGCGCGACCTCAACGTGGACATGGTGGTTGGCGGTGAAGGTGAGCGTCAGATGGAGTCGCTGACGGAGCTGATTACCCTGTTCCCCATTGCCATGCTGGTGATCTTCGCCCTGTTGGCCATACCGTTAAAATCATACTCCCAGCCGCTGGTGATCATGAGCGTCATTCCATTTGGAGCGATCGGTGCCATCTTTGGTCATTTCATCATGGGTGCCGAGCTCGTATTCTTCTCCATTCTTGGCATCATCGCCCTCAGCGGGGTTGTAGTGAATGCCAGCCTGGTGCTGGTGGTATCTGTGAATCGCCTGCGTGACGAAGGCATGGGCATGGTTGAGGCTGTCTCCAAGGCGGGTGCCCTGCGATTCAGGCCAATCATTCTTACCTCGATCACTACCTTCATCGGCCTGGTGCCCCTGATGGCAACCGCCAACCCGGCGACCTTCTTTATCATTCCCATGGCAATCTCCCTGGCTTTCGGGGTGTTGTTTGCCACGGTGATTACGCTGTTCCTAGTCCCGAGCCTGTACCTGATTCTGCATGATTTCCTTGGGCACACAGATACCAAGGAGCAGCGTACACTGGCATATCAACACTAGTTCCCTTACTCTAGTCTTCTCTGCACAGGCGACGACTGAGGCATGGCTCGCTTGCTTTGCCCGTTGAGGCGCTGCAATGCACCATGATCGAACGCGCTTTGCTGCCCCTCTTTTTTGGCTATCACAATGTGAAGGCGACAAATTTGCTGCGCTCGGGGCAATGCGCCAGGTGGAAAAGGGATTCGTTTGAGTGATTCGCTGTACAGTTCCATAATCGATTAGCTCGCATGTCTGGTGAGCGCTGTTTAGAAACCCAGGGGGAAAAATGTCTGGCAGGATTGGATTCTTAGTAGCCTTGTTCGTCTCGGTATCGACTATTGCACAGGAAAATCGTATCGATATTGTGCGTGCAGATGCGCCGGAGCTTGCGAGTTTTGGTAGTTACGATATTGGGGTGAACACCCTGGAGATGGTCGCCAGGGATAGCATCGATGTTGTCGATACCGAGCGTGGTAGTGAAAACATTATCTATGACCGTCTGCTTACGGTTGAGATCTGGTATCCGGCGGACCTAGGTGGTTCCGAACCCGGTGGTTCCTATGAAGCCATTACCCGCAACCCGGAAATAACCGCTACCTTGCGCGGTAAGGCAGTGCGTGCTGCGCAGCCCTATGCGGGCGATGGGCCCTATCCATTGGTGATTATCTCCCATGGTCACCCGGGCAATCGCTTTCTCATGAGCCACACGGCGGAGAGTCTTGCCAGCAAGGGCTATGTGGTGGCGTCCATCGATCACACAGACAGTACCTACGACTCGGTGCAAAACTTCCAATCCACGCTCTACAACCGGCCGCTGGATCAGCGTTTTGTCATTGAGACGCTGGCCGGATTGGCGGGCAACGACCCGCTGCTTGGTGACATGATCGATGGGGACACCGTAGGGGTGATCGGGTATTCCATGGGTGGCTATGGTCTGGTGAATAACCTCGGTGGTGGTTACAACGACGAACTGATTGATAATTTCATGGCGCCACCCAATGCTCTTCTAGCGGCTCATACCAGCGGCAATCCGGAATACAGAGCTAATCTGGATTCACGTATCAAGGCCGGGGTTGCGGTTGGCCCCTGGGGCAAGAATACTAATTTCTGGCGTGCAGAAGACCTAGCGGGAATCAACGTGCCCACTTTCTATATCGCGGGCAGTGCCGATACCGTGTCGGGGTATGAAAATGGAACCCGTGCCATATTCGAAGGCGCGGTAAACAGCGATCGCTACCTGCTTACCTTCAAGAATGCCGGTCACAATGCCGCTGCTCCGATTCCATTGCCGGTGGAAGTAAGGGACAGTGAAGGGCAAATTGGAGCTGGCCATTACACAGACCCCGTTTGGGACAACGTGCGCATGAACAACATCATGGATCATTTCGTGACCGCCTATTTCGACTATCACCTCAAAGGTGATGAGGCGAAGCTCGACTATTTCGACCTGGTGGAAGATGGCGCCGATGCAGTTTATTCAATGCGCAACGGCCAGCCCAATGATGACCATAACTACTGGAAAGGCTTTGCTTCCGGGACCGCGGTGGGTTTGATCATGGAGCATCTGCAAGCCGGTGAGTAAGCGCGTCGCTACAGTCGGTGCCGGTGTCCACTGATCGTGGCAATGCCGCCTGTCTTCATCGCCACACTGAATGCCGGAGAATACAAGCAACTGCTGCGCGGGCGACTCGATCCTGCAGTTGACATTACCGTGGCGCAGTCACTGGATGAGGTGACTGCACGCTACTCCGGCCAGCCGGTGCTTCTGGCGCAACCAGACTTCGCGGTGCAATTGCTTAACAACGATCCGCCTCTCTCCTGGATACAGTCGACCTGGGCGGGGGTCACACCACTCGTTGCCCATCCCAATCACAGTTACCGGCTCACGGGCCTGAAGAACGTTTTTGGCCCGCAGATGGCCGAATACGTCATGGGTTATCTGCTTGCCCATGAACTGGCCCTTGAGCGGCGCATTGCCAGCCAGCGGCTGAAGCGATGGGATGACGCGTTCAGCGGCCAGCTGCAAGGCAAGGTCATGGGCATCATGGGCACGGGATCTATCGGAGCCTATGTGGCAAAAATCGCGGGGCAATTTGGCATGGATTGCCTCGGTCTCAATACACGGGGAGAGTCTGTAGAGTCGTTCAGGCGCGTTTATTCCGCAACGGGTTATACCAAAAATGAACCAGCAGGCCGGGGACCGCCTGCTCGATATCTTCGGATCCGGAGGCTATAACAGCGATCTGCTGG
>JAYPVK010000002.1:38510-131037 GCA_038134565.1 Pseudomonadales bacterium | reverse complement strand
TGCCTCGGTCTCAATACACGGGGAGAGTCTGTAGAGTCGTTCAGGCGCGTTTATGCCGCAACGGCGCTGCCTGAGTTCCTGGCTGAATGCGACTACGTGGTGAGTATTCTGCCTGCAGTACCCGGCACGGATGCGCTGTTGGATCGTGCCGCATTCGCGGCGATGAAGGACTCTGCGCTGTTGATCAATGTCGGCCGAGGCAATGTGGTCGTCGAGCGTGACCTCTGCGATGCCCTCCGAGATGGCGAAATAGCCGGTGCGGTTCTCGATGTGTTCCGTGAGGAACCCCTGCCGGAATCCAGTCCATTGTGGAATGCGCCGGGGCTGAAGATTACCGGGCATGTGGCAGCGGTCAGTCGTCCGCAGGATATTGCGGCAGTCTTCATCGAGAATTATCGGCGTCTCCTTGCCGGTGAGAGGCTGAACTACCTGGTGGATTTTAAGAAGGGGTACTGAAGGTGACAGGAACAGGCTGTGAGTCTTTCAGGTGTGGTGTGTGCTTGTGTGTTCTTGCCGCGCTCGCAGTGTCTGCTTCAACAGGCTTCGCCCAGACCATTTCCGAGCAGGATGTTCTGGCGGTAATGGAAGACCCGACACGCCTCGCCGCCGACCGTGAACGCGACCTGCGCAGCAAGCCGCAACGGGTTATACCTCAACTGAACCTGCAGGCCGGGGACCGCGTGCTCGATATCTTCGGATCCGGAGGCTATTACAGCGATCTGCTGGCTCGGGTGGTCGGTGTCGAAGGCGAGGCCATTCTCCACAACAACCAGGGCTTCGAGCAATGGGGATCCAATGTTCTGCAGGACCGCTTCGATAATGGTTTGCCGCGCAATGTCAGCTTGTTGCGCAGGACGGGAATCAACCTCGATCTTCCTCCTGCATCTGTCGATGCGGCGCTCATCGTCATGGCACTACATGATCTCTACGTGATACCCAAGCGTTACGATGGCGAGAAATATGTGCCGGTGGGGCCAGCTGCCAATGTGGCGTATTTCTACGAACAATTGCTGGTGGCATTGAAGCCTGGAGGTCGCTTAGTGGTGGTGGATCATGCGGGCGAGCCCGGCATGGAACTCGAGGCTACCACGGATTTGCATCGCATCGACGAGGCATTCCTGAAATCAGAGCTCGAAGGCAATGGCTTTCGTTACCTTCACTCTGAATCAGCCTTGTGTAATCCGGGCGATGACCGCACGCGCATCGTGTTCGATGAGGATCTGCATGGTCGAACGGATCGCTTCGTGCTGGTTTTCGAAAAGCCGCGCTAGGCCAATAGCGTCCGAAACATTATCCCAGCCGCCTGCGCGCCTGTTCACAGAAATGACAGCGGCAGCGGGAATGATTGATGTGCCGTGGCCCCAACAGGTACTGCTGGCGCTGGAACTGGGAAAGCCGGTAGCGTCGATAGAACACACAGAACACCAGTCCCGCCGCGATCACGAGTGCCGGAATGGTAGTCGCCGTTGCCAGTAGCAGTTGCCAGCTCATGAGGTTTCTCCCGCCTGCGCTTCAGTCTCTTGCTCTCTACTCTGTTGCTATGCCAAGTATAGGAAAAAGGCTGCAAGGCAACCAGTGCCCGGTGCTGGACGCGACCAGTCCGCTGTCAGGGCCAGAGGAGCCGTCAGGCAGTTACTTCGCGTCGTGAAAAATAAGGCCGAGGGTGAAGCGCTGCCCGCTGCTCAGTTGGCTGACACCGTGGCGTATGGATACCCTGTGGTATCCCCTGCTGCCTCTGCGGGGACGCTCCCGTACCGGGATTACCACGGCGTCACCTTGCTGCACTCGCACGACCATGCCGCGGGACTGCATTCTGGGGCGTTGCTCTACCAGCATAAGTTCTCCGCCATCGAAGTCGACCCCCGGCCGACTCAACTGGATAATGACCTGCAAGGGTAAATAAGTCTCGCCGTAGAGATCCTGGTGGAGGCAGTTGTAGTCACCGGCCTTGTAGCTAAGGAGCAGGGGCGTCGGTCGGGTCTGTCCGTGCGCATGGCATTGCCGAAGAAATTCCTGCAGTGATGGTGGCCAGCGGGATTCTATTCCCAGGCGTTCGTGCCAGTCGTTGGCAATGGGGGCCAGCAGGGCGTAGAAATTTTCCCGCAGTTTCTGCACGAGTGCTGGCAGAGGATAGGCGAAGTATTGGTATTCGCCCCGGCCGAAGTTGTAGCGGGCCATGTCTATGCGCTTGCGGAATTTCACGGAATCGTCCGTGTAGAAGTCGACAAGGGTGCCGCACTGCGCTTCTGACAACACGGCGGGGACCACGCCGTAACCCGCTTCATCCAGTTCGGCGGCGACAGTGGTTCGTACTTTTTTCGAATCAGGTTCAGGAATCGCCATGGAGGCCTGGTCTGGCACTACGCCAGGTTGCAGTCTGGCCGAAGTCGGACTGCTTCATTTGAAAACGGCGGTCGTTCAGGATTTTACGGCCACCCGAAACGGGAGCACGGAGACATCCTGCCATACATTGCCGGTGATGTAGGGATCATTATTCAGCCACTCATCCAGCGTTGCCCTGTCATCGAATTCCACGATCAATGACGAACCGATCATCTGGCCAGCCTCGTCGAGGATAGCGCCACCGATCAGTATATTGCCGTTGTTCTTGAGGGTTTGCGCGCCTTCGATATGGGCTGGTCGGGCAGCTGTCCGCCGCGCCTGTGCCTGATCGTCGGTGCCGTCATAGGCGGTAACCAGGAATTGCATAGTCGATACCTCTCTTCTTGTGTCGCTTAGCTTGCCCCAATCTGCTCAATTAGTTCAATAAATACCGGTAGCAGGGAGAGCATCAGCAGGCTCGCCATGGCGTAGTTAAAGATTCTGACCGAGCGGGGATCCTGCAGCAGGTTTTTCAGTGAAGCACCAAACCACAACCACAGCAGAATGCAGGGTGCCCCGAAGAACAGAAAAATCAGCGCGATAATCACGACCTGTAAGCCGTAGCTCTGCCCGGCAATGGTGTAGGTGGCTGTGGCGCCCACGGCGAGCACCCAGGCCTTGGGATTTACCCACTGAAATGCGGCGGCCTGCACGAAAGAAAAAGGCTTGCCCCTGGTCTCACTCAAGTCGGATACCGGTGCGGAAGCGATTTTGTAGGTGAGGTAGCTGAGATAGGCTGCTCCGACAATCTTCAATAAGGTGTGGAGCAAGGGATATTGCTCAAACGCAGTTGCCAGCCCGAGTCCAACCGCCATGACCATGACCGGAAAACCGAGCACGATGCCGAAGAAGTGGGGCAGGCTACGCTTGACGCCGTAATTGAGCCCCGATGTCATTATCATCGTATTATTCGGGCCAGGTGTCACACACGTGACCACGGCAAAAAATATGATCGCCAGATATTCCATATAACGGGTGTCGATTGCCCTATCAAAGGCAAGAGCTTGCTGGATAGAAATTAAGGGTTTGTTGCGATGCCTGGATAGCTGCAAGCCGGGGTGCACTTCGCGACTGCTAATCGAGTGCGTTCGAAGCCTCTTTACAGCGAGGGCGTAAGTATTCATGGATCAGAAACATCAGTCAAGCTATGATGTCGCCCAATGATTCTGGAAGCGCTGTTCCCAATTTTTGCGATCATCCTGCTTGGCTTTCTGATCAGCAGGACGCCCATTTCGAGCCCGTCCGTTTGGGAAGGTCTGGAGCGCTTAACCTACTACCTGTTCTTTCCTGCCTTGCTGGTCGGTCGATTGTCTGCCACGAGCTTCGATGCCGATGAGCTTCTGGCTATCGCCTTCGTGCTTGGGTTTTCCCTGTTTGTGTTTACCATCCTGTTCACCGGGCTCAGGGCTTTCATCGCAAAAGAACAGGGATCCCTGAGTTCTGTATACCAGGGCAGTATCAGGTTTAACACCTATATCGGGCTCGCCTGTATCGAGGCACTCTATGGAGATGCTGGCCTTACCCTCGCGGCCTTGTGCCTGGTGGTCTACATACCCGCGGTAAACGTGTTGAGTGTGGTCTCCCTGACGGCGTCCGGCGGAGGTGGTAACCGGGCAGTAGTCGCGGTAGGTAGTATCCTGACCAATCCACTGGTGTTGGCTTGTCTGGCCGGTTTTGGATTAAGCCTGTGGGATCCGTCCATTCCGGAACTGGGCTGGGAGATCGTCGAAGTGCTCAGCCAACTCGCGTTGCCGCTGGGACTTCTCGCCGTGGGGGCGGGTATTCGCTTCGTTGCCCTCGGTGATCAGACCTGGCAGCTCATCGTGGCGGTCTTCTGTAAACTACTGGCGTTTCCAGCCCTCGTGGTGGTGGGAACCTTGCTGTTTCAGGTCAATCCGGGTCTCTCTGCAGTGCTGCTGTTGCTTACCTGCCTGCCCGCGCCACCCTCTGCCTATATTCTCGCCAGGCAACTCGGTGGAAACGTCAGTCTGATGGCCAACATCATCACGCTGCAAACCATCGTGGCTTTCTTTACCATTCCGCTGTGGATCGATATCGGCGATCGCTTCCTGTGGCTCAATCTGATCCTGTAATGCAACCCAGTCACAAAGATTTCTGGTTCCTGCCCCTGGGGGGTTGCGGTGAGATCGGCATGAATCTCAATCTCTTCGCGCATGCCGGAAGCTGGCTAATGGTGGACTGTGGGGTCACCTTCGAGCGTGACCCGGCTCGCGCCGATGGTCGCAACAGGGTTGAGATGCCTGATCCTGCATTCATTGCCAATCGCTCCGAGTCCCTGCTTGGCATAATCGCAACCCATGCCCATGAAGATCACATCGGGGCCATCAGTCATCTGTGGGAGCAATTCTCCTGCCCGATCTATACGACTCCGTTCACTCGAAACGTCATTCTGCGCAAATTGCGTGAGAAGCGAATCGATGCGCCGGTCATCACTGTAAGCGATAACGAGACCCTACAGCTGGGCCCCTTTAAGATCGGCTGGTTACCAATTACCCATAGCACGCCGGAGACCCACGCCCTGCTCATCGAAACACCGGTAGCCAGGGTTCTACACACGGCAGACTGGAAACTGGATTCCGCACCTATCGTTGGAGCAGCATTTGAGCCAATGCGATATCAGCAAGTTGGCAGGCTGGGGCTTGATGCCGTGATATGTGATTCCACTAACGCAACTGTGGCTGGGCATTCGGTGTCTGAATCGGAACTGTTCGAGGACTTGCTAAAGGCGGTGCAGGCGTCACCGGGTCGGGTCGTGGTCGCCTGCTTCGCGTCCAATGTTGCCCGTCTCCAGACCCTGGGTAATGTGGCCCACGTGGCCGGCAGGCATCTGGGGATGTTGGGGCGCTCCCTGCATCGCATGGTGTCAAGTGCGCGTGCTGCCGGTTACCTGAGAGAGAATTTTAACGTGGTTGATAATTTCGATCTTGGTTATTTGTTGCCGGGTGAACTGCTGGCTATTGCCACCGGAAGCCAGGGAGAAATGAATGCAGCGCTGCATCGGCTTGCGGCAGATACCCATCCCGATGTGAATCTCGCCGCGGGAGATCACGTCATCTTCAGCGCCAAGACCATCCCTGGCAATGAGAAGGAGGTGGAACGCCTGGTTCACGCATTCAGGGCGCGCGGCATACAGGTGACCCATGCAGACGAATCCGAGCTGTCGCTGCATGCCTCCGGCCACCCCTGTGCCGATGAACTGAAACTCATGTATGAATGGCTAAAGCCGAGGTTAGCGGTGCCCGTACACGGGGAAGACCGGCATATGACGGTCAATGCCAGACTGGCGAGGGAAGCGGGAGTTCCGCATCAATTGGTCGGGCGCAATGGCGACCTGTTTGATCTGGTGGCAGGAAAGCGACAGCCTGCTGCGGCACCGGTCGGCCGGCTCTGGCTGGATGAGGAAGCGGGGAAGTTGCGTCGGGTGGAATAGTCCGGTTGATGCCTCGCCAAGTCCACCTGCGCACAGAAGAATCGCTTACTTGGATACCAGGATCATGAGTCGGTTTCCGATACGCTCTGCTACATTGGAAATTTCACCGACCAGGTCCACAACATTGTAGAGAAACATCACGTCGACGGGTGGCAGATCCGCTTCCAGGGGCATGATGTCTGCACGCAATTGCACTTGCATCTGATTGCATTCGTCTTCCAGTACATCCAGCTTTTCTATGAGCTGTAGAAGAATCTTGTATTCGGCCTTTCCGAAACCGGATTGCACGATGTCATCCAGTTCGTCTATTGCGCGCTTTGCCGCTGCGGCTGCCGTCTTGCAGGCATTGAAGTAAGCCTGGAAGTTAGCCTGGATAGATGTGGGAAAAGCCAGCTTCCTGCCCAGTGTGAGAACGGCGATTTCCTTCGCCCGGTTGGCCAGTTTGTCCTGCATGGTAAGCAGGGCAATCACGTCTGAACGCGCGAACGGAATCAGGAGTGATGAAGGTAGATTGGTTCGAATCGTGTTCTTCGTTTCATCTGCCTTTTTTTCATTCTCGATGATCGCATCGTGAATGGATGCGGCGAGTGCCCAGTCTCCTTTGCTGGAAGCCAGGATATAGTCGTCGAGTTGCTCCACGCAGGCGAAACAACGCGCCATATGTTCCTGTAAGGGTTGGACTGGTGATTTAGCGAGCAAGGCGTCAAGCAGAGATGACATGATGGAACCTTCGAGCTGGTGTAGGCGGTGCGTCTGATACTATCAGGTTCGCTTTTTATCTGTCTTTTACTTTTTCTTGAGGATTCTGGAAGTCTTCCCCGCTGGTGACCAGCTCCTTGTAAATACACTGGCTTGTCGGTGAGGAACGCTAGCTGGCATGCATCGTGGTGCCACCCACCACAGTACGGACCACTTCGATGTTTTTGATCTGGTCCGGATTCACATCGTGTGGCGCATCGGCAAGAATCACAAAATCTGCCAACTTGCCTACAGTGATGCTGCCCTTGATGTTCTCCTCGAAGGACGCATGGGCACCATTCATGGTGCAGACCTTCAGCGCCTGGTCGATGCTGATACGCTGGTTAGGACCCCATACCCTGCCTTCGAAGTCCTTGCGGGTGACCATGCTCTGGATCGCCATCAGTGGCTCGTAGGGGCCGGGTGTATAGTCCGAGGCAGGAGCGACCGGAATGTCATAGTCAAGGAAGGACTTGTGGGCAAACATCCACTGCATCTTCTCCTCACCGTAATCCACCCACTTGTTACCGTGGTAGTGGGCATAGGTATAGAAGGGCGCTGGGATGACGCCAGCCGCCTTGATGCGGGAGAGCAGTTCCGGGTTAACCAGCGAACAGTGTTCGATGCGATGGCGGGAATCTTCCCTCGGCCAGAGTCTCTGCACGCGCTCATAGGCATTCAGCACCATGTCGATGGTGACATCACCATTGGCATGGATACCGATCTGGAAATCATTGCGATGAGCATTCTCCACTGCCTCATGAATCTCCTGCTGACTCATGGTGAGAATGCCGTAGTCATCGGGTCGCCCTTCATAGGGCGTACTCATGCGCATGGTGCGCTCGGAGGCAGAGCCATCGGCACCGAATTTCACGGCCCCGATGCGGAAGACTTCATCGCCCATGCCCGTGCGCACACCGGCGTTCACCAGGTCGAAGAACAACTGCCCGCGAGGAAACAGATACATGCGGAACCGCAAGCCATCCTCGGCTCGCGCATCTTGATAGGCGATCATGTCGTTCTGGCCGCCGCCGGTCTGATGAACCGAAGTCAGGCCCGCTGCCGTCATGAGTTGGGATATGAGCTTGACCCCCTCTTTGCGTTCTTCTCGGGTGGAATCTGTTGGAATCAGGTCGCGGAACACATAGCGTGCCTGTTCCGCCACCAATCCCGTGAGCACACCGTTGGCATCGCGAAAGAAGCGACCGTCGGCAGGGTCGGGTGTTTCCGCGGTGACGCCAGCCATGGCCAGCGCCATGCTGTTATAGACGCCGGTATGACCACCCCGATGCCCAACTACGACAGGGTTCTGCGGGGCCGCCTCGTCGAGGTCGAAACGATTGAGTGGGCGGCCCTCGGCCAGTTTGGTGTCGTCGTATTTGAACGCCCGTACCCATTGGCCATTGGGCGTATTGCGCGCACGCTCGGCGATGGCTTCCTTGATCTCGACAATAGACCGGCGATCCGCATTCACTTGCACCAATTCGTTCACTCCTGCACCCGAGGGGTGGGAGTGGGCATCAATAAATCCGGGCGTGACGAACATGCCTTCAGCATCGATTATCTCCGTACCCGGCGCGGCGAGGTTGCGAATATCCGCGCTGCTGCCCACGGCCAGGAACTTGTCGCCCTTGACAGCAAAGGCCTCGGCCTGGGGCAGGGCGGGGTCGCTGGTGAACACACGGGCGTTGATGACGACATAGTCGGGTGCAGAAAGACGCTGAACCGAAGCCGGGCTTTGTGCGAGTGCGGACTGGCTGGGCAGGCCGATTCCGGCCAGGGCCAGGGCTGAGCTGGAACCAATGAACTTGCGGCGAGAGAGCTTGCGCATGGCAGCCTCCTGATTCTTGTTCGATTTTTGGGGCTGTAACTCTGTCTCTGACTATAGCGCTCTGCCGGTGCCAGCGCAAAGCAGCGAATGATTGGCTTGCAGGATGCCCGGCGGCAGCCTAAACTACACTACGTAACTGATTACGTATCTGGTGACAATATGCTGGAGCTCTATCGTCAGACCGGCCCTATGGCCCTCGGCAGTCGCCTGCGCCAGTTGGGTGAGGTGCTGGCAGGGCAGTCATCCAGGGTGCATCAGCTCTATCAACTGGGCATCGATACCAAGTGGTTTCCGGTATTCTTCATGCTGCGCAACGGCGACTCACTTTCCATTTCCGCCCTGGCCGAGGCTATCGGTCACTCCCATGCCTCGGTCAGCAAGATTGTCAAAGAAATGACCCAGGCGGACCTGGTGAAGAGCGAGAAAGTGCCGGGCGATGGCCGGATCAACCGCGTGTGCTTGACCGAAGAGGGGGCTTCGCGGCTGGCCGCCTTCGAGCAGCAGAATGAGGATGTGGAACTGGTAGTGGAGGCAATGCTGCAATCCTGCAGCAACAATCTCTGGCAGGCGCTGGAGGAATTCGAGCAGCGACTACAGGAAGCGGATTTCTACGGGCGGGTTAAGCAACGTTATAACAGCAGGGAGGCGCTGAAGATTGACATTGGCGATGCCAGGCCGGACGAACTCGCCGCGTTTACCAGGCTCAACTACGACTGGATCGAGAAATACTTCGAGGTTGAAGACAGCGACCGGGCGGTACTGGATGCGCCCAGGGAGTATGTGCTGGATAAGGGAGGTGTCATCCTGATGGTGCGCTATGAAGGCAAGGTGGCGGGCACCTGCGCCCTGTTGCGCAGCAATGAAGACACCTGCGAATTAGCCAAGATGGCTGTGGATGACTGCTACAAAGGCAAGGGCTTGGGTTACCAGCTTGGGGTGGCGGCTCTGGATCGAGCCAGGCAAATGGGTGCCAGGCGCGTGTTCCTGGACAGCAACACCTCGTTGACCGCTGCCATTAACCTGTACAGGAAGCTCGGTTTCCAGCGTATGCCGGCCGAACCAACCCCCTATGCTCGCTGCAATATCCAGATGGAAGTGCTGCTCTAGATTTCCCTCCGCCCGCACAGCGGAATTGTAAAAATCACGGCTATCCAGTGCACTCACTACTTCCCTTGGATACCGTCGGTCGGTTATGTTGTAGCCATGCCTGACACGATGGATGACATTACGCCCGCACAAAACCAATTGCTCTCGGCCGAAGAGCTGAAGGCGCACTGGATGCCCTTCACCGGCAATCGCCAGTTCAAGCGCGATCCGCGCCTCATGGTCGCTGCCAAGGGCGCCTATTACACCAGTGCCGATGGTCGGCAGGTCTTCGATGGCCTGTCAGGCTTGTGGACCTGTGGCCTGGGTCATGGGCGTGCAGAAATCACTGCCGCCGTCAGCAATCAAATGGCTGAACTGGATTACTCGCCTGGCTTCCAATATGGCCACCCCCTCAGCTTCAAGCTTGCCCATAAAGTAATTCAACTGACCCCTCCTGAGCTTGAGCACGTGTTCTTCACCGACAGCGGTTCCGAATCCATAGACACAGCCTTGAAGATGGCGCGCGGCTACTGGCGAAGCAAGGGCAAACCGGGAAAGGCGAAGTTCATCGGTCGGGTAAAGGGTTATCACGGTGTGAACTATGGCGGGGTCGGGGTAGGTGGCATCGGTTTCAATCGCAAGCTGTTTGGCCAGTCTGTGGATGCCGATCATATTCCCCATACGGTTCTGCCGGAGAACAGTTTTAGTCGCGGCATGCCGGACAACGGCGCGCATCTGGCCGATGAGTTGGAAGAGCTGGTATTGCTGCACGACGCGTCAAATATTGCGGCCGTAGTGGTCGAACCCCTGTCCGGTACCGCTGGTGTGCTACCGCCGCCCAGGGCTTATCTGAATCGCTTGCGGGAGATCTGTGACAAGCATGATCTGCTGCTGATTTTTGATGAAGTGATTACCGGTTTCGGACGCATGGGCTCATTGACCGGTGCGGAGGAATTTGGCGTGACTCCTGACATCATGACCATGGCGAAGCAAATAACCAATGGTACCCAGCCACTGGGTGCCGTGGTCACCCGCCCCATGATCTATGAGGCGTTCATCGACCAGGGTGGGCCCGATTACATGGTGGAATTTCCCCATGGCTATACTTATTCAGCCCATCCCGTTGCCTGTGCCGCCGGCCTCGCTGCGCTCGACTTGCTGGTAAAGGAGGAGCTCCCGCAGCGGGTAAAGGCACTTTCCGGCAAGTTCGAAGAAGCGGTGCACAGTCTTAAGGGAAGCCCCTATGTGACTGATATCCGCAACTATGGATTCGCGGCAGGCCTGAGCCTGGAGCACTATCCCGGCGAACCACTGCGCAGGCCATTCGAATTGGGAGTCAAATGTTTCGAGAAGGGTTTCTATGTGCGCTGGGGTGCAGACACCATCCAGTTGGCGCCCCCCTTTATCACCACCGAGGCCGAGATAGACAGCCTGGTGAACGGCGTTGGAGAGGCACTGCATGAGCTCGCTTGAAGAATCAGCTGAGGATAGTCTGTCGACCCTCGGGCACTTCATCGGAGGTAAAGTGGTACTGGGTGGCACCAGGAGGGCAGATGTCTTTAATCCAGCCACGGGTGAAGTGTCGCGCCAGGTAGCCCTGGCAGACGCTGCAACTCTCAACAGCGCAGTGCAAGCCGCGCAGGATGCCTACCCGGCCTGGCGTCAGACGCCACCGCAGAAACGCGCGCAGATCCTGTTTCGATTCAAGCAACTGCTGGAGCAACATGCCGAGGAAATCTGCACACTGATTACCGTGGAGCATGGCAAGGTTATCGATGATGCGCATGGCGAACTCTCCCGTGGAATCGAAGTCCTTGAATATGCCTGTGGAATCTCTGAACTGCTGAAGGGCGAATTTTCCAAGAATGCCGGGCCCGATATCGACAGCTGGTCTGAATTCCAGCCGCTCGGGATAGTGGCGGGTATCACACCTTTTAATTTTCCGGCGATGGTCCCGATGTGGATGTTCCCGCTGGCGATCGCTTGCGGAAATGCTTTTATCCTCAAGCCATCGGAACGCGATCCCAGTACGGCAATTCGTATCGCGCACTTGTTGACTGAAGCAGGGCTGCCTGACGGCGTGTTCAATGTGGTCAATGGCGATGCGGACACGGTGCAACTGATCCTTGATGACAAGCGCATACAGGCGGTGAGTTTTGTAGGCTCAACTCCCATTGCCGAATCAATCTATCGACGCGGCACGGCCGCGGGCAAGCGCGTACAGGCCCTGGGTGGGGCCAAGAATCATGCGGTAATCATGCCCGATGCTGACCTCGACAATGCGGTGAGCGCTCTCATGGGGGCGGCCTACGGTTCCTGTGGTGAACGCTGCATGGCGATTTCCGTTGCCGTATGTGTGGGTGACGAAGTGGCAGATGCCGTGGTTGCCAGGCTGGAGGAGCGCATCGCGCGCATGAAGGTTGGGCCAGGCATCAATGCCAACAATGACATGGGGCCGCTGGTTACCGAGGCTGCCTTGCAGCGAGTGCGGCATTACCTGGAAGAGGGCCAGGAGCAGGGAGCGGAACTGGTGGTCGACGGACGCGACCTGCGTGTCGAAGGATTCGAGCAGGGTTTCTTCCTCGGCCCCTGCCTGTTCGATCAGGTGAACTCAGACATGAGTATCTACAAGGACGAAATCTTCGGCCCGGTGCTCTGTGTGATGCGTGTGGATTCCTTGCAGCAGGCCATGGCATTGATCAACGAACACGAGTATGGCAATGGTACTTGCCTGTTTACCCGAGACGGCGAATCGGCGCGATTCTTCACCGACAACGTCGAGGTGGGAATGGTAGGCATCAATGTCGCGTTACCCGTGCCCATAGCCAGCCAGAGTTTTGGTGGCTGGAAGCGTTCCCTGTTCGGGGATCTCTATGTCTACGGTCCAGATGCGATTCGCTTTTATACCAGGCGCAAGACCATGACCCAGCGCTGGCCAGCCAGCAAGGTCAGTGAAAAGACACGATACGCCTTCCCAAGTAGCTGATTTCCCGTGTCGGTGTCCGAAACCTACCTGGTCATGTTCGCTGCCATCGAGGCGGCCGATTTCCTTCTGCTGATCTGGTTGTCGGTGACCGTGCTGCTCAACTATTTTCTGGTCTTTCATCCTGAGCGCGTTACCCGGACCATGAACAGCTACCTGTTGGCGCTGTACCTGCTGTTTGTTGTTTTCATCATCGGTCGCTGGGGCCTAATCGCCAGCAAGGTCATGGACATGCTGGCTGGTCTGCGAGAAGCGGGAGAGGTCTTGCCTCCGCGGTCGCTCTCCATGAGCTTCGGTCTGGCAGGTGTGGGCTTCGTTCTGGGGTTCACAATGCTGACTCTTCAGCATCTAAGATCGAGGCGCAGTCGGGTGCGCGTTATCTGAAACGTGTCCAGCGCCAGGCCCGCTCAAGGCCGGTTGTCGTCATCTCACCGCAATCCCCCCCGTCACAATGCCGCCGCAGCATGGGCGCAGGTTCCTCGGTGGAGTGTCGAGGAACCTGGAAGGGTATTAAGGCTATTTTTTATGGTCCACTATCGGTGGCAGGACGATGAGCCGCTATAATTAGGGCTGGTGAACTGATCAGATTCAAACGGTCCGTAGAGATGTTGTTACAAGCGAAAGCCCGGCGTGGTGTTTTCCTGCTGATTTGCCTGGCATTGGCCGGTTGTGGCTCATTGCCGGAAGGTGGGCGGCCCAGCAATGCGCTGTACTGTGATACCTACCTGATCTACGACATGTGCGCCCAGGATCAGAACCGGGACGGTGTCGTGGATTTCGTGTATTTCACTGACACCAAAGAGATTTTCATGTTCCGGGAAGGCGTGCAGGAGCGTTATCGCGGACGTCTTGGGGTGCATCGCTGTGCCACGGTCATGGACGAGAGCCTGGTTGCTACCACTTCCCGGGTATTCTATGTGAATGACGAGACCAGCTTCCTGGAGAGGCAGGACATCAAAGGTGCCATGATGATCAAATACATCGCCTACATGCCCGAGGTCACGGCCTGCAATATGCGCCACGAACAGGCCGCCAGAGAGTCCGACTGAGAATCTGTAAGCTATTGATGCTAATTCACTTTTACTGTTCGGACGTGGCCCCTTGCAGGGCTCAGTCCTGTAAAGAAAAATCCCATTTCACTGACAATTTGTGACAATCCCGAGGGTCGCGCGCCCCTATAATTTGCCGATTCAGTAGTAAATCTCGAAGAAGATTCGCTAGTCAGCGAGAACATCCACAGGGGGAGCCGCGGTGAGGCAGTCAAATCGGCCTGTCAGGTCACTATCCATTCTTTCATCAGCCCTTGCCATGGCATTTGCCTGTGGCAATGCGGCCGCGCAGGACAATATCGGCGACGATTCCACGGTGTTGTATTCGGCGGAGTATTTCGAAGAGTTTGCCCCGGTGACGGCGCTGGACATGGTGAATCGAATCCCCGGCGTCAATGTCGGAGGTGGTGGAGGCGGTGGTGGCCGTGGTGGTCCGCAGAATGCCAGTCGCGGAGGCCGAGGCCTCGGTGGCGGCGGTGGCGGCATCGAGATCCTCATCAACGGTAAGCGCACAGCGGGCAAGAACAATAACACCCAGGACCAACTCGCCCGTATAACGGCAGGTCAGGTCGCCCATATCGAAATTATTCGTGGTACCGGCGGGGACCTCGATGTGCGAGGCAGTACCCAGATCGCCAATATCGTCCTCTACGAGGAACTCAGTTCCTCTTCGTTCTCCTATGAGCTGAACGCCGATTACTACGCCGATGATAATTCCCAGCCCGGTGGTCGCCTGACCTACGGTGGCCAGGCAGGCAACCTGGATTATTTGTTCAATCTGCAGGCTCAGCCCCGCTATGACCACCAGGAGAGCTATGAAGACAGTATCCTGGGGAATTTCGCACCTAACGACATCGTGGTCGAAGACAGGATTGTCGATCAGACCAGTTACACTCTGTCTACCAACTTCGACTACCAGTTCAGTGCCAATACCAGTGCCCGATTTAATGCACTGTATTCGCAGAATGACAATCCCACCACCGTGGATCGGGCTACGATCAATATCCGTGATGGCGCCTACGACCCGACGTTCCAGCGCGAAGTGATTCCGGGTGAACAATTCAACTGGGAAATTGGCACTGACCTCGAGCACCGCTTCGGTAATGGTGATCGCTTCAAGGCCCTGGTGATTGCCAATGAAAACGATACGGCCAACACCCGTGAACGATTCGACGTGTTCGGTGACGGCAGTGAGAGCAAGACGCTGTTCCTGAATAACTCCAATGTCATTACCGAACGTATCCTGCGCACATCCTATACAACAGATCTGTTCGAGACACAGAATATCGAGTTCGGCGTCGAGGCCGCACAAACAATCCTCAATTCCGATCTGTTGCTGGGAGTCGCCTCGTCGACCGGTACACCTTCGCCAGCCCACGGTGGGCTGGTGCCGGTAGATGTACCCAACGCTAACACCACTGTGGAAGAGATGCGCTTCGAGCCTTTTGCGATACATAACTGGCGTATCAATCCCAGGATGTCCCTGGAAACCTCCCTGGTCTATGAGTTTTCCGAGATTCAGCAGAGTGGTGAATTCAGCCAGACCCGAGATTTCTCTTTCTTCAAACCGAAGTTTGACTATCGTTTCGATATCACGCCGCAGCTGCAACTGCGTCTGCTGGTGGAAAAGGTTGTACGCCAGATCAATTTTGTGGACTTCGTCGCCGTGACGGATACCTCGGATGAGGATTCCAACACCCTGTCCGGAAACCGCAACCTGCGTCCTGACTACTGGTGGAATTACAATGTCCTGGCCGAGTACCGGTTGCCCAACGATGAGGGTGTGGTCAGTGCCAACGCTTATCACCACCGTCACAAGGATTTTATTCAGCGTATCGATGTATCTACGCCAGACCAGATTCTCTCGGCCGTAGGCAATATCGGTAATGGCGACATGTATGTGCTGGATGTGAAGAGCGATATCCGCATGAAGATGATCAACATGCCCAACCTGCTGATCACTTCCGGATTCTCGGTGAGAGAGTCAGAGGTAAAAGATCCGTTCCAGAACATCGATAGGAGCTTCGATAATTTCCACCGGGGCAGTGTCAATATCGGCTTCCGCCATGACGTTCCGAGCTGGCGCTTCAACTACGGAATGGCCCTGATGGACCGTTTCGATGGTGATCAGATGCGTTATGACATCGAGGATGTGGAGTCAGATTTCCGCGAGCCTTTCGTCACGGCATTTGCCCAGTGGATCGGCTTTGGTAATACCACATTCCGGCTTGATGTGCGCAACCTGGCCGACTCGACCTGGTGTCGTGAGCGATTCCGCTACGTGGGGCACGTGCGGGACGGTATCCTGGAGGAGTTGGAAAATCGGTGCTCAAACACCGGTGCTGTGTATACGTTCCGCATCAGCGGTAATTTCTAGGAAGTCAGCGATTACTCTCAGGGCGATTTCTTCGTCTTGAATCCATGCATGCCGTGGTGGATAACCGTCACGGCATCGCTGATGTAGATGTCGTAGCCAAGCTCGCCCAGTTCCTTGCACAGCCAGAAATCCTCTGACAGGTATTCACCTTCTACCACCCCCACCTGAAATACATCGTACATGGTCAGGCCCGCCAGGCTCTCCGTGCTGTCCAGGCCCTGCGGGAACCAGTAGGTGTGTCCCTCGGCTTTAGCCTTCTCAACAACATCGACCACGGCTTTCCTGGACAGCAGTAAGGCTGCAGTACTCGCGTAGCGAGTCTTGTAGAGGTTTTTCGCGACTTCGTCATGCAGCGCAGAGCTGTTCAGTCTTACGTTGCCATCCTTGTCATAGGCCTTGACCGGAATCTCGGCCGCGATCACGTCCACCCTATAGTCCATCAATTTCCTGAGGTCGGCGGCAGGCAGGCGAATGTCTGCATCCAGGAAAAGCAGGTGGGTGAATTCCGGCTGCTGATAGAAGTAGGAGATGATTGAATTGCGGGCCCGTGTGATCAGGCTCTCATTGCCGAATGAGGCGAGGCTGAACGGCAGGCCATGCCGCTGGTATTCCAGCAGGCTCTTGAGATAGTCCAGATGTACCATGCCGCCGTAGGCGGGAGTACCGATTAAAACGTTCATTCAGACATAGTGTCCGGTTTAGGCTGTGTTGACAGTTGAATTATGCACTCGTGCTCTCATCGGGTCTGCTATGTTGCTTGCCGTAGGTCATGCTTGCAAGTAACTGCACTGCTGATAAGATCGAAAACCGAAATTCCACTATCTTATGCGTAAGCCAATAGTCGAATTCGAATTTATCCAGGCTGTGGAGAAAATAACAATGAAAAAATCACTATCTGCACAGGGACTTGTCCTGTTGTTACTGGCAATGCTCTCAATTTCAGTTCATGCCCAACGTGAAGACTGGACACGATCCCATCCCGGATTCCGGGTCATTGGCGAGCTGTATGGCGTAGGGACCTACGACCTGAGTGTGTTTCTCATCACAACCGACGAGGGCCATATTCTTATCAATACCGGTCTCGAAGATTCCACCGCCCAGATTCGTGAAAATATGGCGGCATTCGGATTCGACCTGGAAGATGTGCGAATCCTCCTGACCCAGCAGGCGCACTGGGATCATACCGCTGCGCTGGCAGAGATAAAGGATATTTCCGGTGCCGAGATGTGGGCTACACCGAAGGATGCCAGGGTGCTGGAAGACGGCGGCTTCAGCGACCCGCACTTCGGTGGGCGACAGACTTTTGTGCCGGTCGAAGTGGACAGGATCATCAACGAGGGGGATGTCATCGAGTTAGGGGGCGTGTCTCTCACCGTGCATGAGCATCCCGGTCACACCGAAGGCAGTTCCAGCTATTCGATGACTGTGTCTGAAGCGGGCAGGGAATACCGCGTACTGATTGCGAACATGGGCACTATCAATCCTGGCAAGAAGATGTATGTCGAGCCTACCTATCCGGGGGTGGGCGATGACTTCGCCAGGACCTATGCCTCGCAGAAAGCCATGGATGTCGATGTGTGGGTTGCCGCCCATAACAGCCAGTACAACATGCACGACAAGTGGCAGCCAGGCCAGGCTTATGATCCGGATACCTTTGTCGACCCGGAGGGATTCGTGGCGGCGGTCGAGCGTCTGGAGACGATCTATCTTGAGCAGGTAGCCGATGAGCGGGGGCACTAGTGAAGTTTCTTGCGGTTTTCTGCAGAAGAACAATGGCACGACCACAGCTTGCATAAAGGCACAAAAGACTGTTTAACCGTCGCAATCTCCGAAAACTCACGCAGATCCGATAAGAAGAGCCAACAGCCAGCTCGACTCACCAGACCTCGATTTATCGAGTTTTAGCATTGGAAATCCACACAGTCTGGTAAGGCTGCAGCTGTAATTGCTGATTCAGGTCTGTGTATTCATGGCCTGTTATCAGGTCACACCAATCGTCGGTATTGATGAGGTTTATATCGGCAAGATTGATAGTCTGGGCTACGCTCGTGATATTGCTCAGGCAGAAGATACTCTGGTCACGATTGATGCTCTGGCGCCAGAATGCGAACACCTCGGTGCCGAGGTGCAGGGTGAACTGTGTGGCATTCGGGTGAAAGGCGGCATGACCGCGGCGAATCGCAATCAGGCGGCGCAGTTCGTTGAAGATCTTCCCCTGCACTGAATCCGCATCCGCCAGTGTTTCCTCGATCTCCCGTTGTTGCCAGATATGCCGGTTGATGGAGCGGTTGCGTCCGGTGTGTTCCAGTCGCCTGTAGTCGTTGCGTGAGCCAAACAGGCTCTGGATATAGATTGCCGGTATGCCTTCGAGGGCGAGCATGATGGTGTGGGCGCAGATGAAACGCTCGAAGCCGAGGCTGTCCTCGCCATGATGCAGGGTACCTTTCAACAGGTCGAACAGGGCGATGTTCAGCTCGTAGGGCTTGTCATAGCCTTCCCGTGCCCGACGCAGGGTCACCCTGCCGCCGAAGTCCACGGCCGCCTGCACCAGTCGATTGCGCTCCACGTCGCGCAGTAGGCCCTCCAACCGGCGCAGCCCCATGCCGTCCTGGGAGGCGATGAAATTCAAGTAAGCCGTACCCGATTGCGCCGGTGGCATGCTCATCATCCAGGTCTTCAGGTGGCGACAATCACCGGAGAGCAGGGTATAGACCAACAGCGGTGGCAGGGAAAAATTGTAGATGACATGGGCTTCGTTGGCGTTGCCGAAATAGGTGAGATTCTCCCGGTTGGGCACGTTGTTTTCACAGATAATGACCGCATCCGGTGCATGGTACTCAATCAAGATACGCAGCAGCTTGATGATCTCGTGAGTCTGTTGCAGGTGCACGCAGGAAGTTCCCTGCTGTTTCCACAGGAAAGGCACGGCATCCATGCGAAACAGGGACACTCCATGGTTGAGGTAGTCACGGATGATACGAACGAATTCGACCAGGACTCTTGGATTGCGGAAATTCAGATCTACCTGGTCTTCGCTGAATGTACACCACACATGTCGCGTGCCGTCCGCTGTCTCCACCGCAGACAGCAGGGGTGAGTTCCGCGGACGCACCACGGCACTGTAGTCCTGTGCCGGATTACCCTCCACGAAATAGTCTTTCCCCGGATCCCGCCGCTTCAGGAAATTATCAAACCACAGGCTCCTGCTGGACATGTGATTGATCACCAGATCTGCCATCAGCTTGTAATCCTTGCTGATCGCTTCGATATCCTTCCATTCACCCAGGGCTGGATTAACGGACAGGTAGTCCATAACGGCGAAGCCGTCATCGGAGCTGAAGGGGAAGAAGGGAAGAATGTGTACTGCGCTGATGTGATCCTTCAGATGCTTGTTCAAGAAGCGCCGCAGACTGTGCAGGGGCAATTCACCTTCATTCTGAATGGTATTGCCATAGGTAATCAGGATGGTATCGCCCTGATCCCAATTGTTATGAAAGGGTTTGGGCTGCTGCACGTTTCGACCCATGCTCATATCTGCCATCAATTCCCGGGCCAGCGCGTCACTGGCCAGGTCGGGATAGATTATGGCGAGGTGTTCGATGATGCGGCGCTGCAGTTCCTTGCCAGGGTCTTCTTGTTGTTCAGACATGGGGCGACTACTTCTACTTCAGGCTGTATTCCTGGTGATCTTGTTCCACGGCGTCCTTTATCTGCTTAAGGATGTCGGGAATCGCACTGATAACCCTGTTCCAGCTCGGGATGAAAGGTGTGTCCATGGGTTTTTCGAGGAAGTGATCACCGGCGACCATGATGTTGCTGGCAAATAGCTCCACCGACTTCTCCTCGGTATGGCGATCGAAGCTGAGGCCATTGATCATGGCATCGTTATGATAGGAGTCGATGAAATCCAGGGCGATGCGGTAGTAAGTGGCCTTGATGCTGCGGAAGATTTCCGGGGAGAATACTTCACCGTTGGTTGCCAGCTTGCGGAACAGTGCCTTGGCGATATCCACGCTCATCTTGGACAGGCCTTTCTCGCGGTCTTCCAGGGACAGGTCCTGGTGCTTGTGATCATAGATGTCGGCGATATCCACCTGGCAGATGCGATTGGTGGCGTAGTTGCGTTTCATCTCCGAGAGCACGCCAACCTCGAGCCCCCAGTCACTGGGAATGCGCAGGTCATTGATAACCGACGCCCGCATGGAGAACTCCCCGGCCAGCGGGTAGCGGAAACCATCCATGTAGTCGAGAAACTCGCTGTGTCCACAGACGCGTTTCAGTGTACGAATCATGGGAGTTACAAACAGTCGCATCACGCGACCGCCGATGCGATTTCCAGCAACGCGGGAGTAGTAGCCCTTGCAGAAGGCATAGCTAAAATTCGGGTTGGCGACGGGGTAGATCAGTCGCGCCAGCAGGCTGCGATCATAGGTGAGGATGTCACAATCGTGCAGTGCAACGGCATCGGCACGGCCGGACGCCAGGATATAGCCATAGCAATACCAGACGTTGCGCCCCTTACCCAGATGGGTAGGTGCCAGCCCCAGTTCCTTGAGCTGGGCGTCGATGGCCAGCAAGCGTGGTCCGTCGTTCCAGAGAATTCGGTGGTGCTGGGGCAGGCGATCGAAGTACCCAATGGCATATTTGTACTGCTCGAGATCGGCACGGTCCAGGCCAATCACGATTTCTTCCAGATAGGGAACATTGACCAGTTCGTCGATGATGCCAGACAGTGCCGGCCCTTCCAGCTCGGAAAACAGGGAGGGCAATACCAGTCCCATGGGGCGATTCTTGCTATAGCGGCTGAGTTCCTGTTCCATCTCCTCGATGGGTCGCTGGCCAAGGTTGTGAAGTGTCGTAATGACCCCATTCTGGTGAAAATCACCCATTGTCGCTTCCTCTCTTTGTCACTGCGCTTGTTCGTCGTGGCTGCCCAGGATTTCCAGGATGGCATCTTGCCAGCCAGCCGGTCCCGGTCGATTGGTTCGAATGATCTGACCTGGTGTCTGTAACCGGATCTGGTCCGATTTGGCTGACTTGATGATGACGGCAATATCGGCGGCCTCCAGCATGGCACTGTCGTTCGGGCTATCACCCAGCGCAACGGAGAGTATGCCGGGGTCATTGATGCTGCTTTTCAGCCACTGCATCGCTGTGGCCTTGTCGTGATTACCCTGAATGCTGTAGTAGCGGCCGCCCTCGATGAGTTGCAGGCC
Source organism: Pseudomonadales bacterium (assembly GCA_038134565.1). Taxonomy (GTDB): domain Bacteria; phylum Pseudomonadota; class Gammaproteobacteria; order Pseudomonadales; family Pseudohongiellaceae; genus UBA9145. The sequence goes on along the minus strand of JAYPVK010000002.1, from coordinate 109,924 downwards.
CATCTCCGTCAGCGCGGCGCTGAATTGAGCGAAAGCCTTGCTGGTATCACGCCACAGGATGGGCTCGCTGTATTGTCGCTGTTGGGCCAGTTCGGCCTCGGCGTGAGCCAGGCCGGTAATCTCCGCGAGTTGCCCCGGTTCCCAGTCTGAGAATCCCTCGAATTGCATTGACAGGTCTGCGCGGAGGCGATGCACATCGTCCAGCCATGACAGGCGATCAATACCAAAAATGCGATCGATCGGTTCTCCCGTGGCATCGTGGTAGTGGTAGAGGGCGGCACCGTTTTCACAGATAAACGGCGCGTCAAGATTCAGCTGTTGCTGGATCGCGATGATTTCAGAACGGGTTTTGCTGGAATTGATAAGCGGTGATATGCCCCGATTGGCCAGCGCCGCAAGTGCGCCACGGGCTGGCTCCACCGAATAGGACTCGTGTTCCATCAGGGTGCCATCGAGATCTGTAAACACCAACAAACTCATTGCCTCTGCGACCTCTTGGGTCGTTGCTTGCGTCGTTGGTTGTTTCTGTTTTCAAGAACCGAGCCAGCTTTGGCTGCTGTCCCCCGGTTTTTTATCTGCCTGCCTGCCTATTGTCCAAGCAACTGAAAAATAAAGAGAAATAGTGTGGGTCGACCACGCGATGGCGAGCTCGCAGGCCGGGCTCGGGTCCGGAATCCGGGTTGGAGGGCCCGGCCCTTGATGGGATATGCACCTGTTTGGTGCAATGCCGATGATCAGGCTGCTGCATGATGAAGCAACTGCCATAGTCGCGCCGGCGTGACCGGCATGTCGACATGGCGTACTTCGTGCTCACTCAGCGCATCGATGATGGCGTTGACGATTGCAGGTGGGGCACCGATAGCGCCAGCCTCGCCGGCACCTTTTATCCCCAGGGGATTCGTCAGGCAGGGAACTTCATTGCGTTTGAAGCGAATCATGGGCAGATCATCGGCTCGGGGCATGGTGTAGTCCATAAAGCTGGCTGACAGGAGTTGTCCCGAGCCGGCCTCATAGGCGCAGTGCTCCAGCAGGGCTTGGCCGAGGCCCTGACCGATTCCACCGTGCACCTGGCCCTCAAGCAGAAGCGGATTGATCACATGGCCGAAATCATCGACGACTGTGTAGTCAACTACTTCCACTGTGCCAGTTGCCGTATCTATTTCCAGCTCACAGATATGGGTACCATTTGGATAAGTCGCCTCGCCTGGCGCGAAGCTGTCTTTCTCATCGAAGCTGATGCCCTGGTCATCTACGCAGGACGCGGCCACGCTCCGGAAGGATTCGCTGCGATCTGTTCCCACAACTCTGAACTCGCCGTTGCTGAATTCGATATCAGCCTCCGCGGTTTCCAACAATTCCGCTGCCTGTCTGGTGGCTTGTTCGATGATTCGATCTGCCGCCGCGCCAATGGCAGAGCCTCCCACGGGTACCGAACGGGATCCCATGGTGCCGCCTCCGGATTCGATAAGGTCTGAATCTCCCTGGATGATGCTTACATCTTCAAATCGGACCGACAGGCGCTCAGCCAGGATCTGGCGGAATGCAGTCTCATGCCCCTGGCCGTTGGATTGGGTGCCGATGTACAGGGTGACCCGACCCTCGCCATTCACCGTGAGTCGCGCCTCCTCGGGTGCGCCGCCGGCACAGCGTTCAATGTAACAGGCCAGGCCGATGCCCCGCAGTTTGCCCCGGGAGGCAGCCTCCGCACGGCGTGCTGGAAAACCATCCCAGTCTGCCATCCGCAGCGCGTCCTCCATGTTGCGACCGAATTCTCCGGAATCATAGGTGATGCCAAAAGCGGTTTTGTACGGCATCGCAGAAGCGGGAATGAAGTTTCTTCTGCGCAGCACGTCCGGCCCCATGCCCAGATCCCGCGCCGCCGCGTCCAGCAGGCGTTCGATGGCATAGATGGCTTCGGGTCGGCCGGCGCCACGATAGGCGTCCACAGGTGCCGTATTGGTGAAAACTCCCTGCACCTCGACATGGGCAGTCGGGATGTCATAGCAGCCTACCAGCATGGCCACGCCAGCCGCGGTCGCCACGAAGGGCGCCGCATTGGAAAGATAGGCCCCGAGGTTGGCCACGGTATCTACTTTCAGGCCAAGAATCTTGGCATCGCTATCGAGGGCCAGGCGCAGGCGCGTCACATGATCTCTGCCGTGGGTGTCAGAGAGGAAGGCTTCGCTGCGTTCCGAGATCCATTTCACCGGGCGATTGAGTTTGCGAGCCGCGTACAGGATCGCTACATATTCGGGGAAGAGAAAGATCTTCATGCCGAAGCCGCCGCCCACGTCATAGCAGCGCACCCTGAAGTCTTCGGTCTGGCAATTGAATATCTGTGCCAGGCGATTACGAATAATATGCACGCCCTGACAGGACACATGCAGTGCCAGTCTGCCACTATCCTTTTCGACTTCGGCAATAGCTCCCCGGGTCTCCATGGAGTTGGGGATCACCCGGTTATTGACCAGCTCCAGTTCGATGATTCTGTCAGCCTGTTCCAGGGCTGACCGGGTCGCCTCCGGATTCCCATCCTGCCAGTGGAAGCATCGGTTGTCGGGTGCCGATTCCCAGACCTGGGCTGCCCCCTGGTCCAGTGCATGAGCGGTTTCTACGACGGCGTCCAGCATCTCATAATCAATCCAGACCTGCTCGGCGGCATCCACCGCAGCACCGCGGGTCTGGGCAACGACCAACACAACGGCATCACCGACGAAGCGTACCTGACCCTGGGCGAGGGCCGGTCGGGGTGGTTTGACACAGGGGGAGCCATCGATGTTCGGGGCGTCTGCGCCGCAGGGCACATGACCGACGCCATCGGCTTCCAGATCTTCTGCCGTATAGACAGCCAGTACACCGGGCATCTCGCGGGCGGATTCGCAATCAATCTCCAGGATGCGGGCATTGGCATGGGGGGAACGAACGAAGGCGGCCCAGGTCTGGCCTTCCAGGTTGATGTCCTCGATGTAGCAACCTTCGCCGCGGGTAAGGCGCTGGTCTTCCACTCGCGTAACAGCCTGTCCGATACCAAATTTTTCCATGTCCCGTCCCTGTGAAATGTCGCCTGAATTCCTAAAATAAGAAAGTGATTACCTGAATAGTCGTCTGAATGACTCCTTGGAGAGTGCAGGTATTCCGTTCCATAAGCTAGCACACTCTTCAGAGGTGGGCGACTGGTCAGCCGTGTCAGGTTTCGGCAAGCAGGTGGATAAGCTTTGACATGCCTGCATGCATAGACGATTCTGGGGTGCACGAATGCAGAGGCTAAGAACCATGCAACTTGAGGATTATAAACCATCCGCACCAGCCGAGGTTGAGTGCATAACTGAATCCGGGCAGGCTACCCTGGTGTTCGTGCGCAAGCTGCGCCATCCTCCAGCAAAAGTGTGGTCGGCGATGACCGAAAGGACAAAGATTCCGAAATGGGCACCCTATGAGCCAGATCGGAACCTCGATGCCCTGGGCCCGGTTGGCCTGAAGATGATAGACGGCAGCACACCGGAGTACTATGCGAGTGAAGTGCTGGAAATTGCTGAGGGCAGGCTGCTCGTTTACAGCTGGGGCTCGGACAATACCTTGCGCTGGGAGCTGGAAGATAATATGGATGGAACTCGCTTAACTCTTCGCCACACGGTTCAGGATGAACGCTGGATCACACCGTCGGCCGCGGGCTGGCATATGTGCCTGGATTTCGCCGAGATACTCATGGATGGCTATGCCATAGGACCAGTGTTAGCAGAAACTGCCATGAAATACGGTTGGGAAGAACTGGCGAGGCATTATGGAGAGGTTCTGGGATGGCCCTGGAATGGTAATTTTGACTAGGTCTGCGCCAAATGGATTGATCGCGTGCAGGCTTTCCAGTGCCTGCTACGCCTGCGCGAATTATTGTAATGGATTCCCGGGAACGCAAACCCGGAAACAGCGGCTCAATCAAGGTTTCTCCTAGTACCAGTCCTGGGGCGCCACGTTGTAGAGTGTACTCAGCTCCCTGTACAGTTCCTCATGATGAGCGGTCATCTCCCTGGGTCTCTCGAAGAAAGTCTCAGTGGCTACTGCAAAGAACTCGGCGGGATTGCTTGCTCCATACTGATCCATCAGGCTGGCGTGGTGGTGAGCCTTGCGTCGATTCAGCTGTTCGAATTCCTTGTGAAAGACATGGGCCCAACTCTTGTAGGCACCTCGGGTCTGTAGCACCGGTGCACCATTGACCGAACCAGATTCACTGTCCAGTTGATGGGCAAACTCGTGCAGCACAACATTCCTGCCATCTTCCAGATTGCATACGCCTTGCTCCACATTGTCCCAGGCCAACACGACCTTGCCCTGGTCCCAGGATTCGCCCAACATGGCCATATGGCTGGTGGAGACCAGGCCGAGGTCGTTACGCACTTCCCGAGTCGCTACAAAGGTGGATGGATAGACCAGTATGGATTGCAGGCTGCGGTAGGCGTATCCGGGCTTGTTGAGAATCAACAGGCATGCCTGTGCGGCGATGGTGAGTCGAATCTCATCGGTAATGTCGATACCGGCGCAGCCGACGAAACTGTGGTCGGCCAGGAAGCGCTTGATGAGGTTCTGCAGCCGCTGCTGCTGTTCGCCGGTGAACTTCCTGCAGAACGGTAGCCGGCGCTCGATGATGGCTTGCCATGCTGTTGGGAAGGCCTGACGCTCGATGCGACGGATTCGGATGCCGGGCCAGTAGACCACGTAGAAGGTGACGGCTATGACCAGTAGCAGGAGTGCGCTCAGTGCGACTATCGAGGTGGTGTCCATGACCAGCTAGCGGAACAGAAACAGGTAAGGGTTTAGGATTGGTAAAAAGAAAAAGCCCGCATTGCATGCAATACGGGCTTTTCAAGATGGTAGCAATGGGTGGACTTGAACCACCGACCCCAGCATTATGAATGCTGTGCTCTAACCAGCTGAGCTACATTGCCATCGTAGTGTCCAGGAGCTGGTAGCCAATCGTAAAACGTATTGTTCTGCTACCCGCACCGAAGATCTCTTTCCGCGGACTCGGACTCTGCTCACGGGTCCGACTCCTGAAAATTATATTTTCAATCTTGTGCTCGACGTACTTAGAGTACGCCTGCTGAAAGATTAAGAATAAAACTCCCGGCTAAAGCATCCTCGAAACTCTCGTGACGAATTTCCTAAACTTTCTGATTCGTCGGAATTCGAAGGGCTGAACCTCTAAAAGGCCGCGAATTTTGGCGATTTCGGGACTAAATGTCAAGAATGGGGCCTGCGGCTGCAGGCCCCGGATTTAGTCGATTACCACGTTCCTGACCACGGCATAGAAGTCACCTACGGCCTGGCGGAAGGCGGCTTCGCCGACCTGCTCGTCGTTGCCGTGGACGCCGGTGTGTTCGCCGGAGTCCGTGATCAGGGGATTGAAGCCATAGCTGACGATGCCCAGGTCACGGGTGAAGTGGCTGTCGGTGAAGCCGGTGCTGACACTGGGGAGTACCCGGGAACCGGGGTGGAGTTCCTGGGTGACGCTCTCGATAGCCCGGAACAGGCGAGTATTGGTTTCGGATATAGCGGGGGTGAAGGCCATGATGGTCTGGATCTCGACCCCGGTATGGCCGATCAATTGGTCCAGTTCGGCGATGAATTGCTCGGCGGGCTTGTCCGGCAGGATGCGGCAGTCCAGCTCAGCCCAGGCTTCTGGCGGAATCACATTGATCTTGCTGGAACCGCTCATGCGGGTCATGGAGCAGGTGTCCCGCAGCAGGGAATTATGACCCGGTCTGGCTTCGTGCAGGCGCTGCACGAAGGCCGGGTCCTGGATCGCATTGCTGATGTCGGCATAGGAGCCTGCCCATTCCTCATTCATATCCACCGACAGGGCGGCAAAATAGTCGTTCACCGGACCGATGATGCGTGGCGGGAAGGGGTTTTCCAGCAGGGTATTCAGCGCCTGAACGATGCGGGTGACCGCACTGGTAGTGCGGGGGGATGAGCCGTGTCCCGGCGTGTCGACAGCGTTCAGGCGGAGCCACACGGGTACCTTCTGGGTGACTTCCACACCGAACACCACATCACCTTCCTCGCTGCGGCTGCCACCGCCGCCTTCATTCAGCAGGATGCCGATGTCCTCAAAGATTTCCGGACGGTTCTCGATCAACCAGCCCACCCCGTAGAAGCCGCCAGCTTCCTCGTCGGCGGTGGCGAGGAACACCACATCCCTATTCAGCTCAACCCCGGAGCGGTGCAGGGCCAGGAAGGTGGCCAGCTGCAGGGTGCCGAGGCCCTTCATGTCACGGGCACCACGGCCGAGGATAAAGCCATCGCGGATGGCACCGGAGAGTACAGGAATGGTCCAGAACTCTTCGTTGGCGGGTACCACATCGGAGTGTTGCAGCAGGATCAGGCCCGGTTCGTCTCCACCCTCCAGCCGTGCCCAGATATTGCTCCGTCCTGGTGCGCTCTCGGCAGTCTCGTATTCGATGCCCTCGGCTTCGAAGATGGCCGCGAGGAAATCCACGGCGCGGGATTCATTGCCCGGAGGATTGATCGTGTCGATCTGGATATATTGCTGTAACCAGGCGACCGCTTCATCTTCCAGGGTCTGGGCCTGCAGGTTGGAAAAACACATGACGCTCGCCAGGATTGCGGGCAGTAGGTTTACTCTCACTATGGACTCCTCGAATGGGAAATGCTCGCTGCAAAGAAGAAAGATAGCAGGAAAACTTGCCGATTCGCCAGACCGCGAGCGCTTATCGTTTCTCCGGCAACCCGGCTTGCCGGGATTTGTCGTCTTCTGCCATACGGTTGTGCCAATACAACCTGGCCAGATCGCGCCACTCGCCATGGCGGTTCTCTTCATCTATCGATTCCAGTCCCAGCACCGTCTCCACGATATCTTCCACGGTAACTATGCCGACTACAGCATCCTTGCTGTCATGAACCAGCGCCATGTGTTCTCTTTTGTGGAGGAAGAGATCGAGCAGGTCCGCGATGGACATGCGCGAACTGACTGCGGGCAATTCCCTGCGAATATCGCCGAGCAGAATATCACCGTCTTTATCCAGCATGTGCCTGAGTAATTCATCCTTTTGTACATAGCCGATTATGCAGTAGTCATATTCCCGATAGACAGGTATTCGGGAGAAGGGCAGGTCTTCGTGCGCTTTGACATAGTCTTGCAGGCGCATCCGGGCGTCGGCTGTCACGACAATCTCGCGCGGGGTCATGACGTCTTCGACCTGTATCCTGTCAAAGCGCAGCAGGTTCTGGATGATGAAGCCTTCACTCGTATCCAGGGCGCCGGTTTCCAGTCCCAGGGTTGTCATCTTCAGGAAATCATTGCGGGTGAGGATGGGTTTGCTCTTGTTTTTCTTCAGGCGCTGGGTGACGAACCGGGCGAACCAGACGAAGGGAGCCAGCACGTACAACATGATCTTCATGGTGTATACCGTAAAGGGCGTGAGTCGCTCCCAGTAGTTGGCGCCTATGGTCTTGGGGATGATCTCTGAGAAGGTGAGAATGCACAGTGTCATGCCGCCGGCGATCATCGCCTCCCAGCTCAGGAAGCTGGTTCCGAACAATTGAATGCGGGTCGATCCGAAAACCACGGCGGCCTGCGATCCTACTCCGACAGCGCCCAGGGTGTTGGCGATCGTGTTCAGCGAAAGGATGGCGGCCAGAGGTCTGTCGATATCCCCCTTGAAACGGGCCAGATCCTCGCCGATTTCAGTGCATTCCTGTTGTTGTATGCCCACATAGTAGGGAGTGATGCTCAACAGCACTGCCTCCAGTATGGAACACAGGAAGGAGAATCCGATGGCGAACAGGAAGAAAATGATCAACAGAGCCATAGTCGGCACTCTAGGTCATTCTGATCACTATGAGAAGTATGCAGTGTAGTTTGCCGAATATCGGCGAACGGAATGCAGATTATCCTTGTTCCGCTAGTGGTGTAACCGCAGCGAAGAAGTAAAGCGAACGAGCCCTAGACATTAAAGCGGAAATGGATCACATCGCCGTCCTGCACGATGTATTCCTTGCCCTCCAGGCGCCACTTGCCTGCATCCTTGGCACCGCTCTCGCCGTTGTTGTTCACGTAGTCGTCGTAGGCCACGATCTCGGCGCGAATGAAGCCTTTCTCGAAGTCTGTGTGGATAACGCCAGCGGCGGCCGGTGCGGTAGCACCCTTGCGCACAGTCCAGGCGCGAACCTCTTTCTCGCCCGCCGTGAAATAGGTCTGTAATCCGAGCAACTGGTATCCGGCCCTGATCACCCTGTCGAGTCCGGGCTCTTCCATGCCGAGTTCCTGCAGGAACTCCTGTTTCTCGTCATCTTCCAACTCGGCGATCTCGGCTTCCAGCTTGTTGCAGATCGCCACGACCTCGGACTGTTCCGCCGCTGCGATCTCCTTCACCTTGTCGAGGAAGGGATTGTTCTCGAATCCGTCCTCATCCACATTGGCGATGTACATCACCGGTTTCGCGGTGAGCAGGTGGAGCGAGTAGAGGTCAGCCTGTTCTTCCTTGTGCAGTTGCAACGTGCGTACCGGCTGTGCTTTATCCAGATGCGCCTTCACCTTTTCCAGCAACTGCACCTGGCGTTGTGCATCCTTGTCGCCACTCTTGGCTACCCGACTCACCCGATCTAGACTCTTGTCGACTGTTTCCAGATCGGCGAGAGCGAGTTCGGTATTGATGGTTTCGATATCGGCCGCCGGATTTATGCTGTTGGCCACATGGGTGACGTTCTCATCTTCAAAACAGCGTACGACGTGAGCGATGGCGTCACATTCGCGAATATTGGCCAGAAACTGGTTGCCCAGGCCTTCACCCTTGGAGGCGCCCGCTACCAGGCCGGCGATGTCTGTGAATTCGACGGTGGTGGGAATGATTTTCTGTGGTTTGACAATCTCGGCCAGCTTGTCCAGCCGCTGGTCGGGAATGGATACGATGCCTGAGTTCGGCTCGATGGTACAGAACGGAAAATTCTCTGCAGCGATGCCAGCCTTGGTGAGGGCGTTGAACAGAGTCGATTTACCAACATTGGGCAAGCCCACGATACCGCATTTCACTGACATCTTCGTTGTGTTCCTGTTGAGTGGTAACTATTGGGTGTGTAGTTTTTGCATGGCCTCGCCCCATTCGCCACGTACGGCAATGGGAAGCACCCTTATTGCGTCTTCAATATTCGACATGATGACATCAGCTTCGGATCGTGACGGATCGCTGAGCACGTAGTTGGCTACCATGGATTTGTGTCCAGGATGTCCCACGCCGATGCGCAGTCTGTAAAAATCTTTTGCGCCACCGAGCGCGTTGATAATGTCGCGAATACCATTGTGGCCGCCATGGCCGCCACCTTCCTTGAATCGGGTAACGCCTACATCAAAGTCGATCTCGTCATAGGCCACCAGCATGTTCTGTGGTTCGATCTTGAAAAACCTGCACACCGCGGCAACCGATTTCCCACTGTGATTCATGAAGGTCGTGGGGAACAGCAGTTTGACATCGTGCCCGTCGATCGAGATGGAAGTGAATTCCCCGAAGAATTTGCTTTCGCCACGCAAAATCCCACCATAGCTCTTGCAGAGATGGTGCAGAAAGATCACGCCCGCATTATGGCGATTGGAATCGTGTTGTGGGCCCGGGTTTCCCAGGCCCACAATGAGTTTCAGAGAGTCGCCTGGCATAGTCCAGGGAGCCTGCCAGCAATCATGTCTCTTCTCCGCGGAGCCTGTCGCGTCTGGCTGCACGCCGGAGATGAAACATGACTGATCAGAGGTTCCCTAATCCTGATGTAGTTGATGACTAACTGTTAGTGCCTTACGGCGGTTAACGGTTGCAGTAGAGGTCTAGTCTTCGCCGTCAGAAGACTTGTCTTCACCTTCCGCAGCGGCCTTGCTCTCGGCTGCGCCGGCACTGTCGTCTCCACCTTCATCGTCACTTCCGCGAGGCTGCTGGATGATGGCTACGGAGAGGTCGCTATCTTCGCCGCCGTGGGCCAATGCGACACTCGTGACACCTTCAGGCAGAGTGATGTCAGACAGGTGAACGGTATCGCCCACGTCCACATTCAGCATATCTACTTCAATGTATTCGGGCAGGTCCTTGGGCAGACAGGAAATCTCAATTTCGGTCAGCGTCTTGAGGATGTTGCCGCCGTGCAGTTTAACGCCAACACACTTCTCTTCATTAATGAAGTGTATGGGGACATTCACGACGATAGCCTCGTTCTCATTTACCCTGAGGAAATCCGCATGGACGATAAATGGCTTGGCAGGGTGACGCTGCAAGTCCTTGATTACGGCCTTTTCCTTGGTGTTATCGATATTGAGGGTGATGATGTGGGCAAAGAATGCCTCATTCTCAGTCGCGTGAAAAATATCGTCGTGGCTGATAGTCAGGGAGACAGGATCCTTGCCTCCACCATAGAGGATTGCCGGTATTTGGTTCTTCAAACGACGCAGGCGGCGGCTCGCACCTTTTCCCTGCTCGGTTCGAACGCTACAGTTCAGTTCGAATGCATCTGACATAGTAAACTCCAGTACAGATAAGACTTCATGGAATCTGCGACCGATTCCTGAAGGGTTAAAAAAAGGACAGGCTCGTATGAGCGTGTCCCGGTCTATCCGCTAGATGTCCGAATCACTCGTATCAGGTGTTGTCGAACATCGCGCTAATGGATTCTTCGTTGCTCACGCGGCGAATCGATTCGGCCAGCAGTCGCGCCATGGACAGCTGGCGGATGCGCGAACATTTTTTCGCCTGTTCACTCAAGGGGATCGTGTCGGTTACTACCAGGGAATCCAGCGCCGATCCTTCAATATTCTCGATTGCCAGTCCGGAAAGCACCGGATGTGTGGCATAGGCGACCACCTTGCTGGCGCCATGTTCTTTTAACGCCTGTGCGGCCTTGCACAGGGTGCCGGCCGTATCCACCATGTCGTCGACGATGAGACAGCAGCGGTCTGCAACATCGCCGATAATGTGCATGACCTGCGCCTCATTGGCGGTGGGGCGTCGCTTGTCGATAATCGCGAGATCCACGTTTAGTTGCTTGGCAACCGCCCGGGCCCTCACTACGCCGCCTACGTCTGGCGATACCACGAGCAGGTTCTGGTAGTTCTGGCGCTCGATGTCGTCGGTCAGTACCGGCGAGCCGTAGACGTTGTCCACAGGAATGCTGAAGAATCCCTGTATCTGCTCCGCGTGCAAATCCACCGTGAGCACACGATTGACTCCGACCGTGCTGATCATGTCAGCCACGACCTTGGCGCTGATCGCCACCCGTGCAGAGCGAACCCGGCGATCCTGGCGCGCGTAGCCATAATAGGGAATCACGGCAGTGATTCGGTTGGCTGACGCGCGGTGCAGGGCGTCCGCCATCAGCAACAATTCCATGATGCTGTCGTTGGTGGGCGCGCAGGTAGGCTGGATCACAAATACGTCCTTGCCACGGACGTTCTCATTCAGTTCAACGGTGACTTCGCCATCGCTGAACTTGCTTATACTGGCATAGCCCAGGGGAACACCGATATAGCGGGCAATAGCGTCCGCTAACGCGGGATTCGCATTACCGGAAAAAACCATCAAATTGGTTGCCACGATACTGTCCTATGGGTGCTGCTTGCTACCAGGGTCACTGCTACCGGGGACATGCTGACCCAGGGAATGACCGACAAATTTGGCTGGGGTGGCTGGATTCGAACCAACGCATGCAAGGATCAAAACCTTGTGCCTTACCACTTGGCGACACCCCAAGAAAATCGTTTTATCTCAAGCGCTTATTTTAGGTCGCGCTACTCAGCTCTTCCAGCGAATTCACGCCTGCGGCCACAAATCCTGTCCAGCCTGCCGGTAATTTGGCCAGTGCTGCCTCGGCGCCTGCGGCGTCGGGGAAGCTGGCAAAGACACTGGATCCTGTGCCGGTCATGCGGCTTTCAGCAAACTGGCCGAGCCAGTTCAGCGCTTCCGCGACCTCGGGATAGAGTTCGCAAGTGACTGATTCGCAGTCATTTCGAGACCCCCCCGCGAGAAAGTCGGCAATTTTGATGGTTGCGGAGTTTCGTGTCAAATTTTCATGCATGAAAATGCGAGCTGTAGATACCTCGCAATCCGGCGTGACCACCAGATACCAGCATAGTGGCAGTATCAATGGTTCGAGATCCTCCCCGACGCCCTCTGCCCAGGCTGACTGGCCCTGCAAAAACACCGGCACGTCGGCGCCCAGGCCCAGGCCGATCTCCATGAGCAGCGGCAGTTCGGCATGCAACTCCCACAGTGTATTCAGGGCCAGCAGGGTAGTGGCGGCATCACTGCTGCCGCCGCCGAGCCCGGCTCCCATGGGTATGCGCTTGTTGAGCAGGATATCGGCGCCAAGCCCGGGTCGACCCACGCGCCGCCTGAGTGCTTCGGCGGCATCCAGAATCAGGTTGCTCTGCAACGGGACGTCGGGAGCCCGCGAGGCGGGATCGAGCTGCAGGTGAAGTTCCCCGTCTTCCCTGAGCCGGAAACCCAGTTCGTCACCGAAGTCGAGTAGTTGGAAGACAGTCTGCAGTTGGTGATAGCCGTCGGCTCGCCGCCCGGTGATATGCAGGAACAGGTTGAGCTTGGCCGGGGCCATACGCCTAAGGGGGTAGCCCTGCATCAGTTGGCGGCCTGGTCCAGAGTCCAGCTCAGCCCGACGAAGCGCAGACGCACATCGTCAAGCGGGCGGGTCACATCGACCCGGCGTGGCAGGGTTAGCTCCCCGTACTGGCGTGGGTCAGGATAATTCACGGTCCAGCCGTCCTGGACCATGCCCTGCAATTGATTGAGGTCGTTGAAGATCAGTTCCGCATTCGAGGTCGGGGCTGGTAACCCCCGGATCCAGTACTCCAGGTAGGATACTGGCAGTTCGTACCCCAGTTGCTGCAGGATCAGTTCCTCCGGGCTGCTGGCGGTGAGCGTGTCCCCATCCTGTTCCATGGTGACAAATCCCGGGCGTCCGTTGATGTGGGTATTGCCCGCATTGAAGGTGCCCCAGAGCCTGATGTAGTAGTCGTCCTGCTGCTGCTCCCAAATGATACGGGGCGTGTAGGATTCATTGTCGTAGAGGACGTTGACCCTGCCCCTGAGCTGCCAGTTGTTGAGGGATTCCAGCAACTGCCGCTGGGCACCCCACACCACATTCTCCGTTGCCGGCGGTGCCACAGTGCTACACTGCTGCAGGAGGATGAGTACGCTAAGTGCGCTGATGAGTTTGCCGCCTTGCATGAAAAGGGTCCTGGTTCTGTCAGCTAATGCGTGTCTGCATGAATATGAAGTAAGAGAGCGGGGATCGTTGCTGGCTAGATGTCTGCCTGCAGGCGATCTACCGCTTCGAGGATCAGCTCGCTATCGGGCCGGGTCTCCAGGGCTTCTCTCCAGATCTCGATGGCTTCATCCTGCCGGCCCATCATCCACAGTACTTCACCCACATGGGAAGCGACCTCGTGATCGGGGAATGCGGCATAGGCCCGACGCAGATTCGCCAGCGCCTCGTCATAGCGTCCGAGCTTGTACTGGGCCCAACCCAGGCTGTCGATGATGGCGGGGTCATCCGGAGAGATCTCAATGGCTCGCTCCAGTAGCTGCAGTGCTTCCTCATAGCGGCCGGTCTGGTTCGCCAGCATATAGCCCAGGTGATTGAGGGAACGGGCATCATCGGGTTTCATCAGGATTATCTGCCGCAGGTCCCGCTCCGAGCTTTCCTGATCCCCCAAACTGTCAGACAGCAGCACACGGGCAAACAGCAGATCGGTCTCATTGGGGTATTTGTTGAGGGCGCGATCCAGGAGTTCCTGTGCCTTGTCCGGCATTCCAGCCTGGATGAGTGCAGAAGATTCGACGGTATTGAACAGAATTTCCAGCCGCGGTTGGCCTCGAGACAGGCGGTTCAGGTGCGCGTGCGCCTCTTCCAGCTTACCCATTTCGATCGACAGGAAGGTAGCCTGCTGCTGGGCAGCCAGGAAGTTCTGGGTGCCGATGCGGACCCGCCGATAGTGTTCGATAGCCTGCTCGGGATCATCCAGTTGTACGTAGATGAAACCCAGGTAGTAGTTGCTCTCATCGGCCCGTTCTTCGATGTTGACGAGTCGCAGAAAACGCTGGGCTGCCGAGCGGAATGATTCCATTTCCATGTCCAGAAGCGCCATGGAGTAGAGTGTCTCCCAGTCCTGCGGATCCTGTTCCATCAGATAGGCAAATTGTTGCTGCGCTGCCCGGTAGTCTCCGAGCTGGATCAGCATGCGGGCGTAACTGAGGCGCAGGGTCTTGTCCTCAGTGAATAATGCGACGCCTTCCCGCATGACCCGGAGCGAACCTTCTTCATCGCCCGCGCGCTGCAGGATCTGGGAGTGCAGCATCACCATGCGTGGATTTGCCTGGGACTGGTCTTCCAGCGCCTGGAACTCGGCCAGGGCCGCGTCGAATTCACCATTCTGGGCCAGCAGTTGGACGAGGGCGATACGCACCGAGACCTGGTCGGCAAATTCATTGACCAGTGGTCGGAGGTTTTCTATCAGCCTGCTGCGGGTACGATTGTCGAGTTGACCCGTGCGGGCCGCCAGGGCTGAGAAGTCAATCTCGCCACCCAGTTCGATGACCCGCGCCATGTGCGATAGGGCTTGCTGAAAATTGCCGGTTTCGAGGAACTGAAAACTCAGCAGCAGGTGCGGGCGGGCAGCGGTGGGGTCCACGTCAGCCCACAGCAGGCCCAATTGCATCAGGGCGTTCACGTCATTGTTAACGGAGGCGAACTGCACGGCGCGCTGGATGATGCCGAGGTCGCGAGTCTGGATAGCCAGGTCCAGGTAGTTGTTACCGGCTTCACCCAGGTCGCCGCGTTGTGCTCCCAGCTCGCTGATTATCGCCTGATAGAGCTGCTCCTCGGTAAAATTGCCGTATTCGATGACCTCTTCCTGCGCCACAGGATTCTGCCCGGGTGTGGTGTTGCTGGCTCCTGCATCGGAGGCAGGGCCGGATTCAGCAACCGCGTTGCGGGGGGTGTCGGCAATGGCATCGACCGGCTGCTGAGTACTCGTTGCTGTACAGGCAGCCAGTAAGCCGCCCAGTAGAAGCTGGGGAAATAGGCGGGAAATCATCTTCATTGTATTTTTTTGCTGGCTCGCTCTTGCCTGATCGTGTGAGGCTACCGTGGGCTGGATTGCCGTCTTGCGCCGTGGGCTTGCCTGAAATTGCTCGGCCCGGGGTCATGGCGCTGCATTGTAGCAGGTCACGAATCGGGGGTAACGCCGGGGTCACAGGAACACAGGGTAACAGAAAGAAATACGACCCTGACCCCGCACTGGTTTGGCTGGTCCTGTTGTACTGACCGGATTGCCTGCCATTTCTTTTCCCTGTGACGTCTTCAGGCCAGCGCCTGCGGGCCTCCCGGGAAACCCACTGCAGCCCTGCACCATCAGCAAGCAGATGGGAACGGGGGCGGTAATCGAGTAATATATTGGCCCTTTTTGTTCGGCCTCCTGATCGGCCATCTTAGTTCTGTCACGGTAATTTCATGGCGCTCCACCTCGTGGGTATCAACCACAACACCGCCGGCATCGAGCTGCGGGAAAAAGTCGCGTTTCCGCCCGAAATCGTCGCTGACGCCTTGCAGAATCTGCAGGGGCTGGATTCCGTGTCTGAGGCGGTGATCCTGTCCACCTGTAATCGCACCGAGATCTATACCAGCTTCTCCAGTGGAGACGGTGAAGATTCGGCTGTGGACAGTGAGCCCGCCAATGCCGATCAGGCCCTGATGCAGTGGTTGTCCCAGTATCACCAGCTCGATGCCGAAGACCTGGCTCGTTGCCTGTATTCATTCGAAGGGGACGATGTGATCCGGCATCTGATGAAGGTGTCCTGTGGTCTGGATTCCATGATTCTGGGTGAGCCACAAATACTTGGGCAGATAAAATCGGCCTATGCAGTTTCGAAAGACCTGGGTGTTGTCAGTTCAGAGCTTGGCAATGCCTTTGAAGAATCGTTCAGCATTGCAAAAGAAGTGAGAACTGACACGGCGATCGGCGAGAATCCGGTATCGGTCGCCTATGCCGCGGTGAGTCTGGCTGAACGGATATTCAGCAAGCTACCAAGCCTGAGTGTTCTGCTCATCGGTGCGGGGCGTACCATTGAACTGGTTGCCCGTCACCTGGTGGAGAAGGGCGTGACTAGAATCGTCGTGGCCAACCGAACCCTGGACAATGCCCTGGAAATTGCCAAACGCTTTTCTGCGCATGGTGCCTTGTTGTCGGAGATTCCTGACTTGCTCGTTGATGCTGACATCGTTGTCTCATCCACCAACAGCCAATTACCCTTGTTGGGTAAAGGTGCAGTGGAGCGGGCGCTTCGACAAAGACGGCATAAGCCGATGTTGTTGGTAGATCTGGCAGTACCGAGGGATATCGAGCAGGAAGTCGCGCAGGTTGCCGATGCCTACCTGTACAGCATCGATGACATCAGCAGTGTAATCGAAGACAGCCAGAAGAGCAGGGAAGAGGCAGCGGCCCAGGCCCACTCCATCATCGAACGGGGCGTCGAGGAATATCGCAAGAAGCTGCGTTCGCTAAATGCGGTCGCTACCCTGCGCGCATTTCGTGGCAAGGCCGATGAGATCAGGGAAGCGGAATTACAGAAGGCTGCCAGGGCGCTGGAAAAAGGCGACGACCCGGGTGCGGTGCTGGAAAGCCTGGCCCGGGGCCTCACGAACAAGCTGATTCATTCGCCGAGTGTGCAGATGAAGGAGGCCAGTGCAGAAGGGCGCGATGATATCCTGTATCTGATTCAGGAACTGTATGAACTGGACGTGGATTCCGAATGAGGGAATGCATGTGTGTCTATTTAATTGGGAACAGCAGTAGAACTTCATAGATGAAGCAGTCGATTCGTATAAAGCTTGAAAACCTGAAAGACCGGTTCGATGAACTGGAGGCGCTGCTCAGCGATGCCGAGATTATTTCAGACCAGGCAAAATTCCGTGACCTGTCCAAGGAATACTCCGAGCTGGAAAACGTGGTGAAGAGTTTTCTGCGTTTTCAGGCGGTGAGCGAAAACCTGCAGCAAGCCAGGGAGATGCAGAAAGACGATGACCCGGACATTCGGGCCATGGCAGAAGAGGAGATCGCCAGCAGCGAGAGCGAGCTTGAAGAACTGGAGCTGGATCTGCAGAAACTCCTGCTGCCGAAGGACTCCAAGGATAGCTGTAACGTGTTCCTAGAGATTCGCGCAGGTACCGGTGGCGACGAGGCTGCAATTTTTTCCGGCGACCTGTTTCGCATGTATTCCAGGTTTGCCGAGAGTCAGGGCTGGAAGCTTGAAACCATCACCGAGCGTCCGGGTGAACAAGGTGGCTACAAGGAATTGATCAGTCGCATCGAAGGCAAAGATGTCTACGAGAAGCTGAAGTTTGAATCCGGCGCCCACCGCGTGCAGCGTGTACCGGAAACTGAGACACAGGGTCGTATCCATACCTCTGCCTGTACCGTGGCGGTCATGCCGGAACTGGAAGGTGTCGATGAGATAGATATCAACAAGAACGACCTGCGTATAGACACGTTTCGCGCCAGTGGGGCGGGTGGTCAGCACGTCAACAAGACGGATTCCGCTATTCGCATCACCCACTTGCCGACAGGCCTTGTGGTGGAGTGCCAGGATGAACGCTCCCAGCACAAGAACAAGGCGCGCGCCATGTCCCTGTTGCAGGCCAAGTTACTCGACCAGGCGCAGCAGGAACAACAACAGGAAGAGTCTGATACCCGGCGCAAGCTGGTGGGCAGCGGTGACCGTTCGGAAAAGATTCGCACCTACAACTATCCGCAGGGCAGGGTTACCGATCACCGCATCAAGCTTACCCTCTACAACCTGTCGGAAATAATGGCGGGCGACCTGGATTCCGTTATCCAGCCACTTATCAATGAATACCAGGCCGACCTGTTGGCAGGGCTGGCAGCCGAGGACTGACCAGTCTTGGCTAACACCATCAAGCAGGTCCTGTTCGCGGCGGCTGAGAGTCTCGCTGGCGGTGACAGTCCGCAAATCGATGCAGAGCTGTTGCTGGCCCACTGCCTGCAAAAAGGCCGGGAGTTCCTGCGCACTTATCCCGACCTACAGGTCGCTGCTGGCGTCCTCGAGCAGTTTCAATTACTGCTCCGCAGGCGTCTCGATGGTGAGCCTGTGGCCTATTTACTAGGTTACCGGGATTTCTGGGATATCAGGCTGGAGGTCAACAGCGATGTGCTCATACCGCGTCCGGAAACGGAATTGCTGGTAGAGACGGCGTTGGAGTTAGCGGGGAATGCCGAGGCCTGCTCGGTGCTGGATCTTGGTACTGGCAGTGGCGCCATCGCCCTGGCGCTGGCTCACAGCCGGCCTGCCTGGCAGGTGCTTGGCGTGGATGTCAGCGAGGGGGCCCTGGGTCTGTCCCGGCGCAATGCTGCGGCACTCGCGCTGCAGAATGTCAGCTTTGTGAAAGGCAACTGGTGCCAGGGCCTGGAGGCCGGGCATTTCGATGTGGTGCTGGCGAACCCACCCTATGTCGCCGCCAGCGATGCGCACTTGCAACAAGGTGATCTTCGGTTCGAACCGCGGCTCGCGCTGGTCGCTGATGACGATGGCTACGCTGATCTGTTCACCATAATCGAGTCTGCCACCGACGTACTTAAGAAGGGCGCCTGGCTCTTGTTGGAACACGGCTATGAGCAACATGCCAGCCTGGCTGGGAAACTCTCCGCTGTTGGTTACCAGGATGTGGCGGCAAGACATGATCTTGCCGGGCACGAGCGGGTGACCCAGGCACGCTGGGACGGCTAGGTGATACTATGCAGGCCTCGTCAGGATCAAATCCAGGATTCGCTGAATTGCGATGGCAGATAAATCATGAAAGATGAAGCCCTGTTGCGTTATAGCCGCCAGATAATGTTGCCGGACATGGATGTGGCCGGGCAGCAGAAGCTGGTAGACGCCAGTGTGCTGATCGTCGGAGTGGGAGGGCTGGGCTGTCCCGCGGCAATGTACCTTGCGGCAGCGGGGGTAGGCAGGCTCACACTTGCCGACGATGACAAGGTTGAGCTCACTAACCTGCAACGCCAGATTGCACACAGTCACGGTAACCTGGGCGAATCCAAGGTGAGCTCGGCGGCGGATACATTGCGGGGATTGAATCCGGATGTTTCCCTTGCCTTGCTCGATCAGCGCCTGGCTGGGGAGTCTCTCGAGCAGGCTGTTGCGGAAGCCGACCTGGTCGTTGATGCCTGCGATAATTTCACGACTCGCTTTGCCATCAACCGGGCCTGTATCAAGTTTGCCAAACCCCTGGTATCCGGTGCGGCTATTCGAATGGAGGGTCAGGTGGCTGTTTTTGACAGTCGGCGGGATGATTCTC
Organism: Pseudomonadales bacterium; assembly: GCA_038134565.1. Lineage (GTDB taxonomy): Bacteria > Pseudomonadota > Gammaproteobacteria > Pseudomonadales > Pseudohongiellaceae > UBA9145. Next base: position 90,550 of record JAYPVK010000002.1, on the reverse strand, counting down.
CCTGCTATCAATGCTTGTACCAGGAGGGCGATGATGCGGATACCTCCTGCAGCACCAATGGGGTGATGGCGCCCCTGGTGGGAATCATCGGTTCGGTGCAGGCCATGGAGGCCATCAAACTGCTCGCGGGAATAGGCACCACCCTCGCCGGCAGGCTGCTGCTACTGGATGCCAGATCCATGCAGTGGCGGGAGATGAAGCTTCCCCGGGATCCCAATTGTCCGGCCTGTGCCAATCGCCCAGTCCCATCCTGATTGTGATGCTGCGTTGCTTCCCAACCGGCTAGTGGCTATCATGCCAGCCCACTTCAGCCGTAGAACGTTTACAGGCATAAACAGTTCGGTCACTAACCGTTCAGGCATTAACAAGCAGTAGTTCATGGACAGCAGCAGCACAGAAGCTCCAATCTCCTTTGACAGTTTTGCTCTCGAGGCCCCACTGCGTGAGGCTATCCGCAAGCTGGGTTTCGAGCATTGCACTCCTATTCAGGCGCAGAGCCTGCGCTATACTCTGGAAGGGCATGACGTAACCGGGCGTGCTCAAACCGGGACAGGCAAGACGGCGGCCTTCCTGATTACAATCATCAATGACCTGCTTTGCAATCCTGTCGAAGACGAGCGATATCTGGCGGAACCCCGGGCGCTTATCGTGGCACCAACCCGGGAGTTGGCAATCCAGATCGCCAGCGATGCGGTAAAGCTGACTGATGGCTGCGACCTGCACACCGTTACCCTGGTGGGCGGTGAAGACTACCAGAAGCAGAATCGGGCACTGGAAGCCAGGCCAGTCGATATTCTGGTGGCGACCCCAGGCCGACTGCTGGATTTCGTGAGCAACGACAACCTCTATCTCGGCCTGGTGGAAATCCTGGTGTTGGATGAGGCGGATCGGATGCTGGATATGGGCTTCATTCCCCAGGTACGACAAATCGTCGCGCGCACCCCGAAGAAGGACTGTCGACAGACCTTGCTGTTCAGTGCGACATTCACGCCGGAGATAAACGAACTTGCCGCGCGCTGGGCCATGGACCCCATCATGGTGGAAGTTGAGCCAGAAAAAGTGGCAGCTGACGCTGTAAACCAGATCGTCTACCTGGTTACTACCGACGACAAATACAATCTTCTGTTCAATATCATCACCCAGGAAGAAGTTGAAAAGGTCATGGTATTCAGCAATCGCCGTGACCAGGTGCGCAAGCTGGCCGATAATCTTTACCGCAATGGCGTCGATTGTGGCCTGTTATCCGGCGAGATCGCACAGAACAAGCGAATCCGTACCCTGGATGATTTCAAATCCGGCAAACTGAAAGTCCTGGTGGCTACCGATGTGGCGGGTCGAGGCTTGCATATCGATGACGTGTCACACGTTATCAACTACACACTGCCGGAAGAGGCTGAAGACTACGTGCACCGGATAGGGCGTACCGGAAGAGCGGGTGCGATCGGCACCTCCATCAGCTTCGCTTGCGAGGAAGATTCCTTCCTGCTGCCTGCGATTGAAGAAAAGCTGGGACAGAAACTGCCCTGCACTCATCCCGACGAGGCTTTACTCGCGAAGGCACCACCTTTCGAGCGCGGCTCGCGGTTCAAGGCCAAGGAGAGGGATGGCAGTAGCCGGGGTGACCAGCGTCGCCCACGCCGCCGAAACTGAGCGGCTGCTTATTCGCCCTGGATCGCGCCGTGCGACTTCAGGGCCTCGGCATAGTCAGTCGATCTACGATGCTGCGCAACCAGGTCGAGGAAGGTGCTGCCATCTTCCAGGCGGGTATTGATGTCGCGACCACTCTCAACATAAAGGGGCAGAAAACGGCTGAACAGGTCCGGGGTCATACCACGATAGGCCTTGAGCAGGATATTGTAGTCGGCAGGGAGGCTGGCCGGCGGTTCCAGATCGAGGAACGCCTTCAAGCGGTCGTCAGACCATTCTTCATTGCGCGTGGCGATCTGCGTCCTTTCAGCGCCACGCTTCTTGCCTTCTCTTTCAGAACTCATCGATCGATTCCTTTGTGAATCCTTCTTTGTTTATTCTGCGCGCGTTCGAGTCCTGGCTTTTTATGGCCAGTCGAATCCGCTAGCTCATCTTCTTGCGTAGCAATTCATTGACGATGGCCGGGTTGGCCTTGCCCTGTGATAGTTTCATGGCCTGGCCCACGAGGAAGCCCAGTACCTGTTCCTTACCATCCCGGAACTGCTGCACCTGATCCGGATTGTTGGCAATCACCTGGTCTACCAGTTGTTCGATTTCGCCGCTGTCGGTGACCTGCTTCAGGCCCTTGCTCTCGATGATCTCATCGACGCCGTTGGCATCCTCGATCATGGCCTCGAAGACCGTCTTCGCAATCTTGCCGGATATGGTGTCGTCCTTGATGCGGGCAATGAGAGTGCCGAGGCGAAGAGCATCGATAGGTGAATCCACAATCTCCAGGTTGTTCTTGTTCAGCAGGGCCAGCAGGTCACCGGTAACCCAGTTCGCCGCCAGCTTGGCGTCCCCACTGTGTTTTGCGACTGCCTCGAAGTAGTCCGCCATCTCACGCTCACTGGTGAGGACGCCGGCATCGTATTCACTCAGCTCGTAATCGCCGATGAAGCGTTCCTTTCGTGCATCCGGCAGTTCCGGCAGTTCCGCGCGCACAGCTTCTATGAATGCATCGTCGAGTTCGATAGGCAGCAGATCCGGTTCTGGAAAGTAGCGATAGTCGTTGGCCACTTCCTTGCTGCGCATGGAGCGAGTTTCATCCTTGTCCGCATCGTAAAGGCGGGTTTCCTGCACGATTTCGCCGCCATCTTCGATGACATCCTGCTGGCGCTGAACCTCGTAGTTGATGGCTTTTTCCACGAAGCGGAAGGAGTTGATGTTCTTGATCTCGGTGCGCGTGCCGAACTCAGCCTGTCCCTTCGGTCGAATTGAGACATTGGCATCGCAACGCATGGATCCCTGGGCCATGATGGCGTCGGAGATGTCCAGGTAGCGAATGATCGAATGCAGCTTCTTGAGGTAGGCGACGGCTTCCTTGGCGCTGCGCAGATCGGGCTCGGAGACGATCTCCAGCAGGGGAGTTCCGGCGCGGTTCAGGTCGATGCCGCTCATGCCATGGAAATCCTCATGCAGGGACTTGCCAGCATCTTCCTCCATATGGGCGCGGGTGATGCCAATAACTTTCTCCGATCCGTCTTCCAGGGTGATCGTGAGAGAGCCCTTGCCCACGGTGGGGAAGTCCAGTTGACTTACCTGGTAGCCCTTGGGCAGGTCAGGATAGAAGTAATTCTTGCGATCAAACACCGAATGTTTGCCGATTTCGGCATCGATGGCGAGGCCAAACTTGACGGCGCGCTTGACCGCCTCCCCGTTCAGAACAGGCAGCACCCCGGGAAGGGCCAGATCGTAGATATTGGCCTGGGTGTTGGGCTCGGCGCCAAAGGCGGTTGCAGACCCGGAAAATAATTTCGATTCAGTGGAGAGCTGGACGTGTACTTCCAGTCCGATAACGGTTTCCCATTCCATGCTATCAGGCCTCCCCACCAGCAATCGTTGGTTTCAGCTTGTGCCAGTCAGTGTGTTTCTGGAACTGGTGGGCAACGTTGAGCAACTTCGACTCCGCGAACACATCGCCCACGATGTGCATGCCCACCGGCAGACCACCCACCGGTGCGACAGGTATGGAGATGCCTGGCAGGCCGGCCAGGTTGACGGCAATGGTATAGATGTCTTCCAGATACATGGCCACAGGGTCAGACTTCGCCCCCAGTTCGAACGCGGTATGTGGTGAGGTTGGGCCAATCACCACGTCCACATCCTTGAATGCCGCATCGAAATCATTCTTGATCAGCCGGCGAACCTTCTGCGCTTTTCTGTAGTACGCATCGTAGAAGCCGGCGGAGAGGGCATAGGTGCCGACCATGATGCGGCGTTTCACCTCATCGCCGAAGCCTTCGCTGCGAGTGCGCTTGTACATGTCTTCCAGGTCAACCGGGTTCTCACAGCGGTAGCCATAGCGCACGCCATCGTAGCGGGACAGGTTGGCAGAGGCTTCGGCCGGTGCAACGACGTAGTAGGCACTGACCGACAGGTGGTTGTTGGGCAGATCGATCTCCTTGATCGTGGCACCCAGCTTCTCGAATTCAGCCAGTGCATCCCGTATAGACTGCTCCACATCGGCTGACAGGCCTTCGGCGAAATGCTGTCTGGGGATGCCAATCCGAAGTCCTTGCAGAGAATTCTCCAGATCTGCCGTGTAGTCATCGGCGGGCCTGTCCGCGCAGGTGCTGTCCTTGGGGTCATGACCTGCCATGACGTTCATCATCAGCGCGGCATCCTCGGCGCTCTTGCAGATGGGTCCGGCCTGGTCGAGGCTCGAGGCGAAGGCGATCATGCCCCAGCGTGACACACGTCCGTAGCTGGGCTTGAAACCTGTTATTCCGGAGAAAGCGGCGGGCTGTCGAATTGAACCGCCGGTGTCTGTGCCGGTGGCCATAGCGCAGAGGTCTGCAGCGACCGCGGCCGCGGAGCCACCGGAAGAGCCACCTGGCACTTTTTTGATATCCCAGGGATTGCGTACTGGTCCGAAGAAGCTAGTCTCATTGGAGGAGCCCATGGCAAATTCGTCCATATTGGTCTTACCCAGCAGGACTGCGCCGGCCTTGTTAAAATTTTCCACGACAGTTGCATCGTAAGGCGCAACGAAATTGTGAAGCATGCGGGATCCGCAGGTGGTGGTAATGCCGTTGGTGCAGAAGATGTCCTTGTGGGCAATGGGAACTCCCAACAGGGGTGAGTTGTCCCCGGCCGCTCGTTTCTCATCGGCAGATCTGGCCTGCTCGAGTGCGTTCTCGGCACAAACGGTAATGTAGGCATTCAGTTGCTCGTTGAGGGAACTGATTCGGTCCAGGTAGGCGCGGGTGAGTTCTTCACTGGAGACTTCCCTCGCGGCCAGCGAGGCGGAAAGTTCAGCAGCCGTTTTTTCGATCATGGTTGTCAGGTTTCCTGCCGGAGAGGTGGTTCGTTGATTCGGTGTGTTTCAGTCTCTTGGTGTTGCAGTGGGTCAAGCCGAGTACGGAGGTTGAGTCGCTTACTCGATCACCCTGGGCACCAGGTACAGGCCGTCTTCCGTTGCCGGGGCCAGGGTTTGCAGTTCGTCGCGGCGGTTTTCCTCGGTCACCTTGTCCTCACGCAGGGGTTGGGTCACGTCCAGGGGGTGAGCCAGCGGCTCCACGCCGTCGGTATCGATGGATTGCATCTGGTCGATCAGGGCAAGGATGTCGGTGATGCGGGAAGCCACTTCAATGGCTTCGGCTTCACTCACATGCAGCCTCGCCAACTGTGCAGCTTTTTCGACTTCCGACTTGTCAAAAGCCATGGTTTTACTCCAGAAATATGGGGTCCAGAGGCCAGGGATTGGTTTCAGCTACCCAGCCTGTAGAGTGGATCAACTATTTGAATTCTGCCACTTGCTCTAGCCCTTCGCGGTTGCTAGAGTGCGTGCTGATTCGCGAGAAGGCGAGATTATACTTGAAAATCGGTGACTTAGGTCAATGTGGCGGGCAAATGGAATGATAAATTTGCCGCTCAATTCAGAGTATAATTAGCCCGGTCGTCAGCTCCAGGAGATTCCGTTAGTCATTTCCAATCCCATATCAGGCGATTGACCCGCAACTTTGCCAGGGTGCCTCATTATTCTGGGGGTTCCCTAAATCATTAGGCTGATTTGCCGTCAAACTATGGAATAAGAAGAACCTCAGGGATTGGTCCTATCTTTTCGAGGAATACGAGTATTCATGTTTAAAAAAATCCGGGGTATGTTCTCCAATGACCTGTCTATCGACCTGGGCACGGCGAACACCTTAATTTATGTCCGCGATGAGGGTATCGTGCTCAACGAGCCTTCCGTGGTGGCCATTCGTACCCACAATGGTCAGAAAACTGTCACAGCCGTCGGCTCTGACGCCAAGCGCATGCTGGGTCGAACGCCCGGCAATATAACCGCTATTCGCCCCCTGAAAGATGGCGTGATCGCCGACTTTCAGGTCACCGAGAAGATGCTCCAGCACTTCATCAACAAGGTGCATGAGAACAGCTTCTTCCCTCCCAGTCCCCGTGTTCTGGTCTGTGTACCCTGCAAGTCGACCCAGGTCGAGCGCCGCGCCATCCGCGAGTCGGTAGCCAGCGCCGGCGCCCGGGATGTGCGACTCATCGAAGAGCCCATGGCGGCAGCCATAGGAGCCGGTCTGCCCGTCGAGCAGGCCAGCGGTTCCATGGTGGTGGATATCGGTGGCGGTACCACGGAAATTGCCATCATCTCGCTCAATGGTGTGGTGTATTCCGAATCGGTTCGGGTCGGTGGGGATCGCTTCGACGAGGCCATCACTACCCACGTGCGCCGCAACTACGGCAGCCTGATCGGTGATGCCACTGCAGAACGGATCAAGAAGGAGATCGGTTGCGCCTACGTGGGCTCGTCTTCAGAAGTGCGTGAAATCGATGTACGAGGCCGCAACCTGGCTGAGGGTGTGCCCCGCAGCTTTACCCTCAACAGCGATGAGATTCTGGAAGCACTGCAGGAGCCGTTGACGGCTATCGTGCAGGCGGTGAAGAGTGCCCTGGAACAGTCTCCCCCCGAATTGGCGTCAGATATTGCTGAGAGTGGGCTGGTGCTTACGGGTGGTGGCGCCCTGCTCAGGGACTTCGACAAGTTGCTCTCCGAGGAAACCGGCCTGCCGGTCATCGTGGCGGAAGACCCCCTGTCCTGCGTGGCCCGTGGTGGCGGCAAGGCCATGGAACTGATGGACGCCCACGATATCGATCTGGTTACCCTGGACTAGGTTTTAGTTTTCAATCGGATACTCGTTTCTCGCTCAAGACCTCAGGGTGGGTTAGCGTGAGCCTGGGGTTGTTGGGATTCACCGCGAATCCAACCATGGAAGTGCGTTCGCGGCATCCCTGTCGCGAACTGTGTCACCATCCCCAGGCTGGCGCTCGCAATCGGGTCCTGTGCCAGAATGCCTCTACCTGAAATTGGTTGCAGTTTCGTCTTCCGGGTCAGATGGCTATAATTTGCCGTAAGCCTGCGAGGTTACGTAACCATCGATAAGACCCTGTTTATTAAAGGAGTCGCCCTGGAATACAGGGCACTTGCCTTTCTCCTGTTGTCAGTGTGCATCATGTTCGCCGACACCCGCTTCAGTTACCTCGAAAAAGTGCGCTTTGGCCTCGGCTATGTCACCACGCCGGTGTATTGGGTGGCCGATATTCCCACTCGGGTGTCCCTGTGGATCGATGACGTATTCGTCTCCCGAACCGACCTGCTGGAAGAGAACGAGGCCCTGCGTGAGGAACTGCTCGTGGCACAGCGGGAGTTGCAGCTCCTGGAATCCCTTGCCAGTGAGAACAGTCGACTGCTGGACTTGAGAGAGGCCACCCAGGTGGTGCGGGGCGAGGTCATGCCCGCGGAAATCATCAATGTCTCACCCGACCCATTCTCGAAGCGGGTCCTGATTAACAAGGGTTCCAATGACGGTGTGTTTCTCGGTCAGGCCCTGCTGGATGCCAATGGCCTGATGGGGCAGGTGGATGAGGTGTTGCCATTCACCAGTTGGGTGCTACTGATCACTGACTGGCATCATGTTACGCCAGTGGAAGTGAATAGAAATGGAGAGCGCGCGCTGGCAAGAGGGAGCAGGAGTAACTCTTCTGAACTCGAACTGGAATTCGTGACTCAAACCCAGGATATGCTGGCAGGCGATTTGCTGGTGAGTTCCGGTATGGGTCAGGTCTACCCCAAGAACTACCCGGTTGCCCGAATTATCAGTGTATTCGCCGATCCCGGCCAGGAGTTCGCCACTGTCAAGGCGCAACCGCTGGCGGAGATGGCCAGCACCCGTCACGTGATGTTGGTATTTAGCAACGAAGAAACGCTCATACCCGAACTGGACTATCCCGACACGGCCGAAACGTCTGTTGTTGATGGGGCCATGAGCGACGCACCGCTCGAGGACACGACTGCAGAACCGCCATTGGACGCGGCTCAGGTAGAAGAAGCGGATACAGTCGCAGAGACTGTTGAAGAACCAGGCAACTAGGGGGTCGGAGAGCCATGCAACAAAGAGCACATGCGACCTGGGTTATCTTTCTGAGCTTCTTTATAGCCTACCTGCTGGCCATTGTGCCGTTCCCGGACTGGGCCATGAATTACCGGCCTGAGTGGGTGCCAATGGTCCTCATCTATTGGGTGATGGCTTTGCCCTATCGGGTAGGAATCGGCTCTGCCTGGGTGACAGGTATAGCCCTGGACGTCCTCGAGGGTTCGGTGCTGGGCCTGAATGCACTCGGTTTGGTCATCATCGCCTATGTCACCCTGAGTCTGCACCAGCGCATGCGCATGTTCTCTTCCCTGCAGCAAGCTGGTCTGCTGCTTGCCTTGCTTGGTATAAACCTCGTGCTGAGTCACTGGCTGCAAATCGTGACCGGGCAAACAGTTGCCTCTGGACTGATGTTCCTCATGGCTGCGTTAACCAGTGCCATCATCTGGCCATCCCTGTTCCAGCTTATGCGTCATATCCGGCGCAGTTTCGATGTCCATTAGATCGTAGACAGTCTGCAGTATTTCCGTGCAAAAAGACGCTCCCATACTCTTGCTCGCTTCCGCTTCGCCGCGCAGGCAACAACTTCTGCAACAGATAGGCGTATGCTGTGAGGTGGCGCCTCAGGATATCGATGAGACGCCCCGGCAGGATGAAAATCCGGAGCAGTACGTGCTCAGGCTGGCCCGGGAGAAGGCCCAGTCGGCGTTTTCCGCTGCGTCCAGTGAACGCGTGGTGCTGGGTTCTGATACCGTGGTCGTGTGCGAGGGTGAAATCCTGGGCCAGCCGCGGGACCAGGCGGATGCCCTCTCCATGTTGCTGCGCCTGTCGGGCAGAACCCATGAGGTGCTGACTGCGGTCCATATGATGGATTCACAGCGAGAGATGGCCCAGCTTTGCCGAACCGAGGTGACCTTTCGGGAGATTCAGCCGGCAGAGGCTGAAGCCTATTGGAAGACCGGAGAACCACAGGGCAAGGCGGGCGCCTACGGTATACAGGGTTACGCCGCCGTGTTTGTGCAAGCGATCGTGGGCAGCTACAGTGGTGTGATGGGGCTGCCCCTGTTTGAGACTGCCGCATTATTGCAGGAATTCGGAATACCCTGTTGGCAGACGCCGGATAGAGAATCATGAGCGAAGAAATCCTGATCAACGTTACCCTGATGGAGACTCGTGTTGCGCTTATCGAAAACGGGCTGCTGCAGGAGATTTTTATCGAGCGTCATAACAAGCGCGGTCATGTCGGGGATATATTTCGCGGCAAGGTCGCCCGGGTGATGCCCGGCATGGAGGCCGCATTCGTGGATATTGGTCTCGATCGGGCGGCATTCATTCACAATTCCGATATCGTGATGATCGACAGCGATGGGTATGAATTGCGTGATGAGATACCGAAGCCAATTCAGGAATCCCTGCGTGAAGGCCAGGATATAGTCGTACAGGTTGCCAAGGATGCGATTAGCAGCAAGGGGGCACGTCTCACTACTCATCTGACCTTGCCTTCAAGGAACCTGGTGTATATGCCGAGGAGCAAGCACCTGGGTATTTCCCAGCGACTCGAGGATGAAGAGGAACGTGATCGACTCATGGCGCTTCTCCAATCCGTGCTCGAAGCCGAGAACTGGGAAGGCATCGGTGGCTTCATCATTCGCACCGCCGCAGAAGGCGCCAGTGCTGAAGAGTTGGCGGAAGATGTGAGATTCCTGCGCAGACTGTGGCGCAAGGTAGAAGAACGGATCGGGCGCAAGGATGGGATCAAGGCCGTGTATCAGGAAGTGCCCCTCTACATGCGAACGGTGCGTGACCTGATTCGTTCCAATGTCGAAAAGATACGTGTCGACAACGCCGATACGTTTCAACAGATCAATCAGTTTCTGGGTGATTTTGTTCCGGAACTGGATGCCCAGGTGGAGCTCTATGAAGGAAATCGGCCGATCTTCGACCTCTACGGTCTGGAAGATGAAATTGACAAGGCGCTGGGTCGAAGTGTGAAGTTGAAATCCGGGGGAGACCTGATTATCGATCAGACGGAGGCCATGACCACGATCGATGTGAATACTGGAGCATACCTTGGTAGCAGGAATCACGCCGAGACCATTCTCAAGACAAACCTGGAAGCCGCGACAGCGATTGCCAGGCAGTTGCGCGTACGCAACCTGGGCGGAATCATCATCATCGATTTCATCGACATGATCGACCCCGAGCATCAGCGCCAGGTGCAGCGAACATTCACCAAGGCTCTGGAAAAAGACCACGCCAGAACAACCATTACAGGCATCTCCCAGCTAGGCTTGATCGAGATGACCCGGAAGCGTACCCGGGAAAGCCTGGGGCAGACCCTTAACAGCCACTGCCCAACCTGTGCAGGCCGGGGCACCCTGAAATCGGCGGAGACGGTTTGCTACGAGATATTCCGGGAATTGCTCAACGTGGCACGTACCTATGAGAACGATGTGCTGTTGGTCACTGCGTCCCAGGTGGTTGTCGATCGCTTGCTGGATGAGGAATCGGATACTCTCGCCGGATTGGAGGAATTAATCGCCAAGACTGTGAAATTCGAGGTTGAACCTATGTATACTCGAGAGCAGTTTGACGTAGTTCTTTATTAGGTTTGATTCCCGTCTTTTCAGTTCCTATTCAGCCAGGTCAGGCTAAAAAGAGTTGTAGAATCGGGGAAATCACTCCGATACGAAGACGCCGCTGGTTTAGCCAGCTTTCAACGCCAGTATGGCCAGTATGATAGGCAACATTCTTCAGAAAATTGTCCAGCAGCTGATATTGCTGTTCGTGGTAGGCCTGGTGCTTCTGGCTGCCTATGTGAGTATTGCTCGGCAATTCATGCCGGCTATCTCCCGTTATTCTGGCTTCCTCGAAACCCAGATATTCGACGCCACAGGCATCGCCGTCGAAGTAGATTCGCTCACCGGTAGTTTCACCGGATTCAATCCTGTTATTCAGATTAACGGTCTCACGATTGCTGTCACGGATGATCTTAGTGACGATGAAGAGCCGGATAATGCCCTGGATTTTGAGCGGGCAACCATCGTCGTCGATATCCCGCGCAGCATCTGGCAACGGCGCTGGGTATTGGAAGACTTTGTTATTGACAGTCTCGAGCTGGATATCGAGCAATCGGCAACCGGTGCCTGGCAGTTAAGTGGCTTAACACCCGCTGGTGAGTCACCACTGGACCCGAATGACTTGTACCAGACCTTCCAGCGCTTCACCCGACTCGACTTGCGAAATGTAGTGATCAATGTGCGCACGCGTACCGGAGAACAGTTCAGTTTCACCAACGGCCTGGCGACGATACAGAATCGCAATGACGATCACTACCTGCACATCAATACCAACCTGGAGGGCAACCCGCAGCAGCTGGCCGCCTCCCTGGAAGTGCGGGGAAGCCAGCTGGATGAGATTTCGGGCGATCTGCATCTGCAAATACCCTCAGCCGACTACTCTGGTTTGTTCAATGGCCAGGATATGGGCATGGTCGGAATATCCGAGATCATGGGCGGTGGGGAATTCTGGTTCAGTCTAAGCGGTGGAGAGTTTGCATCGGCCAGCGGACAATGGGAAATCAACAGTGTGTCGGTAGCGCTCGATGAGGGTCCACCGCTGAATCTGCAGAGGCTGGCCGGCAGGGCGACTGTCTCCCGCGGTCTCGCGCTGGATCGCTGGGAAGTCGCTTTCGCCGGCATGGAAATCAATTATGGCGACGGGTTCTGGCGTGACTTCAATGGCTTTGTCCATGTTGAGCCCGGGCAGGCGGTCGATGTCAGGGCTGACAAGCTCGATCTCGGATTGCTGGCGATTCTCGCGCTGGACAGTGGCTTGCTGGATGAGTCGGGCCGCGAACAACTTGCCGCGTATAACCCCGGCGGTGAGTTGCTTAACCTGAGCTTTGCCATGCCATTGCAGGAGGCGAGTGTAGAGCCCATATCCCTGACCACCAATCTGCGAGGGGTGGAAGTTGGGTCAGTACGCGGTTCTCCCAATATGTGGGGAATCGACGGCTACCTGGAAATCAGCTTTGACACCCAGAATAATCACGTTACTGGCCTGGCAGAGGTTGAGTCCGAGAATTTCAGTATGAATATTCCCAACACGTTCACCAGTGTCTGGGATTATGACTACGTCAATGGTCGCCTCCGTATCGACGTCGACCTGAACGATGGCGAGCGTGTCGAACTGAGCAGCAGTGTGATCATCGCCGAATCAGAGGCGGTAGATGGCAAGGCGAAGTTTAGCTCCGTCGTGCACAGTAAGCCTGACGGTGAGCGTTCTGCCGACCTGGAATTGATGGTAGGCGCCAGTCGCGTGGAGGCGGAAAGGAAGTCGCTCTATCTGCCGGATGGTCCCAATGTTAGTCCGGCCCTGAGAAACAGCATGGAGTTCCTGGAGCGCGGCATCCTGGGAGGCGATATCGTAAGCAGCGGCATCATATTCCGTGGTTCAACCGCTGGTGAGTCCTTGCCCGTCGAGAAAACCTTTCAAAGCTTCTGGGTTTTGGAAAATGGGGAATTCAATTTCAGCGACGAGTGGCCGCAACTGGAAAGCCTGTCCGGTCTGGTACTGACGAATGACAATATTATCGATATCGAGGTGCAGCGGGGTGAGAGCCTCGGGCTCGTCATGGGGAGCGCCACCGGCAGGGTACGCCGTGATGAAGACGGCCTGTCTTTCCTGCGGGTGGGTGGGCAGGCCGCGGGGCGCACCAGTGAAGGCCTCGCCTACATGCAGGCCGCACCCCTCGAAGAAGGTCTCAAGGCCACCTTTGCCAATTGGGGCGCGGAGGGTGACTTTTCCGCCGACATCGAGGTAGTCGTCCCTCTCAACCAGGGCGGAGTGGCACCCGATATCCGTCTCGATATCGCGGTAGCAGACAATCACCTGCTGGTGCCTGATTTCGACCTAGACGTATCCGGGCTGACAGGACCGATTATTTTCGATACCCGTTCAGGCCTGGAACCCAGTCGCCTGGAGGGTCGTGTCTTCGGTGATCAGGTCGAAATCAATCTGTCCTCGGTGGCAGATGCTGGTGACATTCAAGCCATCACCATCGATGCGGCCGGGCGCACCACACCGGAGGAGATGATCGCCTGGCCCCGTCAGAGCACGTTTATACGCGACTTGTTAGGCCATATGTCGGGCGACTTCGCCTACCAGGCGTCAATGCTGATCGATCAGACCGGTAGTGAGGAGCAGGCCAACCGCCTGCTTATCGATACCAGTCTCGTGGGTGCTGAGCTGGATCTACCCGAGCCCTTCCAAAAGCCTGCGGAGGAGGCGATGCCTCTTCATGTAGAGCTGGATTTCGCGGAGGGATCGCAGCACGTATCAGGCACCCTGGGCGCAGAGCTGCAATACGAATTGAACCTGGAAAATGATGTGATCAGTTCAGGCCTGGTATTGCTCGGGCGTGAAATGCCCCGGGCGGATTTGTTGAGCGGCTCAAACAGCGAAGGACTCATTGTGCTCGGTGAGATGGAGCGATTCGATCTGCAGCCATGGACCGATTTTATTGCCACCATGGGTACCGTCGGTGAATCCAGCTCCGACCTTGGCGATAACATCGCCTTCGTGGATATCAATACCGCGAGATTTTCTCTCTATGATCAGGCGCTTCCCGACGTCAACTTTCGCATCGAGCCCAATGCGGAGGCTGCGGGTTGGCTAACATTCCTCAGCAGTGATGCGGTGCAGGGCGATGTCATTATTCCCTACGATGCCGAGGAGTACCTGCGGGTGAATCTGGACTATCTGCGCCTGCCGGGGGAAGCAGACGCAGACGATGCCGCGTCGCTACCAGAAACGGTTGATGCCGAGAGCAGCGCGGTGGTCGATGAGGCGAATGTGGCCGTAGCATCGACGGCAGAGATGATAGATGAGGTGGAGGCAGAACGGGTCGATCCACTGGCAAATCTTGATCCCCGGGACCTGCCGCTCATGCAATTTTCCACCAGGGAGTTCGCCATTGGTGACGCGCAGTACGGCAGTTGGGAATTCACCCTGATACCGACAGCTCTGGGTGCCGAGTTCAATGACATCAACTTTGATTTTCGTGGACTGCGGCTTGGCCGCGATGAACTCGAGGATTCGATCGAAACCCTGGAGCCGCACTTCAGCTGGTATTACGACAATGGACAACATCGCAGTGAGCTTACCGGGGTTCTGGTCGCGGATGATATCGGGGAGGTGCTGGCCGCAAACGGCTATGCACCCAGTATGGCGAGTAATCGCGCGATATTCGTCACCGAAGCGCGCTGGCCAGGTTCGCCCGCATTTTTCGACGGTGCCAAACTCAGTGGGCATATCGATCTGCTGGTAGAAGAGGGCCGATTCAACCGAAATTCCAGTGGTCAGGGCGCGCTGCGACTGGTGAGTTTCATCAACCTGACTGCTGTATTCCAGCGGCTGCGTTTCAGTGATGACCTGCTGCGGCGCGGTCTTGCCTATGACGAGATTACCGGCAGCTTCAGCCTCGATAATGGATTGATGACCATTGAGGATCGCCTGGTCATCTCCGGACCCAGTAGCCTGTACCAGATCACGGGGGAGGTAGACCTGGATTCCGAATCCATCGAGGGTGAAATGTATGTGACCCTGCCGGTGAGTAACAATCTGCCCTGGATAGGTTTGCTCACGGCCAATATTCCACTGGCCGTGGGTGCCTACTTGTTTGATCAGATATTTGGCGACCAGGTGGATAGCCTGTCCAGCGCGGTCTACACATTGAGTGGACCGTTCGAGGGTCTGCAACCGGAGTTCAAGCAGGCTTTTGGGTCCCCGGGAGAGGCGCGCGAAGCGCAGCCAGTTACCCAATAGGCAGAATCTGCTGGAGGCAGGGGGAGAAGGTGCTAGGCCGCTGGTTCGAGTGTGCTCAGCAGCCGATCCAGGTTCGAAGCGGCCGCCGTGCTGGCATCGCGAATACGCAACTTGATAGCCTTTATTTCATCTGTCTGTTCGATTCCCGGGGAGCGCAAGGTGGCGCCGGAGAGCCTGTGTGATCCCACCCAGTTGCGCAATGCCCTGTCCTGGTTCCAGCGCTGCAGGATCTCAGCCTCGGCGCGATTAAGCAGCAACCAGTCTGTGTCGGCATTGGGCATCGCGAGTGGCTTGCAGAGATGGTTCTTTTCGGCATCGGATTCGTAGTTGGCTTCAACATGGGCGATTACGCTGGCGCTGAGACAGAACAATCCTGCCCGAATCATCTGAATGGTGATGGTATTGCCATCGAATACCTGTCTGCCGGTCCGGCGTGCTATGGCGCTGGCGCTGCAGTCTATGTACAGGGAATTTTCTACAGCGGGAATAGCGCCCTTCTCTAATTCGAGTCGCTTGCCGCGTATCCGTTCTACACGGCCGAGGCGTATCACGTCTTTAATGCGGGAGAGAAGTTCAACCTCGGCAGGCGCGATGGTGGCATTATGGTACATTGATGGGCGCACCTGTTTATCGATGCGCAGCAGCTGTTCGTGTTGCTCCAGCAGTGCAAACAGCTGTTCGACTGTTTCCGCTTGCGCACAGCACTCCAGTTGCGTGGCCTTCGCGCCCAGTAAGCGGGCATAGAACCGGTCACCCGGTTGTGTGGTCTCGCGATTGATCAGCCAGGAATCCCTGGGCACTATCCAGCGAATGGCAGCCGGATCGACACCATTGCCCAGGAGCCAGACCCCCACGTCCATACCCGTCTTGCCGCCACCGACAATGGTGAAGTGCTGGTGCCGCTCGATCTCTCGTGGCAGATCATTGGGCGGAATAAGCTTAACATCCGGGTCGAACGCGTAGGTCGGTGAGGAGACGGCGGGCACGGCGGTATTGAAAAACGTCCCGTCGACAATTTTCTTCCTGACATGAACCTTGAATACCTTGCCGGACGCCAGCGAGCGAATGCTGCCGTCTTCGCGGTATTCGCAAAGTGGCAGGTAGTTCACTCTGCCTGAGGGCAGAAATCTGTCTTTGATCAGGCGTTCGAAATAGGTCTGTACTTCTGCACCTGAAGCGAGTTCGTAGTAACCCGCATTTATTCCGGACTCATCGATTCGATTTGAGCCCAGGTCACGGGATCCTACACCGTAGAACGCCGAAGGCTGGTGCAGGCGCACGAAGGGGTAGGCATCATTCCAGTGGCCACCGGGAGCATGGTGCTTGTCGACGATCAGCAGCGAATCGCCGGTCTCGGTGAGAAGCTGGTCGGCGAATCCCAGTCCCAGGGCGCCGGCTCCGATAATCAGGTAGTCTGTCTGGTAGTCTGCTTCCGACAAGACGCGTTCCTTGTGCTGGGGCGAATGTTATTGGGTGTATGGACGTATTTCGGGTTAAGCTGCGCAGCTATCATAGAGTGAAGTCACGGGATAATAAATTCTCATGGGTAAAAAGGTAGCCGCCGTACAGATGGTGAGCACGGCCAATCTGGATGAAAATTTACAATCTGCGGCCCGACTCATCGCACAAGCCAGTGCGGCGGGTGCCGGTCTCGTGCTTCTTCCGGAAGTTTTCGCCGTACTGGAAGGCGGGCCCATGCGCCCGTTCGGTGAGGAGGAAGGCGCGGGTCCGATACAGGCGTTCTTATCCGGGCAGGCGCGCGAGCACGGGCTGATTCTGGTGGGAGGCACGATTCCCCTTATTACCAGGCCCGGCAAAACAGCCAATGATTCTGACTACTTTGTCGATAATGAGCGAGTGCGTCCGGCTAGCCTGGTGTTTGACGCCAGTGGTGCGCAGATTGCGCGCTATGACAAGATTCATCTCTTCGATGTCGTGGTGGCAGACAAGCAGGCCAGTTATTCAGAGTCCCGCAGCTATGAGGCGGGGAATGACATCGTTTCGGTCGACACTGAAATGGGCAGACTTGGGCTCAGCGTGTGTTACGACATGCGATTCCCGGAGCTGTATCGGGAGCTATTTTCGCGCCAGGTGGACATGGTCACGGTGCCAGCGGCATTCACCCGGGTAACCGGCGAGGCGCACTGGGAAACACTGCTGCGGGCACGTGCCATCGAGAATCAGTGCTATGTCATCGCCGCAGGGCAGGGCGGAAAGCACAATGAGAAGCGGGAAACCTGGGGACACTCGATGATAATCGATCCCTGGGGAACGGTCCTGGATGAGATCGAACAAGGGGAGGGTATTGCTATCGCCGAGATCGATCTCGAGTTTGTCGACAGCGTGCGCAAACGCATGCCCATCTCCCAGCAGAGAAAACTCTGAAGCCAGCGGACATGTTCGACGCTTGCCCATGTTGCGACGCTTCCTTTATGATGCGCCTCCGCATCAACAACCCCGAGACGTGACAATTAACAAGAGCCTGATCAGTAATCTGCTGGCGGCAATGGTTGTGGTAGCTGGCCTGCTCATGACCGGCCCTTATCAGCTGTATGTGCTCAATACTGGCCTGTTCGCCCTGTCGGGTGGTATCACCAACTGGCTGGCCGTGCATATGCTGTTCGAGCGCGTGCCCGGTCTCTATGGCTCCGGTGTGATTCAGCTGCGCTTCGAGGATTTCAAGCTGGGAATCCGTAACCTGGTCATGGATCAGTTCTTCAACCACAGCGATCTGGAGAGCTTCTTCCATGGTAGCGGTGATACCGGGGCCAAACTCAGCGAAAAGCTCAAACAGGGGACGGCGGCGCTCGACCTCGAACAGGCCTTCGAGTCGCTCCTCGATGTCATCATGGCTTCTTCCTTCTCCGGCATGTTGGGAATGATCGGTGGCAGGGATGCATTGTCGGCCCTCAAGGATCCTTTTGTTGCCAGAATGGAGGATTTCCTGAACCAGCAATTCGCCGATCCGGCATTCCAGGCAAAGATTCAGGAAGCCCTGCAGGGAGCGCTCGATGAAGAAGCGATCCGCGCCAAGCTGACCGTCCTCATCGATAAGCGCCTGAATGAGATGACGCCGGCAATGGTCAAGGAAATTGTCCAGACCATGATTCGCAAACACCTGGGTTGGCTGGTGGTGTGGGGATGCGCGTTCGGGGGTGTGATAGGTCTGTCTGCCACCTTCCTGACCCAGCTTTGAGTCATTGCAGTCTCCACACCGAGCTGTTCAATTTTTAGTCAATTGGCTTTGACGCCCTCCACCCCGGCGCTTATTTGACTTGCCATTCTATTTTTCTCGCCGATTGGCTTGTGTCTGCAAAAAAAAAAGCCCATTCAAAAACGAGTAAAACTGCTGGCTCGACCCCATTTTTTCCCGCCTGCCTGATGTAAATAACATTGTGCTGTAATACAATACCGCGCTTTCGATTTTGCAGCGCTGCAATTTTTGTAATGACTTGCAGTGGAAGATGTACACGCGTTAAGAAGGAAATTATCTACAATGGCACGACCGGTCGAATTCGATGAATCAAAAGTTTTGGCAAACGCCATGGAGCAGTTTTGGAAAGAGGGATATGAAGCGAGTTCGGTTCAGAAACTCCTGGATTGCACGGGAATTAATCGGGGGACTCTCTACAACTCCTTCGGTGACAAGGACACCTTCTTTAAGTCCTGTATCGATCAATACAACGCCAACATGGCTAATCACATCAATGCGTCCCTGAAGAACGATAAGCTGGGTGCCTGGGATGCAATTAACGAATATTTTGAACAGGCAGTTCTCTCCCTGAGCAACAAGCATCGTGGTATGGGCTGCCTGTTGGTGAATTCGCTGTGCGAGAGCATCAATTATGACAAAGAGATGAAAAAGGTAGTGCGGGCCTCCCTGGCTGCCATTCGCAAGCCCCTGGTGCTGCGATTGAAAGAAGCCCAGAAGAAAGGCAAGTTGAAGAAGGGCGTCAGCGTGGAGTCCGCGGCCGATATCCTGATGAATATGCTGCACGGACTGCGTGTGAATGCCCGGGATGGCAAGAACGCACGCCAACTCCAGGAACTCATCAAGTTCACAGTAAATTCCCTTGAGAAATAAGGGTTTAGCTGCGATTGCGGCGATAGCCAGAGGGTAGGCCGGGAGTCCCGCTAATTTCCGCAGAGGCTGCCTGCTCCGCATCGATCGAATGGACCGCATAGAAAGAGGAGGTGCAAGCCTCCTTTTTTGTGCCAGTGCACCGCTCCGGGGCAGCTCCCAGCGGCTCTTCAGCCGGGCCGGAACAGGGCATTTGTTTCCTGCCGTGGCGCTGATATACTCTGGCCCTTAGTAGTATTCTGTTACCAGGACTAGAACATGAAAAAAATCTCCGGTAAGCATAAGGCGGATGACGCGAAGATCGATCTGACTCCCATGCTGGATGTGGTATTCATCCTTCTTATCTTCTTCGTAGTGACCGCAACCTTCCTGTCAGAGACGGCGATCAATGCGGCCAGTAGCGATAACAACAGTAACGAATCGCCGCCGGAAGACTCGGACAAGAAAAACATCCTGTTCGAGATTGGACCCAACAATGAAATCATCCTGAACGGTAATCCGCGACCGATTATCGAGACCCAGATTCGATCCAACATCGACCAGTTGAAAGCAGAGAATCCTGCAGCATCGGTTATCATTCAGCCAGATGATGACTCCGATGTGGCTACCCTGGTCATGATCATGGATGCGGCACGCCAGGCGGGGATGGCCAACATCTCCATCGTAGAGCCAAACTAGCATCCACTGAGGGAAGCTTTTAAAGAACGCATCATCGCAAGGTGATGCGTTTTTTTATTTCTGCAATAAAGTCATTCAAGCGCCGGGAAAATTTACAGACCTATGAAAAATCGTTGGGATACTGAGCTGGCGGAAAAGTTTGCCGCAGAATCTGAGCTCGGCCTGCGCGTTTACAGCTCCAACCTGCTGGGAGCCGATCCTGATCTTGTCTTGCACGGTGGTGGTAACACTTCCGTCAAGGGAGAAGTCGAGGACGTATTCGGGGAGCTGCAAAGGGTATTGTTCGTGAAGGGCTCAGGCTGGGATCTGCGAACTATCCAGGAGCAGGGTTTTCCTCCGGTGCGTCTCGACTACCTGCAGCGACTCGGTGCACTGGATTTTCTCGGCGACAGTGAGATGATGCGGCAGCTGCGACTGGCCCTGCTGGATCCAGCTGGACCGACTCCCTCTGTGGAGGCCATCCTGCATGCACTTATTCCACACAAGTATGTGGACCATACCCATGCCGATGCCGTGGTAACGATCTCAAATTCCCCCGACGGGGAACTAAAACTCAGGGAGTTGTACGGTGAGGAAGTTCTTATCCTGCCCTACATCATGCCAGGCTTCATCCTCGCCAAACAGGTAGCGGCCGCGACCGCGGGGCTGGATTGGTCCCAAATCAGGGCTATCGTTCTGCTGCACCATGGCATATTCACTTTCGATGACGATGCCAGGACGAGCTACGACACTATGATCGAGCTGGTGGACCGGGCGGAACAATTTCTTCAACGGCAGGCTTCCACGGCGATCAGGCACGCCGCCTCTACGACGACTGAGCAAGAGCTGCTCACTCTGGCCTCCATGCGCAGGATGGCTGGCGACCAATTTGGCGGAGCGGTGCTGACCAGGTTCGATAGCAGTGCAGAGTCGGCCGGATTTGCCCGGCGGGACAATGCCGGCGAACTTGCCAGCCGCGGCCCGCTTACGCCTGACCACACGATTCATTGCAAGGCCTTCGCCGCCCACCTGGGTGCTGATCCACTGTCAGACCTCGAGCGATTTTCCTCAATCTACAGGGAATATTTCGACGAATTCGGCACGGCGAGTCATCAATGCCTGGACACCATGCCCCGTTACGCGGTCTGGCAAGGCAAGGGCATGCTGTATTTCGCCGCCAATCACAAGCGCCTGCAGATCGTGGAAGACATCAGCGCGCACACCATTCGGGCGATTCAGCAGGCGGAAGCCCTGGGAGGCTGGCGGGCGCTGCCACGATCCGATCTGTTCGCGGTCGAGTACTGGGAGCTGGAGCAGGCGAAGCTCAAAGCGGGAAACAAGCGTGGTAGGTTCGAGGGCCAGGTAGCCCTGGTGACTGGCGCGGCCTCGGGAATCGGAAAGGCCAGCGTGGAAGCCCTGTTGAAGCAGGGTGCGGTCGTCGCGGCACTGGATATCGCCCCCGAAATGCTGACAAGCATGGCTGACCCTGCGGTTCTGCCCCTGCGCTGTGATGTCACCAGCACGGAAGCCATTCGCGACGCTGTGGCCCGGGTGGTCTGCCACTTTGGGGGCATCGACCTGCTGGTTTCGAATGCAGGCAACTTTCCCGCCAGTGCAGCACTGGGCCAGCTGGATGATGAAACCTGGCAGCAATCACTGGCGCTGAATCTCAGCTCCCATATGAAGTTATTGAGGGCATGCATTCCCTTTCTTGAGCGGGGCTTCAGGCCAGCCGTCGTCATGGTGGGATCGAAGAACGTGCCGGCCCCCGGCCCCGGGGCGGCCGCGTATTCCACGGCGAAGGCTGGGCTCACCCAGCTGGCCCGGGTGGCTGCGCTGGAGTTGGGTGTCCTGGGTATCAGGGTGAATACGGTGCATCCCAACGCGGTCTATGACACTGCCCTGTGGAACGATGAAGTGCTGGCGCAGCGAGCGGCACACTATGGCAAGAGCGTTGAGGACTACCGCAAGTCCAATGTGCTGGGTACGGAACTGAATTCAGCAGATGTGGCCAGCACCCTGGTCGCCTTGCTCGGGGACGAATTTGCCAAGACCACCGGTGAACAAATCGCCATCGATGGCGGCAATGACCGGGTAATCTAGGAGGGCTGGCCCAATTATGCGCATCGAGGGGGAGCACACACAGAGCATCTGGTATGACCCGGACCGGGATACGGTGAAGATCGTGGACCAGACCCGACTGCCCCACGACCTGGTGCTGCTCGAACTCGCATCGCTGCTGGATGCCTGCAAGGCGATTTCCAGCATGCAGGTGCGCGGTGCCCCCCTCATCGGAGTCACCGCGGCCTACGGCGTTTATCTTGGGCTGAGAGAGGAGGCGGCTGAGCTTGAAGTCATCGTCGAACAGCTGGCCGCCACGCGCCCGACTGCCGTCAATCTTTCCTGGGCTCTCAATCGCTGCCAGCAGACCTTGCAGGAATACAGCGGTGATGAGCGCGTGCTGAAGGCACTGGAGCTGGCCCAGATTCTCGAGAAAGAGGATGTCGCGGTGTGTGAAGGCATCGGCGAACAGGGGGCGAGTCTGCTGCAAGCGCTTTGGGAGCGAAAGAAGGAAGGTCAGGACAGGCTTAATGTGCTCACCCACTGCAATGCGGGATCTTTGGCCACTGTGGATTGGGGGACGGCGCTGGCGGTCATCTACAAGGCTGCGGAGCGCGGCATACCCGTCCATGTCTGGGTGGATGAGACCCGTCCGAGGAACCAGGGTGCCGCGATCACCTGTTGGGAATTGGCGCAACAGGGCATTCCCCATACCCTCATCGTGGACAATGCCGGTGGTCACCTGATGCAACACGGTGAAGTAGACGCCGTACTGGTGGGCGCAGATCGAACGACTGCACGTGGCGATGTCTGCAACAAGATTGGCACCTATCTCAAGGCACTCGCTGCGCGGGACAACGACATTCCATTCTATGTCGCCTTTCCGCTGTCAAGCTTCGATCTCTCACTGCAGGATGGCTTGAAGGAGATTCCGATCGAGGAGCGCGATGCCGGCGAGGTATTACAGGTAACCGGGCTGACGGATGCGGGCGCTAGAGCAACGGTGAGCGTAGCACCGGCGAATACCCGTGCGAGTAACTACGGCTTCGATGTCACGCCGGCACGACTGGTGTCTGCATTGATAACGGAAGTGGGCGTATGTGAGGCCAGGCCCGAGGCCATCGCGGCCCTGGTGGGAAAGCGCTAAGGCTTTGTCCGGGCTGAGGCTCTTTGTGGGCTGAGGCTCAACCCATGGAGAGTTCCAGTTGCCTGCCTCCGAGAATGTGCAGGTGAATATGGAATATGGTGCGCCGGCTGTCTTCTCCGGTGTTGATTACATAGCGAAAGCCCGATTCATCGATACCGAGCTGGCGCGCGATGTCGTTTGCCCTGAGCAGCAAGCGTCCCAACAATGCTTCATCTTCCGCCGAAGCAGCCAGCATATCGCTGATGTGTTTCTTGGGTACCACCAGCACGTGTACCGGTGCGTTCGGCTTTATGTCCTCGAACGCGCAGACGTCATCATCCTCGTATACCTTGTTCGATGGCAGTTCCCCTGCGATAATTTTACAGAACAGGCAATCATCTGACATTGGCTTCTCCTTGCACTTTTCGGGTCATACTTTGCGATAGACGGCGGTTGACCGGAAATCCATTCTAACCCAGACTCAAATCCTGTGAATATCCGACACCCGTTTTTACGCCATTGGCACCTCGTCCTCCTCCTGTTGGTGCTGCCCTTATCCGGCCATGCCCAGGAAGATCCGGTGCGATTTGGGTTTCGGGTGGTAAATACCTATCCCCACGATATCACCGCCTTTACCCAGGGGCTGTTCTTCCACGATGGATATCTCTACGAAGGCACAGGCAAGCGTGGTCAGTCACGCCTGAGCAAGCTTAACCTGGACGATGGCAGTGCCCTCATGAACAAGGCGCTCGGCCAGCGCTATTTCGGTGAAGGCATAGAATTGGTAGGTGACAGGATCTATCAGCTAACCTGGCAGTCCCACATGGTATTCGTTTACGACAAGGACAGCTTCGAGCAGCTTGGCACCCATTACAATGCAACGGAAGGTTGGGGACTGGCCTACGATGGTCGGCAACTGATACTCAGCGATGGCAGCCACGAGCTGCAGTTTCTCGACCCGGAAACCTTTGTTCCCACTCACAAGGTTCCGGTGACTCTCAATGGCAATCCAATTGTTAATCTGAACGAGCTGGAATACATCGATGGTGAGGTATGGGCCAATGTATGGCAGACCGACTATATCCTGCGCATCGATCCGGCTACCGGTAGCGTCAACAGCATCGTCGATCTGACTGGCCTCTCCGATATGACCCGGCTCGGCAGTGCAGAAGCGGTATTGAACGGTATCGCCTGGGACAGTGAAACACAACGCCTGTTCGTCACCGGCAAGCACTGGGCTAATCTGTTCGAAATCGAGCTAGTCCAACGCTGATCGCTCATGTGGCTGCAGAAGCGACTCACCCTGACACCCAAACCGCGCGGGTTCCACCTGATTACCGATGAGGTGCTGGCGCAACTGCCGGAGCTCGAGCAGATCGATGTCGGTCTTGCCCACTTTCTTCTGCAGCACACTTCCGCCTCATTGAGTATCAACGAAAACGCCGACAGTTCGGTGCGTCGCGATATGGAGGCGCACTTCAATGTGCTGGCCCCGGAGAATGCGGCCTACTATGAACACAACTACGAAGGCCCGGATGATATGCCTGCGCACATCAAGTCGGGACTGCTGGGCTGTGAAGTAAGTTTGCCCATCAGCAAGGGCGGGCTGGCCCTGGGCACCTGGCAGGGACTGTATCTCGGTGAGCACCGCAACAATGCTGGTGGCAGAACCTTGTTGGTTACCCTGCAGGGCAGTGCGAAGGCGCAGGGGCTACCGGTGTGAAAATGCGCAATCGACTGCTGACCCGCCCCGGGTTTCGATTGCTCCTGCTCGCAATGCTCTCGGTGGCTCTGCTGTCCTGTGAGTCTGTGCGCTATTACAGCCAGGCGGCCCGTGGGCAGCTGGAAATTCTGCTGGGCCGGAAAGACATCGAGGCGCTACTGCGGGATGACGAACTGCCAGCCGAACTCAGGAGCAAGCTGGAGGCGGTGCTTGCGATTCGGCAGTTTGCGGAAACCCGGTTGGCACTGGAGGTCGATGACAACTATGCCACTTATGTCGACCTGGATCGTGAGCACGTGGTCTGGAATGTGTTTGCGGCCCAGGAATTTTCCACCCGGGCCATGGAGTGGTGCTACCCGATTGCTGGCTGTGTGAGCTACCGTGGCTATTTTTCCGAGCCCGCTGCCTTGCGCTATGCGCAGGGTCTGCAGGCAGCAGGCTTCGACGTCTATACCGGTGGTGTGGATGCCTATTCGACTCTGGGTTGGTTTGATGACTCACTGTTGAGCACTGTGCTGAATCGAGCGGATCACCAGCTGGCAGGTCTTATATTTCACGAGTTGGCTCACCAGGTCGTCTATCTGCCCGGAGACACGACCTTCAATGAGAGCTTTGCCACGGCGGTGGAGCGGGAAGGGGTGCGCCGTTGGCTGGCAAATACCCGGCAATCGGGGCTGGTGGCCGATGCGGAACAGGGCCTGCGGCGCCAGCAGGAATTTGCACAGCTGGTGGTTGCCTGGCGCGACCGGTTCGCGGAATTGTACCAACAGGCGTTGCCGGCTGAGGTCATGCGAGAGCGCAAACGTGTGTTGCAGGATGAGTTGCGAGCGGCTTATCGGGAACTGCAGGAGAGCTGGGGTGGTTATGCAGGCTATGACAACTGGTTTGCCCAGCCCCTCAATAATGCCCAACTCTCCACCGTGGGTTCCTATAATGACCTGGTGCCGGAGTTTGCGGCCCTGCTCGACTCCCACGGTGGCGACATGCAGGCCTTCTTTGCCTCGGTGCGGGAGCTCGCAGACATGCCAGTCGCCGAGAGAGAGGCGCGTCTGCTCAGTCTGTCGATGCGCGACTAGTTACCCAGTCTTCTCTCCATGCTGGCCACGAGGTCGGCGTAAAAGTCCGAATCTGGATCCTTGGCCGCTGTATCACGGTAGGCGGCCAGGGCCTCTTCATATCTGCCCTGCTGTTCAAGGATTCTTCCCAGGCTGCGATTGAAGAACGCGTTCTGCGGCATGACGGTAGCGGCTGTCTGGTACACCCTTATCGCTTTGTCTGCCTCACCGTTGTTATTGTACGTATTGGCCATGATATGCACCTGGGAATCGTCATTGGGCACGAGTTCTATGGCACGAATATCGTACTCGATCGACGCATTGAAATTTCCGTCCTGACGTTCCAATTGGCCGAGTGTCTGTACAGCAGCGATGAGTGAAGCGGAAGGTGTAGGCTCGAGTTCGATATAGCGGGCCAGCAATGGCTTGGCCTCATCGTAGCGTTCGAGGAAGTAATAGGTGTTGGCCAGGATGCGTATCGCATCGCTAAAATTCGGGTCGGCACTGATGGCCTTGCGGTATTCTTCAATGGCTTCCTCGTGACGCTCGAGTGTGCTGTAGGTATTGCCGCGGCGGAACATCTTTCTTGCCAGGTCGGCGTCTATGGTGGGACCTTTCCGGGTCAGTTCCAGGTTGCCGTAACGCTCCAGCACGGAATTCGCAGAATTACCCTGGGCGAAACCTATGCTGCAGCTAGCGGCCAGTATGCCGCACAGCAAGCAGGCACAGGCCGTCGATCCCTTGCCGAAAAGGGAAACGGCTTCGAATGTGATGAGTCTTTTCATGCGTCTGTTTATACGTGTTTTCATGCGATTATGGATGCGCAGTCTACTGCGCTCTCGAGATGCAGGTTGAGGAAGTTGACTATAGCGCAGCCGCTCTCGGTCTGCCAATGCGGGCGGAGCGCGGTGTCCGCTATATCAGGGTAATGCTGCTGCTTTCCTGGCGCCGGTCAATTACCTTGCCGACGATACTGGCATCTGCATAACCCGCGTCGAGCAGCGCCTGCAGGCAGGGTTCAGCCTGTTCGGTCGGTAAGGAGAATAGTAGTCCGCCCGCCGTTTGGGGGTCGAACAGGAGAGGATAGCTGGGCTGGCGAACGAGCTGTTCGACATTGCGCATCGAAGTCTCCACAAGACTATTGTCTTTATGCAAGGAGCTGATTATGCCTTGTGCCAGTGTTTCTGTGGCGCCGGGTAGGGCCCTGAGCCTGTCGAGGGTTATTTCTGCATCGCAAGCCGATGCCTCCAGTAATTCCAGTAGATGGCCCGCGAAACCAAATCCGGTGACATCAGTACATGCTTTGGCGCCATGTGATGCAATAATAGAGATAGCATTCCTGTTGGAAATCAGCATCTGGTTCAGGGCGCTCTCCATCCATTCATGATGAGCAAGTCCTCGCATATCGGCTGCCAGGAGGGTGCCAGTGCCCAGGGCCTTGGTCATGATGAGCGATTCACCGGCGCTGGCGCCGGATTTCCTGATCAGGCGATCTTCTTCGGCAAATCCATTAACACAGAGTCCAAATTCCAGGCTTGCTGTTTCTGCGGTGTGCCCACCCAGCAGGCTGCACTCCTCCAGCAGCAAGGACTCGCTGCAGGCAGACATGACTTCCTTGAGCTGCTGTCGCGCATAACGTTTCTCGGCATGAGGCAGGCCAACCATGGCCAGCGCGGAATGGGGTGTACAACCCATGGCATAGATGTCACTCAGGCAATGGTTCACCGCGATTCGGGTAAACAGCCAGGGATCGTTGATAAATGCCTTCAGGTAGTCGACGCTCTGGATCAGGATGCGGCCATCGGGTAAGCGAATCTGCGAAGCATCCTCCACCGCGTTTTTATTTTCCTTGCCGAGCACCTCCGGGCGATCGTAGATGTTCAGTTCAGCCAGGACTTCGCTGAGTATGTTGCCGGCTACCTTCGCGCCACAGCCTGCACAGCGCATTGCATGCTTGCGCAATCGTTGTTCGGTGTCCTTGTCCGCCAGGCCGGGTTCGAGAGGCAGTTTGGCGGGCATTTCCGGCAGCTTGCTGAATTTTTCCACGAAGCGGGAATCGATCCAGTGCTTAAGGCGCCACATGCTCCGCCCTGCGAAGAAGAGTTCTCCCCTGGAGGCGATAGCCCTGCCATCGCAGAGATTCATCAGGGCCAGGGCCTTGCGCTGCGGAAAATAATTTTTCAGGCGACGGCCGGTCGCATAGCGACGCAGGTTCTCCGCCAATACCTTGCCCTGGCGCACAGCGTACACTCCCGACTTGGGGCGCGCCTCACCGCGCACGGTGGCCGCATCGCCACTTGCAAATACGAACTCAACATTACTGCTTTGCAGCGTGGGAGTTACTTCGATGAAGCCATCTTCGCTGGCTTGCAGGCCGCAATCGAATGGCCAATCAGGGATCGATGCGCCAGTTGCAAAAACGACCGCATCAAACTCCCTGGTCTCGCCGTCATCGCTGATGACTTGCCCTGGCTTGATTTCTGTAATCCTGCAATCGCTGGTGGTTTCGATGTTGCGCCTGGCCAGTTCGCTGGCGGTATAGTCCTGTACTTTCAAACTATGCGATCTTAGGAGTTTCGCATCGGCTGTGAACAGTGTGATTCTGAGGCTATTTAATGCCGGCTTGTCGCCCCCCAGGTCCCTGCTTATGCGCGCTTGAGTGGCAAAGGCGAGTTCCACACTGGCTGGGCCACCGCCGATGATGGCCAGCCTGAATTCTCTGCCCTGTTGTAAGTCTGCAACGGCTTGCTGGCGCATGCTGTCCCAGCCAGAGAGGAATTGGTCGATGGGTTTCACCGCCAACGCGTGCTGGGCTGCCCCCTTGATGAGACTGGCATCCGGTCGCGAGCCTGTATTCAGGGAAATGATGTCGAACGGGATGTCTGGCCTACCCGCAATGGACAGCAGCTTGCGCGCCAGGTCGAGCCTGGTCACCTCGGCCTGGATGAGCCGGGCAGACGCCCGTTGTGCCAGGGGGCGGAGGTCGATATGCATGGCCCGGTGTTCAATCTGCTGGGCCAGGAAGGCGGGCATGGCACCGGAATAGGGAGTGACAATGTCCCGGCTGATAAGCGTGATCGCCAGGCCGGGCATGGGTTTCATGCCGAAGCTGCGGAGCACGGACAGATGACTGTGTCCGCCACCAACCAGGACGAGATGCTTAACAACTGGTGTGGTGAGATTCATCTTGGCGCTAGACAGAAAAAGCTCGGCTATTCGGTGGCTGGAACGCTGGCTGCTATGGCTAGCCGGGTTTCCTGCCCCTGCCCGGGGTGATCAGGAATCAACTGGGTCAGGAGTAAAGAACAGGCCGCAATCCCGGCACCGATGAGAAATACCGCACTGTGATTGATGACCCAGACCAGCCCCAGCAGGGCAGGCAGAACCACGGCGGCGATATGGTTTATGGTAAAGCTGATCGACGATGTCGCGGCGATGTCGGCCGGATCGGCGATCTTCTGGAAATAAGTCTTGATAGCGATAGCCATGGCGAAGAACAGATGATCCAGCAGGTAGAGGGCTATTGCCACCGCGACGGAATCGACGAAAGCATAGCTGACAAAAACAATTATCAGGCCGATGTATTCCAGGGTCAGCGCCCGGCGCTCACCGACATAACTGATCAGTGCGCCGATCCTGGGGGCCAGCCAGAAAGTCAGGACCGCATTCACCAGTGTTAGCAGGACCACGTTCTCAACCGGGAAGCCGAATTTTTCTACCAGCAGGAAGCCTGCGAATACCACGAATATCTGGCGCCTGGCGCCGGAGAGAAATGTGAGCAGGTAGTACAGCCAGTATTGTTTTCGCAGGAACAGGGATTTCTTCTGCGCAACCTGGTCTTCGAAGTGCGGGATCGCGAGCCAGCAGAACAACCCAATAGCGACCGTGATGCCGCCTGCCATGAGATAGATGAGAAGGTAATTAGCGGTGAAGACCATCAGGTAAATATAGATAGCGCCCAGCACCAGAAAGTTACTGATGGCTCGCGTGCTGAGTAATTTGCCCAGAACTCTTGGTGCTTCTTCTTTCTTGAGCCATTGCAGGCTCAGGGAATTATGCAGGGTTTCCAGGTAATGGAAGCCGATGGACATGACCACGGTGGTAAAGTAGAGCCACAGGGCGCTGGGATAGAATGCCGTTATCGCCGTGCCCACTCCCAGGGTTACCAGTGACAGGATGGCGAAGTTCTGTTGTCGAATGAACAGCATCAGCAGGATCGCCGTGAATGCGAGGAAGCCCGGGACTTCTCTGAGGCTTTGCAGAACGCCGATTTCCTCACCGGTAAAGCCTGCCTGCTCCACGGCAAAATTATTCAGCATCACCTGCCAGGTTGCGAAGGCGATGGTATTGCCGATGGCCAGCAGATAGAGCAGTGTTTTGCGGTTTTGTAAATCTACTGAGGGCATGCGCTGCTTGTTGTCACAATTCGGTTAAATATGGCGTGCCGGCGACGCTCAAACGGGCGAGATACCGCACTGGCAGGGTACGTTGTGCGATTATATCATCTCATCCCATGTCTGCCCTTACACTTTATGCCGGGCCCGTGGCCCGCGACCGCATTCTGCAGGAAGGTATCAGGCCGGAGCTGTTCAAGGTGCTGGTTGGTGCATCGGGAGGTCCCAAGTGGTTCGTGCTCTACGGTCTTGATCGCTTCCTGTTTGGCGAATTCTTTCGGGGGCGCACTTCACCCCTGCTCACCATTGGCTCTTCAGCGGGCGCATGGCGTCTCTGTTGCCTCGCGACCGCCGACCCGGTGGCGGCTATTGACCAGCTGGCGATCCGGTATAGTGGTGAATCCTATTCAGATGCGCCTACAACCTCGGAAATAACCGGCAAGATGCGCACCATGCTGAATGATGTGCTGGGACCGGCCGGCATCGCCGAGGTGGCCAACAATCCCATTATTCAAACTCATATTGTCGCCGATCGCTGCAAAGGCTTCGGCAATGCCTCGTCCGCGGCTCTGCGCAAGGTGTTCCTTGGTGGCAGCGCCCTGGCGAATGTTTTTTCACGCGCAGCCCTGTCGTGGTTTTTCCAGCGCACAATATTCTCCAGTCTCGGCGCAGAGTGTCCCTGGCAGCGGCCAGACAAACTGGACACACGGGTGGTCGCTCTCACCGAGGACAACGCCCTTGATTCCTTGCTATCCAGCGGCTCGATTCCCTTCGTGCTGGATGGCGTTCGCGATATCTCGGGTGGGCCTGCCGGCCTGTACCTGGATGGGGGGATTGTCGACTATCACTTCGATTTCAGGTTCGCGGCCGATGATGAGTTGGTTCTGTACCCGCATTTTAGCCCCGCTGTGATTCCAGGCTGGTTTGATAAATTCCTGCCCTGGCGCAAGATAAACCCCGATAATTTCAGCAATGCATTGTTCCTGGTGCCTTCTGCAGACTTTGTAAACTCGCTGCCCCACAGGAAGATTCCGGATCGCAATGATTTTGCCAATTTTCCGGTGGATGAACGGCTCGCCAATTGGGAAACTGTGCTGCAGAAGAGTAAGCTGCTGGCGGCTGAATTTGCCGACCTTGCAGCGGGGACAGTGCCCGCAGAGCGACTCAGGCCCCTGCAGGAACTGCGGCGCTAGGGACGCGATCAGATGGTCTCCCTGACGGTGGCAATAGATAATTAACATTCGACAGAGTAAAGAACCGCTATGCCTCATATTCGACTCGCGACACTGGATGACAGCACGGCGATCGCCGGCGTCTACAACTGGTATATAGAAAACACCACAATAAGCTTCGAGGAACAGCTTGTGAGCCCGGGTGACATGGCCCAGCGCATCGCGGTCACCGATCAGACCCGACCCTGGTTCGTGCTGGTGGCCGAAGATGAAGAGGAGTTGGCTGTGGAGTTGAATGCGTCGGCTGGGGGAGACAGGCAGCGACTCCTGGGCTATGCCTGTGCCGTGCGCTGGAAGGACCGTTCCGCCTATCGCTTCGCGCGGGAAACCAGTATCTACCTTCAGCCCGCGATTCATGGCAAGGGATTTGGTTTTGGTCTGTACCAGCATCTGATCGATGCGCTGCGCAAGACCGATGTGCATACGCTGATCGCGGGTATTGCCTTGCCTAACGAGGCCAGCATCGCGCTACATGAAAAGCTGGGATATAAAAAAGTGGGCGAGTTTGAAGAAGTCGGTAAAAAGTTCGATAACTATCTTAATGTTGGTTATTGGCAACTCATGTTGTAGAGCGGGTTAGTGACTTGAAACTCCTGATTTTATCAAGAAGCGTTGGGCTAGTGCTGTTGCTTGGCCTTGGGCTGGGTTCCTGCGTCGGTGTGGTGGTCGGTGCGGCGGTGGATACCACGATTGAAGTTGCCAAGGTGCCATTCAAGGTGGCCGGTGCGGCAGTGGATGTCGTTGTACCCGATGACGATGATGAGGGCGATGGGGGCGAGGATGACTGAAGTGGCCGGTGGCACCTTGTCCCGCATTTCTTCCAGTCATCAATTAACCGGGACCTGGAGAAGGGCATGAGCATTAAAGCCGAAGACTTCGGGGTTCCAGCGAACTACCGACACTGGGAGGGTGATCGCGCCGAGGATTACATCGGTCCATTCTTCTATTACATGGAGGGCGAGCATCCGCGCACCGCGTTCCGTATCCAGGAGCACAACTGCAACGCCCATAACTCAGTTCACGGCGGTATATTGATGAGCTTCGCCGATTACACGCTCTGCCTGGGGGCAAATGGCGGCAGTAGCGAGAGCGTCGCCACAGTGACCTGTAACAATGAATTCGTGGCTCCCGCCTACCAGGGAGAACTGGTGCTTGGCGAGGCCGAAACCATCAGGCGTGGGCGCTCGATCGTGTTTGTGCGCTGCATACTCCGTGTTGAGGAGCGGGTGATTCTGACCAGCAGCGCCGTTATCAAGCGCATCCAGAACAAGTAAGGCGCTCAGCCGAGTCTTTCTGCCAGTTCTTGTGGGCTGCCAAACAGAAGCGCGGGGGATTCTTCCTGCAATTCTTGTACGCTACCGTAGCCCCACAGAACGCCTGCAGCGCTCAGCCCGTTCGCATTGGCGGCGCGCAGATCGACATGGCGATCACCGATCATCAGCGCATCCTGGTCAATTATTCCCTTGCTGATCAGGCTGGCCAGTTGCTGGCTCTTGGGACCCGGTTCCAGGGCGCCGTTGACGAGTTCGAAGTAATCCAGTAACTGGAATTCCCGCAACACCCTGATAGCGTTGATCTCCAGCTTGGAGGTGCACACGATCATTCTCATGCCCGCGCGCTGAAGCGTCTGCAGCATGTCCACGACGCCATCGTAGACGGTGTTTTCCTTGTAGCCGAATTCTCCATAACGTTCCCTGTAGGCCGCGGCCAGGGCGTCGATATGGGCCCGGTCGTCACTACCGGTCAACAGGGTCAGGGTATCTTCGAGTGGGGGACCGATATGTTTGGAAATCTGGTGGTCTGGCAGGGGTGAGTAGTCGAACGAGGTGAGTGCGTAGTTCATGCAACGTACAACGCCCAGTGCGGGATCGGTGAGGGTGCCATCCAGATCGAAAACCAGTGTAGAGAAGTGCTGCATGGAGCGAATCAGTCCTGTAACCGGTAGACGCTTTCGGCGGTTCCACAGAACAGTGCGTGTTTCTCTTCTGCAGAGAAATCTTCGACCATTTTCTTGAAAGCATTCCACAGTACAGGGTAGCTGATGGAGAGCCTGTCCACGGGGAAGTTGCTCTCGAACATGCAGCGCTCGGGGCCGAAACAGTCGATCATGTGCAAATAGTACTTCTTCTGTTTCGCTATAAACTCGTCGGAGTCCGGTGGTCGCGAGGCCTTGTCCCAGCCAAAGCCGTTGTCTGGCATTGCCAATCCACCCAGCTTGACATACACGTTGGGTAGTCTGGATAGTTCGGCCATCTCCTGTTTCCATTCGAGATAGATTTCATCGCGGCAGTGGCGATAGACCCCGACGCCAAGGGGAGTTCCGAAATGATCCAGGATCATCGTGCATTCGGGGACGGCCTGGGCCACATCGATAAAGTCCAGATTCTGATGGTGATAGTGCCAGGTATCATAAGTTAGGTTCTGTTCTGCCAGCATGCGTAATCCGGCACGGAAAGATTCCTTGCCATAGAGATAGGCCGGGGCGGGGCCGGGGATGAGCAGGTCCTCTGGTCGTTTGTCCCGTGCGCCAGCATGTCGAATACCTCGGAAGCGCCCCTCACAGATTTCCCGGTGCAGGTCCAGCAGTTCCTGCAGCTTCGCCCTGTCTTCGCCCGCCAGGGTAAGGTCGGCATGGGCGATGATGCCGGCGATGGTGGACTTGCCTTCTGCCGCCTCACTCTCCTTGGCGAGATTGGAGATGAAGCGGGTCTCACCGGTGGGTCGCAGGTACTCGGGGCCTTCACGTAGGTAGAAGGCCCGACATTCCATGAACATGGTCTTGACGATCCGGTGCCCACTGCCGGTATCCGCCCACAGTTCCGGTAGCAGGTAGTCCCTGCCAAAACGCTTCATCCACAGGTGGTGATGGGGATCAATGATCGGCCGTTCCGGGTCGACAATGTCTTCCTTCACTTGCTGCAGCCATTCGTCGCTGCCAGGTACCGCTTCGGCCATGTAATTCCCCTTATGACTTGATGGCTTAGTGTAACCGATGCCTGCCTTGGTGTAGTATGCCAACGAAACCTGATGTTGATGTATATCAGCAATGCTTTGCCATGCAGGGCGGGGGTTTGAACAGAGAGCACATCTAACCAATAAACATGGAAATAAAAAGAAACAAGAGCTGGAGTCGCCCATGAATGTCACTGCCCTGGTCATCATTGCCTATCTGGGATTTTTTATTGGCTTTGGGATTTATCTCAACCGCAGCAACAGCAGCGACCATGACTGGGCAATCGGTGGCGGCAGCCTGGGTATCTTCATGCTGGCGGCAGGCGTGGCGGGCACACGAATTGGCGGCGCTGGAACCTATGGTGTGGCTGGTGACGTCATCAATGAAGGATTGGGGCACCTGTGGTATGCGGTCAATTCCTTCGCGGCACTGTTCCTGGTGGGTCTGTTCTTTGCCATTCCTTATCGCCGACTCAAGGTAGTCAGTGTCGGGCAGGTATTCGATCATCGTTTCAACTCCGCGCGCTGCCAATGGCTCACCAGCCTCTGTGTCCAGGCTGAGTACCTGGTGATCAATATCATCGAGCCCTATGTGATCGGCTCTATTATCTCCGGTGTTACCGGGCTTCCCTTTGTGGTGGCGGTGGCCATCGGTGGTGTGTTGATTGTTACGTTTACGGTCACCGGTGGCTTGAAGGGCACGGCGGTTGCCAATATCGTGCACTGCAGTGTAATCATCTTCGGTTTGCTGCTGGTAGGCTATATCGCAATGAACAACCTGGGAGGCTGGGAGCAGGTTGTGGCTACCACCGGTGATCGCCTGGCAGAGTCCAGCAAGGACAGTGCGAGCTGGTGGAGCTTCACCGGTATCGGCTGGGCTACCATCATCGCCCTGTTCATTTCTGCAACCATCCACACTCCCGCAGCCTCGGTCTATGCCAACTATGCCAGCTCTTCGGCCAAAGAAGAGTTCCTGATTCCGGGTTTCTTCCTGGCCGGCGTTGTGGCTGCACTGATGCCGCTGGTAGCAGGCTTCATCGGTATCCTGACCCTGGCCACCTATGGTGCAGAGAGTGGGCTTAGCAGCTACCTGAACATTGCCCAACTGGCCATCGATACCGGGCCTATCCTCGGCGGTATTGCCCTGGCTGCGGTGCTTGCCGCAGTAATCTCGTCGGGTGCACCGATCCTGTTGGCCAGCGCCACGATGTTCGTCAACGATTGGGTACCCGGGGTAAAGAGTTACGACGGTGCTAAGAAACTGCGCGCTTACAAGATTGTGACAGTGATCTATGGATCCGCCGCCGCCATCATCGCCTGGCTCGGTAATATTTCTTCCGTGCTGCAGTTGTTGCTGCTGGGATTCGCCATGGTGGTGCCTCCGGCAATCGCCGTTGGCTATGTGTTCTACTGGCGAAAAACCACAGAACTGGCGGTGTTTTGGGGCATGGCCACAGGATTCGCCGGCGGCCTGATCATGTGGCTGTTCAATACACTGTTCGACGGCGCGGAAAACGCGACGGCAGGCGGCTTCGCCCAGTGGTGGTATGAGTTGATCACCTGGCTGGGCGAGTGGCGCGATCCTTCCTTCCTGACCCTGCTGCTGCCCCTGGTAGTCATCCCCATCGTCAGCCTGTTAGTGCCCGCAAGGGAAAGTGATGAGGAACTGGCTATGGCCTTCTATCAAAGGCTCGGTCGCATCCAGAAGAATTTCAGCTGGGCGTAGTGGATGCGCCTCACCGCCTAGCGCTGAATCTGGCCGCTGGCCTGGATCAGGAAAGGTCCGGGCTCGCGATAGCTGTCTTCCAGTAATTTGCACAGCTCATCAGCCGAGTCGGCCCTGGCCGCCGGCACACCAAAACCTTTGGCTATCGCAACCCAGTCGATTTTCGGGTTGCCGATGTCGAACAGGCTCCTGGCTATGTCTCCTGGGTTTTCCACTCCCAGCCGGGCATATTCGACATTGAGTATGTTGTAGCTGTTGTTGGCAAAGATGACCGAGATGACGTTCAGGCCTTCCCTGGCCAGTGTCCACAGGTATTGGATCGTATAGGCTGCACCGCCGTCTCCCAGTAAGGCCAGTACCGGGCGATCCGGGCAGGCCAGCGCCGCACCGGTAGCACAGGGACCACCCTGTCCGATGGCACCGCCCGTTAGCGTGAGCCAGCTGTTGCGTGCAGTATTCTGGCAATAGGGGAAGGCGGCATTTCCACCTCCCGAATCGGTACAGACGATAACGTCATCGGGCATGGTGGCTGCGATGGCTTGTATGATGTTCCTGTTGTCCAGTTCACCGCTGGGCTTGGCTATTTCCTTTTGTTCGAAGCGGGTGATGGCCTCTTTCGCGGCGCCGAGTCTCTTTGCCAGTCGTTGCAGGGCATCAATGCAATCTTCCTCGATGAATGCAAGGCGTGAGACCTGGCACGTCTCTGGCACTAATTGGCCTGGAATCCCGCGGTAGGCAAAGAAGCTGGCAGGAATCTCTCCACCTACCAGGATCAGATGATCCGTACCCTCCAGGGCTGCCAGAAGTTGTTCCGGAAAATAGGGAAGGCGTTCCACCTTAACCCTTCCGGGGCCGCCATCAACACGGGCAGGGAAGGTGCCATTCAGCAGCCGACAGCCAGTCTTGCTGGCGATTCTGCTGGCTGCTTCCATGGCGGCCTGTTCTGTGGCCTGGTGTTCCAGCAGCAGTGCCGTCTTGCCGCCCTTGTTGAGGATGGAGGCAATCTTCTCGATGGTCCTGTCTTCCACGCAAGCGCGCTGTGGTATTGGATTGGGTCTTGCCGGGCCTCGCGAGGGTCCCCAGGCGGCATCGGCGCCCATGATCAGGCTTGCAATCTGGCCCATGGAGCCGGGGCTCTGTCGCAGGCTTGCTGTAAAGGCGTCGGCACCATCCTGGGCCAGGGTTTCTGAAGTGGAACAGGACTTGATCCAACTGGAGAAATTGCGCGCCAGGGTGTCGATGTCTGATGTCAGGGGAGCATCGAAGCCGATATGGAATTCCGGGTGATTGCCGACGATGTTGATCATTGGCGCATTGCCGCGCCTTGCGTTATGCAGGTTGGCAATGCCGTTAGCCATGCCTGGCCCGAGATGCAGCAGGGTAGCGGCGGGAATGCCAGTCATGCGCCCGATGCCGTCGGCGGCACCGGTACAGACGCCTTCGAACAGGGCCAGTACCGACTTGATTCTGGGTACGGCGTCCAGTGCCTGTACCAGGTGCATTTCAGAGGTGCCGGGATTGGCAATACAATACTCCACGCCACAATCTGCCAGGGTATTGATAAGCGCCGTCGCGCCATTCATGGTGTCAGGGCTGGAATCCTTTACATCGCTCATACGGCTGTCCTGCATGTTTGGTTAGTATGGGTTCAGGTGCTTCCCGAACTTTTCCGTATTTCTGTAAGGGAAGCTATCATAGCAGCTGCCTTGCTAAACACTAGTCAGGGGTTTCTGAATGGCTATCAATGAAGACAAGAGGCAGTTCGCATCCCATGTTGTAGATATCATGCAGGTGATTGGGCCGGTCTATTCGAAGCGCATGTTTGGGGGACATGGCATCTTTCTCGACGGATTGATGTTCGGCCTCATTGCAGATAATTCCCTGTATCTCAAAGTGGACGATGAGACGCGGCCGGCATTCAATGCGCAGGGTCTGCAGCCATTCACGTATCAAAGGAAAGGAGGCATCGCCAGCCTGAGTTATTACCAGGCTCCGGAAGAGGCCATGGAAGACCTGGAGATCATGCGTGACTGGGCGGTACCGGCATTCGAAGTCGCCCTGCGCGCGGCGGCGCGGAAGCCGCAGAAATCTCCCCGCCAACCCACGTAGAACTATGCCGGGGAATCGGCAGTTGACCCACAGGCTGCATCTGGACAAGCACAAAGACTGGCGCTCTTTGCGGCTCCGCCCCATGGCATGTGCTTGATTTTCATACGATTGTGCTCGGCAGGCATGCGCTCATCGCCGGCCTTTGATTGCGCCGCATCCACCGGCAGTCCGTCCAGATTTCCCTGCGACTCCAGGTGAAATCGGGTACACTAGCCCAGCATGTTGAATTACCGGTTTTTTGGGGGAAAAAATGAAAAATCGTGCATTAAGCTTGGCCGCGGCCTGTCTCTTGACGTCCGGCATGGCTCTCGCCCAGGAAGACTACTCGGTGCCTCAAACGGAATGGGGGCAACCGGATCTTCAGGGTGTTTGGAATTTCAGCTCAGTTATACCCTTGCAGCGCCCCGCCTTTTTTGGCGACAAGAAAACCCTGACCGAAGAAGAGATTGCGGCATTCCAGGCCCAGACTGAATTGGGATTGCAGGCCCTGAACAATCAGGGTGTGGGTGGCTACAACACATTCTGGACCGAGATGGGTACCGGCGACGATAACCGCACCGCCCGCATCATGTATCCCGAGAACGGCCAGCTTCCCGAGACCGTGGAAGGCGTAGCTGTGCAGGTGGGCGGACTAGGCCCGGATGAGCCAGGTGAGCGTCCGGTTCGCATGGTAGTGGGCGGCATTTCAAAAGATGGTCCGGAAGATCGCGGCCTGTCAGAACGCTGCATCGTCGGTTTCAATTCCGGCCCTCCATTCGAGCCCAATCTCTACAACAACAACGTGCAGCTCATCCAGAACAAGGATACTGTGGTGATCATGACCGAGATGATCCATGACGCCCGAATCGTGCCGCTGGATGATCGCCCTCCGCTGGACGATGACATTCGTCTCTGGACCGGAGATTCGAGGGGTTACTGGGACGGCGATACCCTGGTGGTTGAAACAAGAAACTTCAACAGCCTGACCCAGAGTTTCAGCGTATACGGCACGTCAGAGGACAAGTTCCTTACCGAACGCTTCACGCGCACAGGCCCGTATAGCATGGAGTATGAGTTCACTGTCGACGATCCTTCCACGTTTACCGACAAAATCGTCGTCATGACGGTCATGTCAAAGGTAGACGGCCAACTCTATGAATATGCCTGCCACGAAGGAAATTACGGCATGGTGAACATCCTGCGGGGTGAGAGAATGGCTGAGGCTCGAGGCACTGAAGATTCTCAGTAATCCCGTGCCTGTCCAGGCAATTTGCGGATAATAAAATTCGGACACAACAGAAAAGGCCAGCGATTGCTGGCCTTTTTTGTTTGGGGTGCTCTGTTGGGTACTGCAGGAAAAACATTCTGCGCTTTGCCTGGCATTGCTGCTGAGATTCCTCTATATCGCTATCCGCCGAATCGTTCAGATTCGGTTCAGGCAGAGCTTGCTACTTTCTCACTTAAGCGGATGGGCGCAGGCAGTCATTCTTTGCAGAACCCACATTAGACAGCCTGATATCGCCCGATTCCGTGTGTCCCCACTCATCTATATGGCGGATAGGGAGTGGGGATTTTTTATGGGCGCAGGAAAGTCCCCTGTTACAAGTCTCCATTCGTTCCCTGTTTCCCGGCGAGCACTCCTCTCAGTCTTCTTGATCAATTCTAAATCTTTGATAGGATTCATTTTTTAGTTCGTGGCAGGCTCTCTGCCAATTCGGGAAGGGAAGCGTATGACAGAGAAGGGGACAGCCTTGCAAGCGGCAGCCTGCGTGGTTCGCTGTGTCTCATTCCTGCTCGCTTGCTATTTCCTGCTGTCAGCATCGTCTGCACTGGCCCAGATCCCGGATTTTGAGCCCCAGGCGTATCCCTTGCCTCCCGATATGAGCGGTGTGCACTTCTACCTGATTACCGTCGATGTGGGTGACAAGGTGTGGGACAACTTTGGTCACACCGCCTTGCGCATTTATGACGAGAACAGTGCCACGGACCTTATCTTTAACTGGGGGGTGTTCGATGTCAGCGGAGGGGTCGTACCCTTTGCCTGGAACTTCTTCAAGGGCATCATGAAT
This sequence comes from Pseudomonadales bacterium, assembly GCA_038134565.1. Taxonomy (GTDB): domain Bacteria; phylum Pseudomonadota; class Gammaproteobacteria; order Pseudomonadales; family Pseudohongiellaceae; genus UBA9145. The sequence goes on along the minus strand of JAYPVK010000002.1, from coordinate 50,486 downwards.
TACCAGCTGCAGGCATCTGCCCCCGGTCTGGAGTTCGACATGTACCGGGCCCAGCAACGCACGGTATGGCAGGAGCGCATCAATCTGACAAATCCACAGAAGGAGATGCTGTATCGCCGCTTGATGTGGAATATGGAGCCTCAGAACAGGGAGTACGCCTACCAGTACTTCGATGATAACTGCACAACCCGGGTCAGGGATTACCTTGACGAGGCACTGGACGGCAAACTGTCAAAGCTTTTCCAGGCGGAGACTGAAGAAACCTATCGCGACCAGGTGCAGTCCCATTACGCCTCCACGGCAATCATCGCCTTCTCCCTGGATATACTCATGAACGGCAATATCGATCGCCCGGTAACTGAATGGGAGGAAATGTATCTGCCTCTGCGCTTGCGGGAAAATCTCGCGGGCATCATGTCCGATGTGGCTGAAGACGGGAAGCAGCTGCCCCTGCTTTCAGATTACCAGGTAATCATGGAATTCCCGCCACCCTCCGTCGAGGTCGATGCATTCCAGATCGCCGCGGTGGGTCTGATTGCTCCCGTATTATTCCTGCTGCTCATGCTGAAACGCATTCCCATGTCGTATTTCGCAACCCATTCCCGCATTGGGTTCAAGCTGGAGGGATTGAATTTCCGAATCCTGGGAGTGTTGGGGCTGGTGACGGCGATATTCAGTGGCGTGTATGGGGCATTGATGCTGGGTAGCTGGTTCGTGTCTGATCACCTGGATACCCATCACAATATCAATTTATTGCTGTTCTGGCCCACCGACATCCTTGGGGTATTGGTAGGTCTGCGTTGGTTGTTGTTCTGCAAACCCTGGCCGACAGATCACAACACGGCTCCCTTCGTCAACTACTATCTTCTGGCCCATGTGCTCGCGATGCTGGTCTATGTCGGCATCGCACTATTCGATGTGGTACCTCAGCTAATCGACCGACTCGCTTTCTACGTGGTTCCAGGCTTCCTGATGTTCACCCTGTTAATCTGGACCGTTGGCTTCCAGCCGGCGAAACCGAAAAACATGTTCTTCTAGATGAGCGAATCATTCATTAGCAGCAGAGCTACGCGTGCAGAACGGCTTGAACCCATGGCCGAGAAGGTCGCCCAGTCTGCCGCCCGCCTGCAACAGATAGAGGATGGAACCCCCGAGCAGGCTCGGGCGTTTCGGGCCGAGCGGGGTAATCCCTTCGCGCCACAGGCGGTGCAACTGGCTGAAATCAGGGATCTGCAGATTCCCCTGACCAGAGGATCGGTGAGGGTGCGTACCTACCTGCCACCGGGACTCGAGTCCGACAAGCTACCTTGCCTGATTTTCTATCATGGCGGTGGTTATGTGCTCTCCACGGTGGACGACTACGACACGGTAACCCAGCGTATCGCCCTTTACGGCGGATGCAGGGTGCTGTCGGTGGACTATGAATTGGCTCCAGCCAACAAGATAGGCTCGATCCACCAGGATGGCTTCGAGGTCTATCGCTGGGTGAGGGAGCATGCGGCCGAGTTAGGTATCGATCCACAACGCATAGCGCTCGGTGGAGACAGTGCGGGCGGCAACCTGACCGTGGCGGTTACCCATGCCTGCAAGCGGTCTGCTTATCCCCAGGCCGCATTCCAGGTCCTGCTCTATCCGTCGGTGGACCTGAGTATGCGTTTTCCCTCGATTGATGAATTTGCCACCGGGTATTTCCTGACCCGGAAGGGCATGGCCTGGTTCCGCAGTCACTACCTGGAATCGCCAGCCCAGGCCGACGATCCGGAGCTGCGCTTTCTCGACCAAGACTTATCGGGCCTGCCGCCGGCTTATGTCATCACCGCGGGTTTTGACCCCTTGCGGGATGAAGGGCAGGCCTATGCGGATCGGCTGGCAGAGTGTGGTGTTGCGGTAAAACACGAGTGCTATACCGACATGATTCATGCCTTTATCTCGTTTGCTGGTGGTATCGAGGCGGGCGAGCATGCCCTGCAGCGGGTAGGGGATGAATTACGCAGCGCTCTCGCGTCCTAGCTTGCTTTCCCGGCTTCAGCGCTCCGCATAAATCGCGGGCGAAAAAAAGCCGAACCTTAAGGTTCGGCTAGTTCTTCCAAAAGCTGTACTACTGGAGAATCCGGGTTTAGGGATCGATGATCTCTACCCGACGATTTCTCTGATAAGCGGCTTCTGTTGTTCCTCTGTCGGCAGGGCGTTCCTCACCGTAGCTCACTGTTTCGATCTGGTTGCGAGCAGCACCGTTCACGATCAGATAATTCAGGATACCATTCGCGCGTCGTTCACCAAGTGCCAGGTTGTACTCTCTGGTGCCGCGCTCGTCAGCGTGACCTTCGAGGCGAATGCGCTTGCTTGGGTTGGCTGCGAGATCCTGGGCGTGATAGGTCAGCACGTCGCGGTCGGCAGGCCGGAATTCTGAAACGTCAAAATCAAAGTAGAAAACACGAGTTGCCAGTGCCGAGCGACGCATGCGCTCTTCGGCTGCAGCGGCGCGACGGGCAGCAGCTTCAGCCTCTTCCTGTGCACGACGGGTAGTAGCGTCTATGCCAGACTCAGACTGAACTACCTCTTCGGCAGCTTCTTCGCTGGTTGAGCTACAGGCAACAACGCCGCTCAGGGCGACTAACATTAGGGCCAATTTTGTAAGTTGGTTTATTTTCATGGCAACTCCTGAAAATGTGGTGCTATCCGTTAAAAATTGCGCGAAAAAACAATGCCTTAAAAAAGAGAGCGAAGCATAACTCATTTGCTGATACAAATCCATGCAGAGACATGATTTATAACAATAGTTTCATCACTGGTCGTTTGGCTGCAGGCCGCGAATTCACTGGTGCCATGCCCGCTTCGCAAAGTCATCCAATTCATCGAACGTTTGCTCGAAATCGGTTTATCTGGCCCCGGAATCAATGGTACTCTTCGCTTTCCTTATCGTTCCCTGCTGCATTGCTGAGCGGGTAAGTCCCAAATAATCAACGAGTTAGCAGAGTTTTTGCCGGAACGAAAATTTACTAGTCCAGGAGTCACCCAGTGAACGCTGATTTTACACCCGAGGAACTGGCCTTCCAGCAGGAAGTGAGGGAGTTTCTCGCCTCCGAGTTTCCTGCGGATCTGAAAAACAAAGTCGACAACAATATTCGCCTAACCAAGGACGACATGGTCCGATGGCAGAAAATTCTCTACCAAAAAGGCTGGGCTGCACCCTCCTGGCCGGAGGAATACGGCGGCACTGGCTGGACGGCCACGCAACGGCATATCTTTGCCACTGAAATAGGCCTGTATGGTGCGCCGGAACCGATCCCGTTTGGTATGAAGATGGTGGCGCCGGTCATCATGGCCTACGGCACTGAAGAGCAGAAGCATCGCTTCCTGCCGGACATTCTCGCCAGCAACGTGTGGTGGTGCCAGGGCTATTCCGAACCTAATGCCGGCTCCGACCTCGCCTCCCTGAAGACCAGTGCCGTTCGGGATGGTGACCACTACGTGGTCAATGGCAGCAAGACCTGGAACACACTGGGCCAATATGCGGACTGGATTTTCTGCCTGGTACGCACCGACAACACGGTGAAGAAGCAGGAAGGTATCAGCTTTCTGCTGATCGATATGAAGACGCCGGGTATTACAATCAAGCCCATCGTGTTGCTGGACGGTTTTGCTGAAGTCAACGAAGTGTTCTTCGACGATGTGCGGGTTCCAGCGGAGAACCTGATCGGCGAAGAGAACAAGGGTTGGACCTATGCCAAGGTGTTGCTTACCCATGAGCGCACCAATATCGCCGGCGTACCCAGAAGCAAGCGCAAGCTGGATGCTCTCAAGCGACTGGCAGCGGAAACTGAAGACGGCTTCGGCAAAACCATGGCGGATGATCCATCCCTGCAGCAACGTATCGCCGAAATGGAGATTGAATTGCAGGCCCTGGAATATTCCGAGCTGCGCACACTTGCGGCATTGAGCGTCGGTAAGGCGCCAGGCCCCGAGTCCTCGATCCTCAAGATCGTTGGTACGGAACTGGCACAAGCCATGGACGAGATATTCCTGGAATTGTCTGGCTACTCAAGCCTGCCTTTTGTGCCTGAGCAATTCGAGGACGATTTCGAGGGTGAGCGTTTGGGGCCAGGATCCACCAATGCGGCAGCATTGACTTATTTCAACAATCGCAAGCTATCTATATTTGGCGGATCGAACGAGATTCAACGCAACATCATCTGCAAGGCCGTACTGGGCTTGTAGCCTACCCGGCCATGTGGATGACGATGAGCAGAACAAGATTTCCAGTGGAGTACTAGCAGGTGGATTTTTCATATACCGAAGTGCAGCAGATGCTGCAGGATCAGGTACAGAAGTTTGTACAAAAGAGTTATGACTTTGATTCTCGCAATACCATTGTGGCGAGTGAGAAGGGCTTCAGTGCCGAACATTGGCAGTTGTTTGCCGAGTTGGGCTGGCTCGCAGTGCCCTTCACGGAAGAAGATGGTGGGCTCGGAGGTTCCGCGGTTGACCTGATGGTGATCATGGAAGAGTTCGGAAAGGCCAACCTCGTAGAGCCTTATCTGGCTACTGCGGTTTTGAGTGGAAGCATGATAGCCCAATTGGCTGAAGGTGACACCAAGGAAGCCTTGTTAGGCGGAATCATAGGCGGTGAAACGCAGTTTGCCTGCGCCTACGCAGAGCCGGGAAGCCGCTTCAACCTCGCGGCGGTCAGCAGCTCGGCCAGCGCCTCGGGTGATCAGATTACGATTACCGGCAAAAAGACCACGGTTGAGAACGCCCCCAACGCCGACAAGTTTGTGGTGATTGCCCGCGAGTTAGGCGATCGTTTCGACGCCAGCGGTATTTCCGCGTTCCTGGTGGATTCCGACACTGCGGGTGTCAGTATGCATTCCTACCCGACCGTCGATGGCAAGCGCGCTGCAGAAGTGAGCTTCGATAATGTTGTTGTGCCGGCGAGTGCACGCCTTGGTGCCGCGGGAGCGGCTTTGCCAGCCCTGCAGAATGCCGTGGATCGGGCTACTCTGGCGGTGAGTGCCGAGGCCGTGGGAGCGATTGAAGCGCTGCTGCATAAAACCGTGGAGTACAGCAAGACTCGCAAGCAATTTGGCACAGCTATTGGAACATTCCAGGCGTTGCAACATCGTATGGCCGACATGTTTGTGCAGTGCCAGCTGGCGCGTTCAATCGTCATCATGGCAGCTATGTCTCTGGACAGCAGTGATTCCGACCAGGAAAAAACCCGATCGGTATCGGCTGCCAAGAGCCGGGTAGGCAAGGCCATCAAACTGGTAGGCCAGGAAGCCATCCAGATCCACGGTGGCATCGGCATGACGGAAGAACTGGATGTGGGGCATCTGTTCAAGCGGGTAACAGCGCTGGATCTGCTCTTCGGCGATGAGGAATTCCACCTGCAGCGCTTCGCATCCCTGTAGATACGCTTTCTGGTCGATACTTGGATAGTTCTTCTTAGCCCATGAGTGAGTTAATCCTGGTCCGTCACGGGCAGGCTTCATTTGGCGCGGAATCCTATGACAAGCTGAGCGAGCTAGGGGTCGAACAGGTCCGTGAACTGGCCAGGCATTGGCAGCTCACCGGCGACAGGTTCGACCACATCATCAGTGGTGAACTGCGCAGGCAGCGGGAGACGGCCACAGAATTGCTCGAACTCGTTTATGGTGCGCCCGATGCGCCGGAAATCCATCCTGCCTTCAACGAATACAATGGCGATCCGCTCATTCAGATCTATTTGCGCGATCATGCGGCCAATGAAGGTTTCGCGGGCATCGATTGGCCGATTCTTGATTCCCGGCTGTTCCAGAAGGTGTTCGAGGCCGCTACGGCGAAGTGGATCAGGGGTGAGCTCGAAGCCAGCGCCGCCGACGCGGGTTTCGAGAATTGGCAGGATTTCCAGGAGAGGGTGCACCATGGCCTTAACCAGATAATGCAGCAGCATAGCGGTGGCCGTCGTGTATTACTGTCGACCTCGGGCGGAGTAATCGCCATGGCTCTGCAACGTGTGCTAGATTTCCCGGATCAACAGGTAATCGCCACAAACTGGATGGTGCACAACAGCTCTGTAACGAAAATCAGGTATGGCAACGGCAAGCTGTCCCTGACTCAGTTCAATAGCCTGCCTCATCTCGAACGCGGCGAGTTGCAGCATATGATTACTTACAGATAGGTGATCAGCTGTCGAATTGCAGTCGAATCGAACACATAACAGGAATACAAGTGAAGAGAAGGACCAGGCAGTGTCTTCAGAGGATTTAATCGATCGCGCTGGCGCCATCCGCGAAGGTGAAGAGTTGGACATGGATCGTCTGCGTGCCCATCTTGAGCCCGTCATAGGGCTCCAGGCGCAAACGCTGGAAGTTAATCAGTTCCCCGGTGGCCACTCCAACCTTACCTACCTGCTCAGCAGCGGCAAGGAATCCTGGGTGCTCCGTCGTCCGCCCTTTGGTAGCAAGGTGAAGTCCGCACACGACATGTCGCGTGAATACCGCATCCTGTCTGCCTTAAAGAACGTGTTTCCCTACGGTCCCGTGCCCATTCATTTCTGTGATGACCATGATGTCATCGGCTGCGATTTTTACCTAATGAACTATATCCAGGGGCTGGTGATTCGCCGCGACTATCCAAGCCACCTGGGGCTGAGTCCATCGCAGATACGCCAGCAGTTGCTCAACTTCTTCGATGTGCTCAGCGAACTGCATTCCGTGGACCTGGTGGAAGCGGGCCTGGATAATTTCGGCAAGCCGGAAGGTTACGTGCAGCGCCAGGTTGATGGCTGGTGTCGCCGCTGGCGAGATGCCGTCACTCCGGATACGGTGAATGTCGATGCCACCATGCAATGGTTGCAGGACAACATGCCGGCGGAGAGTGGAAAGGCCAGCGTAATCCACAATGATTACAAACTGGATAATGTCATATTCAGCGCCGAGAATCCCTTGCAGGTGATTGGTGTGCTGGATTGGGAGATGGCCACGGTGGGGGATCCATTGATGGACCTCGGTTGTACGCTGGGGTATTGGGTACAAACCTCTGACCCTGATTTTTTTCGGGAGTCACGCACCATGCCTTCTGACATCGAAGGGGCTCCAGGAAGAGGGGAGATCATTCAGCGCTTCCAGGAGAAGACCGGGCTATCTGTCGATAATTTTCCCTTCTATTTCTGCTTCGGCCTGTTCCGACTCTGCGTGATTGGCCAACAAATTTACTATCGCTACTATCATGGTCACACGAAAGACGAACGTTTCGCCGGCTTCCTGAAGAAAGCCTACGTTTTGCAGCAGATGTGTGAACTGATAATCAACGGCGAGATCACCGAGTAAAAAGACTATGTCCCTGAAATCACAAGACCTGTTTAATGTGGCGGGCAAGACGGCCATCGTGACCGGTGGTTCCCGCGGTATCGGCCGCATGATCGCGGAGGCCTACGTCGAGAACGGCGTTAAAACCTATATCACGGCGCGCAAGGAAGGGGCATGTAAACAGACCGCCGAGGAATTGTCGGCAAGGGGAACCTGTATCGCCTTCCCCGCGGACCTGTCCACTAGCGAGGGACGGGCCAGCTTTGTCAACAGGATAAAGGCGGAATTGGATGATTTGGATATCCTGGTAAACAATGCCGGTGCGGCCTGGGGTGCGCCCTTCGCCGAATACCCGGAGGAAGGCTATGACAAGGTGATGAATATCAACGTCAAGGCCATCTTCATGCTGACCCGTGATCTCCTGCCACTGTTGACAAAAAACGCGTCACCCGCGGATCCATCCCGTGTCATCAATATTGGATCCATCGATGGCCTGCGTGTGTCGACGACCGATAATTTCGCCTACGGCGCCAGCAAGGCGGCCGTTCACTTCCTCACCAAGAATCTGGCCGTGCGACTGGCGCCCCAGGGGCTGACCGTGAATGCCATTGCCCCGGGTCCATTCGAGAGCAAGATGATGGATTTCATGCTGGAGAAATACCGGGACAGGATTGAGGCAGAAAACCCGCTGGGCCGCATTGGGAGTCCTGAGGACATGGCCGGTCTGGCACTCTACCTGGCATCGCCCGCGACCCGTTACCTGACCGGGCAGATCATTGCCCTGGATGGCGGTCGTCACCTCGGCTCACGCCAGGATTGATTCGCCTTATATCGTTTCTTTCTGGCAATGCAGGTGGTACTTTATTGCCCCCGATAAACCATCGATTTCCGAGAGTGGCAGTTGAGTAAATCAAATAACAAGACGATCCCGCGCGCGGTCATTGCCGCCATGGCCTTTGCCAGTGGTGCCTGCATCATGACCATAGAGATGCTGGGAGCGCGAATTCTTTCGCCGTATTTTGGCGGCAGCCTTTCTGTCTGGGGCAGCATCATCACCATATTCATGCTTGCGCTGGCCATGGGTTATCTGTTCGGCGGTCGACTGTCCACGCGCAATCCCAATTCTGTCATGTTCGCGCTGTTCTATATTTGTGCGGCTGTTTTTTCCTTGCCTGTTATCTTTCTGTCGGATCAGATCATGGAGCCCATCTTCATGGTCATGGAAGATCCACGATACGGCTCGCTGTTCGCTGCGATTTTCCTGTTCTTCATTCCGACAACGATACTCGGCATGATTTCTCCGTACGCGGTTCGACTGATGGTGGAGAGTGAAGAGCACAGTGGGCATATGGCTGGTTTGCTCTACTTTGTCTCTACCCTGGGCAGTGCGGTCGGAACCCTGGGAACCAGTTTCTATTTTGTTCTGTGGTGGGAGGTCGACCAGATATTGTGGGGAACCATAGCGGCCCTGGCGCTCTGTGGTTGCATCATCCTGATCACGCACTACGCCATGAATCCCCAGTCTCAAAAAGTGCAGGGTCGGCATGCGAAGAACGCCTAAGTTATCTTCCTTTTTTCTGCTCGCCTTCGTTGTGCAGCTGGCCTCCAGCGCCGGTGCTGCCGAGGCTATTCATGAAGAGCGCTCACGCTATCGCGACATCACTGTGACCCAGGTAGGGGAGCGTCGCTGCCTGTTGTTTAACGTGCATCGTGGTGACCGCAATCAAACCTGTGTGATGGTAAATGACCGCGATCGGCTGGTGTTCGATTATACGCGGATGAGCTTCGCCGGTTTGTTACTGAATCCAGAGCCCTCCAGGATTTTGGTGATTGGATTGGGTGGTGGTTCGATCCCCCTGACTTTCTCCGATCTTTTCCCCTCTGCCCAGATCGATGTAGTGGAAATCGATGAAGCCGTGGTTCGGGTTGCCAAAGAGTTTTTCTTCTTTGAAGAAACTGACAACATGCGCGTCTTTGTCGATGACGGCAGACCCTTCATCAAGCGTGCCGGAATTCGCGGGCAACGCTATGACTATATCGTGCTGGATGCATTCAGTGGTGACTATATTCCCGAGCACATGCTGACCCGTGAGTTTCTGGAAGAGGTCAAATCCATCATGAGCCCGGACTCGGTCCTGGTTGCCAACACCTTCTCTACCAGCCGCCTGTATGACCACGAATCGGTTACCTACCAGCGCGCATTCGGGGAATTCTTTAATTTCAAACTACCTACTTCGGGTAACCGAATTATCATCACGCAACTCGAGCCGTTGCCTCCCCGTGGAGAACTGGTTACGCGAGCAGTTGATCTGGCCGATCGCATGCTGAAATACGATGTGCCCATGAATGATTATCCGCGTCGATTGTCTACCCGGGTCGATTGGGATATGAGTCGGCGTGAATTGACGGATCAGTATTCCCCAGGGAACCTGCTGAGGGAAAATTAGCCAGAAATAGCTCTGATCCCGCTACTTGAAGGCGGATTTAAACCTGCTGTGTTACAGACTGGCAGCCAGTCGGGTACCCTGATCGATGGCGCGCTTGGCATCCAGTTCTGTCGCCACGTCCGCACCCCCTATCAGGTGATAGGGCTTTTGTAATCCTTCTGCGAGTTCTCTCAGGGGTTCCTGCCCGGCGCAGATGATGACCTGATCGACTTCCAGGAGTCGTGGCTGCTGGTCGACCAGCAGTTGCAGTCCATCATCGTTGATGCCGAGATATTCACAGCCTGCGAGCATCTTCACGCCACGTTTTACCAGGCCGAGGCGATGAATCCATCCGGTGGTCTTGCCGAGATTCTTGCCCAGGCCTTCAGACTTGCGTTGACACAGATACAGTTCACGTGGCGAAGGCGGAGGCTCTGCTGCTACGCCTTCTATGCCTCCCCTGGCTTGCAGGCTCATGTCCACACCCCAGTCGTGCATGAAGGTGGGGATGTCGAGACTCGGAGCGGGGCCGCTGTGGGACAGCAGCTCTGCAACATCAAAGCCAATACCGCCAGCACCTATGATGGCCACTCTTTCTCCGGCAGGCACCGTGCCATTGATGACATCGATATAGCTGGCCACCATCGGGTGGTCGATACCTTTGATGGCTGGTATGCGCGGTTTAATTCCTGTGGCAATGATTACTTCGTCGAAATCAGAACCATTGAGGAATCTGTTATCTACAGCATTATTCAGCCGGACATCGACACCAAGACGTGCCAGTTGCACCGAATAGTAGCGCAGGGTTTCAGCAAACTCCTCCTTGCCCGGGATTTTCCTGGCCAAATTAAACTGGCCACCGATGTGCCGGGAACTGTCAAAGAGGCTGACCTTGTGCCCTCGTTGCGCAGCAGTTATCGCTGCGGCGAGCCCCGCCGGACCTGCGCCAACTACAGCGATGGATTTTTTAACTGAGGCGGGGGAGATCACGATCTCCTGCTCGTGGCAGGCGCGTGGATTGACCAGGCAGCTACTAAGTTGACCCGAAAAGATATGATCCAGGCAGGCCTGGTTGCAGCCTATACAGGTATTGATCTCATCGGACTTGTTAGCGGCGGCCTTGTTGACGAAGTCGGCATCGGCCAGCAGCGGGCGAGCCAGGGATACCATGTCGGCATCGCCTCGGGACAACACTTCTTCGGCTACCTCTGGTGTGTTGATCCGATTCGAAGTAATCACAGGCACAGAAAAATGCTTACGGAACTGTGCGGTCACCCAGGTGAATGCGGCTCGCGGTACTTTCGTGGCAATGGTTGGAATCGTCGCCTCGTGCCAGCCAATGCCGGTATTGATGAGGCTGACCCCACATTCAGACAGGGCCTTGCCCAGTTGAACGATCTCTTCGAAACTGCTGCCACCCTCGACCAGGTCGAGCATGGAAAGACGGAAGATAATAATGAAATTGGGTCCGGTCTTTTCTCGCACCCTGCGCACGATTTCCAGAGGCAGTCGTATTCGATTCTCGTAACTCCCGCCCCACTGGTCCTTGCGCTGGTTGGTGCGGGCGGCGATGAACTCATTGATGAAATAACCCTCAGAGCCCATGATCTCCACGCCATCGTAGCCCGCGTCCTGTGAGAACGCAGCGAAGCGCACGAAGGCATCAATCTCAACCAGAATCTGCTCATGAGTCGCTTCCTGCGGCACAAATCGATTGATCGGGGCCTTGATGGGCGAGGGGGCGATCAGGTTCTCGGTACGCGAGTAGCGTCCGGTGTGCAGTATCTGCAGGCAGATCTTGCCATGTTCGCTATGCACGGCGTCGGTGATTTTTCGATGGTTCTGGACCTGGCCTTCCTGCTCATAGAGCGGCTTGACGCCCGGAGGCAGACAGTATTGGCTGGCCATGAAGCCGCCGGTGACGATGAGTCCTACTCCACCCCTGGCACGTTCTGCATAGAATGATGCCATCCGTTCATGGCTGCCCGGTATGTCTTCGAGCCCGGTATGCATGGAACCCATGAGCAGCCGGTTGCGGATCTGGGTAAATCCCAGATCCAGCGGTTCAAGCAGGTGAGGAAACGGTTGATTGGTGGAGCTCATGAAAACGTTCCGCTGAGCGCAGCATCCTGGTGGGACTGTCACTGGTTCTCTCTCAGGCGCTGCTGCAGGAGGCTACGATGTTACGCAAGCCGTCGATATCCTTCAGCTCGATCTCCCTGTTGTTGACTTGAATGAAACCTTTCTTCTGCAGGGAAGTC
>JAYPVK010000002.1:0-38410 GCA_038134565.1 Pseudomonadales bacterium | reverse complement strand
CTTTTATCATATTGCGAGCGATAATCAGCTGTTGAATCTGGCTGGTGCCCTCGTAGAGCCTGAACAGCCTGACATCACGATAGAATCGCTCCACAGCGTATTCCGACATATAACCCGCACCACCGTGAATCTGTACGGCTCTGTCGGCAACTCGTCCTACCATCTCGGTGGCGAAGTATTTGCTGGCGGAGGATTCAGTGCTCACGTTTTCACCGTTGTCCCGTTTACGCGCGGTTTCCAGCACCATGCATTTGGCCGCGTAGGCTTCCGTCTGTGAATCGGCCAGCATGGCCTGGATGAGTTGTTGCTCTGCCAGCGGCTTGCCAAATTGCTTACGCTGGATGGCATAGTCCAGGGCATCCCTGATGAGTCTTTCAGCAACGCCTACCGATACACCGGCAATGTGCAGGCGGCCACGATCCAGAACCTTCATCGCGGTGATAAACCCTTCGCCCTCTTCACCAATAATGTTTTCTGCCGGTACGCGACAGTCTTCCAAGATGACATCGCAGGTCAGGGAGCCCGCCTGCCCCATCTTCTTGTCTACGGGGCCCAGGGATATCCCCGGCGTGTCCTTTTCGACGATGAAAGATGAAATGCCACGGGCACCCTTGTTGTCAGGGTCCGTTCTGGCCATAACATTGAACGTGTGGGCTACCTTGGCGTTGGTGATATAGCGCTTGGTGCCATTGATGACATAGTGATCGCCATCGCGCACGGCGCTTGTCTTCAGGGAGGCTGCATCGGAACCGGCATCGGGTTCCGTCAGGCAAAAGCAGCTGACCCATTCGCCCGTTGCATACTTCGGTAGGTATTTCTGCTTCTGTGCTTCCGTGCCATTGAATACGATGGCTGCCGAGCCGATACCGTTGTTCGTGCCCATGATAGAGCGAAATGCCGGGGACGTACGTCCGAGGGCGATCGAAACCAGGATCTCTTCCTCCATGGTGAGGCCGAGACCACCGTACTCCTCGGGGATCGTGAGACCAAACAGACCCAGTTCCTTCATCTCCTGCAGAATGTCATCGGGTAGCTTGGCATCTTCAGCCATCTTGTTTTCTGCAGGCACCAGACGGTCGCGGACGAAGCGCTCAATGAGGTCGACTAACTGGTTGAAGGTTTCGGGATCTCTGATCATTTTCTGCCTCTCTCTATAGACCGGCTAAACTACCACAGACGCCCGTTTTATGCGACTTGTAGCGCGATTTCCCGGGGCAATACCCTATGCTAGAATGGCCGCCCTTGTGGCTTTTGAGCGGCGTTTGGTCCAGGTCTGGATTGTTTTCAGGCGATCTGTGATCTCGCTGCACCTGCTGGTTTACCCCTGCTGAGAGCCCTGAATCTTGGTTCCGGAACCTTAAGGGATTGGGCTGGAACCTCGCCGAATTCACTCGATAACACAGAAAGAGAAGGCCATGTCTGCTAGCCCGCTACTCGAAGCATTTATCTACGATGGGGGGCGGACGGCATTTGGCCGGCACGCCGGTGCCCTGTCTACCATTCGCCCCGACGATCTCCTCGCCCACACCATCAAATCGGTAGTGGGGCGCAATGACTTCCCGAAAGAAGTCTACGAGGACGTGATAGCTGGAAATACCAATCAGGCCGGGGAAGATTGCCGCAACGTGGCGCGTTTCGCGTCACTGCTGGCGGGTATGCCGGTGGAGGTAGGCGGACTAACCGTTAACCGGCTCTGTGCCTCGGGCCTGGCCGCTACTCTAAGTGCAGCCAATTCAGTGAAGATCGGCGAAGGTGATTTGTTCGTAGCCGGCGGTGTCGAATCCATGAGCCGTGCACCACTGGTCCTGTCCAAGGCCAACGCCGCGTTCGATCGGGGTCAACAGATAGCAGATACGACGCTCGGTGCCCGCTTTACCAACCCGCGTTACGGTGATGCCTTCGGTCATGACAGCATGCCTCAGACCGCAGACAATATCGCCGCCGATCACGGCATCAGCCGAGAAGACAGCGACGTGTTTGCGGCTGGCTCCCAGGCCAAGTATGAGGCGGCGCGAGCAGATGGGTTCTTCAAGGATGAAATCATTCCCATAGACGTGCCCCAGGGTCGCAAGCAAGCACCCCTGACGGTCGATGCTGACGAGCACCCCCGGCCGCAAACTGACCTGGCAGCGCTGGCTGGCCTGCGCAATCTCTTCGAGGGTGGTGTGGTAACGGCAGGCAACGCCTCCGGAATCAACGACGGCGCTGCCGCTTTGATTGTCGGTAGTCGTGCAGTCGGGGAGAAATACGGCGTAAAACCGCGAGCCCGCATCCTCGCCGGGGCGGCAGCGGGAGTCGAGCCGCGGGTCATGGGACTGGGTCCGGTCTTCGCGATTCAGAAGGCCCTGGCCCGGGCGAACCTGTCACTCAATGATATGGACGTCATCGAAATCAACGAGGCGTTTGCCACCCAGGTCCTGGGTTGCCTGAAGCTGCTCGATATTGATTTTGCTGACAGCCGGGTTAACCCCAATGGTGGTGCTATCGCCATAGGTCATCCGCTCGGCGCATCCGGTGCACGCATTGCAATCACCACGCTTCGACAATTGGAGCGCAGCGGTGGACGGTACGCCGCAGTGAGTCTGTGCATCGGTATTGGTCAGGGTCTTGCAGCCATCATCGAGCGCCTCGATTAGCCGGCGGCACTGACCCGGGTCTGCCACTCTTAAATAAACACATCGATCACGCATACAAAGATAAGGAAAGAACATGTCCGAAGTAGTGAGCTACCAGCTACAGGAAAACATTGCTGTCGTAACAGTCAACAGCCCACCGGTGAACGCACTCTCACAAGCCGTGCGCAAGGGTATCCTCGATGGCATCAAGACAGCACAGGCTGATGACTCGGAAGCCATCGTTATTCGCTGCGAGGGCAGAACATTTATTGCAGGAGCAGATATCACGGAATTCGGTAAGCCGCCCCTCGATCCGTGGCTGCCTGAGGTATTGACGGCGATCGAAAACTCCAAGAAACCGGTTATAGCCGCCATCCATGGCACGGCACTGGGTGGAGGATTCGAGGTTGCCTTGGCCTGTCACTACCGCTGCGCCGTGGCGTCGGCAATGGTAGGCCTGCCAGAGGTCAAGTTGGGTCTGTTACCTGGCGCAGGGGGTACCCAGCGCGTTCCTCGAGTCGCTGGCGTAAAGGCGGCACTGGACATGATTACCTCGGGTAATCCGGTTCCCGCTGTCAGGGCCAAAGACATGGGCCTGATCGACGAGATCATTACGGGTGACGACCTGGCAGCCGGCGCGGTTAGCTATGCCAGGGATCTACTTGCTCCCGGTGCGCCACTGAAGCGCATCCGGGACATCACCATCAACAAGGAAACTATAGAGCCGGGTTTCTTCGACAACGCGCGCAAGCAATTGGCGAAGCGGGCGAGGGGGCAGATCGCCCAGGACAGGATCGTGAGTTGTATTGAAGCTGCGGTCAATCTGCCCATGGATGAGGGGCTGGCCAGGGAACGGGAGTTGTTCCAGGAGTTGGTAAAGTCGCCGGAGTCTGCAGCCATGCGGCATATATTCTTTGCCGAGCGACAGGCAGCCAAGATCAAGGACTTGCCGAAAGACACGCCGATCAGGGACATCAAGCGTGTTGCCATCATCGGTGGCGGAACCATGGGTGGTGGCATTGCCATGTGCTTCGCCAATGTGGGCATTCCCGTGACCTTGCTCGAGGTGAGCGATGAGGCGCTGCAATGCGGACTGGGCATTATTCGCAAGAACTACACCATCACCGTGCAAAAAGGAAAGATGTCGCAAGAGCAGATGGAGCAGCGCATCGGTCTGATCCAGGGTTCAACAGACTATGCCGAGATCGCCGATGTCGATCTGGTAATTGAGGCCGTATTTGAAAACCTGGACCTCAAGAAAGAGATTTTTGCCAGGCTCGACGGCGTGTGCAAACAGGGTGCGATTCTCGCCACCAACACCTCCTATCAGGATGTCGACGCCATCGCCGCCGCTACCGGGCGGCCGCAAGATGTGCTGGGGCTGCATTTCTTCAGCCCGGCCAATGTGATGAAACTGCTGGAAGTGGTGCGCGGTGAAAAGACTGCGGACGATGTGCTGGCAACCAGCATGGCGATCGGCAAGAAGATCGGAAAAGTCTGTGCGCTGTCCCGGGTCTGCTACGGGTTTATCGGGAATCGCATGCTGGGTGGTTATGGCAAGGAGGCGCAGATGCTGCTTCTCGACGGCTGCACACCCGAGCAGGTGGACTCCTCTCTGGAAGAGTTCGGCATGGCGATGGGTCCACTGGCCATGGGGGATCTCGCCGGACTGGACGTGGGCTACAAGGCCAGGCAGGCACGCACTGATCTGCCAGACGATCCGAAGCTCTACCGCATGGGTACCCTGCTGGTCGAGATGGGACGGTACGGCCAGAAAACCGGTTCAGGCTTCTACAAGTACGATCCGGAGACACGCCAGCGTCAATCCGACCCCGAGGTCGAGGCCCTGATCAGGGAAGAGGCCGCCAGCCTGGGAGTAGAGCAACGGGACATCAGCAAAGAAGAAATTTTGGCACGTTGTTTCTACCCGTTGATCAATGAAGGCGCGAAGATCCTCGAAGAGGGTATTGCCCAACGGCCTTCAGATATCGATGCGGTGTATGTGTTCGGTTATGCCTTCCCGGTCGCCAAGGGTGGCCCAATGTTCTACGCCGATCAGGTAGGACTGAAAAACGTTTACGACAAGATTTGTGAGTTCCGGGATCGCTACGGTGCTGACTACTGGCAGCCTGCACCCTTGCTGGAGAAGCTTGCCAACGAAGGCAAGACTTTCGCGCAATGGGATCAGGAGAGGAGTAACGGCTAATGCTGTCCTATCAAACCGCAGCGCCTGGTGCGCCCCTTGTCGCCGTTGAATCTGACACACCGCAGCCACAGGGGACTGAAGTCCTGGTCAGGATGATTGCCTGCGGTGTCTGCCACTCGGATATTCACCTGCATGACGGCGCATTCGAATTAGGCGGTGGCAAGAAGCTCGAGGTAGGCAGAGAAGGGCAGGTCCTGGGACACGAGATTTATGGCGAGGTCCTTGCTGTGGGTCCCGAGGCCAGCGGAGTTTCCCCGGGAGACAGGCGCGTGGTCTATCCCTGGATTGGCTGCGGTGAGTGTGCTGTCTGTAAGCGCGGCGACGAACATCTGTGCACGCCGGGCAGAGCTCTTGGCATTGTCGCTCAGGGCGGATTCGCTACCCACGTGCTTGTTCCTCACAGTCGTTACCTGTTTGACAAGGGTGAGGTAAAAGACAGTCTGGCGGCAACCTATGCCTGCTCTGGTCTCACTGCTTATGGGGCCCTGAAGAAACTGGGTGAACTGCAGGAAGGAGACGAGGTGGTTATCATCGGTGCCGGCGGCGTCGGCATGATGGCGATCCAGATAGCGCGCACCATGGGCCTGGATCCCATCGTGGTGGATATCGACGAGGCCAAGCTCGCTGCCGCTAGCAAGCTCGGGGTTACCCGCACTTTTAATTCCGCCGAGCCAGACTCAGCCAAGGCGATTCGCAAGACAACCGGCGGTGCCTACGCGGCGCTGGACTTCGTCGGTGCGGAGGCTAGCGTAAACTATGGCCTCGCCTGCCTGCGCAAGGGTGGCATGCTGGTCATCGTTGGCTTGTATGGTGGCTCTCTCACCATGCCCATTCCCTTTATCCCTATGAACGCCCGCATCATCCATGGTAGTTACGTGGGTAGTCTCGCCGACATGGGCGAGCTCATGGCCATGGTGCGTGATGGCAAGATATCTCCGATTGATATTATCGAGCGCCCCCTGAAAGAAGCCAGTGCCGCACTCGATGACCTCAAGGCCGGCAAGGTAACCGGCCGCCAGGTTTTGATAAACGAGGAGGCCTGAATCCGTGACGGCATTGCAGGATTTTAGAGACAGTACCCGCGCCTGGCTGGAAGAGAATTGTCCGCCCTCCATGCGCACGGCCATGGTAGCCGAGGAGATCGTATGGGGTGGCCGCAAGGCCGAGTTCGCGAATCCGGAAAGCAGGCTCTGGCTGGAACGCATGGCGGCAAAGGGCTGGACCTGCCCGACCTGGCCGGCCGAGTACGGTGGCGGCGGTCTCTCCAAAGATGAGGCTATCATCCTGGACCAGGAATTGGCGCGCATCAACGCGCGACCGGCGCTGACCAGCTTTGGTATCAGCATGTTGGGCCCCGTGCTTCTCGAATACGGCTCTCACGAGCAAAAAATGGAACATATTCCGAAGATTGTTCGTGGTGAGATTCGCTGGTGCCAGGGTTACTCGGAGCCCGGCTCGGGATCGGACCTGGCCAGCCTCAAGACCAGGGCCGAGCTGGCAGGCGATCACTATGTTATCAACGGGTCCAAGGTCTGGACTTCCTATGCAGACAAGGCGGACTGGATATTCTGTCTGGTGCGTACAGACTTCGAGGTTCCCAAGCACGCAGGAATAAGTTTTATCCTGTTCGACATGGCCAGCGAGGGGGTTAGTACCAAACCCATTCAGCTTATCAGTGGCTCGTCTCCGTTCTGTGAAACCTTTTTCGATGATGTGCGGGTTCCCGCGGGCAACCTGGTCGGGCAACTGAACGATGGCTGGACTATTGCCAAGCGCTTACTGCAACACGAGCGCACCATGATATCCAGTTTCGGTCTGGCCAGTGGTCAATCAGATCGGGGTGGCACTACCTCAACGGTTGCCAGTGTAGAGGGCGCGGCGATGCACTACCGTGGTGATGTTGGTCGCCTGTCCGATCCGGTGCTCAGGGATCGCATCGCACAATTCAAGATCGACAGTGAGGCCTTTGCGCTGACCTCCCGGAGGTCTGTTGAGGAATCGAAGCTGTCGCAGGGTCCTAATGCCACTTCGTCCATGCTGAAGTATTACGGTTGTGAATTGAACAAGCGCCGCTATGAGCTGCTTCTGCAGGCCATGGGAAGTCAGAGTCTTGGCTGGGAAGGCGAGGGTTTTGCAGACGACGAACTGCAAGTGACCCGGGAGTGGTTGCGCTCCAAGGCAAATTCCATTGAGGGAGGCACTTCGGAAGTGCAACTAAACATCGTGGCCAAGCGAGTGCTGGGATTACCCGACATGCTGGGTATGGTGCAAAAGAAGTAAACGGGCGAATTACCTACTCGCAGAGAAGCAGACACAGGAAAGCAAAGGAATACGAAGTCACCATGGCACTCGTGCTTAGCGAAGATCAACAACTGTTAAAGGATGCTGCAAGAAGCTTTTGCCAGCAGAATTCCCCCATCGCGGTCCTAAGAAGACTCCGTGATGAGAAAAACCCCCGCGGCTATGATGAGGCAATCTGGAAACAGATGCTGGAACTGGGCTGGACTGGTATGGCAGTACCGGAAGCCTACGGTGGTTTCGAATTCGGTTATGCCGGACTCGGTATCGTGCTGGAAGAGACCGGTCGAACTCTCGTCAATTCGCCACTCATCGCCTCCACCTTGCTCTCCACGTCATTGCTAAGTATCGCTGGTAACGAAGCGCAGAAGACAAAACTCTTGCCTGCGCTGGTTGCGGGAGACATCCTGATGAGTGTTGCACTGGATGAGCAGGTGCAACACCAGCCTCATAACATCGCCAGCACGGCGCGCAAGGAAGACGGCGCCTATATCATCAATGCTGCCAAGACTTTTGTGCTCGATGGGCATATCGCTGACAAGCTGATCGTCGTGGCACGAACCTCGGGTGAGAACACGGATCGCGAGGGAATAAGCCTGTTTCTCGTCGATGCTGATTCTGAGGGTGTGACGATTACCCGAACCATTATGGTCGACAGTCGCAATAGTGCGAGAGTCGAGCTCTCCAATGTCAGGGTGCTGCCCGAAGCGCTATTAGGCGAGGAGGGGCGGGGCTATGCCGCGCTGGAACAGGTGCTGGATATCGCCCGTATCGGTATCGCAGCCGAGATGCTCGGTAGTATAGAGTCGGTATTTGCAGCGATACTGGAATACCTTAAACAACGGGAGCAATTCGGTGTGCTGATCGGTTCCTTCCAGGCGCTACAGCACCGCGCGGCTATCATGTACAGCGAGATCGAACTCTGTCGATCTGTAATTCGTGCTGCAGTAAATTCTTTGGATGATCCCGAGTGCTCTGTGGAGGAACGAGCGAAATTCGCCAGTCTCGCCAAGGCCAAGCTATCAGAAGTGTTCGAACTGGTTAGCAACGATGGCGTGCAGATGCATGGTGGTATTGGTATGACCGATGAATTCGACATCGGTTTCTACCTGAAACGAGCGCGGGTTGCCCAGCAATTTCTCGGTGATGCGACTTTTCATCGAGATCGTTATGCCACCTTGAACCGGTTCTGAGTGCCTTCACACCCGAATCGAAATTACATAGACTCTGTGACAGCCCCGTTGATCATTGCCCGATCATCAGCAGGCCAAGTCAACAAAGCAAGCCTGAAAACCGACTCCGATGACTGCGAAACCGCGTAAATTCTACGAAACAGGTAATCCGGTAAACGAAGACCCCCTGGTCTGCGTATTCGAGGACTTCCTGTCCCAGGAAGAGATTGACGAATTGCTCCACGCGGCACGCCCGAAACTGCAGCAGGCGCTGGTCAGCTCCGATAAGGCAGGAGTCGAAAGCGCGGGCAGGACTGGCAGCAATTGCCGGATACCCCATGCCTACAATCCCGTCATTGAAGAACTCTCACTGCGGGTCGCAGAGGTAGTTGGTATCGGGCTCGAGTATGCAGAGTAACTGCAAATGATCTACTACGGTGAAGGTCAGGAGTATGCCCCGCACTATGACGCCTGGGATGCAGCAACCGAGCGTGGCCGACGCTGCATGATCAAGGGCGGGCAGAGGCTTGTCACCTGTCTCCTCTACCTCAATGAGCCGGCACAGGGTGGCGGCACGGCGTTTCCCAAGCTGGATATGGAAGTGCGGGCGAAGAAGGGGCGGATGCTGTTGTTCCACAACTGCCACGAGGGAAGCAGCGTACGGCATCCAGATTCCCTGCATGGTGGGCTTCCTGTCATAGCGGGAGAAAAATGGGCCTGTAACTTCTGGTTCAGGGAACGTGAGTACCAGACCAGCGGTTCTGTGCCTGCTCGCAAGAAAAACACTCCACGGCCCCCGACCTACGGCAAAGTGATCTAGTCGCGCTGTGGTCTTCGCAGTCATCGCATTGGTTCTGGCTTTGCTGATCTACCTTCCCTCGTTCTGGGTAAAGCGGGGAATGCGTGTCAATAGTCGGGAGCTGCCAGGCCTGCCCGGCACCGGTGGCGAACTGGCGCAGCACCTGATCAAACGATTCAATCTCGATGGCATCAACGTTGAGGAAACTGACCCTTTCAGGGACCATTTCGATCCCCATAATAAGGCTGTGCGGCTGGGGCCAGCCAATCTCCATGGCAAATCACTCACCGCGGTTGCCGTTGCCGCCCACGAAGTGGGGCATGCGATCCAGTTTCATCGGAAGGAAAAGATATTTGAGTTGCGTAGCCGGTATCTGCCTACTGCGCAGTTTCTCGCCAGGGCCGGCATTGCCGTTATGTGGGCATTGCCGCTGATCGCCTTCCTTGTGCGGGCTCCGTTAGCCATCGGGCTGTTCATTGCAGTCAGTCTGTTCCTGCAGCTTGCCGGTGCCATGGCCTATCTCATCATCCTGCCCGAGGAATGGGATGCCAGCTTCAATAAGGCGCTACCCATTCTCATCGAGGGCGAGTATGTAAATGCCGAGCAACTCCCCGTGATAAGAAGGGTGTTACAGGCCGCGGCACTCACTTATTTTTCGGCGGCCCTGGCCAACATTCTGCACATCGGGCGTTGGTTTATGTTGATGCGCCGCTAGGCTTGTGAACAGAAAGGATATACCTGTGAAATCAATCTGTGTTTATTGTGGTTCTGCGAGTGGCGAGGGTGATAGATATCTTGCTGCCGCCAGGAGGCTTGGGTGGGAGCTCTGCAGCCGCGGACTGGACCTGGTGTACGGTGGTGCCAGTATCGGACTCATGGCCGAGACGGCAAATACCGTGATGGCCAATGGCGGTTCGGCGACCGGCGTTATGCCGCGCAACCTGTTTCGTCAGGAAGTTCCTCACGATGCGCTCACCCACATGATCTATGTCGACTCCATGCACGAGCGGAAATCAAAGATGGCAGATTTGTCCGATGGTTTCATCGCAATGCCCGGAGGCCTGGGGACTGTAGAAGAGTTGTTCGAAATACTGACCTGGGCGCAACTGGCGATTCACAGGAAACCCTGTGGTATTCTGAACGTGGATGGTTACTATGATCATCTCATCCAGTTTCTGGATCATGCGACTGAACAGAAATTTATCCGGCCAGTCCACAGGTCGATGATCATGATAGAAGAAGACCCGGCCTACCTGCTGGACCGGTTCGAAGTATACGCGCCACCGACCAAACAAAAATGGGTAGACCTGGAGAACAAAAAGAGTGGAGTGAAAGATGACTGATATGGATGATTCAGTGAATGTCTATGGTGAGCCGCTGCAAGCCTGCGGAGAAGACCCTCTCACCGGTTATTTCCGGGATGGCTGCTGCAATACCAGTGAAGATGACTTCGGGTCGCACACGGTTTGTGTCGAAGTCAGTCGGCAATTCCTGGAGTTCTCTAGATTTCGGGGTAATGATCTGAGCACGCCGGTACCCGAGTTTGGTTTTCCCGGTTTGCAAGCTGGCGATAGCTGGTGCCTTTGCGCCGCCCGCTGGCTGTAAGCGCTGGAATATGACCGAGCGCCAAGAGTCTATCTTTCCCGAACTCACAAACGTGCCCTGGAAATCCTTTCGCTCGAGCAATTGAAACCCTATGCAATCGATCTCAATTGAGTCAGGCGCAGCGCATGAAGCTACCCATTTACCAGCTTGATGCTTTTGCAGACAGGCAGTTTCAGGGAAATCCTGCTACGGTAGTTCCCCTCGATGCATGGCTTGCTGACGAAGTCATGCAGTCGATTGCCATGGAGAATAATCTCGCCGAGACAGCATTCTTCGTTCCGACCGATTCAGGTTTTTCGATACGCTGGTTTACGCCGACTAGCGAGGTTGATCTCTGTGGTCATGCGACCCTCGCCGCTGCTTTCGTATTTATGGAATACCGTGGGTATGAAGGCAGCCAGATTAAATTTGAATCCAGGTCTGGTGAGTTGGCAGTCACACCGGTTGGTAGCCTGTTGGAACTGGATTTTCCATCACAGGTCCCTGCCGCGGTCGCTACCCCGGCTGCCTTGCTGGAGGGGCTGAAGCTGAGAGAGGATCAGTGTAGTTGCCTGGCGCATGGTGATTATCTGGTTGAGGTTTCAAATTCGCGAAGCTTGCGAGCCATTGAACCGGACTTCGAAAAGCTTGAGAAATTGGACTTGAGGGGTGTGATCGTCACTTCTGCAGCAGATGATTCTGAAGACCTGGATCTCTACGCGAGATTTTTCGCGCCCAAGATTGGAGTTCCCGAAGATCCAGTCACCGGATCGGCCTATACCCAGCTCACGCCCTATTGGGCTGAGCGTTTGGGGAAATCGAGCCTGGAAGCCATGCAATTGTCTTCGCGCGGCGGCAAGGTAAGCTGTAAATTACTGGGGGCAAGGGTGAGGATCGCTGGCAGTGTCGTGCTCTATTTGGCAGGCACCATACAGATTGATCAGTCGTAATTAATATAGTGCAGGCGAGATCAGAGGACGTGGGGATAAATGCGAACCAGGAAGCTGCTTAGGAAGCTACTTAGGAATCTGCTCCTGCTTCTTGTCTGCTACGGTGCAATAGTAGTCCTGTTTGAGTCTGGCCTGGGACTGTTTCAGCCACAGGCCGAAAATACTGTGGTGATCTCGACTTTCGATAGTGACGGCACCGAGCACCAGAGAGTAGTATCACTGCTGCAGAGTGGCGGTATGCTCTACGTGGCCGTGAATCACTGGCCCCGGGCCTGGTATCGCAGAGTCCTGGATAATCCCCGGATGAGGATGCGTCGAGAGGGAGTCAGCAACGACTATCGGGGTAGCGTAGTGGTCAATCCCGAATACCTCAGGGTGCAGCGGGATAATCCGGTACCCCTGGCGTTTCGATTCCTGACTGGCTTTCCTTCCCGCTATTTTGTGCGCCTGGATCCGCAATAGCGCCCAGTATTATCAGCTCTACGCAGATAAAAATAACAAAATGGAAGATCACGTGAATAAACCCGAAATTAGGCACTACTACCGAAGTGCACTCATGGATGCCAGGCGTTGGCAGGGAGTGCTGACAGACGATCAGGTCAAGGCATATGATGAGCTAGCGCTTGCAGAGCTTGGGCCAGAACTGGCCAGGTGGCTGGAATTTGGAGGAAGGCTGGACTGAATATCGTGCCAGCCACTCAGTTGGCGCGATCACTACAGAAGAATCACCACAGAACAATAACACAAGAAGAAGAAAAACTACCGGAGGTGCACCATGCAACATTACAAGGCTGTTTATAGCAGTGTCATCGCGATTATCTGTATCCTGTTGGCGATGCCAGCCACGGCGCAGCGCAATACTGACCCGGCACGCTGGGAGGAAGCGATGATGCGCTTCGATGAACAGGATCGGCTCAATCCACCGCCGGAGAATGCCATTGTCTTGACCGGCAGTTCCAGCATCGCACGCTGGAACGAGCAATCGATCAAGGCCCTGGCACCGCTCACCGTGCTTCCCCGAGGTTTTGGCGGCAGCGTGATGGGAGATGTGCTTCATCATCTCGATCGCGTGGCGCTGCGATACAAGCCACGTGCCATCCTGATCTATGAAGGTGATAACGATACAGCCTTCGGTATACCTGAGGACACGATCATCGATCAGTTGCAGCAGATTATCACCAGGGTGCATCGGGAATTACCGGAGACTCGCATCTATGTCTTGTCGGTAAAACCCAGTGTGCTGAGGGACGAAGTCTGGCCGCTGGCAAAGCGAGTGAGTGACCAGTACAAGGCCATCGCAGACAAGGATCCCCTGGTCTACTACGTCGATGTGGCAACACCTTTCCTGAAAGCCGATGGCAAGGTGATGACCGATATCTTTGTTGAGGACAATCTGCATCTCAATGACCTGGGCAATCTAATCTGGGGTTCGGCGATTCGCGCCGCCTTGATGCCCCAGGAAGCACGTTTCGAATGAGTGATTCATAGTTGATTGAACCCATGGATATTGCGTTGGCCCTGCTTGTGCTGGGGCTGCCCATGGCAGTCCTCAGCTGGCTGCTATTCTCATGGATGGTAGATTCTGGCGATATCGATCTGCAGGATAGCCACGAGGCAATCAATCAAAAGTTAAAACAGCTGCGTAAACTGGACAAGAAGCTGCGTAAGGGGCCTGCCGGCAAGAAGAAGATTCTGTTCGATAAATGGATGTGGTTTGGCAGTGGCTTCTATGGGCTGGCTGGTTTCTGGACGCTGCTGGTAATCGAGGTCAATGAGGTCATTTCCCTGGTCATGCACCCGGTATTGAATCAGGCGGGCCCGCCGCGGGGTATAATCGACTGGATCATATCGTTCCTGTTAGATCAGTTGGGAAATGTTATACAGGCCTTCCTCCGGTTTTCCTATTGGCCAGCGGACTCGATTATTGCCTGGGTGCTGGTAGCCTATTTGGGCTACTGGTTGGGGGTAGAGCTTGCCAAGCACCAGAGAGTAGTGACACCGGGTCAACTGTATAGACGGTTCTTCCCTCACCGGTCCAACAGTGAATAGTGTCGCAACACTTTTTGTCTCTCAGAAAAATCCACCGAGCCCTTCGGTGAGCTCCACCACGACTCCCCTGGGATCGGTAAAAAAGGCCGTGCCCAGATTTATGGACTCGATATAGTTGTAAGGCCTGTCAAAAACCACGCCCCGTGCCTCCAGCCGTTTGCAGAAAGCTTCAAGGTTGTCGATTTCAAAACCGATGTGGTCGATGGCTGCGCCCGCAGAGGGCGCACGTTCATTGTCAGAGTTGCCGAAACTGATATTCATGCCCGGAACGTTGGTCGTGGTAGCGATACTTCCTCGAGACCTGATCTCCAGATCGAACATATCGGTATACCAGTTCAGCAGCTCTTCATGGCCAGGGGTGAAGTAATGTACATGGTAGGCGGTGACTTCTTCATGTAGGCCTTGATCTTCCTGCAACTCGACGTAGGTGCCTCCGGGGAAGGTAAGGTAGGCATTAGTCTGCCCTTCGGCGCCCTTGAATACCCGACCCATTTCCAGGCCAGCCGCCTCCCACTTGTCGATAAAGGACTGGATGTCCCTGACCTTGAAACCGAAGTGATCCATCACGGTCTGTCTGGAGCCCATGGTCGGTTCCTGCTCCCGCAACACGAGTAGCATGTTCGGGAACCTGATGGCGATCTGGGATCCAAGTGGGGTACGGACGCCACCGAAGTGCTCTTCCCAAAGCACGGCATGCTGTTCGGCATCTGGTACATTCAGATGCACATGGCCGAATCGAATACCATCCTCGTTGGGCGTCGCCAGTTGACTATGGCTGTGCAGTGGCAACAGGGCGAGTATCAGGAGAGCGAATTTTTTCATAAAGGATTCCTGCCGAATTAGTCGATGATTGCCTGGTAGATGCCGCTGCGCAGCTTGCTGTAGTCATCTACACCGGTGGCCGGTATGAGTTGGGTCATGTACACAACCACCAGTTCTTCTGTCGGGTCTACCCAGTAGGTACTGTGATAGGCCCCACCCCAGCCATACTCGCCTTCAGAGCCCAGAATACCCCTGGCGCCCAGGTCCGTTACCACGAAGAAGCCCAGGCCGAAGCCCTGTCCTGGGCGAAACGGCTTGCCTTCAAGATGATCGGTGGTCATCAACTCGATAGTCTTGCGCGACAGGATTCTGTTGCCATCCAGTTCACCACCGTTGAGGGTCATTTGCAGGAAGCGCGCATAATCATGGGCCGTGGACAATAACCCGGCTCCTCCGGAGTAACTCATATTCGGGCCGCTGCCTTGCAGGTACAGCCCCTGGCTCTGCATGCCGTCCCGCGCCGGGATGGGTTCAACGCCGTCTTCACCGGGCCTGTACACCACGGCGAGTCGGTCAGCCTTGCTCTGGGGCAGATAGAAATGCGTGTCATGCATGCCGAGTGGGTCAAAGATTTCCTGCTGCAGGAAACTGCTCAGATCCATGCCGCTGGCAACCTCGATCACGGCGCCGAGAATGTCCGTATTGTAGCCGTAGATCCATTCTTCACCCGGGTGCTGATCGAGGGGTAGTGATCCCATGCGCTTGATGGATTCCAGGATTGGCTCCTGTTTATTGGCAAAGTACCAGCCCTGGAACCCTGCTTCCTCCCACGCTTTCTGGGCCGGGCCGCTTCCATAACTCATGCCACCGGTGTGGGTGAGGAGTTGGCGAATCGTGATGGGCCTGCGTGCTTCTTCCAGTGTATAGCTGCCGTCTTCTCTGGCCACGGCCACCTGCATATCTGACCACTCTGGGATATAACGGCTAAGGGGGTGGCTGATGTGCAGGTCTCCCCGTTCATGCAGGATCATGATTCCCGTGCTGACGATCGCCTTGGTCTGGGACGCGATGCGAAATAGGGTGTCCTCCGTCATCGGGGTTCCGGTTTCCTTATTGCGCATACCATTGGCAGTGGAATAGACGATACGCCCCTTGCGCAATACGACGGCAACCTGACCGGCCACCAGGCCCTCCTCGACGTAGGCGGCCAGAACCGAGTCCAGCCGTTCCAGGCGCGAGGAAGACATGCCTACTCGCTCCGGCCGCACCCGGGAGAGTTCTGCGGCATAGCTATTGTTGCAGATAGCGACCAGCGCCAGCAGTGCCAGGGATTGTCGAAGATGGCGAGCGGCGAAGAAGGGTAGGGTTGGGAGGGTCAGGCGCATGCTGGAATCCTGTCTTATTCTGTTTTCCCTAGACTATCCCTGTTTGCGGCTCAAACACAACGGAGAATGGCAATATTCCTCGGGCGAACCGGGGGGCGAAGACAGGATAGAGATGCAGTGAATCGCCGGGCTCTCGATCCTGGGAGGAGTGGTAATTCAGGATTGAAATTTGCAGACATGTGCAGGGATAGAATGGAATCGGCGACCTGGCTATTGAACAGTGCGTTCTGGTTGTCGATCAAACGGGTTTGTTCACGTTGCCAGATCCAAAACGTGTTAAGCACAAGTATTGTTGCCAGCACCAGTACAGAGCCGGCTGTGATTGCCAGTCTTGTGCTAACTATTGGAATAATCTGCTTGCTATCCCCGATAAGCACTGCCCACAAACCTCTGCTTAAAAGCCGCCGCAAAGCGGGCTTTCGATGGCGAAAGGCTGGTCTGGCCCCGATCGACTTCTGGTTATAACCAATTGAAATATATGAAAAACACTAATATGGATGAGGCTTTATGCGTATTCAGTGCGCCTAATATTTAGTTTAGACTCAAATTTTCCCGCCGTAGTACAGATTGTGGCCAGACACCGCTAATTCCGTGGCTTGCGCGGGTTGACTTCGATCATGTGGTGGCGCATCATCGCGCCCCTATGAACACACAATTCTATTTCTGGTGGTTTGATTGCTCGGGCTGCCAGGTGAACAAGATCTGATTCATCTTTGGCCGCCCTCGGTTGTGGCGGTCTATTGCTCTCCAAAAGTACTCACTTCTCGCCATAGCTCTCAGCGGCCTTGACAGGCCTGTTATCAAAAGTCTTGATAGCCGGACAATAAAGGAGCATGGCAATGCAAGCCCTTCGACAAGTTCAGTATCAATGTGCCAGCGGCATTCAGGTTCGGCGCAGTGCCCAGTCATTGGACTACAAAACTGCCACCGAAGAATTGGCCTTGGCTCTGAATGCCTATCGCGGTGTCTTATTGGCTTCCAGCTTCGAATATCCGGGTCGCTAGACCCGATTGGATATCGGGTTCATCAATCCACCTGTGGAAATTGTTGCCAGAAGCGAATCCATGGAAATCACCGCCTTGAACAAGCGGGGTAAAATACTCCTTCCCGAGTTGTATTTCGCACTCCAGGGCAGTGCCTCGATTTCCCGGATAGCAGCAGGTGAGCGTAAGCTTGAGATCGATGTCCGACGGGAAGATTTTACCGGCAATGAAGAAAACCGCAGTCGGCGACCCAGTGTGTTCTCTGTACTGCGTGAAATCATCCACTGCTTCAGGAGTGACGAGGACAGTTACCTCGGCCTCTATGGAGCCTTTGGTTATGACCTCACTTTTCAATTCGAGGATATCGAACGTTTCCGGACTCGGGATGAGAGCCAGCGTGATCTGGTCTTGTATCTCCCGGACCAGATCACCGTGGCCGATCATCGTTCCGAGCAGACCGTGTGTTACAACTATGAGTTTCATTGCCGGAGTTGGGAATCTGACAGGCGGCAGGAAACTACCGGGGGCTTTCGCCGTCAGGGAGACGCGCTTGCTTTTGCTCCGGCCATACGCGTGGACAGGTCCTGCGATCACGAACCCGGTGAGTATGCCGAGAATGTCAGGCGTGCTCTGAAATACTTCCAGCGTGGGGATCTGTTTGAGGTCGTCCCTGGACAATGTTTCTTCGAACCCTGCAAAGACTCACCCGCGGATGTATTTCTGCGGCTGAAGAAGAACAACCCAGCCCCCTACGGTGCGCTCATGAACCTGGGCGAGCAGGAATACCTGTTGGCGGCGTCGCCGGAGATGTTTGTGCGCGTCGAAGGGCGGCCGATAGAGACCTGCCCAATCTCCGGAACTATCAAGCGTGGCGGTGATGCCATTGAGGATGCCAGACAGATTTTGGCCTTGTTGAATTCAGAGAAAGACGAGTCCGAGTTATCCATGTGCACGGATGTGGATCGAAACGACAAGGCTCGCGTGTGTGAGCCCGGATCAGTCAAGGTGGTCGGTAGACGTCAGATTGAGATGTACTCGCGATTGATTGCTACCGTCGATCATGTAAAGGGACAACTCAGACCGGAGTTTGATGTACTGGATGGTTTTCTGGCCCACACCTGGGCGGTAACCGTAACGGGCGCACCGAAGCTGGCAGCCATGCAATACATCGAGAAACACGAGAAGTCGCCGCGGCGCTGGTATGGTGGGGCGCTCGGTTGCCTTGGTTTCAATGGCAATATGAATACGGGGCTTACCTTGCGAACCCTGCGCATCAAGGACGGCATAGCCGAGATTCGTGCGGGCGCGACACTGCTGGCTGACTCCGATCCTGTTGCGGAAGAGGCGGAGACCCGTCTCAAGGCTTCAGCCCTGCTGGATGCCGTCAGGGGAGTGTCCCGATCAGCGCAGCTTCGAGCGAGCAAGGTGGAATTGCCGCCCATCGGTCGGGGCATGAAGGCACTGATGGTGGATCACCAGGACTCCTTCGTACACAATCTGGGCGCCTACTTCCGGGAGTTTGGTGTCGATCTGTTGACCCTGCGACCACGGGCGGCACGAGACTATCTGCAAAACAACCCGGTCGATATGCTGATCCTCTCGCCGGGGCCATCGGAGCCTGAAACATTCAGGATGTCTGAGACGATCGCGCTTGCCCTGGAGAAAAAGCTGCCAGTGTTTGGTGTGTGTCTCGGCCTGCAGGGCCTGGTCGAATACTTCGGAGGTAGCCTGGGAGTTCTGGAGCGTCCAATGCACGGGAAAACATCCCCGGTATCTCATGAAGGGGGCGTGTTATTCCGGGGAATCGACAATCATTTCAATGCGGGCAGGTATCATTCCCTCGCTGCAGAGCGGGTGCCTGACTGCTTGCGGGTGACGGCGCGGACCGCGGATGGCTGTGTCATGGCCATTGAGCATCAATCCTTACCCGTCTATGCAGTGCAGTTCCACCCAGAGTCCATCATGAGCCTGGAGGGATCCATGGGTCACAGATTAATTCACAATTTTCTCTCGGCAATCGCCGGACAAGAATCAGTGCAGCCGTCAGTGAAAACCAGTTCAGGGTAGCTCATTCGTGAAGTAGATCGCCAGGCGCAGGCCGGCGAGTCCGAGTCGCTGTCTGGCCACCTGCTGCATGGAGCTGACATAGGCTGCGTCGAGGTACTGAGCCTCCAGATCACGACCTGACGCTTCGGCGCTTCGAATTGCCGATCGGATGGTGCGGGGATACACGAGGTTCAGCAGGGTCATACGGCTCTCATTGAGCCACTGGTCCCAGTCAGACTCAACGCCTTTGATCTGAGGGCGAGAGAAGCCCGTCAGCAGTTGCATGATCTCGGCCAATTCGGCTTCCAGTCCACTGTCTGTCAGGGCACGATCCCAGCGACTGTGGAGGTTGCTGGCGCCGATCGCGACCGCGTTCCCACCTCGATCACCCCGCTCAAACAGCTCTGGAGAAAACATTGCGCCGGCATGAAGTGGCTGGTGAATATCTCCCATCAGGTGAAGTACCCAGCACAGGGCGACGGCGCGATCGGCAGGGTTCGCATTTGGGTTGGAGAGGACGTAGGTGTTGTAGTCGATGGCTGTCGATACATTAGTGACCTGATGCTCTTCGCGTATGTCGGTCGAGGGTTCGCCGGGGATATCGGCGAAGGGTTCCAGGTCTATGTACACATTTCCCTGAAAGGCAGCGGCGCCGCGAACCCAGGCGCCATCGGTATAGTGCCATGCGGGCCTGTTGTATCGCTGTCGATCCGGATCCGGCAAGCCGCGGGCAATATCAGGCCAATATGCTGCTTGACCCAATAGCCACTGGCTGAGCTGGGCTTCATCATTGCTGTCGACGAAGCGGGGTATGGAGTCCAGGAAATCTTGCTGGAACCTGGGGTGGGCCGAAAGAATCTCAATCAATTCTGTTCGCAGATCGGGGCTGACGAATTCGAGTGCAACGGCCGCACTGATGCGATGGCCGACAGAATCCCAGGCCAGAGCGGATGCGCTGTACAATACAAGCAACAAGGCGACGAGATTATGGAGAATAGAATGATTTTTCATGATGGGAGCGGAATTGATTAGAGTCTGCTTAATTGTCCTACTTGAATGTGTAACTATTATTGCAGAACGGTTTTAAGGCTGGAATCACACCTCGAGCCACTCGGCTCGAATGTCGTCGGATTGCATGAGGCTGTCGGGGGTGCCTTCATAAACAATTCGGCCGTGTCCCATCACAAACAAACGGTGAGAAATGCGCAGCGCCACTGAGAGCTTCTGCTCAACGAGAAGGATAGCAATCCCCCTAGAGGCGATTTCTTCCAGCAGGTCACCGACTTGTTCTACGATCCTCGGGGCAAGACCCTCGGTGGGTTCATCGATCATGATCATGTCAGGATCCCCCATGAGGGTTCGGCACATGCAGAGCATCTGCTGCTCACCGCCGCTGAGCACGCCACCGTGGACATCGGCCCGCTCGGCGAGGTTGGGAAACATGTCGAACATCTCATCCATAGTCCAGCGGCCTTGCGCCTGTCCGCTCTTGATGCCGAGTAACAGATTCTGGCGCACGGTGAGCGTGGGGAAGATGTCCCGGTTCTCCGGCACATAGCTCAGTCCACGATGGGCGATATCAAAGCTGGGCTTGCCAGCAATCTCTTCGCCCTTGAACAGGATCGAGCCCTGGGGAGCCACCTCGCCCATGATGGCTTTTACGGTGGTCGAGCGACCGACACCGTTTCGGCCCAGCAGGCTGACGATCTCGCCTTCTCCCACGCTGAAATCCACACCCTGCAGAATATGACTCTTGCCGTAGTAGGCATGGAGGTTCCTGACTTCAAGCACCGTCAATATCCTCCGGTTTTTCGTCAGAAATCGAATCAGTGCTGGCAGTCGGTACCTCTCCCAAATAGGCTTCCTGTACCTTCGGATTGGCACGAATCGCCGTGGGTGTGTCGCTGGCAATGATCTCGCCGTATACCAGCACCGAGATTCTGTCAGCTACATCGAAGACGATGTTCATGTCGTGATCAACCATTATCAGGGTCTTGCCTTCGGTAATCTTTCGGATAAGCGCGACCGCGCTCTCCGCTTCGCTGTGACTCATGCCTGCCACAGGTTCGTCGAGCATGATCAGGTCGGCACCACTAGCGATGGCAATTCCCAACTCCAGAGCGCGCTGCTGTGCGTAGGCCAGTTCTCCAGCCGGATAGTCCGCACGGTCGGCGAGGCCAATTTCCACCAGCAACTCCCGGGCCTTGGCATTGAGCTCACCCTGCCTGCCCAGCAGATGCCAGAATGAATAGCCAAACCCTTCTTTCCATAGCAGGCCACAGCGTATGTTCTCGAAGACGCTCAGCCTGGGAAAAATGTTTGTGACCTGAAAACTGCGCGCCAGCCCGAGTCGCGCGATAGCGAATGGCGTTTTGCCCTGAATCTCTTCGTTTCGGAACAGTATCTTGCCTGATGTGGGTTGGTACTTGCCACTGATCAGGTGGAACAGTGTGGACTTGCCTGCACCATTGGGGCCGATAATGGCATGCCGTTCGCCTGGTGTAATATCCAGACTCACATCCCGGATGATTCTGGTCTCACCGAATTGCTTGCTTACGTTTTGCAGGGATAGCATGCTCATGAGCGTTCCCTTTCCTCGTCAGCTTCATCAATGGCATTCGCCGACTCCCAGGCTTCCTGCAATTGTGGGAGAGTGCGCTTGCAGCCCAGGTAGGCGAATGTGGCAACCACGGCACACAGCAACCAGTGCAGCAGGTTTGCCGAATCAAGGGGCAGGCCCAGAAAATGAAATGCTTCTCCCTCATGGTGCAGCATTTCGATCATGGCAACACCGGCGGTGGCGAATAACAGGGCAGGCACGCCAGTGATAAGGTAGGGCAGGAGCAGGCTGCGAAGTCTGCCCCGGATCCAGGCCGTGCGGTGCATCATGATGAATCCGGCGAAACCGCGGGGCAGGAAAAGTACAGTCAGTACAAACATGATTCCCAGATAGAGCATCCATAACTCGGTGTAGTTACTGAGCAGGGAGTTCATGAGAGTGAGAATCACGGCGCCAATGATGGGGCCGATGAAATAGCCCAGGCCCCCGATATAGGCCATGAGGAGTACGCGGCCGGAGGTTACGGCATTCAGGTTTTCCTCTGTGATGAATTCATAGTTGAGCGCGAACAGGCCGCCGGCGATTCCGGCAAAGAAACCGGATGCACAGAAGGAGATGAAACGCACACGTCGCGCGCTGTAGCCAATGAATTCAGCACGTTCAGGATTGTCCCGTACGGCATTGGCCATGCGCCCCGCCGGAGTTTGCGTAAACAGGTACATAAAAAGTGTGGCGATAAATACCCACACGGCGGCGAGGTAGTAGATCTCTACATCCTCGAAAAATTCGACACCGAAAAATGGTGGGCCGTAGGTACGGTCGGCGTTGACGCCAGCCTCGCCGCCGAAAAAGCTGACAAAGATGAGCGACGAGGCGGCAACCAGTTCACCAATTCCTAGAGAGATCATGGCGAAGACGGTGCCTGCCTTGTGAGTGGAAAAGCTGCCAATGAATATGGCCGCCAATAGTCCGATTAATCCACCGATCAAGGGAATATAGATGATCGAGAAATAGACGGTTTCGTACTCGATCATTACCAGTGTGTGTACGGCCATGAAGCCGCCCAGGCCGAAATAGACCGCATGCCCGAAAGACAGCATCCCGCCCTGACCCAGGAGCATGTTGTAGCTGAGGGCGAATATGATGGCGATGGCCATCTGATTGAAAATCGTAATGGCCAGAATGGAATCGAATAACAGGGGCAGACCCAGCAAGACTCCCAGGTAGGCAAACCACACGGCAGACTTCTGTAACAGGGGCTTCATTGCTCTCGTTTACCTGCAATACCTGTGGGGCGGAATATCAGCACCAGCACCAATAGCAGGAATGGCAGTATGGGCGCCACCTGGGGCAGTGTCAGGGTCCAGAAGTCGGTGAGTGGATGGTCGCGGGAAAATTCCAGGCCCAGCAGGTTCAGCAAATCTTGCATGCCCACGTTGGATGCGATGGCATAGCTCTGCAACAGGCCGATCATCAAGGACGCAATGAAGGCGCCGCCCAGCGAGCCGAGCCCGCCGATGACCACGATGACAAATACAATGCTGCCCAGTACAACGGCCATACCCGGGAAGGTAGTCAGCACGGGTCCTGCGATGACGCCAGCCACACCCGCGAGTGCCGTTCCCACGCCGAACACGCCCATGAAGATGAACGGCACATTGTGGCCGAGATTAGCCACGGTATGGGGGTGAGTAATGGCAGCCTGAATAGTGATGCCGATGCGGCTGCGGGTAAGCACATAGTAGAGGCCGACAAAGATGCCAACGGATATCGCGATCATGAAGCCACGGTAGGCAGA
The DNA here is from genome assembly GCA_038134565.1 of Pseudomonadales bacterium. Lineage (GTDB taxonomy): Bacteria > Pseudomonadota > Gammaproteobacteria > Pseudomonadales > Pseudohongiellaceae > UBA9145. The sequence goes on along the minus strand of JAYPVK010000002.1, from coordinate 15,203 downwards.
GAATTCCTGTCCAAAAAGTGTGAACAGTGGGAAGTCCAGAATATCGGGAGATTGATAGTTCTTGGTATCCGGCCCCCAGAAAAACTGCACCGATTCTTCAATCAGGAATGCCAGACCAAAGGTGAGCACCAGTTCCGCAACATGACCATGGGCGTGGACTCTTCTCAGTGCGTAGCGTTCTATCATGGCGCCCAGAAGGCCCACGATCAATGGGGCAAAGATCAGGCCTGCCCAGAAGCCAAGATGCAGGGAAATGGAGTAGGCGAAATAGGCACCCAGCATATAGAAACTGGCGTGGGCAAAATTAAGTACCCCCATCATACTGAAGATGAGCGTGAGCCCGCTGGCCAGCATGAACAGGAGCAGCCCCGTGACGAGGCCATTCAGGGTAGAAAAAATGAAGACTTCCAGCACTGTCTTAAGGCAATGATTCTGTTTTAGCGACGCGGTCGGCGCATGCGGCAGCTGTGGTCCAAAATGGTGTCTTCGGCCGGTACGAAATACTCACGGTACAAGCCGAATCCGGAGTTATCTGCATCTACCACGATGTTCTGGTCAGTGTGCACCGAGATGTGCAGTGATTGGATGATCTGGTGATCTTCGCCCCGCATCCACAGTTCTTCTCCACTCATATTGACGAAACGCATATCCTCAAGTGCCAGGGCTATATCATAGGGGTCGGTGCTCTGGCTTTCTTCTATCGCCTTGACCAGCATCTGCAGGGCATTGGTGATGCGATGCTGGGTCATGTCATTGTCAGGGTTCAGGCGCTTGAAATTCTGAATGTATTCGAGGCGTTCCTGGGTAGGTATCGGATTGCCGGCGTCATTGTGAATGAGGCGTATCTTGTTCACACCGTCAGCGCCTAGTGTGGCGGTGATACCATCATAGGCAGCGTAGAAAGTATAAATAGGGATTTCCAGCCCGCTATCGATTATGGAGCGAGCGAGGGACACCATGTCGGCACCAAAATTTCCGGTGATGACCGCATCGGCACCGGAAGAGACAATCTTCGTGACGTAGGGTGTGAAATCCTTTACCTGGCCGATGGGATGAAACTCGTTGCCCACTATTTCGATATCCGGACGTTTCTCGCGCAGGAGTTCGATGGACGTATCGGCGACAACCTGCCCGAATGAATAATCCTGACCGATGATGTACATTTTCTTGATGTCAGGATTCATGGCGATGTAGTCCGTCAGCACATTCAGCTTCATGATGGCATGGGCATCGAAACGGAAGTGCCAGAAGCTGCATTCCTCATTGGTGAGGATAGGATCCACGGCCGAGTAATTGATCTGCAGGATCTCCTGACCGGGATTGCGTCGATTATGACGGGTAATCGTGGAATTCAGGGTATTGGCAACGGCCGAACTATTGCCCTGGAAAATGATGCGAATGTCTTCGCTCACGGCCCTGCGAAACTGGATCTGGGTTTCTGTTGGGCTCTGCTTGTTGTCCAGCGGAACAATCTCGATCATGCGTCCACCGAGAATCCCGCCCTTGGAATTAAATAGCTCTTCTGCTGCGTATTGCAGCTGCTTGAGGCCGCTGTTGCCCACCGAGGCAAAAGTACCTGACAGAGGGTCCATGAATGCGATGCGGATTGGTTCCTGGGCACGGGAGAGAGGCGAGACCTGAAGTAGCAGGCCCATGAGAAGTATGTTGAGGCTGGCTTTGCTGAATAATTTCATCATGCTCTATTCTTTTAATCCTCTGCTCTTCTTCCGTTCTTCTGTCTTTCTGTTCTTCTGTTGTTGATACGCGGGCTTGAATGTAATCGTTCACGGGAGGGTAGTACTTACCCGGCATGTCGGTAAGTGGACCGAAAGCAGAGGCCTGTGACAATTTTTCCAAGACTTGGATGTCGACATTAACCTAGCCGACAGGGTGAATCAATGTTTCCTGTCGCTTCGACCTCGACGCTTGTCGTTGTGCGCGATCAAGCGTCGAGCTCTCACATTCACGAGTCGGAGGCTGGCTACTCAACTGCCATGCGCAGGCCTTGCCCTAGTAGACTTCAAACAGGCCTGCGGCGCCCATGCCTCCACCGACACACATGGTGCAGACAACATATTTGGCACCGCGACGCTTGCCTTCGATCAGTGCGTGGCCAACCATGCGCGCACCACTCATGCCGTAGGGATGGCCGATGGAGATGGCGCCGCCATTTACATTCAGCAATTCGTTGGGGATGCCCAGAATGTCCCGGCAATAGATTACCTGTACGGCGAAAGCCTCGTTAAGTTCCCACAGCCCGATATCGTCCATGCCCAGATTGAATCTCTTCAGCAATTTGGGGACCGCTTTCACGGGGCCTATGCCCATTTCATCCGGGTCGACACCCGCTACTGCCATGCCACGGTAGGCACCCAGTGCTTGCAGACCTCTTTTTTCTGCAAGGGTGCTGTCCATGAGTACCGAAGCGGATGCACCATCCGAGAGTTGACTGGCATTGCCTGCCGTAATCACGCCCCCCTCAAACACGGTCTTGAGTCCGTTGAGTCCTTCCAGAGTAGTGGTCGGACGATTGCCCTCATCCTTGTCCAGGGTGACGTCATGAACGCTCTGTTCCTTGCTCTCCTTGTCCACGAAAATCATCTTTGAGGCCAGGGGCGCTATCTCATCATCGAAGGCGCCGGCCTGCTGGGCAGCGGCGGTGCGTTGCTGGCTCTGCAGGGCGTATTCGTCCTGTTGTTCGCGGCTGATTTTATAGCGTTTGGCGACGATTTCGGCAGTTTCCAGCATCGACATATAGGCGTGCTGGGAGCGAGATGTAACGGCCTCCGAGACGGCGCGATAGGAATTGCGATGCTCGTTCTGCACCAGGCTGATAGATTCGAGGCCACCACCAATCACGATTGGCATATTGTCCTGTATGACCTGTTTTGCGGCGGTACAGATCGCCATCATGCCCGAGGCGCACTGGCGATCCATGCTCATGCCGGAGACACTGCTGGGGAGACCGGCGGCTACGCCGGCGGTACGACCGATGTTGAAGCCGGAGCTTCCCTGCTGCATGGCGCAGCCCATGACGACATCGTCGACTTCTGCCGGATCTATGCCTGCTCGCCGCACTGCCTCAGCGATAACGTGACCACCCAGGGTGGGTGCGTCTGTGTCGTTGAAGGCTCCGCGGTAGGCCCGGCCTATGGGGGTACGGGCGGTGGAAACGATTACGGCTTCTTTAGTCATTTACTTCTCCAATTTAACGCGATTTAGTCACCAGCGAGACAATTGACTCGATGGCGGTGCGGGCCAGCTCTGCCATCTCGGCATCGCTTCGATCCTGGATGGGGTGGGGCACGAAGACGCTCGCCGGCTTGATACCCAGCGACTTGCCCTGTGCCTCGGCGGCTTCTATGAATTCCGTAGAAGCCACGAATCCGGAAGGTAGTCCGCGACTTTCAAGGTCCATGATGTCATGCAAACTGCACGAGGTACATGAGCCTCAGTCGGCCAATCCTTCGATAACAGCGTCACATTCGACGCTAATCTTCTGGTTGAGTTCACGCGGCGCCACCCGGGCAAATGTCGGCTTGCAGTAGCGATTCACCGTGGCGCCGAGTAGCAGTAATTGTCTCTCGACTTCGTCGAGAAATTCCTTGCCTCGGGGCTTGGAAATATCCAGCAGGCCAATGGTCGCTCCAGCCAACTGATCGAGACGGGGCAGGAGTTGCCTTTCCGCCGGGTTCAGTTCGCTGGTCGGATCCAGCATGGTGAGATTACTCATATCAATCTCCGGTTTATGGAATTAACGTGTCGTTGAACGATTGCCTTCGATACCAGTTGGCTGCCTTTTTCGCCAGAGGCTACCCAACCGCTGATAATGGCTGAGAACATGCCGGCAGTTCCGCCGGCGGTAACGATGTGCAGGCCATCATCGCGAAACTTGTTAAGCAGTTTGTCCTTAAGTTTCTCCGGCATTCCTTCTGTCATGCCGCCGACTCCGCTCATCAATTCAGCGCCAGGTGTCATTAGATGATCATAGAGCGCCTGTCGCAGGCGTTCCTTGTCCCAACCTCCTTCCCTGAATACGCGCCGGTGCTCCGGACAAATCACGAGAATGGCATCGGCCATGCCAAATTTCTTTACATGGGCCACAGAGCGCAGGCTGGCTGCCATGCTCAGGGCCAGGGATTCCGGATCCCGGGAAAGCTGATCCAGCACCGGCTGGACACCGTCGCCTGCAAACAGGCTGACCACCGAATCCGTTCTGCCGAAGCCCCTGTCCATGGCCAGGCTGGGCCAATCCGGGTCAGATTCGTCCTCCGCAAAACAGAACGTGTATTTCCCGGGGTTTCCCAGGGTCGCGCGGTCTATGCCTCCCGGCTTGCCTCCACCTACATTGCGAATCAATAGCTGCAGTGCGCGGCCGATGGTGGCGTTGGCCCGGTTGCCCTGGCCCAGCGCGTTACCGCCTGAATTCATGCCGATGCGTTTGACCACCGGGCCATTAACAATGACAACCGGGGAGGAGAAATAGGTGGTGCACAGCAATCCGTGCATGCAAAACTCGTCTTTGAGTGCTGCCTCTACCACGGTGAGCACTGTCGGGAAGTAATCGGGTTTGCAACCCGCAAGCACGGCGTTTATGGCGACTTTCTCGACACTGCATTCAACATTATCCGGCGGTACCCGTCCTACGATGTCCGAGGCCGCCCGATTGCTCGCGGTGAGCATACGCAGCACCCTGATCGGTGTTGGTGGTATGACGGGCAAGCCATCCGTCCAGCCTCGTTCATAGCAGGCTTCCATTTCGTCTTCCGTATCTGCCAGATCGATACGTCGGGCCGAGAGCGCGTCGCTGGCAAACCGGGCAGCGAGTACTTCCTGCATGCCGGGGTCTTCCGTCATGGAGCCGCAGCCTGGCTTGAAGGCAATGAGTTCTTCACCAAGGTCTTCGATACCGGAAAAATCGCGCCACTGCTGACGATCCCAGCCGACTATGCGCTCAGACTCTTCCTTGCCATCGAAGCGAATTAGTGTGGGTACTATTTCTATATTATGGTGAAAGGAGTATTCGAGTGTGCTGTCATCGCTGCTGCTGACATCATCAAGATCTGCCAGAAAGGCCGGATCATCCTGGACATAGACCTGCAGACGTAATTGCTGGGCGAGTTGTTGAATTGCCGGCTGGATTAGCTCGCAAGTGGGGCAGGCTTTCTTGACTACCAGGGTGTAGGAGTGGGTGCTGTCTGAACTCAAGAGCTTAGTAGATGAATCCCAGTGTGCAGATGCCAACCAGGATATTGATAATCATGAAAATGGAAGAAGTTCGTGAGACGACTTTCCACAGCTGGGGCCCCTTGTAGGCGGCCCGGATACCCACGATCAGAAGCAGGGTGTAGCCAAACACGACGGCCACGATAATCAGGAAAATGATCCAGTTTTCTTCATCCACTGCCTGACTGCCAGTGAAGAAGAATACGGTGGCTCCGATGAAGTAGAGAATCCAGTAGGTAACAGCGAGTCCGTATTCTCCGGCAATCAGCTTTGCCAGGAAGGAGCGATCGTCGCCCGTAAGGGTTTCGGCTGTATTGTGTGTTTCTGTCATGCTGTATTCCTGAATGCTGGGCAAGTTTACCCTACACCGTGCTTCAGTAGAACGGAGAAATTGGCTCACGAGCGCATAGTAGCGGAATCCGCTATCCCGCTCAAATTGTGGGCTAGCTGGGTATATGTCGTGTTGGAATCCAGGCCTGGTATTTGCGAACCAGTACCGGGTAAATTTCACAGATTTCGACAGAATAGATCGAAAGTTTTATGATTGCGCTTCATTCACTCCTGTTTATTTCAAGAGCCCTGAATCTTGCCAATAACCAAAGACATCGATAGCCAAACTCTGTCACAGGCCTTCAGTTTCACCAGAGCAAAAGAGAAAGCACTGTATGGGCTGAAGGGTATTCTCGCCGGTGTCGTTGCCGACGAGCGCCTCAACGAGCGGGAATTGCTGTTCCTGGATGCCTAGCTGCAGTCCCAGGAAGCACTGAGAGACCATGAGGACGTGCTGGACATCCTGAACCAGGTGGGTGAGGTCTTGAAGGATGGAGAAATCACCACCGAAGAACTTGCCGATATGCAGATACGCGTCGAGGCTCTGGTGGCAGCTGGAAAGAATGAACCTGTGGAAGGGATCGGTCGCGCAGATGAACTGGTTGGTTTCCTGACTGGCGTGGCCTCTGATGGCGTCCTCAATGATCAGGAGGTTGCCGCCTTGTCCGATTGGCTACACAGAAATGAGTCGATCCGGGACAAGTGGCCTGCGAGTGCAATTCTCTACCGACTCAATGTCGTACTGGAGGATGGGGTAATCACTGAGGAAGAGCGCCAGGATTTGATGAGGACGGTAGGGCAGATTACCGGAGCCAATCCCTAGCCGGCCGATGCCGCCTATGAAGCGTCGACTGAAGTCTGGGAAGATGCGATCGACGACCTGAAAATAGCTGGTTCGACTTTCTGTCTGTCGGGCGATTTCGTCAGCGGGGATCGCAATACGGTCGACACCAATCTGCGGCTAATGGGGGCGGAAACCTCCCCCAATATCAGCAAGGACGGCGATTACCTGGTTATTGGTACCCTCGCCAGCCGTGACTGGCTGTATACCAGCCATGGAAGAAAGATCGAGAAGGCGCTATTGCTCAAGCGTAAAGGCGTCAATATTACCGTCATTACCGAACGTACGCTGTCGAAATTCCTCGGTTAGGGCGACCCGCAGGTCACGACGCTCCGCTAGCCAGCAATCTTTGCCCGGGAGGGTTTCATGTCCGCCGAAACGATTTATTCGCTCTGCAATACGCTCGTATTGCCAGCCTGGTTACTGTTGATCGTCGCGCCGCGCTGGCAATGGACCCTCGGGGTGATCTGTGCGGGGGTCGTCCCGCTCGCCCTGGCGCTGGTCTATGCCTCGCTCATGTTTGTCCATCTCCCCAGGCTGCCCGAGGGTGGCGGAATCGGTTCCCTCGATGCGCTGTTGCTGGCGTTTGGCAATCCCTATGTGCTCACGGCGGGCTGGATTCACTACCTGGCATTCGACCTGTTCATCGGCTGCTGGGAACTGCGTGATTCGCAGCGTCACGGGATAGCCCACTGGCTGGTCGTGCCCTGCCTGGTACTCACATTTGCGCTGGGACCGGTGGGCCTTGGCCTCTATTTAATCCTGCGATCGGTGCAAATCCGGCGATTCGAGATCTACCCGCCGCTTCAGCAATAAACCTCAACCTCATGAGCATCCAGGCCCGTAAACCCTGCCGCAAAGCCACGCCTTTCGCGGCCTGCCGGCGCGCGCGGACGTTTTGTGGAATCGGTCATTCATCCCTTTAGCCCACGATAGTAATGGGTATTCCGGGTTTTAGCTTGCCGGGCCTGCCGGAATGTGATATCAAAATGATGTCAATATGCGTAACATCATGGAAACCCCGGTCCAGGTGCTGGCTTTCGGGGGCTGCAGAGGAGAAATTCTATGATTCAGGAAAGAAAGGCAAAGACCCACAACGGTTACTGGTCAATCCTGGTGCTATTCGCACTCAGCGTGCTGCTGTTGGCCGGCATTGTCATACTGCCGGCCGCGTTGAAGCTCGTGGCTATCCTGTCGCTTGTCGTGGTGGGCATCTGCTGGTTTGGTTTCTTTATGGTGGCTCCGAATCAGGGCCGGGTCCTGCAACTGTTTGGTCAATATGTTGGCAGTGAACGGACGGAGGGGCTGCGCTGGGCAAACCCGCTGTACATGAAGGCCAAGGTGTCCTTGCGGGTCAGAAACTTCGAGTCAGGAACCCTGAAGGTTAACGATAGTAGCGGCAATCCAATCGATATCGCGGCTGTGGTGGTATGGAAAGTAGTGGATACGGCCGAGGCGCTGTTCGAGGTTGATGACTACGAAAATTACGTGCAAATCCAGAGTGAGGCGGCGTTACGCAATCTGGCCACCACTCACCCCTATGACAGCTATGATGATGACGGTGCGGATTTTTGCCTGCGAAGTAATCCTGAAGAGGTGGCTGAGCTTCTGAAGAAGGAAGTACAGAACCGTTTAAGCAAGGCAGGCGTGGAGGTCATTGAGGCCCGCTTGAGTCACCTGGCCTATGCGCCTGAAATCGCGAGCGCCATGCTGCAACGTCAACAGGCATCGGCTATTGTCGCCGCGCGCAAGAAAATCGTTGAGGGCGCTGTCGGCATGGTTGACCTCGCGCTCGCTGCATTGTCGGAAAAGGAAGTGGTTACCTTGGATGAGGAGCGCAAGGCGGCCATGGTGAGTAATCTGCTGGTTGTGCTCTGTGGCGAGAGTTCGGCAACACCTGTTGTGAATACGGGCAGCCTCTATAAGTAAACACAAACCAGGTTTAGAGGCCATGAAGCGAAAGACCTACCCATTGCGAATCAATCCGGAGATTCTCACTGCACTGCAGCAATGGGCGAATGATGATCTGCGCAGCGTAAACGCGCAGATCGAATTCGTTCTGCGTGAGAGCCTGATCAAGGCAGGTCGCCTGAAACGTGCTGCCGTAACACAGGTCGAGGATAGTGGAGAGGGCGAGCAGGAGTAGCAGGCGGTGCGGGAGAAAAAAGGTGACGGGTAAACCCCCGGCGCCGAGCTGCGTTTATTACTCCAGGTGGTAGTCTTGTCCACTGCCAGTATCCGACCACAGGGAGATCGCCATGAACAGATTGAGTCAGTTTTGCGGATGCCTCGTCGCGTCCTTTACCCTGATTAGTACCAGTGCCGCGCAGGAGAGTGTGGAAGGTGCCGCTGCCGCTGCTGTTGAAGCGGGATCCGGGGTGTATACAGAGTCTGAAATCGCCGAGCAGAGAGCCAGGGTTCGGCAACTCCAGGCCCGCTTGCGGGAGGAGAGAAGGCAGTTACGGCAGAGCCGGCGTGGCCAGATTCAGGCCCGCCTCGAGAAGCTGACCGACGAGGAAAGGGCTGCATTGCGCGAGCGCAGGCGGATGCAGGACCAGGCCCGTCTACGCCGACAGCCGCAGTGGCCTGTCCGTCAGTGACCCGGGTTTTTCGAGCCGCGGCCAACTAAGCTTGCATCACATAACTTATTGATAAATATCGTTTAAATCTAGAAATCGCTGCCATGGACAGGATTCTGTCCTGGCCCACAGCGACACCGCGAAACACCGTCCCCGGGGGCCGTTCAGTCCCCCATACGCCTTGTTAACCATTTCTCCTTAGCTAACCTCTAATGTTGTAAATTGGCAGCATTCTTGAGAGACGGCGACATTGCTGGCGGGGAAGCAGGTGCTACAGGAAACAGAAGAACAACTGGTGCGATCGGCCCAGACCGGAAATATCGCCGCCTTCGAGCGATTGGTGATGGCCCTCGAGCGCCAGATGCTCGCGGTGGCGGCCGGTTTCGCCCATACCCCTGATGACGCCAATGACATTTTCCAGGACGCCATGCTGGCGGTCTACCGGGCCCTGCCGAACTTCAAGCTCGAGAGCCGGATCAGCACCTGGATTCACAAGATAGTTGTGAACACCGCGCTGTCGAATCGGCACAAGCTCAAGCGCAGCTGGCAGAAAATTACTGAGCTGCAGACGGAGTATGAACATCAGGAACAGTATGTCGAGAATCAGTCGCCAGAATCCACGGTGCTCGATGATGAGCTTAATACGCAGATCAATCGTGCCATGAAGCGACTGACCGATAGTGAACGCATCGCGTTTGTGCTCTGCCATCAACAGGGATTCAAGTTGCGGGAAGCCGCGGAAATAATGAATTGCTCGGAAAGCTCGGTAAAGGTGATTTTGTTCCGGGCACGAAAGAAATTGAAAGAACAGTTGGCGGAATATCACTCCTAGATAATTCCATTGCCTGAGGAAGACGTGATGACTACAGCAGTTGATAAAGAACAGCTCGAGTTCCAGATGATCCAGTACCTGTACGGTGACATGGATGGTGAGACTCGCGCACAGTTTGAACAATTATTGGCTTCTGACCCGGTGTTGCAAGCGATGCTCGATGAGGAACAGGGATTCAACAGCGCCTTTCCCGTTGGCATGCAGCCCTTCATCGACGAGGAGCGCGTACAGGGCAACCGCTGGTTGCTGCGCCAAAATCTGCAGAAAGCGGCGCGACCGGGATTCTCCATCCGCAACTGGCTACAGGGTCTGATGGAGCGCCCGCTGACGCTTGCCTTTCAGGGCGCGGCAATGGCCATGACATTCGTTTTAGGCATCCTGGTAGCTGGAGCCGGTGGGGAGGCCGCGCTCCCTACGCTCAATCGACCGGCCAATACGGTCGCCGCAGCTACGCCGTTGTCACTCGTTGATGAAGACGACTACGAGATCTACCAGATGACAGTGAACAGCTATGACGCGGCATCCGGTGCTATCGATCTCACGTTTGCACTGGCTTCGGAGACCAGGATCAGGGGCAACGTGGCGGATCAGTCTGTGCATCAACTCATGGCGGTGGCGCTGCAGAACGACATCGACAGCGCATCCCGCCTGGACACCATCAACGCACTGCAACCCGTTGTGTACGGCGATCGGGTCTATGAAGCCCTCATTTACGTACTCACCAATGACCAGAACCCGGGTGTCCGCTATCAGGCTGTGCAGTCTCTGGTAGCCCTGTCGGATCAGGAGCGGGTGCGGGACGCACTGCGCTATGCCCTGAGTGAGGACGTTAATCCGGGTGTAAGGGTAGAGGCATTTAATGCACTCGCCTCATACCGCGACGAAGAAACACTGAATGTATTCCGCCAGAAGATGGAAGCAGACAGCAACGAGTACATCCGTGCCCAGGCCCGAATGATCGTTGAAGAAGTAGATATTCCAGACGATGCGCAGCAGTTGCTGTAGCCCGGCACCCCATATTGCTTTCGAGTATTGAGTCAGAGGATAGAGCCATGACAACTTTTAAATCCACACTACTGGCAGCTGCAACTCTGCTGTTGACCCTGGGTGTAAGCGACCCGGGGTATGCGCAGGCGGATAGTTACGACCAGGAATTCGATGTCGATTCCGGTGGTACCTTGATGCTGCGTAGCGATTCGGGCCCATAAGCGTGAGAACCTGGGACCAGGAACGGGTCAGGGTGCGTATTCGCAACGCCGAGGACTTTGAGGTGAGCCTGGAGCAAAGAGGCGACGATGTTGTCGTCGTTGCCGAGGCAGAGCGTCGCGGCGGCATATTCGGATTTCGCACCTCCAACATTCAGTTCGATGTGGAAGTCCCTGAAGTCTATAACGTCGATCTCGACACGGGCGGTGGAAGCATCTCGGTGGACGATATCACCGGCGATGTCACGGCGGATACCAGTGGTGGCAGCATAGAAATCGGCAATGTGACTGGTGAGGTGGTGGCCGATACGTCGGGTGGCCGCATCAACATCGGCGATGTGGACGGTGATGTGTCGGCCGACACTTCCGGGGGCAATATCGAGATCGGTAATGTCACCGGCGATGTGAACGCCGATACTTCCGGCGGTCGTATCACCATCGGCAACGTCGGTGGCGATATGCTGGCCGACACCTCGGGCGGCAACATTACCGTCGGCCAGGGATCTGGTCGTGTGCAACTGGATACCTCCGGGGGCACGATTCGCGCCGCCTGGGCACTGGGCCCGGTGATCGCCGATACTTCCGGGGGAAATATCTACCTGGAAGGCAGTGAAACCAGCGTCGAGGCTGACACCTCCGGCGGCAACATCGAGATCGAACGCAGTGGTGGCGCGGTTACCGCCGATACTTCGGGAGGCAGTATTACTATACGCCAGGCAGTGGGGCCAATCCGGGCCGATACGGCCGGTGGTCGCATCGATGCCGAATTGGCCTCGTTCTCTGGCAGCAGGAACGCAACGGTAGAGCTCGAGACAGTGGGCGGTGATGTCACCGTGCGCATTCCGGGTGGGCACAATGCCAGCATCGTGGCCGACCTGGAAGTCTCCCGCAGGGCGCGAGGTGACTACCGTATTTACACGGATTTTCCGCTCACCATCAATGAGGACGACGATGGCAATATCATTGGTCGCGGAGATATAAACGGCGGTGGCGACAGGATCTACCTGGAGACAGTGAATAGTGATATCCACATCGTCAGTACAAGCAATTAGTCAGCATCTGCACAGTTGCGCGATTTGAATTGAGAACCGGCCCTAGGGACCGGTTTTTTATTGCCTCTCGTGACCCCGGCAGCTGGTACACTTGTTCCATGGTACACAGCAGCAAACCTTCCTTCCTGAGAATACTCAACCTCGCCTGGCCGATCATCATCGCCAATGCCGCCGTTCCCCTGCTTGGCCTGGTGGACACCGCGGTTATTGGTAATGTCGGTGATATCACCGACCTGGGTGCCATCGCTCTCGGTGCGCTGATATTTTCCTTCGTGTACTGGAGCTTTGGTTTTCTGCGCATGAGTACCACGGGCTTCGTCGCCCAGGCGGTGGGAGCCAACGACTACGCCGAGGTGCGAGCCTCGCTGGGTAGGGCCCTGTTGATGGCCGTGTTGCTCGGTGTGCTGCTCATCTGCCTGCAATTGTTAATCCAATGGGTCGCGTTCTCTCTGCTAAGCGGCAGTGCCGAGGTGGAAGCTGCCGCTAGGGCCTATTTCTCGGTTCGCATCTGGGGCGCGCCGGCAACGCTTTCCATCTTCGTGCTAATGGGCTTGCTGATCGGGATGGGCAAGAGTCGGCAACTGCTGCTGTTTCAGCTCTTCCTGAATGGCCTGAATATCCTGCTCGATATCTGCTTTGCCGGTGTGTTGGGGCTCGGTGCCACGGGAATCGCTCTCGGAACAATTGTGGCCGAATGGTCGACCGCGCTGCTGGCGGGTTATCTTGTGATCAGGCAATTACGCACAAACTGTGAGGCGGGTGAAGCATTCTGGGCATGGCTAAGAGTATTCAACCGTGCCCGGATGATGCGCATGCTCTCTTCAAACTTCGACATCATGCTGCGTACACTCTTGCTGGTTTTCTCCTTTGCTTACTTTACCAACCAGAGTGCGGGCTTCGGTGATGATGTGCTGGCGGCAAATCACATACTGCTGCAACTAGTCTCTTTTGCCGCGTTTTTTCTGGATGGATTCGCCTTTGTTGTGGAGTCAGAGTCGGGAAAGGCGCTGGGCGGAAAGAGTCGCGAAGCATTTCTGATAGCGGCCAGAAACTCAACAATACTCGCCGCTGTCACGGCGCTGCTGCTGGGTACAGGTTTGATGCTGGTGGCTAATATGGTGATTGGGGTGCTCACTGACCTCGATGCGGTCCGAACGATGGCTTCGTCCCTGAGTTGGCTGGCAGCGGTGTACATACTCTGCTCGTTTCCGGCATTTCAACTGGATGGTATCTATATCGGTGTCTCCTTCACCCGGGAGATGCGACAGGGTTCGATCTACTCGCTGCTGGTCTTTCTTCTCGCCTGTTGGTTATTGATCGAGGACTTCGGTGTCGTTGGCCTGTGGTGGGCCATGATCGTCTATGTGCTGGCCAGGGCTGGCGCGTTACTGATCTACTTTCCTGCGCTGCTCAGGCGATTCGATGCCGGGCTTAGTGCAGGGTGTGATCGGATTCCGGGATGATATAGGGCTCGAGTTCCAGCGACAGCAACGTGTTACCCAGCAGGCTTACTTTGCCTCGATGCCGTTTCTCTCCCGTGGTGGTGAATTCGAACTCGTAGCGGCGCTGGATACCGACAATGCCTGAGTCATTGCGCTTGAGGGCAATACCCCTGAGCACCATGGTCTGGTCCAGAAGCTGCAATTGCTGCTCCTTGCAAACCTGATAGACCCGTTGCATGGCCAGCGACTTGATTCGGTCGCTGTGCCACCAGAAGCTGAATACCCCTGCCAGGAGGGTAATCCAGGCTAGTGCTTCGAGTGTCAACAAGAGAGTCTGGTAACCTGCGAGTTCAGGCTTTGGAATGCGCCGTGTAACGCTTGATATAGGGTTCCAGAATCTCAAGCGCAGTCTTGTCGCATGATGGAAGATCGGCGTCGGATACTTTGAGTGGCGTAACCCTGTCGCCCCAACGAATAAGGGCGGCACCCCAGGTAAGACCCGCACCGAAAGTTGCAGACAATACATAATCACCTGGCTTGATGCGGCCCTCTTCTAGGGATTCAGCAAGCGCGACTGGTATTGTGCCAGCAGATGTATTGCCGTATTTATGCACATTGACGAATACCCGGTCTTCGTCGATGCCGACACGTTTCGCCAGGGCATCGAGAATGCGTTTGTTCGCCTGATGGGGGACCACGAGGTTGACGTCGTCGATGCTGAGCCCGACATCCTTCAGGACGTCTTCACAGGCCTGGGCCATGCTCTTCACGGCACGCTTGAATACTTCCTGTCCCTCGAAGTTCCAGCCGATATACAGGAATTCTTCCGACAGGCGTGAGTAGGCAGAGCCGAGGTTGGTAATCTGGATGGCATACTTGGCATCCGCTTCGCAGCCGATCCTGGCCGACAGCAATCCCACGGGTTTGTCCGTGGCTTCCAGTACGACGGCACCGCAGGCATCACCGAATAATACGGCGACATCCCGTCGACTCCAGTTCATGTAGTGCGAGATAAACTCACCACCGATCACCAGTACTTTCTTGTGGGCGCCGGTCTTGATCAAGTTGGTGCCGATATGCAGGCCATAGAGGAAGCCGGTACAGGCCGAGTTGATATCGAGGGCGGCGGCATTGCGTGCGCCGAGGGCGTCTGCTACCAGTGAAGCGGTATTTGGACACAGGGTGTCCATGGTGAGGCTGCCCAGGAGGATCAGGTCGAGCTCGGAAGGATCGAGGTCTGCAGCGGCTAGCGCGCGCCTGGCGGCCACGATGGCCATGTCGGAGAAGTTGCAGTGACAGATCCGGCGTTCCCTGATGCCGGTGCGAGAGGCGATCCACTCATCGGACGTATCCATGAAGGTGGTCAGGTCTTCATTGCTCAGTACAGCAGGGGGGACGCATTTACCCCAGCCCGTTATATCAGCATACAGCATCCAGTCTCTCCGTCGGCATGGACAGCGATGATCAGGCTTTTCTCGTTAGTGTCGTGAAGCGGGTGAGCTTGCTATGGTCAGGTGACGTGCGAGTTGAATCCGATGGTCGCTTTCTAGGTCTAAGCGCAAGAGGATACTGCATTTTCCCGGCACTGGATACCCGACAGCCCCTTGATCCCGGCCCTTTTTGCTGTGATAGACTCGTCAGCGGAAGAGTATCATCCCCGGTGGGGTGCCCGGACTTCAAACCCGGTGAAGTCTGT
>JAYPVK010000001.1:158983-185995 GCA_038134565.1 Pseudomonadales bacterium | reverse complement strand
TATGAAAAGCAGTACAAAATGAGGCTGGAATCTGTCTAGTGAACCAGGGGCGATTAATACTGATCGTGCAGGAAGTGGTTTATAACTCCCTCTCTCCCGCTTACAGGGAGTTATTCACGGAGATCGATCTGACTGACAAGGCTTTGATCGGAGATTTCCAGATGATGTACGACAACGACGCCCGTTATATCTATTTTCACCTGTTGGCTTAGTCGCCCTGATCATTCATTCTCAGCCCTGAGCCGCACAATCGGCTCGCCTTCCTCCGAGACGCGGGTCTCAACGACGATGGGCCGACAGCACACCTCACAGTCTTCGATATACTCCTGCTGTTCGACAGAACAATCCACCAGCAGCAAAATTGGTTCGCCACAGTAGGGGCAGTAGCTGCCTACCTGTTCTTCGGTCAGCATGTCAGGTTACTTCCGTGAGGAGTGGCTTGCCGGCGAAAAAGGCCGCCAGGTTGTCCAGCACCAGCCTGCCCATGGCGCGCCGGGTCTCCACGGTGGCGCTGCCGATGTGGGGGAGCAGTACCACGTTGTCCAGTTGCTGCAGGCAGTCGGGTACCTGGGGCTCATTCCTGTACACGTCCAGGCCGGCGGCCTTGATGGTGCCGTCCCGCAGGGCGCTGCACAGGGCGTCCTCATCCACACTGTTGCCCCGGCCCACGTTGATGAAGATGCCTTCACTGCCCAGCTGTCGGAAGACCTCGGCATCGACCAGATTGTTGGTGGCCTGGCCGCCGGGGAGCATGCACAGCAGGATGTCCGAGGCCGCGGCCAGCGCCTCGATGGAGTCGTAGTAGGGGTAGGGCAGTTCGGGCTTGGGCTGGCGATTGTGGTAGGCCACCTGCAGCCTGAAGGGTTTTGCCCTCTCGGCGATGGCTTCCCCGATACGGCCCAGGCCGATGATGCCCAGGGTCTTGCCGTCCAGGCTGCTGCCGAAGGGGAAGGGGCCATCCGCCCACTGTCCGTTGCGAACAAACCTGTCGGCGTTGACCAGGTTGCGGCTGGTGGCGAGCACCAGCGCCATGGCCAGGTCGGCCACGGCGTCGTTCAGCACATCCGGGGTGTTGCTCACCTTGCAGCCGAGCCTGCCGGTGGCGCCGAAATCGATGCCATCCACGCCCACCCCGAAGGCGGCGATGAGTTGCAGCGACTGCATGCCATAGATCAGGGGGTTGCAATCCCAGGATGCGGTGGCCACGGCCCGGCAGCTCCCGTCCAGGGACGCGATCAGCTGCTGCTGTTCCGCGTCCGGGAGTTCCCACAGGTGGTGGGTTACGTAGTGTGCGTCCAGCAGGGCAACGGTCTCCGGGTGAAACGCGTTGACGATTAACACGATGTCCTTTTCATTTGTCATGGGCTAGCCTGTGAGGGTGGAAGTGGCGGCTTTTCCTGGCCGGGCTTTCCAGTGTATTACTATCGCGGCGAGCGGTTCAATGCCATGGCCGCGCCGGACAGGCGCCTTGGAATCCGCCAATGAGCGTGTACAATCCTTCAGCACCGCTCTCCTGCCAACCCAAGCCCGGGGATGAACCTTGACAGACAAGCCTGCCTTATTTCGAGCCTTGCCTTCTGTAGACAGCTTACTGGCCGATCCTGCACTCGCGCAGCTGTGCCAGGATGCCGGCAGGAGCGTGGTGCTGGCTGCCGTGCGGGCGCAGCAGGACCGGATCAGGCAGGCTATCCAGCGCGATGACAGGGCCACCGCCGAGCTGATTCAGGGCGGTGAGATTCATGGCGCGATCGTGACGGAGGTGCTGCAGTCGGTCGCGGTCAGGCGCAGCAGTACCCTGCGGCCTGTCTTCAATCTCAGCGGCACGGTCATCCACACCAACCTGGGTCGGGCCCGGTTGCCGCGCGAGGCGGTGAGTGCGATGGAACTGGTCGCCCTCGAGGCCAACAACCTCGAGTTCGAGTTAGACAAGGGTGCCCGGGGAGACCGGGACAGTCACCTGGAGGCCATCGTCTGTGAGCTGACCGGTGCGCAGGCCGCGACGGTGGTCAATAACAATGCGGCAGCCGTACTGCTGGTGTTAAGCACCTTCGCCAAGGGCAAGGAAGTGCTGATCTCCCGGGGCGAGCTGGTGGAGATTGGCGGCAGCTTTCGTATTCCCGAAGTCATGGAGAGTGCCGGTTGCACCTTGCGGGAAGTGGGCACCACCAACCGCACGCACCTGAAAGACTTCAGCACTGCGATCAACAGTGCCACCGCTCTCATCATGCAGGTACATACCAGTAACTATGAGATTCGCGGTTTTACCCAGTCGGTGCCAGCGGAAGAACTGGCCGCGCTGGCCAGCGAGCAGGGTATTCCCTTCGTCACCGACCTGGGCAGCGGAACCCTCGTCGACCTGCGGAAATTCGGCTTGCCCTACGAGACGACGGTACAGGATGAACTGCAGGCCGGGGCCCAGCTGGTCACGTTCAGTGGCGACAAGCTGCTGGGCGGGCCGCAGGCAGGCCTGATCGTGGGTGATGCGGCCCTGATCGAGGCAGTGAAGCGCAATCCCCTGAAGCGAGCCCTGCGCATCGACAAGGTCACCATGGCGGCCCTGGCGCAGGTGCTGACCCTGTATCGTGACCCGGCCAGCCTGAAGGACCGCTTGCCAACACTCGCCGACCTGAGCCGTCGGGCAGAAGATGTCGAGACGGCGTGCCAGCGCCTGCTGCCGGTACTGGGCAGTCGCCTGCAAGGCGCCGCGACTCTCGAGGTGTTGCCCTGCAAGAGCCAGATCGGCAGTGGTGCGCTGCCCACAGACCTGCTGGATAGTTTTGCCATCGCGATCAGGCCCGTTGCCGAACAGGGCCAGCGGGATGCCAGCTTGCAGGCGCTGGCGCTGGCGCTGCGCAAGCTGCCGAAACCGGTGATCGGGCGAGTGCATGATGGTGCACTGTACCTGGACTTGCGCTGCCTGCGCGATGAAGCCGGATTCGTCGCCCAGCTGGATGAGTTAGTGCTCTGAGTGCGGCTCGCCGTTGCGCTTGCTGGCCATGGCCAACCTGAACAGGGAAAACGAGAGCAATGAAGCGACCAGCATGAGTATCAGCAGGGGATAGACCGTCCCGTTGAATATCAGTGCGACGCCCTGTGCGGCAATCGCCGACAGAAACATCTGCAGAAACCCGGTTAATCCCGAGGCGCTGCCCGCCATTTTTGGAAATTCATTGATTGCCGCTGCCTGTGCATTGGGCAGGGTGATGCCGTTGCCGAACACGGCCACGGCGATGGGGACGAACAGGGCCAGTGGATGGTGCAGCCCGACGAGTTGCAGCAGGATTGCCGCCGCGATCCCGCCAAGTGCGATCGCACCCCCGGTATTGATCAGTTCATCGATGTCCCGGCTGGAGCCAGCGTGGCGCGCCACGTAGTTGCCCGCCATGAAGCCCAGTGGAATCATCACGAAGTAGTAGCCGTATTCTGTCGGTGGCCTGCCGAGTACCGAGACCATGATCTCCGGTGCCGCCGAAATGAAGCTGAAGAATACGACGGACACGAAGGCGACGCAGAAGGCATAGCCACGAAAGGCGCTGGAAGAAAGCAGTAGTCCGAAGGTCTTCAGCATCGAGACAACACCTTCGAAGGGCATGGACTCTTCCAAGGTTTCTGGCAGGCTCATCTGCAGCAGGACAAACATGATGCCACTGCCGACGGCGATAACGACGAATACCGATTGCCAGCCGAATCGTGCCATCAGTTCGCCGCCCAGGGCCGGGGACAGCATGGGAACAACCACCATGACCATCACCAGGGTGGCGATGACGCGCGCTGCTTCGCTGGCGCCGTACACATCGCGGACGATGGCACGGGCCAGAACCAGGCCCACGGCGCCGCCGAATGCCTGCACAATCCTGCCCAGTATCAGCAGGGTGATGGAGTCGGCGAGCAGGCAGAACAGCGAACCGATGAAGGTGATGGAAAGGCCCAGCAGCATGATTGGCTTGCGGCCATATTTATCGGAGAGGGGCCCGTAACACAAGGTGCCGAGGGCGATGGCGAGCATGGACAGGCTCAGGGTCAGCTGCGCGACGTCGTTACTCACGGCGAAGTCATCCTTGATGGTGGGCAGTGCAGGCAGCAGAATCTGCATGGCCGCGGGCCCAAGGGCCGAGGAAGCCGCCAACAGCACGATGAGTTTTTTGGACAACGTCTCGAGACGCAACACAGATCTTTATCCGGTCAGGGTAGTGGTTAACTACGGGTTAATGGTGGCTAGTGCTGTCCCCGACTCTTGCAACCTGGGCGAGCCTGGCTGCTAGCGATTCAGGAATGTATCGCGGTTGCGTTGCAGATTCGGGTTGTTCTGGGAACTCAGGATTACACTAGAGCCCAGCAGGATAGAACGTTGCGCTTTACTGATGTCGAAACCCAGCCCGAAGGTGTTGGTATGAAAACCATCAACCAGGGCGCGGGCATTCTCACTGTTGTTCAGGTTCTCCGCTGTGGACGCAGTGTAGCATGAAAGCGCTTCTCCTGCCCGGGTGCGCAGGCAGATGGATTGATCCGGAGTGGACGCGGTGGTGAGTAACAGCCCGTTGGGGGAACGCACGAAACGCGGTGAATTCTCCAGGTATTCCAGAGCACTGCTGGCGAACTGGCTACTATCGCTGCGCATCTCAACAGGAATCTGCATTCCCAGCCTGCGCACAATACTCGGGTCGTGCTGGTAGGCCTGTTGGTAGTAGAGCAAGGCCTGCTCGTGATTGTCGCGCTGCCAGTAGATGTCGGCCAGGCGAGCTTCGATCCTCGCACGCAGCATGACTTCCTGCTCCGGCAATTCGGCCAGTGCGGTGAGTCCCGCTTGCAGCGCCAGGTCGTCGTCCCCGTCCAGGGCGGCGATCTCTGTGCGATAGGCGTGGTAATAACCCTGGTTGAGCTGGAATGCACCGTTGGCATTGGCCTGCTCGAGCATGTCGGCAATAACTCCGGTGCCGATCAGTCCCACCAACTCCGGTTCTATCCATTCGGGAATATGGACCTCGAGCGGGGCATAGGGGCGCAGGCGATTCTGCAGGACCTCGAAATCGGCGAACAGGGCGGCCGCCCGCCGCTCGGCCCGCCAGGCCTGCAGGGCCAGGGACAAGGTGTGCAGCCGGTTCTGCATCGATTCCTGCAGGCCCATGGTGGCGCGCAGCTCCAGCTGAATCTGCAGCTCGGTGCGGTTGGCGATCATGTTGATCAAGGCGGCCAGGGCATCCTTCTGGGCGTCGTCGGCACTGTAGGAGCCATTGCGGTCGGGCTGGTTGAGCGCGGTGAGGGAGAGTTTGCTCGCGTCCTCGGCGTAACCCGCCACCAGCAGGAAGGCGGCGCTCACCAGATGGTGTTCGGCGCGATTCATGACATTGACCAGGGGCTCCTGCTGTTCATGCCAGATCATCATGCGGTCGAGCGCGGTTCGCGCCTCGTCGAAACGCCCCTGGTTGAGGGTCAGGTATAACTTGTAGATCCAGGGATCGGCCACGCTATCGGGATTCAGCACGCGGCTGGCGCGATCGATGTAGGACTCGGCCTTGTCTATCTCCAGCAGGCTCAGAGCGACCTCGGACGCATTGGTGAGATAAACCGTGTCGGTATCATTGCTGTGGTTGGTGATGTCCTCATCTTCGTCTATCGCCCGGTCGCAGACGCTGGTGGATTCGATGGGAGCGAGACTCGCCAGCTCCACTGCACACAGGGTATTCCAGGCCCGGGCGCGTTCCCGCTCATTACCGCTATTCTGCAGGACACGGTTGGCGCTCTCCCGTGCCAGATCATATTCCTTGAGCTTGATCAGGGGCCAGCCGCGGAAGGATTCCACATCCTGGCCATAGACCTCTTCCAGCTTGTCGAGGTAGGCAAGGGACTGGTACTGGTCGCCCATTAACTGGTGGATGTAGCTAAGCTGGGAGATGGTCAGGTAGTGCCACTGCAGGTTGCCGGCATCGAACGCCTCGGTCATGGTGGCGTAGGGCATCAGTTCTTCGGCGCGGTTCAGGTGAAAGAGCGCCCTGGGCATATTGCCTTCGATCGATAGCAGTACCTCCGAGAGAGCAAACTGGGCGGCCGGGTTGTTCGGCTCCTGTCGTACCCACTGCTCACTGAGTTCCCTTGCCTTCACATTTTCCCGCAGATTCAGCGCATCACACACGGCCAGCGCTCGCGCATCCTGCACATCACTGAAGCCAAAACACAGGGGCAGGCTCTGACGGGGTATGACAATGTCGTCCAGGCTTTGGTCAGAGTCAGACTGGCCGTGGACAGAAAGGGAGACTGCGCACAGCAGGGCAACAGTGACAGCCAGTAGTCGCTGCTTGGTGAATCCCGACGGTGGACTGAGGTATTTCATGCAGGTGGCCAACGGGTTACTCGAGAGTACTTCTGGCAAGCCTCTCCATGGCGTCGCGCATATTGTCTGCCAGTACCCGGTCCATGTCCGTGACGCCGGGGGCGAGTTCGATACGATGCCCAAGCACCCTCGGCAGCAGCAATTCGATGTCTTCGGCACTCACAAAATCCCGCCCACGCAGTGCCGCGGCGACCTGCAGCGCGGGCAGCATGAGCACCATGCTGCGGGTGGAGTTGCCTTGCAGCACGCGGTCGTCTTCGCGCAGGCTGCGGGAGATATCCACCAGCGTTTCCTTGATAAGCGGACTGATGGTCACCTCCCGGTCGATGATGGACCTGGCTTGAAGGATTTCGTCACGGGAAACAGTGGCCAGCTTGCGCGTGCGATCGCGGCGGTCCTTATAGGTATCCAGCACGTCCAGTTCCGACTGGCGATCGATGTGTTCCATGCTGATCTTGAACAGGAATCGATCAAGCTGTGGGGTGGGCAGGGGATAGGTGCCTACCAGATCAAGAGGATTCTGAGTGGCGATCACAAAGAACAGTTCATCCAGAGAGTAGGTGACGTTGTCCACGGTGACCTGCTTCTCTCCCATCGCTTCGAGCATGGCCGCCTGCACTTTCGGTGAGGTTCGATTGATCTCGTCTGCCAGCACCACGTGGGCGAACAGGGGGCCGTGGCGGAAGTGGAAGGCATTGCTGGCGCTGTCGAACACCGGGACGCCGGTAACATCGGAAGGCAGCAGGTCGGGTGTGAACTGGATGCGGCGAAACGGCATAATGGCGGAATCGCCGGAGCCGTCAGCGGGGCCAGATCCGTCAGCGGGATCAGAGACGATGGCCTCACCCAGCGCCTTGGCGAGTGTAGTCTTGCCGGAGCCCGGGAAATCCTCCAGCAGCACATGACCATCGGCCATGAGGGCGATGATGGCGAGTTCGATGACATCGTCCCGGCCCAGTACCTGCTGACACACCACGGCCTTGAGGCTGTTGAGCAGGTCTATCGCCCGGGCAAGCTCTGGCTTGTCGGGGCGGGAAGCAGCTGCGGATTCGGCACTATTCTCGGTGGCTGCTTCAGCCAGGGATTCAGATGTCATTGGGTACTCCAGATAGTTGGATCAAGTTTGATAGCCGGCTTTGCCTACCTAGAGGTAATCCAGGAGTAGGGGTTGAGGGCGGCCAGAAGTCGAAGCCAGGGAACCGTGGTCCGGTTGACTTCCTGATTCACGGCTTTGCGGAGCTCCGCCCACTGCTGGGGGGTCAGGGAGTGGGCCTGCTCCTTGCCGAGGCTGGTGGCGAGGTGTGCCCGGGTGGCTATCTGCAGGCTGGGCACAGTGTGTTCGACCCGGTGGGCGAAACTCTCCCGGGCCTCACCGTAGCGCCTGCTGATGCCCACGGCAGCCAGGCTGTCCAGCATTCTGCGATAGCTCAAGCGGTACTGTTCCGAGTCTGTTGCGAGTTCGGGAATGACTATGCGATACCACTTGATCAGGTAGCCAACAACAATGGCAAGCACGATCAGGGCATACAGGGTATTCAGCACATCCTGCAGGCTAATCACACCGGACTGTTGTGAGTCGAGGAAATCCTCGAAGGAAGCGTCGTCGCGCAGCATGTCACCCAAAAGCTGCTGCAGTTCATTTTGAGGATCGGTTGTCATGTCGACGAGTGTCTGTTGCGGCGCGGGATCCACGATAACCCAGCCGATGTCGCGCAGGTAGATTTCCGGCCAGGCGTGACCATGTACTGCCTGAATCAACAGCGCCGACCCGCCGGCCCGATTACTCGCAGGCACGGAGTAGCCAATACCGACCCGTGCAGGAATGCCGATGCTGCGGTACATATAAGTTGCCGCAAAAGCAAAGTGCATGCAGTAGCCTGTCAGGTCGCCAAACAGGAAGGAAGCGGCAGGATCGGTCTCGTAGGCATGTTCATTCTTGAGACTGTAGATGCCGTTCTCGTCCAGGTAGGTCTTGATCGCCCAGGCCTTGGCATAGGGGTCGTCGGCATATTGTGGTCGCAGGTTGCTTATCAATGAACGCGCCAGTTCGCCATAACGAGGGTCATCTGGAAGCTCAAGGTATTCCTGCAATACCTCGTCCGACCAGTCGCGCCTGCCGAGTTGCCGCCCCAGCAGATACTCGAAATCATATTCGGGCGCCAGGGAGTAGGTATCGTAGGCACGCTTGAAGCGCAGGTTATTGGGATTGGCAGTGCTCGTATAAGACACCGGACTGACCAGGCCGAAAGGATTTCGATGAGCTACCAGCATGCCAATGGTGGTGCGAACCGCTTTGCGTTGATCCTCGGCCCCCGGCAATACTTCGGCCTGGATCTCGGTGTTGGTAAATTGTTCGATGAGATCCCGGTCCATGTCTTTCCGGGTTGTGTAGTCCAGCATGACGCCATTGAACTGGGAATAGGCTGATTCGCGAAAATAATAGGAGCCATTCAGTGGTTCATAGTCATCCCGAAACACCACTACGGCAACCGGGGCTTCCTTGTCCTCAGCAGTGTTCTCTCCATCCCGGAAAGGATTCTCGCTCTGCCTGCTGTTGCCGGCCTGTTCCTGGCCCGTCAGGCCAAGATCGTCGGTGAGCGCCGGGGTGGGCAGGCCAAACAGGCGCACATAGGCAACGAGTGACAGGCAGAGCAGGCCGAGTATGGCGAAATGGTAGGGGAGTCGCTTCTGGTTGCTTTCCATCATCAGCAGGGCAGACAGAGCCAGTACGGCAGCGCAGCCGAATGCCATCAGGATGGTGGCCGGATCGATGCCCCTAATCAGCGCGAAATCGCCAATGAAGAAGGGGCGGTGGATCATGCCGTTACGGTGCGCGGCGAGCGTGATGATAAACGCCGAAGCGACGAACAGGATTTCCAGCACGGCACCATAGCTGGTTCGATGGGCCAGGGTTCTCAGGCTGGTCACGATAGCGGTGCAGACCAGCATCCATTGCGTCGCTTCGGACAGGTTGAACGCGGTGATCGGGGATAGCAGCGCCGCCAGCGCCGCACTGCCTGCAATCGCACTCGCCAGCAGGTAAGCCATGATCGCCAGGAACAGGCAGAATCCGATGATGCTGGTGCTGCGGAGATAGCGAAGGGGCGCCTTGTGGATTTGCAGGTCGACCAGGTAACAGGCGAACAGACAGCCCGCGACTGCCGCCACGGACCCTGCGAAGACGGTGAGGCTCAGGCTTAGCACCCAGAATGCAGAGGCGATAATGAACGCCCTGAGACTGGTGGGCAGGAACTGCCTGGTCATGTGTTCAACCCGTATGGTCATAGTGATTCCGGTCTCTTCTAACCTTATCAATTATCTCTGTCTGTCTCTTTCGCTCTCGGCTAGCCATGGCACTGCCCGTGGAGTCTGGCAGTCCCGTAATCAGACCTTGCGCAGATGCTGGTCAAAGCTCAGGCCGGTCTTGCGGTCCACAATCAGGGTTGATTCTACTAGTTGGCCGAAGTCGGTCAATAAATCCAGTACCAGGGACCGGCTGGTGGCACCCTGGCTTGCAGCAGCCGCCGGAGTGTCGCTACGCAACAGGAGCCTTTGCCAGAAACTCCGGGTCTCTGCTTCCTCCAGTCCGTCGGTGGCCAGCACCAGGGTGATCTGGCCCCGGTATCGGCTAATTGTGGTCTTCAGCTCTGCCAGCCAGTGTGTCCGCTCGGCAGCGGCGAAGACGATACAGTGGGTCATGGAGTGTCCGGCGGCCCGCTCGAGAAATCGGTCCAGTCCATAGCTGTAGGGCGCATCCAGTGCCCGGGATCTGGCAACGGCCCGCAGTGCTGTTGCCAGGTCTTCGCAGGGAGTGTCGGTACCATCGGCACCGAAGGACCAGTCTTCACCGAAGGCAGCAGACTGCAAGGCCACCCGGGCTACCGCAGCGGCGGCTTCATCATTGGGGCTGCTGAGCAGATAGGCCACGGTACGCTTGCTGTGAAACACGCTCTTCTCGGGGAGACGCACATTCAGCTGCCGGGTCCGGGCGTAGACCTTCCACATGATGTTCTTGACCGAATCACCGGGGGCGTAGGGCCGTATCTCCATTCGGTCCCCCTCAGGCTGTCCCGAATAATTGGGAATGCCGTCTTCGGCAGTCAGCGATCGCAGCAGGGGCAGGGACTTCACCGCGCTGATCTTTGGCAAGGCCATGCACTGCCCTTGTTGTTCCAGTCGCCACGAGAAACGACAGAAACCCAACACATCAGAGATCGTGAACTGCCTGACCAGTTTCGCGCTCAGGCAGCGCCGCGATGGAATAATCTCCTCAACCAGATAACCGGATGCATCGAAGCGAGTCCTGGTTTCGATATGCTCTGGGTAGACGACTTTCCAGTCGACTCTCACCAGGGGCAGGAAACTCGTACCCCGGAGTTTGAATCCGGTTTCATTGGGGTAGCCGGCTTCAACCTTTATGTCTCTGCCCGCCAACAGCTGGGGATCGGTTTGTAATTCCTGCTCCTTTCTGATTCGCCGCTGCATGACCACGCCGAAAGTCACGGTACAGAACAGGCAGAACAGCAGTATCGCCAGGGCACAAATGCTGAGGGCGAAAACAACCAGGTCCATGCTGCCATAGCCGAACACGGACAGGGCGGTGGCCGTGGCCAGCAGGGTAATGGTGCCCTGGCTGGTTAACGGGAACAGGCCTGCCAGAGTGCGCAGGCCGCGCAAGATGGATTGATGCAGCGGATTCGGCATGGGTCCGATACCTGAATCAGATCGGAACTATCTGAAATTATTACGAAAATTAGCGGGTATTGTGGCACGCATGGAGGCACCTAACAATGCGATTCGACTGCCCTGAACCGATTCTGTCGACTATTCAGCGGAACTGGATATTTTCCGGATTACTGGCTCTCTATAGTAATTGTGGTGTGCACAGAGTTGGCTATGTAGCAGTGCTCATGGGCCCTGTGGTGCAGATCATCGAGTAGCTCAGCGGTAGGGGAGCTGGCTGGATCAAACTCAATGCGGGGGCGCAGTGTCACCGTCGTCATCGCCATCTTGCCGGCAGCATTGCGTTCGAGGACGCCGACGGCTTCATCCCGGTAGGAATCCACCACAACACCTTGCCTGGCGGCAAACGCCAGGAAAAACAGCATGTGGCAGGAGGACAGTGAAGCGACGAAGGCTTCTTCCGGATCCACATTGGCCGCGTCTGACCAGGGGGCGCTCACCACTTGGGGTGAAGGCGAGGCCGGAATGGTGACCCCGCCATCGAATGTCCAGGCGTGGGCGCGCGAATAGTTATTGGAGAGGATATCTTCTTCCTTGCTCCTTTGCCAATGCACGGTGGCACAATATTCAGACATGAGGCGTCAGGTTTTGGCCCTATTGGCAATCAGTTCATCCACCACGGCGGGGTCGGCGAGTGTGGTTGTGTCGCCCAGGTTTTCCAATTCATTGGCGGCAATCTTGCGCAGGATTCGGCGCATGATTTTACCGGAGCGAGTCTTGGGAAGACCGGGTGCGAACTGGATGATCTCGGGCTTGGCGAAGGCGCCGATTTCCCTGGCCACAAATTTCACCAGGTCAGTTCGCAATTCTTCAGATTCCTCGGTGTCAGACATCAGGGTGACATAGGCATAGATACCCTGCCCCTTAATGTCATGTGGATAGCCAACCACGGCAGCTTCGGCTACCGCATCGTGGAGTACCAGAGCACTCTCTACTTCCGCCGTGCCCAGCCTGTGGCCAGACACGTTGATCACGTCATCGACCCTGCCAGTGACCCAGTAGTAGTCATCGGCATCCCGGCTGGCACTGTCGCCGGTGAGGTAGTAACCAGGATATGCGGAGAAGTAGGTATCGATGCAGCGCTGGTGATCGCCATACACCGAGCGAATCTGGCTTGGCCAACTCTGGCTGATCACCAGGTTGCCAACAGCTTCACCTTCCAGTTCCTTGCCTTCTGCATCCAGCAGGGCCAGCTTCACGCCGAAGAAGGGTTTGCTGGCGGAACCGGGTTTGAGGTCGGTCACGCCGGGTAGGGGTGTGATCATGATGGAGCCGGTTTCGGTCTGCCACCAGGTGTCGACGATTGGGCAACGGGCATCGCCAACGACATGGTAATACCATTCCCAGGCTTCCGGATTTATGGGTTCTCCTACGGAACCCAGTAGCCTCAATGAAGCTCGCGAGGTCTTTGTGACCGGCTCGTCGCCCCCGGCCATCAGGGCTCTTATGGCTGTAGGGGCAGTGTAAAAAATATTGACCTGGTGTTTGTCGATTACCTGCCAGAAGCGGGACGCATCCGGATAGGTGGGTACTCCTTCAAACATGAGGGTGATTGCGCCGTTAGCGAGAGGACCATAGACGATATAAGAGTGTCCCGTGACCCAACCCACATCGGCGGTGCACCAGTAGATATCACCCTCGTGATAGTCGAACACGTACTTATGGGTAATTGCCGCCCCTAATAAATAGCCTGCCGTGGTATGCAGGACACCCTTGGGCTTTCCCGTAGAGCCGGACGTGTACAGTATGAACAGGGGGTCTTCCGCGTCCATGAGCACAACGGCGCACTCTGTTGACGCATTCTCGGTAGCCTTGTGATAGCAAACGTCACGTTCTTCATTCCAGGGCACCTGGGCGTGGGTTCGGCGAACAACGAAAACGGAATGGACATTGGGGCATGACTCAAGTGCAGCATCGACGTTCGCCTTCAGGGGAATCTTGCGTCCACCACGGACTCCCTCATCGGCGGTGATAACGGTCTGACAGTCAGAGTCGAGGATTCGATCCTTGATTGACTCAGGAGAAAAACCGCCGAACACAACGGAGTGTACGGCCCCGATACGCGCACAGGCCAACATGGCGAAGGCTGCTTCCGGAATCATGGGCATGTAGATACAAACACGGTCGCCTTTCTTCACGCCGCGCTTTTTCAAGGCATTGGCAAACCTGCAGACCTTTTCGTATAGCTCCCGGTAGGTGATGCGTGCATCCTGATCTGGCTCATCTCCCTCCCAGATTATGGCAATCTGTTCTGCCCGCTTTTCCAGGTGGCGGTCGATGCAATTGTAGGCCACGTTGAGTTTTGCACCTTCAAACCATGTATTGCTGGCGGTCTTGAAGTCGCCCTTGACCACTGACTTCCAGGGTTCATGCCAATACAGAAACTCACCTGCCTGTTCGGCCCAAAACTCCTCGGGTGCGCTAATGGATTGCGCATACATTTCTTCGTAGCGTTCCTTGTTGAGGTGACTGCGCTGGGATGCCGCGGCGCTGACTGGGTAGACTTTATGTTCTGACATGGCTGTTGCTGACGATCCTGTGAAATGAACTGGAAGTGACCTGCCCCGAATCATGATTCCGGGTATTGTCGCCGCATCATGCCTGCGACGCCTGCAGGGGAATCAGTATGCCTCAAAGGGTAGGGGGGCTCAACATGACACCCCTGCAGGCGACAGCACGAATCAGGCTGTAATCTGTGTGCCGCGCCTCAGTCGCATATTATCGATCAGGCGCGTGGTGCCCAGGAATGCCGCGACGAGTATGACGAGGTTCGTATCATGCGCCTGTGCAGGTTCCAGGGTGTCTGCGTTGCATATCGCGTAGTAGTCAGGGCGCAGTCCGGCTTGCTCCAGTATTTCGCGACCCTTCGCTTCCAGCGCCGTGTTGTCCTGGTTTCCCTCTTGCAGTTCCGCAGCAACCAACTGCAGGCTGCGATAGATTGCCGCTGCCTGCTCGCGCTGCAGGCTATCCAGGTATCCATTGCGGGAACTGAGCGCCAGCCCATTGCGCTCGCGGACGATCTCGCCACCAAGGATCTCCATTGGCATGAGCAGGTCCCGAACCATTTTCCTGATCACGAGAAACTGTTGGTAGTCTTTCAGTCCGAATACAGCCAGATCGGGCTGTGCGATATTGAAGAGCCTGGTGACGACCGTGGCTACCCCCTCGAAGTGTCCCGGGCGGCTGCTACCACAAAATTCTTCGCTGATTCCTGGTACCTTGACGATAGTTTGCGCATTCAGTGTGTCACCATAGATCTCTGCGACTGAAGGTGTAAAGACACAATCGCAGTGTCGACTATCGAGCAGTTCGATATCCCTTTCCAGAGTGCGGGGGTAGGAATCGAGGTCTTCGGCGGGGCCAAACTGCAGGGGATTAACAAAAATCGTGGCGACCACGACATCGCTCTTGCTTCGCGCCAGGTCAATGAGACTCAGGTGACCCTCGTGCAGGTTGCCCATGGTGGGAACGAGCGCGACTCGCTTGCCCTGCCGCTTCAGTTTTCCCAGGTGATCGCGCAAGGTGCTAGCTTGAGTGAATGTTTCCATGGAGACTGGTGCCTAGATCAGGAGAAACAGTGTTCCGGGGCAGGAAAGCGTTTCTCTTTAACCGCTTGCACGTAGGCGTTGATCGCACCTGGGATATCGCCGGTCTCGGACAGGAAATTTTTCACGAACTTTGGTGTGATGGGTGATACGCCCAGCACATCGTGCAACACCATGATCTGGCCGCTGGTCTCGGGCCCTGCACCGATGCCGATGACAGGAATTTTCAGTGCATCGGTGATAGTTCTGGCCAATTCAGACGGTACGCATTCCAGCAACAGGATATTCGCACCGGCGTCCTGCAGGAGTCGTGCTTCCTCGATGATCAGTTGAGCCTGATCCGTGTCGCGTCCCTGGACATGAAAACCACCAATGCGGTTAACGGACTGTGGTGTGAGCCCCATATGTGCACACACGGGTATGCCACGCTCTGCCAGCAAACGGGTTGTATTCTCGATCCAGGCACCGCCTTCAAGTTTTACGACATGGGCACCGGCGCGCATCAGTGCGGCAGCATTTTCCAGGGTCTGTGATTCGGAGGCGTAACTCATGAAGGGTAGATCGGCCATTAGCAGGGAGCCCCGATTGCCAGCCTTCACACAGGCCGTGTGATAGATCATGTCTTCCATGGTGACGGGTAGTGTGCTGTCGTGGCCTTGTAACACCATGCCCAGGGAATCACCCACCAGCAGTACTTCCACGCCGGCTTCGCTCAGGATCTTGGCAAAACAGGCATCGTAGGCGGTGAGGCAGGCGAATTTTTCATCCCTTGCTTTCAGTTGCTGGAGCGTGGTCAGGGTGACATTGCCTGCTTTACTTTGAGCACTCATAGTGTTGTTTCTCTGGGATCGCGTGTATGGAGTGGTGACTGCTAGTGCCAGGGTCAGCTTCGGATTGGTCTCAGAGCAGTGTTGGTCCTGGGTTAAAGTAGTGGGTGCCGCTTGGCAAAGCCAGGATATAGTCTACCAGTCGGTTGTAGTCATCGTCATTCTCCACCAGATCGAGATCGGCGCTATTGACGATAAGCAGTCGAGACCGGTCGTAGTAGTGGAAAAATTCGGTGTAGGCGGCATTCAGGTTGTCGAGATAGCTGCGCTCGATGAGTTGTTCCGAGGCGATGCCCCGTTTCTGAATTCTCTGAAGTAATACATCGGTCGGTGCTTGCAAGTAGATGACCAGATCCGGTTTCGGTGAGTCAATTGTCAGGTGCCCAAAGACCTTGAGATACAACTCGTATTCATCGGCATCAAGATTTAGCTCGGCGAACAGGCGATCCTTGTCGATCAGGAAATCCGCTACCCGTACGGGTTCGAACAGGTCATTCTGCCTCAACTCCTGCATTTGTTGCGTGCGCTGAAACAGGAAGAACAACTGCGTAGAGAGCGCATGCTGGCGAGGGCTCTGGTAGAAGCGGTCGAGGAATGGATTTTCCTCAGCCTTCTCCAGCAGGACTTCATAGTTGAAGGTATCGGCAAGACGCCGGGTGAGGCTGGTCTTGCCCACCCCTATGGGGCCTTCCACGGCAATGAACCGTGGCGGTTTGCCCCTGCCCGGTTCTCCAGTGCTGGACTTGAAGTTGCTGGATTCGCTCACGAATTAACCGCCATCAAGCGCCAGAGTTGGAAGCGCTGCTGCGGCGGCGACGGCGTTTACGTCGCCGGTTGCCTGGCAATGCCTCGCGCATCTCCGTCTGGGTTTGTGTGTCGCCGTCCTGGAAATCAGTCCACCACTGGGCGCATTCTGCCAGATCTTCTCCGGAGTCTTCCCGCAGCAGCAGAAAGTCATAGGCTGCGCGGAATCTGGGGTGGTTGAGGGTGCCATGGATATTGCGGCGGGTGCGTTTGAGCAGTCTGTCCTGCATCTCCCAGATTTCCTTGCTGGCAAAAGTGACCCGTTTCGGGATGGCAATCAATTCCAGTTGTTCCGCAATGGCCTGATTGGCGGCTTTGCCCGAGTCAAAATCATCCTCGTCCCTGAATTGTTTTTCTATCACCCTCAATACTGGCCAAAGCAGGGCCGCAAACAGGAAGTATGGCGTGACAGATTTTCCTTCCTGCAGGCGCTTGTCGGTATTCTCCAGTGCCAGATCGACGAGATTGGCGGCTGCATCGTCGCAAGTCTCGAGCGCGTCGAGGGTTGGTCCTATCACGTAGTCGCCCAGTGGGCTGTTTTCCAGCAGGCGAAATGTCTCCGTGGCATAGCCTGTTGTGAAGAGCTTGAGGGTTTCATCGAACAAGCGTGCCGGGGAGATCGAAGCCAGCAGATGGGCGAGCTTGTTGATAGGCCTGGCGGTGGATTCCTCGATCGAGAAACCCAGCTTGGCAGAAAACCTGAGTGCCCTCAGCATGCGCACGGGGTCTTCCTTGTAGCGTGTACTGGGTTCACCGATCATGCGTAATTGACGATTGCGCAGATCTTCCACACCACTGCTGAAATCCAGCAAGCGAAATCCGTCGGTGGTGTAATAGAGTGCGTTGATGGTGAAGTCTCTTCGCAAGGCATCCTCGTCAATGTCTCCGTAGACATTGTCTCGCAGGATCATGCCTTCACTGCTATGGGCGGAATCAAGGTCCCGGATCTGCTTGCGCGGCGTGCCCCGTTCGATTTCGTTCTCCACCGCGTGGTGGGCACGGAATGTGGTTACTTCGATGATTTCCCTGCCGAAGCGAATATGCACAATCTTGAAGCGGCGGCCGATTATCCGGGAATTTCTGAACAGGGTTCGGACTTCTTCGGGTGTCGCATCGGTGGCGATGTCGAAATCCTTGGGCTGATTACCGAGAAGCAGATCCCGCACACCGCCGCCCACCAGAAAGGCATAGTAGTCGGCGCTGTTCAGGCGCCCCAATACCTTCAGGGCATTGGGTGAGATGTCCTTGCGCGAAATATTGTGTTCATCCCTTGGAACGATCGTGGCGTTCTCAAGCCCGGGCAAACTTTCCAGATCAGCCATTGCCTGTGGGTATCCCTTTCCCTGGTGTCGTGAGGTGTTGGAAGGACTGCCGGCCTGAGCGAGTCGAGCCTGGCCTGGCGGTCAGTGTTGCTGGTGTGAGTACTTTCAAAGAAACCTTTCCCGGCGTTCATTCCGGAGATGAGTTAACTGGACACGGGCAATGATACAACGCTTTTGCACTTTACGCCGAAAGGCCTGGTATCGAGGTGTGGAGGAGGAGAGCGGGAGTGGAGATCGTCGTGCCGGGGAGTAATGCTAGGGGGGTGAAAATCACCCCCCTAATGGAAGTAAATATTATTGTTGTTATAGCTGTTAGTTACTTAATTATTGTTTTTATTAAAGGAGCCAATAGCGGCGCCGCATAAGCAAGAGGGGGTGTACTTGAGGCGAAGCAACAAACCGTCACCTACAGGCCACAAACCCGACCTTTTTATTATTGATGCACTATCCTTCGTTTAACACTCAGTAATGCAATTTTTCTTTTTATTGAGGCTTATTATTATTATTTATTGTTATTGGTGCGCAATATATAGAGCACTTACTGTGCCAACTATAAAATATTCATATAAAACAAGAAGGTACGGTTTTACTAATTAGTTTTTAACTATTGAAACCCCACTTTCTGTTACCGAATTTCCCTTTTTGCTGGGTAGTTGGGTAGCAGTAACAAATATGACAGTACTGCCACAATCGGCTGAAACGCCCGCGCCCCGGGGTATTCCTCAGGATAGCGATGATCTTCCAGGCGCGGCGGAGGGCAAATTTGGCACGATCGAGCGTGTGTCGCTCAGGATGGATTCAGACCGCCTGCTTTTTCTTGCGGGGAATACCGAAGCGCTGGCGTCTTTCCCACAGGCACTTGCGGCTGATACCCAGTTTCTTGGCGAGTTGGGTTTCATTCATGCTGTCCTGGTGCTCGAGGACAAAACGCTGGAAATAGTCTTCCAGGGAAAGTTCTTCCACGGGCTCGGTAGTGGGTGGGGCAGGCATGGCGCCCGCCCCAGTGTCTGCTTCGACGGCTTCCTGGCTGCCATGCAGATCAATGGCCAACAGGTCTTCGCCGATCTCGGGAGTCTCCGCCAGAACCACGGCGCGTTCAATGGCATTTTCCAGTTCCCGCACATTGCCGGGCCAGGAATAGGTTGAGATGACCCGACTGGCCGCGTCGCTGAAATGCATCATCGGGGTTTTCAGCCGCTTGCAGGTGCGCTGCAGGATGGCGTCTGCCAGTTTGAGGATGTCATTGCCTCTCTCCCGCAATGGCGGAATCAGTAAGGTCATGACGTTGATACGATAATAAAGGTCTTCGCGAAAATGACCGTCCGTTACCAGCTGTTTCAGATCCCGGTGGGTAGCGGCAACGAGCCGTACGTCGACCTTGCGCGATTGTACGGAACCTACCTTGCGAATTTCATTTTCCTGCAGGACTCGCAATAGACGCGCCTGGGCCTCGAGAGGCAGTTCGCCGATTTCGTCCAGGAACAGGGTGCTGCCATTGGCGGCCTCTACCAGCCCTGTGCGGGTGGCCGTGGCCCCCGTGAAAGCACCTTTCTCGTGCCCAAAGAGCTCTGATTCTATAAGGTTTTCCGGAATCGCCGCGCAGTTCACGGAAATCATTTCATTGTCTTTACGGGTGCTCAGTCGATGGATTCCCCGTGCTACCAATTCTTTACCGGTGCCGGACTCTCCATTAATCAACACCGTGGAATTGGTGAGGGCGACCTTCCGGATTCGCCTGAACAGTTCCATCATCTGCGGGCAGCTGCCTATCATGCCCTCCACGGGAGGCTCGACGTCATCATCCGGTGAGACGCGTTCGACACGTTCCGACCTGGCGTGCTCACGAATGATCTTGCTGATT
This sequence comes from Pseudomonadales bacterium, assembly GCA_038134565.1. GTDB lineage: Bacteria > Pseudomonadota > Gammaproteobacteria > Pseudomonadales > Pseudohongiellaceae > UBA9145. The sequence continues at coordinate 166,565 of JAYPVK010000001.1, read as the reverse complement.
GTCTCTATGATCTCGTTGTGTTCGAAAGGCTTGGCTATGTAGTCGACCGCGCCCATCTGAATGGAGTCGATGGCTGAGCGGATGCTCGAATAGCTGGTCATGATCACGACCGGGGTAGTGGTGGCCTTGATGAGATCCGTGCCCGGTGCGCCCGGCAGGCGAAGGTCGCTGATGATGACATCGAAGTCATCCATGTCGAATTTTTCGAGAGACTCCTTGACGGTGCCCGCTTCGCTGACGGCGAAATTGTGTCTCTCCAGAAGGCGCTTCAGCGCTCCACGGATAACCGCTTCGTCTTCCACTACCAGAATATGATTTTGAGCTGTCATACAAGTACTAAATTCAGATTATCCAGACTAGTCAGTGTGCTTGGCCCGTGTATAAGGCTCATGGCGTTCGATTTCTGCGTCCGAATCATCATGATAGCAGGGGAAATTCAAGAGTACCGTAGTACCCGTCCCCTGAGTCTTATCGACAGGACTGATTATATCAATATCTCCTTCCATATCCTCAACTATGCTGAAGACCAGTGAAAGCCCCAGTCCTGTGCCCTCTCCAGGCTCCTTGGTGGTGAAAAACGGGTCAAATACCCGGTCCTTGATGGATTCAGAGATGCCGATACCCCGGTCCGTGACCCCGATACAGGTCCTGTTGTTCCTGGTGTAGGCGTTTATTTCTATTGTGCCGCCGTCCCGACTGGCATCCCGGGCATTGTTTATCAGGTTGATGAGAACCTGCAGGAGCCGCTGCTCATCGCCCATGATTTTCAGGGATTCGTCGCAGTGACATTGGATATCGATATCCTTCGCTTTCTTGTCCAGGGAAACCAGCGTGATCGCTTGTTCGATGCATTGCCGAACAGCGACCGCCGTATGCTCGATTCTCGGTTGCTGGTTACCGGCATGGGCGAAGTTGACCAGGGATTGAAGAATTTTGGACGTGCGGTCTGTTTGTTCGATGATCTGTTTCGCCAGGCTGCCCAGTTCGCCGTCCGGGTATTCATCTCGAATGGTCTGGGCAAGACAGGCGATTCCGGTGATTGGGTTGCCGATTTCATGTGCCACGCCAGCGGCCAGACGGCCAATTGAGGCCAGTCTCTCACTGTGGGTTAATCCTGCTTCCAGAATCTCAGTCTCGGTAATGTCCTCTATCAAAATTATCACGCCTTCCCTGCTGCTGGTGCCGGCGCCCGGTTTTTCAATATTTGCTTTATGCAGATTGACTGTCTTGCTGTGTTCGTCCAGCTGGAAGGATTGCTTGTAAGAATGGTTCGTATCCTCAGCCAGAAAGGTCTCCAGCAGCGCTTGCCAGGGCTGCGGAATATCTTCGAGCGGTGAGCCTACTATATCGCTGGAATCAATTCCGGTGAATTCCGCCAGCGCCCGATTCCACATTACAACTTCTTTCTCGTCGCTGAGCGAGCAGACGCCGAGTGGCAAATCCAGCAATACCTGACGGTGGTAACGTCGCAGGTTGTCAAGATCGGCAGCCAGACCGGTCAGGTTGCTGCGGTACGTTTCGATTCGATTCTCGATAACATTCAAATCGGTGGTGCCGTGTTCGGAGACTACGCTGTAGGGCAAATAACCATCGATAATCTCTCTCGCAATGGAAGGGCCCAACAAGCCGGAAAGATTGGCCTCCAGTCTTCCGCGCAGGGAACGCAGGGAAGACGGGCGGCGGTCGCTGATATCAAACTTCAGGTCCTGTAGTGCCTGGGTGACTTCCCGACGGGCAGCTTTTTCGCCCAGTGGTTTGCTCAGGCTGCGAATGAATTCTTCCGGGGACTTGGCCACGAGGCCACTTCGCTTGCGGCGCCTAATGGTGTCGAGCGTACAGATGTCGGCAGAACTGCGTTCCTCGTCGGTAGTCGGTGAGAACAGGGAAACGCCAACGAACAGGATTGAATTCACAATCAGTGACAGGGCGGCCATCTCCCGCCAGTTGATTGCCACCAGGGGCAGCGGGTCGGTGTTCGTGAACAGGGGTAAGAGTAAAAACAGGAACCAGATTACAACTCCGGCGGTGAGTCCGGTGAGGAAACCTGTCTTGTTGCCCTGTGGCCAGTACAGTATCGCAACCAGCCCCGGCAGAAACTGCAGGCATGCGGTAAATGCAACGGTGCCGATAGTCTGGATGCTGGTCTGGGTCTCGGGTAAATAGTGGAATAGAAAACCAGCCCAAATAAGTGCTGTTATAAGAATTCGGCGATGCCAAAGCAGCCAGCGATAGATATCGTGTTTGGCTGATGGTTGGTACAGCGGCAGAATCAGGTGATTCAGGCACATGTTGGAGAGGGCCAGAGTGATGACAATTATCAGTCCGCTCGCGGCAGATAGCCCGCCCAAATAGGCTAGGAGGGTCAGAAGAGGCTGATCGTAGGCGATGCCTATTGCAACCGGATAGTATTCTACCTGTGCGTCCGTGCCCGACTGCAGGCCAGCCCAGAGTATGGGCAGTACGGGCAAGCTTATTAGCAGGAAGTAGGCTGGCAGCGCCCAGCTGGCAAAGGAAAGTGATGATTGACCATTGCTCTCATTAAATGTCACATAGAACATGTGTGGCATGGCGACAGAGGCCGTAAAAAACAGCAGAGCCAAGACATGGAATGAACTGAAATAATCGGTGTCCTTGAGGTTCTGTATCAGTTCCGGTTGTGTTGCCAGCCATGCGTCCATCTCGGCGAGGCTCCCGAACGCACCGTATACGGCGAACAGCCCCACTCCCAGGAAGGCGACAAGCTTCATCAGAGATTCGAAGGCGATCGCCATGACCAGTCCGTCATGCCGGGTGCGGCCGGCACGGTGTGAGGTGCCAAAGAGAATCGCGAAGAGCGTAATCAGCAAGCAGAAGCCCACGGCCACAAGGCCCTGGCTGGCCTCGGCAGATAGCATGTTGGCAGTGTCGGCAACCGCCCTGATCTGCAGGGCGACAAGAGGAGTTACACCCACGAGAATCACCAGGGTGGTAGCGGTTCCTGCCCAGGGGGAGCGATATCGAAAAGCCAGCAGGTCGGCCAATGAACTCAGTTGGTAGGTGCGGGTTAGCTCGAGCAAGGGTTTCAGCAGTAAGGGCGAAAAAAGAAAAGCCATGGAGATGCCAATGGAATTGGCCAGGAATCCATAACCCTCGCGCAGGGCATTGCCTATCGAAGTGTAATAAGCCCAGACACTGGCGAACACACCAAGAGACAGGACATGGACCACGGGGTGGCGGACTATCCTGGTGGGAATCCACCCCCGGTCCGTGATGTAGGCAATGCCAAACAGTAGCACCAGATAGCTGCTACCGATAATAAACAGCGTGCTGAGCTCAAAGCTCATCTGAATCTCGCTCACGGTGGGTCCAACTGGCCCAGACAACGACCAGAAGCCCAATCAGGAATGGGCGATACCAGGCGCCATCGGCTTCGTTTATCCAGTCCACACTAACAAGGAAGAGCAGATAGATGATGACGAGGAGGATAAGAATAGAACGTGGAATGTACAAAGGTACTTCCTATGGTTCGGAGCATAGCGGCATATTAGCTAACTTGGGCACAGCCTGTATATCCCAGGACTCCTGTGCCCATTCGAGAATCGTTTTCAGCTTGCTGTCCTTGAGGCTGTCAGGTGGTTGCTGTCCCAGGAATTTCAGCGCCAGTATGACTTGCCGGCTGCCGTTGCGGGTGTCCACGGGCTCCGCGAAGTGTTGCTTGCTGAGCTTTTGACCCTGCTCATTGGTCACCACAGGAATGTGGGCATAGCCGGGAGTGGGAAATCCCAGAATGCGCTGGATACAAATCTGGCGTGGTGTCGAATCCAGCAGGTCGTAGCCGCGTACAATATGATTGATGTCCTGGAATGCATCATCGACCACCACGGCGAGTTGATAGGCGAACAGGCCATCTTTACGGCGCAGGATAAAATCGCCTACCTCTTCATCCAGTCGTTGTGAGTAGTCTCCCTGGATCAGGTCGTGAAACCCGATTCGGCTATCATCGACCTTGAGTCTTATAGCGCTCTTGCTTGTCTTGTCGAGTTTTCTGTTCCGGCAATGACCATCGTAGACTGAGCCCAGGGATTTTATTCGCGGCCGTGTACAGTCGCAGTGAAAGCAGAGTCCGGCGTCTGTCAGCTGTTGCAGGTACTCCGCATAGCTTGCGAGCCGGCTGCTCTGGTAGAGCACCTCGCCATCCCAGTGCAATCCGAGATCCTGCAATTGCTCCAGAATGATCTGGTCGGTACCCGGGGGCTCGCGGGGAGGATCCAGGTCTTCCATGCGCAACAACCATTTACCGTTGCTGGAGCGCGCGTCCAGATAACTAGCCAGTGCGGCCAGTAGGGAGCCAAAGTGTAGGGGGCCGGTTGGTGAAGGCGCGAAGCGCCCGATGTAGTCGTTGCTGTCGTTGTTAGCGTTGCTGGATGGAGAAATCGCTTCTGCCATTGCTGAGCTCGAGCTGGGCGGCATATCCGGGAAAGCTGTCTCTTCACTGCAGTCGCAGCAACGCGCTGCTGCGACTGTGCGAAGGACTAACTGCCAGGTCCTGGCGGTGCCGACTGGCGCGAATCGAATTCGCTGGTCTAGCTGCCGAGTTGTTTCTCTTTGATTTCGTCGAGAGTCTTGCAGTCGATGCACTTGTTGGCAGTCGGCCTGGCCTCGAGTCGGCGGATGCCAATCTCGATTCCGCAGGATTCGCAGTAGCCATAGTCGTCCTGGGCGATTGCCTCGATAGTGCTGTCTATCTTCTTGATAAGCTTGCGCTCGCGATCCCGTGTGCGTAACTCAAGGCTGAATTCTTCTTCCTGGGTGGCGCGATCTGCTGGATCCGGATAGTTTGCCGCATCATCCTGCATGTGATGCACAGTGCGGTCTACTTCTTCCATGAGTTGATTGCGCCAGTCGAGCAGAATCTTCTTGAAGTGCTCACGCTGCTTTTCGTTCATGTACTCTTCGCCTTTCTTGGGCTTGTACGGAACGAAGTTTTTGAGTACTGGATTGGATTCAGTGCTTTGTGTAGCGGCCATGTTTCCTATGCCTCTTCACTATCTGGAGTCTCTGCTTAAGTTACTGGATTTGCACCAAGCCAGTCACTGAGACCGCAGTATCAGAACAATTTTTGCGCCAAATTCGGTGTGGTTTCGCACTGGAAAACCCGTGCTAAATTGCACCAGAAATGGCACCCGGAATTTTGAAAGCTGGGTAAGCTACCAGATTCTTCCTGGGGATGCTAGAAAATTCCACCTTGCGAGAAAGGTCAGATAGGCAGCGGATTTGAGCCTGACCCGGAGGCGGGCGCTGTTATGGCTATCCCCTCTGGGCCCTGCCTATAATGCCCTCTTTCATGACCAATTTGTAAAGGAATAGTGCAGGTTTCACAGACCGCAGGAAAGCAGTATGGATCAGCGGAACTCGTTTCAACGTCCCGTGCTTAGCCGGGTTAACCCATTTCGGGTGATGACGGTAATGCACCGCGCAGCCGAACTGGAGCAGCAGGGCAGGAAGATCGTCCACATGGAAGTTGGTGAGCCAGACTTCACCACAGCCAGACCCATCGTCGATGCAGCCAAACAGGCCCTGGACGAGGGCTTCACCCAGTACACAGCGGCTCCCGGGATAAGTGAATTGCGAGAGAAGCTGGCGCAGCACTACAAGAAACGTCACCAACTGGACCTGGACCCGCAACGCATCCTGATTACCCCGGGGGCCAGCGGTGGCCTGACCCTGTTGGCCAATATGCTGGTCGATCAGGGCGACGGGATACTGTTGAGTGATCCGGCCTATCCCTGTGTCCGGAATTTCATTTACCTGCTCGGAGCCCAGCCGCAGTTGGTTCCCGTTGGGCTGGAACAGAATTTTCAGCCGACGGTTGAGATGCTCGACAAGCATCGTACCGCTGCAACGAGGGGAGTCTGGCTTGCGTCGCCAGGCAATCCCACCGGCACCATTCTGGAGCGTAGCCAGTTGCAGGAAATCAGCAGTTGGGCGCGACAACACGACTGTCATTTACTGGTCGATGAGATCTATCACGGACTCCACTACGTGGAGGATTTGCCGAGCATTCTGGAGATTGACCAGTCGGCTTTCGTGGTCAACAGTTTTTCGAAGTACTTCGGTATGACAGGGTGGCGCCTCGGCTGGATTGTGGTGCCTGAAGATTACCTGGGCACGGCAAACATCCTGGCCCAGAATCTGTATATCTCGGCATCGTCTATTGCCCAGAGGGCCGCGCTGGCCGCCTTTACTGAAGAAGCGGGGGAGATTTTCGAGACCCGTCGTGAAGCCTTCCGGCAGCGCAGGGATTATCTGGCGACGGCCCTGGGGCAGCTGGGTTTTGTAATTCCTGACTCTATTCAGGGCGCATTTTACATTTATGCCAACATCTCAAAGTTTTCCACGGATGCGGAAGCGTTCTGCCGCGTGATGCTGGAAGACTACGGGGTCGCTATTACTCCCGGCACGGACTTCGGCGAATACAGGAGTAATGAGTTCGTCCGGCTAGCCTTCACCACCAGCATGGAAGATCTGGAATTGGGTGTTGAACGCTTGGCGAAAGCAGTGTCTGCCCACCTGTGAGTGCGCATCACCCCCATACGTTTTTGATTAACAGGCCTTGTAGATTGATAGTCAGCCCATGAAATTTCCTGCTCTCCTGCAAGAGGCAATCCTGATCAGGCGCTACAAGCGGTTCCTCGCAGATGTTGAGTTGCCTTCCGGTGAGATTATCACCCTGCATTGCCCCAACACCGGCTCCATGAAGAATTGCCAGCAGCCGGGAAGCAGGGTGTGGTTCACCGATTCCGGCAACGAGAAACGAAAATATCCCTGTACCTGGCAGCTTGTTGAGGTGGATGGGCGGTACCTGGTGGGGATCAATACCGGCTTGTCCAACAGCCTGGTTGAAGAAGCCATTAAAGATGGGGTTGTCAGCGAGCTACAGGGCTATGCATCGGTGCGCCGGGAGGTTCCCTACGGTGAGCAAAGAAGCAGGATAGACCTGCTGCTGGAGGACGGGGAAAAAGCAGCGCAGCGCTGCTATATCGAAGTGAAGAACGTCAGTCTCGGTCTGGGTCGTGGTCTTGGGGAATTTCCGGACGCCGTAACCACGCGAGGCCAGAAGCATCTGGAGGAACTGATGCACATCAGCAGGCAGGGCGATCGAGCGGTACTGTTCTTCTGCGTTCAGCACGAGGGCATCGATGCGGTGCGCCCTGCAGATGAGATTGACCCCGAGTATGGCAAGTTGCTGCGCAAGGCTGTGGCTACCGGAGTCGAGGTGCTGGCCTATGCAGCAGAGTTTGATCTCGAAGAAGGGACTATCGTCTTGAACAGGCAGGTGTCCCTTGTTCCAGGTAGCCTCTGATCCAGCATGTTCCCAGTCGAGGCCGGCGACTGGCAGTTTGACGAAGATCGTTCAGTCTATAGCACGGGTGGTGGAGCGATTTTCTACTCATCCACCATGATCATGCCATTATCCTCGGTGAAGGGAATTGCCTGCAGGGACTTACCCTTGCAGGGCCCCTGCAGGCAGTATCCGTCTTCAATCTGAAACAGGGCGCCATGGGTAGAGCACTGGATCAGTGCGCCATCGGCATCGAGGAAT
>JAYPVK010000001.1:154541-158905 GCA_038134565.1 Pseudomonadales bacterium | reverse complement strand
CATTCCAGTGGCGTGCCCAGGTGCGGGCAGCGATTCCTGTAGAGGAAAATCTGGTCGTCTTTTTTAACGGCAAACAGGAAGGTGTCGGCGGCCTCGATGCCTTTCGAAGTGCCTTCTTCTATATCGTCTCGGTTCAGTACGGCGATCATTGTCTCTGCTATTCAGGCCAGGGCCTGTTCAAAATCGTTCAGTAAGTCCTCGGTATCTTCGATGCCTACCGAGAAGCGTATCATCGAATCGGCGATACCCATGGATGCCCTGCGCTGCGGGCCCATTTCATAATAAATAGTATGGGCCACAGGAATGGCCAGGGTGCGTGTATCCCCAAGATTGCTCGAAGCGATGACCACATCGAGTTTGTTGAGGAAATCGAAGCAGTCCAATTGTTCATCAAGATCCAGGCTGAATATGGCGCCGAAGTTACCGAACAGGCTGCTTGCCAGTTCATGCTGCGGATGACTGGCAAGGCCAGGGTAATAAACGCTGCGAACCCCTGGCTGCTTTTCGCAGAACTCAGCCAGCGCGAGAGCGTTTTTACAGGCTTTATCCATACGCAGGGGCAGAGTCTCGGACCCTACTGCCAGGTGGTGTGCGGCCTCAGGCCCCAGGGATGCCCCCATGTCACGCAGGCCTTTCTTCCGGATCTGGGTAATACCCCACAAGGCGCTGTCGCCCTTGCGATAGGTATCCAGGATGTTGTCGTAGGCTTCCCAATTGAAAAGCCCGGTATCGGTAATGGATCCACCCAGGGCGTTGCCGTGTCCACCTATGTATTTGGTCAATGAGTTAACCACGAGGCTCGCCCCTACCGATTTAGGTTGGAACAGGTGAGGTGACGTCATGGTGTTGTCTACAAAGTAGATCAGACCATGTTGCTGGCAGAGTTGGCCGATGTTGGCAAGGTCCGCTACCTGGGTTACCGGATTCGCGATTGTTTCCACGAATACCAGGCGGGTATTTTCTTGTATGGCCGATTCAACTTCGCTGGCCTTCGTGGCATTAACGAATGTGACTTCGATACCGTAGTTCTGCAGTGTGCCGAAAAAACTGTTGGTGTTACCAAACAGAAAGGAACTGGCAATGAAGTGATCGCCCTGTCTGAGCAGGGTGAGCATCGTCGCCGCGATTCCGGCCATGCCAGTGGCGAAGGCAATAGTCGCTAGGCCTTCCTCCATGGCGGTAATGCGATCCTGCAACGCGGTGACGGTCGGATTCATCTGTCGGCCGTAGTTGTAGCCAGCCCGCTTACCCTGAAACACTGCGGCGAGATCGCGGGCATCACTGTATCCGTAAGCTACAGACGGATGCACGGGTTTGTGCAGAACGCCGTGTTCTGGTTCGCTTCGTCTATCTGAATGCAGATTCGTTGTGATAAAGCCTTTCTTGGCCATTGGGTGCTCGGTTGGAGTTTTGCAAAATAGGCAAGAGGAACTGCGATGAGGCTGGCTTTATACACCAGCGTCGATGCTTTTGGAAGTCGGCTACTGCCTGTCGGCCATGTCCTGGCAGGCGATGCAGAGTCTGGCTTCGGGTTGTGCGCTCAGCCGGCCGAAGCCAATGCCGGCGTCGCAGCGGGCGCAATAACCGTAGTCTCCGGACTCCATGGCTGCCAGGGCGATATTCACCCTGCGTAGCCGGGTTTGCGCTTTTTCCTTGGTGGACAGCGCAACGCTTTGCTGCTGCAGGGCATCCATGCGTGATACCCGACCCACCAGGGTCTGATCCAGCGTCACCGCCGCCGTGGCAGATTTACTGAGTTGCAGCTGCTCCTGCAGTTCCTGCTGCAGTCGCTGCAACAGGGTCCGCAGTTCCTGTAACTGTTCCTGGTTCAGCGCTGCCATTTGACTACAGCATAAGCCTATTGATTAACCGCGATTGGTTCCAGCCCCTGGAACAGGGGACGCTCTTCGATGAGGGTCCTGATTTGCCTCAGGCGTGCGGCGTATTCATAACTGTTGCGATCCTGGTAGAGGACAGTGAAATCCGCCTCTGAAATTCCATCCCGATTGCTGCCCACCTCAGGCATGAAGTCTGATTCCGATTCCATGTCGATAATCCGCGCCTGCATGTTGGCAGCCGACACCGCATCCCGCGTTGCATGGGATGCCAGTAGTACGCCCACCGTGTTCGCGGTCATGTCGGAAAAGCTGAAGCCTGAACGATAGCGTGCATCATAGGCTTCCTTGGTGTTGGACAGCATCTGGGCAAAACCGGCCCCGGCGGATGCGGTAATGGCTGCAATCGATACCAGGTGCTGCGCCAGGTCCTGTCTGCGTTGTAACCGGACTTCGATGAAGGAAGCGGGTTCCACGCCTGCAGCCAACTCCTGGCCGACCAATTGGCCGATGTCTTCATTGTTCACATACACTGCCAATGCCTGCAGCGCGGCCCGGTTCTCGGCGACCGGGTCACCACTAATTTTGCTTCGTTCCTGGGCCTCATTGAACATCGCTACCAAAAATGTATTGAGTGAAACGGCACGTAAGTCCGTTGGAATCGTGCTGAAGATGTCCTTGGTCACCTGGTAGTAATCCAGTATCCGTTCCCTGTCCTGCAGGGGGACGAATATCTGCTGCGCTCGGTAAGCCAGGCGATCCATGAGCTGGGGTTCCCATAACAGGGTCAGTGAAACCCGATCGGGGGCCAGCTCTACGGCGTCCACGTTGTCCAGGAGTGCCTGGAATTCGTCGAAGCCGATATCCGCCGTGAGTAAATTGTTCTGGATACGGCTCACAGCGAAGTCCATGACTGGGTCTGGCAGTTGCAGGTTGCCCAATTGCAGGTCGCGTAGATGGATTCCCAGGTCATCATTGGTGAAACTACCCTGCATATTCAAATAGATGGGGAGTGGCCCAAGGTCGATCTGGATGCTCAGCAAGGCGTGGACTTCATCCTGCTGTAATTGCAGTTGGCCAGACCACTGGGGAAGCAGGCCCATGACCTGGAAGCCGTAACGCTGCAGGAGATTCAGTTCGCCGCTGCTCAATTGCAATTCGCGACGGCTTGGGGACAGTGTGGATTCCGGTGCAGATTCCAGCAACAACTGCTCAACTTCATTGAGTTCAGCGGCGCTCAGGGCTGCGTTGACCGGAACCAGTCGCTCTGACTGCAGCGCCAGTAGCAGGAAAATGAAGGGAGTACTGATCAGCAGAGCCAGTAGCGAGCTGAGTAGCAGTTTGATGATTCTGGATAAGGGCATTTCGGGCCAGATTTAGGGAAATTGCTCAGGCTTCAGGAATTCCCTTGGCTCAGTGCCTGGGGTGCCGATAACCGTCTCAGTGCGGTCGTAACCGTGTTCAGGCCACAATTTTACTGGCAAATATTCGATTTCGCGCTATAAAGTATGACAGAATCCACGTTTTTGATTATATCAGCATCAAATTTCTCATATAATCAAGGGCTTGGCATTACAATGAAATTTCTGTCCAAGCCAAAGAATGCCGTAAATTGCGAGGAGACATTCATGAGCTTCCGTCATAGCTGGATCCGGTTAGCACTCCTGACCACCCTGCTGATATCTCTTGCCGCCTGTACTTCCCAGGCCGCGCGGGATGCAGAGATCGCTGAACAGGAAGCAGCCCGGGTTGCTGCCGAACAAGAGGCCGCACGGCTTGTCGCAGAGCAGGAACGGCAGCGGGCAGAGGCATTGCGGCGCCAGCAGGAAGTGCAGGCCGCAGAGCGGGCACGCCTGCAGGCCCAGCGAGAACAGGCTGAGGCCGACGCACGGGCCAGGGCAGAGGCAGAGCGCAGGGAGCGGGAAGCCGCAGAACGGCGCGAAAGGGAACGGCTGGCAGCCATTGCAGCCGCTGAAGCGGAGCGCCAGCAGAAGCTGGACCGCATCTCCCAGTTGGAGGCACAAATAGCGGCCGCCGAGACCCGCACGGTTTCGGATGAAGAGCGTAGCCTGGTGCTGCAGCAAGCGATTCTCGCGGCAGAGGATCTGCTGGAAGCACTGTCTGCAGAACAGGCGAAATACGAGAATATCGATGCGGCGGGCAATACCGTGGAACCCCTGGCGAAAGACATGATAGCCGACCTGCAGGCCAGGAAAGATAGCCTGGTGGAACAGGCCAGAGCCCAATAGCCTCGCCTGCCCGATGTCAGACAAGGTCATCGATTTCGAACAGCGCAGGGAGGCCCATCTCCACCACCGGCGTGAGGCCAGAGTCGAGGCTTTGAAGAGCGCTTTTCGCAAGGCGCGTGGCGAGTCCGAAGGGCCTGGCAGCAGCAAGAACAAGCGCCGCGGAAAGAAGAAAAAGTAACCGAACCCCCGGTTTCTCCCACCCCGTTCCCGACCCCCCGGTTGGTCCGAAGAGCCGGGAGTTACGGTAGCGTCAGGCCTCTTGCATCCGTGGTGTGTGCGG
>JAYPVK010000001.1:134659-154531 GCA_038134565.1 Pseudomonadales bacterium | reverse complement strand
CTTCAGGCAGCTTCCATCCTTTGTTTGTCCTCCCTGTTGTGGTAAAGTGCGCGCCTTTATTTTTAACCACGTAGACTTTTTGACTACACAGACTATTTGACTACATAAAGCGGGGAGTGACATTTAGATGTCGGGGATCACATTAATAGTATCGACTGTGCTGTCCTTACTGGGCCTGGGAATCGCCTTCTTCTATATGAAGAAAGTAACCAGCGTGCCAGTGGACCTTGGGCTGGAACAGAAGGACAGCGAGCGGCTGAAATTCATCCACGGTGCGATTGCCGATGGAGCCATGGCGTTCCTCAAGCAAGAGTACAAAGTATTGACCATATTCATGGTGGTATTTGCTGCCATCATCGCGATCCTGATCGATGATTCCCATACTCCAGATACCCGGGAAGGCATCTACACGGCGATCGCCTTCCTGTTTGGCGCAGCCATCTCCATCGCCTCCGGCTATATTGGTATGAAGGTGGCAACCCAGGGCAATGCCCGAACTACGGTTGCGGCCAAGAAAGACATCTCCAGTGCTTTCGACATGGCAATCAATTCTGGCGCGGTCATGGGTTTCGCTCTGGTTGGCCTCGCTGTGCTCGGCCTTGTGGTCATCTATGTAGTAATGAGCGCTCTGCTGTCAGGTTTGGGTGAGGAGAACAACCACATCCTGATGGAAGTCATCGCTGGCTTCGGTCTGGGTGGTTCGACCATCGCCCTGTTCGCCCGTGTGGGCGGCGGTATCTTCACCAAGGCAGCTGACGTTGGTGCAGACCTGGTGGGCAAGGTTGAGAAGGGAATTCCGGAAGACGACCCCCGCAACCCTGCTGTAATCGCCGATAACGTGGGTGACAACGTGGGTGACGTGGCCGGTATGGGTGCTGACCTGTTCGGCTCCTGTGCGGAATCAACCTGTGCCGCTATGGTTATCAGCGCCGTGGTTTTCGCGGCTGACCCCAATGCCTTGCTCTATCCGATCCTGATCAGCGCGGTGGGTATTCCCGTTGCCCTGATTACCAAGCTGTTGATCGGCGTGAAGTCTGCTGACGATGTTGCGCCAGCCCTGCGTAAGCTGCTGATCATCTCCAGTGTCATCATGGCTATCGTGATGTTCTTCTTCACCATGGCGCTCATTCCCGAGTTCTTCGAGTTGAATGGTGAGCAATACACCAATATGGGTGTTTACTGGTGTTTCCTTTCAGGCCTGATTGCGGGTCTGGCGGTGGGTCTGCTCACAGACTACTACACGTCCGACAAGTACAAGCCGGTGCAGGAAGTGGCTGCCTCTTGTGAAACGGGTGTAGCAACCAACATCATTTTTGGACTGTCTCTTGGTTACAAGAGCACGGTTTATCCCTATCTGTGTATCGCGGCCAGTATCTTCGTTTCCTGGGGTCTTGCGGGCATGTACGGTGTGGCAATTGCCTCCCTTGGCATGCTGGGTACCCTGGTAATCGCCTTGATGATCGACGCCTATGGCCCGGTCGCGGATAACGCCGGTGGTATTGCCGAGATGGTTGGCCTCGAAGCGGAAGTGCGTGAGCGTACCGATATTCTGGACAGCGCCGGCAACACTACTGCGGCTATTGGTAAGGGTTTCGCCATCGGTGCGGCCATTCTTACATCGCTGGCCCTGTTCGCAGCTTTCATCACTGCCGCGGAAAACCTGCGCGGTGAGCCTATTTCCATGAGTCTGCTCGACCCGCTGGTATATACCAGCCTGTTCGTGGGTGCGGTGCTGCCCTTCCTGTTCATGGCCATGACCATGCGCTCTGTGGGTGATGCGGCATTCGAGATGATCGAGGAAGTGCGTCGCCAGTTCAGGGAAATCCCTGGCATCATGGAAGGCAAAGGCACACCTGACTATGCGCAGTGTGTTGCGATTTCTACCCAGGCAGCCCTGAAGGAGATGATTGCGCCGGGTGTGCTCATTATGGGTACTCCACTGGTAGCGGGCTTCCTGTTCGGTGTCGAGGCGGTAGCGGGCATCCTGGCCGGTTCGCTGGTGTGTGGTGGCGTAATGGCTATCTCATCTTCCAACAGCGGCGGTGCCTGGGACAACGCCAAGAAATACATTGAGGCCGGCAACTTCGGCGGCAAGGGCTCTGAAGAACACAAGGCGGCAGTCGTGGGTGACACGGTTGGTGACCCTCTGAAAGACACTTCAGGTCCTTCGCTGAATATCCTGATCAAACTGTCAGCGATTCTGAGCCTGGTATTCGCGCCATTCTTTGTTCAATATGGCGGTATCTTGCTGGGATAAGCTTTTCAGCTGAAGAAATAAAAAAGGGGGCATATGCCCCCTTTTTTTTGTCCTTGGAAATTTGCTTCAGAAAGTCAGCCTGCTTTCGAAGTGATACAACACCCATTCTTCTTTCTCTGTAAATGAGCTCTCGGTTGGCCCGCTGATCCTGGTTTGGATGGTTTCAACGCATTGGTAGATGCGAAATGAATCAGTGTCTTCGATGATCAGGTTTCGGACCGACGGGTTCAGAGTGTAGTTGGATATCTCCGCGAGGCGCCAGTTCTCGGCCATGGTGCGCTCGATGCATTCATTATTGCCCAGCAGGTCGGTATGGGGGAGCTGTAACTCGGCATAACCCCCAGCGGGGACAGACAGTCCCAGCTCCAGATAGATGTCGTCATCCGGCCCGCCGCCCTTAAGGAAGGTCACCGAATCCAGCCGGACTTCGGCGGCAGTGGAGTTGTAGGCGAGCAGCCGGATATTGTCGACTGTATTCCCGCCCCAGGAGGAAGAATAGAACGCGAAGCGGATGTCACTCTCCTCCTGCAACTCGCTCGCAGCATGCGAAATTCCGGCCGCGAGGGCTGCCATGAACAGGGCTGGGGTAGTTGGTCTGAGCATCAATTGATTTTAGCGGGCTTGGCTGATCGCTGTCATTGTCGAGCTGTATTTTATTTTCAAAATGGATAAATGGTAATCTTCAGGCACGGTGATCGCGGGCCTGCTCCCGCACAGGTCCGGGAATAAAGGCAAGGAGTCAGGGCCCCACAAGGCCGCTATCAAAGGAAGCTAAATTGAGCAAACTTGCACATATCAAGCACATACTCTGTGTGGCATCCGGCAAGGGCGGTGTCGGTAAATCAACCACGGCGGTGAATCTGGCTGTCGCACTGCATGCCGAAGGCCACCGTGTGGGATTGCTGGATGCCGACATTTATGGCCCCAGTATCCCTTTGATGATGGGCGTCGCCCCGGGCACGAAACCGGAAATCCGGGATCAACGCCTCATGGTGCCGATCACGGCGTATTGCATCGAATGTAATTCCATGGGGTTCCTCGTCGACCCCAGGACCGCGATGGTGTGGCGGGCGCCCATGATAATTTCTGCGTTCAACCAGATACTCAGCGATACCGCCTGGTCCGATCTCGATTACCTGGTGGTGGACATGCCGCCCGGTACCGGCGACATCCAGCTGTCCCTGGCGCAGTCGGTACAACTCAGTGGGGCAGTGATCGTAACCACGCCCCAGGATGTTGCACTACTGGATGCCCGCAAGGGTATTGAGATGTTCAGGAAGGTAGGGGTGCCGATTCTCGGAGTCGTGGAAAACATGGCCACCCATGTCTGCTCCAGCTGCGGCCACGAGGAAGCAGTCTTCGGATCTGGAGGCGGAGATAGACTCGCCGAGGAATACGGAGTTGAGGTGATAGGCAGACTGCCCCTGGATATTCACATAAGAGAAAGAACGGACAGCGGCGAACCTGTGGTAGCATCAGATGCAGAATCGCCTGCCACGCAGGCCTATCGGCAACTCGCCCTGGCAGTGCACAATAAGATAGAACAAGTGTCGGCAGAGAAGCCGTCTGGCCCGAAGATTTCAATCAGCAACGACTAGTCATCTGTCTGCGCTGAATTCGCTGGCCCGTCGCTGGGTCCAGGTAGTCTGCACAGGACGCAGTGACAGAGTCGCTAACAGGCACACCGAAACAAGAAAAAATAGAGATTCAAAAAGGGGAAGGTCTTGGACGCAGTAAATGATTTTCTGATTTATATAGATGGCTTTCTGGGTAGTGCCATCTGGTTTCCCACTTTTCTCCTCACGGTAGGCGTGTTTTTTACGCTCTACCTGGGTTTCCCGCAGATTCGCTATTTCAAGCACGCGATCGGTGTTACCACGGGCAAGTTTGACAAAGCTGGCGCAAAGGGCGACACAACTCACTTCCAGGCGCTCTCAACGGCTCTCTCTGGCACAGTGGGCACGGGAAATATTGGTGGCGTGGCGCTAGCCCTGCACCTCGGTGGACCGGCGGCGCTGTTCTGGATGTGGATGACCGCCTTCTTTGGCATGACCAGCAAGTTTGTCGAGGTTACTCTCTCTCACAAGTACAGACAGCAAACCGAGGACGGCACCATCGCGGGCGGCCCCATGTATTACATGGAGAAAGGCCTCAACATGAAATGGTTGGCCATCATTTTTGCCATCGCCACGGTGCTCAGCTCCTTCGGTACAGGAAACCTGCCTCAAATCAACAGTATCGCCTCCGGGCTCGAGAGCACGTTTTCCCTGGACCCGCTCATAACGGCCAGTGTGCTGTCTTTCCTGCTGGCCCTGGTCATAATCGGAGGTATCAGCCGTATTGCCAAGGTGGCGGCCGCTATCGTGCCGACTATGGCATTTATCTACCTTATCGGTGCCTTTGCGGTAATCATACCCAACATTGGCAATATCATTCCGTCTTTCGTAGCCATTTTCAGTAATGCGTTCAGCGGTTCGGCGGCTACCGGCGGTTTCCTGGGGGCAACCTTCGCTTACGCTTTCGATCGTGGTGTGAATCGTGGGCTCTACTCCAATGAAGCGGGGCAGGGGTCTGCACCCATCGCCCACGCGGCGGCGCGCACGGACCAATCCGCTGATGAAGGCATGGTGTCTATTCTTGAGCCCTTCATCGATACCATTGTCATCTGCACGATCACGGGCCTGGTAATTCTATCTTCGGGTGTCTGGGTAGAGAAATTTGAAAATGAATTCCAGCGCGCCGACATGAGTTTCGTCACCGGTACCTACGAGGAAGGGAATCCCGAGGATGTCGAGTCCTTGTTTGCCTATCTCACCGGTAAAGAGGGTGGCGCGACAGAGTACAGCGGTCCGGTAATCCTGAGTGAGGGGAGCCCCCAGAACCTGGGTGATTTCACCTTGATTGCCGCCAGGTCGCTGGCGGAGAATGCCGTCTATACCCTGGAGGGAGTACCCATAACAGGTACCGTACAGGTCACAGATGGGCAACTGGATGATCCCGCCATTACCGTGACCGGGGAGTCCCTCTTGCATTCGGTGCCGCTGACCACCCAGGCCTACACCCGAGGGTTGTTTGGTCATTTTGGTCAATATATCGTGTCGGTGGGGCTGATGTTGTTTGCCTTCTCGACGGCAATTGCCTGGTCCTACTACGGTGACCGGGCCATGACCTACCTGCTAGGCCCGAAATCAGTCCTGCCCTATCGCATAGTGTATGTGCTTGGCTTTTTCTATGCGGCCCTGGCGGATACCACAATCGTGTGGAATGTATCCCTGATAACGATCGTGCTAATGACGGTACCCAACCTTGTGGGAATCCTGCTCATGCACAAGGAAATGAAGTCGACGGTATCTGAATACTGGGAAAAGACAGACCATGGCAAACACGTCGTCAGATAGCGACGTGTTTGCGGCACTGGCACTATTCCCGAATCAGTGAGCAACCGGTGCAGAGACTTCACCAGGCAATCTGATGTCTTCCACGATTTCCTGCACGTCTGCGGGAGGATCCGGTGAAAACCTGGCCACAGCCAGGGAGAAGCAAAGGTTTACCAGGGTTCCCAGGGTACCAATGCCTTCCGGTGAAATGCCCAGCAGCCAGCCATCGGCGTTATCCATAGCTGGATTGATGGTCTTGAAATAGACGATATATCCCGCAGTGAATACGAATCCCGCCACCATGCCAGCGATGGCGCCTTCCTTGTTCATGCGCTTCTGGAAAATTCCCAGCACGATGGCCGGAAAAAATGAGGCTGCTGCCAGCCCAAAGGCATAGGCCACCACCTGGGCCACGTAGGCGGGCGGATTGATCCCCACATATCCGGCCACCAGCACGGCGACAAAGATCGCTACGCGCGCGTAGAGCAACTCCTGCTTCTCCGATATGGTCGGCATGAAGCTCCGCTTCAACAAGTCATGGGCGACCGATGTCGAAATCACCAGTAGCAGGCCGGCGGCAGTGGAGAGGGCTGCAGCTAGGGCTCCTGCCGCCACCAGGGCGACAACCCAGTTGGGCAAGCCGGCAATCTCGGGATTGGCCAGAACCATGATGTCGCGATTTACCGTGAGCTCATTGACATCCGAGTCGGCCACATACTGAATCCGGCCATCATTGTTCTTGTCATCGAAGGCGATCAGGTTGGTGGTTTCCCACTTACTGAACCACTCAGGCATGGCGCTGTATTCGGCATTATTCACGGTATCAATGAGGTTGGTACGAGCAAAGGCGGCGACGGCGGGCGCGGTCGTGTAGAGAATCGCGATGAAAATCAGCGCAAACCCGGCCGAACGGCGCGCATCACGCACATTGGGTACGGTAAAGAATCGAATGATTACGTGGGGCAGCCCCGCCGTGCCGAACATGAGTGCGGCGGTGATGAAGAAGACATCCTGGGTGCTGCGCTGGCCTTCAGTGTAGGTAGCGAAGCCCAGCTCCTCGCTCATGCCGTCCAGGCGATCCAGCAGATAACCGCCGCCGAATGCGTCGGTGAGTTCGGCGCCAAAGCCGAGCTGGGGTATGGGGATGCCGGTCATCAGGATGGAGATGAAGATCGCCGGCACCATGAAGGCGAAGATAAGCACGCAATATTGTGCGACCTGGGTATAGGTGATGCCCTTCATGCCTCCCATGACCGCGTAGAAGAACACGATCGCCATACCGATGATGACGCCAGTGGTGATGTCGACTTCGAGGAAGCGCGAGAATACGATGCCGGCACCCTGCATCTGCCCGCATACGTAAACGAATGAGATTGCGATAGCGCAGAATACGGCGATGAGTCGAGCAGTGCGGGAGTAGTAACGATCGCCAATGAAATCGGGTACAGTGAATTTGCCAAATTTTCTCAGGTAGGGTGCCAGCAATAGCGCTAACAGCACATAACCTCCAGTCCACCCCATGAGGTAGAAGGTTCCGTCCCTGCCGAGGAAGGAAATCAATCCGGCCATTGAAATGAAGGAGGCGGCAGACATCCAGTCGGCGGCTGTGGCCATGCCATTGGCCAGGGGAGGCACACCACCGCCGGCAACGTAGAAGTCGCTGGTGGAGCCAGCGCGGGACCAGACTGCGATGCCGATATAGAGACCGAAGGTGAGGGCTACAAAGATGAAGGTCCAGACCTGAACGCTCATGGTTGTTCCTCCGGTTTGTCGGCCGCGGCATCCTGTCGCATGCGCGACTGGTACTCATCATCCAGTTTATCCATCAGGTAGATATACACATAGACGAGGACGACGAAGACGATGATGGACCCTTGCTGGGCTATCCAGAAGCCAAGCTTGAATCCGCCAATGCGGATATTATCCAGGACATCGACCAGCAAAATGCCGCACACGAATGATATGAAAAACCAGACAGACAATAGTGAAAGCACTATTCGTATATTGGATTTCCAGTAGGCATAGGCGTTTTTGTCGGACATGCTCTCCCCCGGTTTATTCTTATTTGGCAAGGATTCGCTTTCAGAGTAGTGATGAAATGGATTCGTTACATCAAAGGCTCTGTGGTGTTTAAGGAGTGCTCTAGGGCGCTCAGCGCTAGGATGGTATCACTTAACATTTTTAGGGTATAGCGATGGGGTTGGAGGGCTGAGCCAGGCTCGCGCTCCGAATCGCTGCCCGATAGGGATATGAAAGCGGATCACTGGCAGATAGGTGCGAAGTGAAGGTAGCCCCGCCCCTCAGAGGGAAGACCCGGAAGACCAATTCAGTCCAGATCGTACGCGGCGATATAGGCTTCGAGCTTCGCCCTCTGCCTGTCCTGCCCATCAGTCGGGGCTTTCTGGAGGTTTCGCAGTAGTTGCCTGAGTTTCTGGCGTTGCAGCTGCGGCTGAATTGAGAGCAATTTATTGATGGCGGTATCGCCTTCCTGCTCCAGCTTCTTCGCCCATCGCGACTCGGGCTTCTCCTTTTTTTGTGGTGCTACAAAATGTTGGGGGAACTGCAGTTTCTCCAGGGCCAATTGAACGGCGTCGAAGTCACAGTCTCGCATAACGCGTCCAATGTACTGCAGCTGGCGCTTTCGCGCGCCGTGGCTATTGGGAAGGTTGCGGTATTCCCTGATCGCGGTGATCACGGCGTCGGTAATGGGGAGGGTGGCCAGTTGGGCCTCGCTAAATTCAGTGAGCCTGGCGCCCAGCTCTTGCAAGGCATGTGCCTCGCGCTTGCGCTGGGATTTGGAAATTTCCTGTTCGTCTGTTGAGTAGTCGTTCATCGCGAGCAATGTGCTTAAAGATAAAAGGCCTGGGCCAGTCCGAGGAAGGCGAAGAAGCCTACTGAGTCGGTGACGGTAGTCAATGCGACAGAGCCGGCGAGAGCCGGGTCGATGTTTATCTTCTTGAGGAACATGGGCAAATAGGCGCCGGCCAGGGCCGCCGTGACGAGGTTGATCATCATGGCGGCGGCGATGATATAGCCGAGTTTGAGGTCGCCATACCAGAACAGGGCAACGAGGAAGATGATGATCGCCCACAAGGCGCCGTTGAGTCCTGCCACTCCCAGTTCCCGGATAAGCAGCCATCGGCTGTTGGAAGGACTGATATGCCCCAGCGCCAGGCTTCGTATGACGAGTGTGAGAGTCTGGGTTCCGGCTACTCCCCCCATGTTGGCCACGATGGGCATGAGTACAGCAAGATAGACTACCTGGTCCAGAGTATCCTGAAACAGATAGATCACCATGGATGCGAAAATTGCCGTAAGCAGGTTGACCCCTAGCCAGACGGCCCGCCTTTTCGCAGTCTTGAATACCGGGGCGAAGGTGTCATCTTCCTCATCGAGGCCCGCCATGCTCATCAGGGAGTGCTCGGTGCTGTCCCTGATTACATCCACGATGTCATCAATGGTGATCCGCCCCACCAGCTTTCCATCCTCGTCTATCACTGGCGCCGAGACCCAGTCATGCTGCTCAAACAGTTGCGCTACCTGGATAGATTCCATGTTTACAGGGATTGCTTCCACATCCTCCAGCATGACATCTTTCACCGGAGTATTGGGGTCCGATACCAGGAGTTTGCGCAGGGGCAGGATGCCAAGAAACCTGTCATTCCGGTTTACCACCAGGATGTTGTCTGTCATCTCGGGAATCGTGTCGTGACGACGGAGATAACGCAGTACCAGTTCCACTGTGTGGTTGCGCCGTACCGTGATGGTATCGGTATTCATCAAGCCGCCCGCCGTGTTTTCGGCATAGCTCAGGATGGACTCGATACGCTGTCGGTTCTGTTGGTCCATGGCCTGCAGCACTTCTCCAGCCACTTGCTGGGGAAGCTGTTGCAGGATGTCGGCCATGTCATCGGTTTCCAGGCCTTCGGTAAGTTCTATGACCTCTTCCGCGTTTAGCTCACTGAGGATGTCATTCTGCAGGTCTACGTTCAGGTACTGCAGAACCTCACCCTCGGCATCCTTGTCGATCAGTTGCCAGAGAACACTGCGAGTCTTTGGTGGAGACGATTCCAGAAGGTGAGCGATGCCCGCGGTCGGCAGCGTCTTGATCATCTGCCTGACCTGGTAAAGAGAACCGCTGTCTATCGCCTTGCTTAGCTCGAAGACATGGTCTTTCTGAAATTGTGATTCCTTGGCCTGAGACATGGCGATAATGACTACTCCCCCTACATAGGGACTGTAGCGAAAGTAAACGTCTGCTGAGGTAAGAATGGGATCCTGCGGCGTTCAGGGCAGCAGGCGCGGCTGGGCTAATTCTAACGGGTTTTGAGAATCAGATAAATTGCCATCTGGCGGGGCAGGGGGCGGGCCGGATGTCTGTCTTCCTGGAATGGGCAGTGCCAGGACTATTCGGATTCCCGGAACCGATCGTTGATCAGTTCAATAATGGCAGCCAGGGCTTCCTCCTCATCCTCGCCATCGACTATGACTTTCAACGTGGTGCCTTTCGTCGCCGCCAGCATCATCAGGGAGAGAATGCTCTTGCCGTCAACCATCTTTGAGTGGCCAATCTTGATGTCACTGGCGAACCCCGCCGCAAGTTCCGCCAGTTTCGATGCGGCTCTGGCGTGCAGACCCGCTCTATTAATCACTTCGACTTCCTGCTCAATCATTTCTGTCTCAGCTCTTGCTCAACTCTTTCCCAGATCTTTCCGAGCTACCAAGTTCGCGATGCCTCACCTGCACGTTGGCAATCCTTTCAGAGAAGATTGCCCTTAGTTTTTCGCATATGAATACCGAACGATGTTGCCCGCCGGTACATCCTATGGCAATTGTTATATAGCTACGGTTATTACTCTCGTAACTGGGAAGCCACTTGTCGAGAAAAGCCTTTATGTCCTCGATCATCTCAGCGACAGCCGACTCATCATTGAGAAAACTTGCCACCTTTGGGTCAAGGCCGGTAAGAGACCGCAGGCTGGCATCCCAGAATGGGTTCGGGAGGCAGCGCACATCATAAACAATATCAGCGTCCACTGGCACGCCGTTTTTGAACCCGAAAGACTGAAATAGCAGGGCCATGCCTGACTTGCGATCATCCAGTATTCGGGATTTCACGGTGTCCCGCAGGGTTTGCAGGGACATATTGCTGGTATCGATTGAGAGGCTGGCCAGTGATGCGATGCGCTCGAGCAGATCTGATTCCTTGTCGATAGCTTCCCTGAGCCCCACGTTCTCGGAAGACAATGGGTGTTTGCGCCTGCTCGCATTGAAACGCTTGAGCAGGGTCTGGCTGTTGGCGTCTAGGAAAACGACTTCGGTAGGCAGATTCTTGCGCTTGAGGTCTTCGATTATGCTCGGTACCTGCTCCAGGTCTGAAGACAGGTTCCTGGCATCGATACTCACGGCTATCCGCGGTGAATCCTGGGCATCCAGTGAAATACGCTCAGCCAGTGAAGGCAGCAGGCTGGCAGGCAGATTATCGATACAATAATAGCCACCATGGTCTTCCAGCACATGTAAAACCGTACTCTTGCCTGAGCCTGATCGGCCACTGATGATGATTAGTTTCATGGTTGGTCGATCATGGACGATCCGGATCGATTGGTTCTGGCTCCTGAGCTGGTCTAGCCGTGCATTATTGCAATATTGAACAGGTCTTCACTGTCGAAGGTATTGCGTAGGGTAAAACAGAAATCTTCATCACTGAGCAGTTCGGCGATACTCGCCAGCGCCTTAACGTGATCGTCAGTCTTTTGCTCTGGAACGATCAGGATAAAAAGGATGTCGACTGGCTTGCCATCAATCGAGTCATAGTCGACGGGCTCCGCCAGAGTTATCAGGGCGCCGGTAATCTGGTTGCATTTGGCAACCCGGCAATGGGGTATGGCGATACCCTTGCCCAGACCCGTCGAACCGAGTTGCTCTCTGCCAAGCAAGGCATGATAAATATCTTTCGCGTTGAGTTCACTGTCCTGTTCGGCCAGTAGTTCGCTTATGCTGGTGAGGATGCGTTTCTTGCTTCCCCATTCCATGCGGCAGAAGCATCGTTCTGCGGTCAATATGTCTTCCAGTTGCATTGTCTAAATAATATAGGTGAGTTGATAGTTGATGTTGTGGTGCCTAGTCCACCAGTCGCTTGCGCTCATTCGAGGGCGGAATCGATAAGGACTCCCGGTATTTGGCAATCGTTCTGCGCGCAACATTAATGCCTTTTTCCTCCAACAGCTGGGTTATCTTGCTGTCACTGAGGGGCTTTCGTGCATTTTCTGCCGCGATCAGTTTCTTGATAATGGCGCGAATCGCGGTTGAAGAGCACTCGCCACCACCCTTGGTCGAAACATGACTGGAAAAGAAATATTTCAGTTCAAAGATGCCACGCGGCGTGTGCATGTATTTCTGGGTGGTAACCCGGGAAATAGTGGATTCGTGCATCCCCACGGCTTCGGCTATGTCGTGAAGCACCAGAGGTTTCATGGCTTCCTCGCCATACTCAAGAAATCCCTTCTGGTGTTCCACGATCCGGGTCGCAACCTTCATGAGGGTTTCATTGCGGCTCTGCAGGCTCTTGATGAACCAGCGGGCTTCCTGCAGCTTGTCCCGCATATAATTATTGTCGTCGCTGGTATCCGCCCGCTTCACCAGCGCGGCATAACTGTCGTTAATCCTGATTCTGGGTGCGGTATCAGGATTGAGCTCTACCTTCCATTTGCCTGTATCGGCCTGCTTCGTGACGATGACATCGGGGACTATGTAGGAAGTAGAGGGTGGTGCAATGGCAGATCCCGGTCTGGGATCCAGGCTCTCGATAACCGCGATGGTATCTCTTAGCTCTGATTCCTTTAACTTTGTACGACGCATCAATTGCGCGTAGTCACGGTGACCCAGCAATTCAAGGTGTTCACGAATAATGAGTTTGGCGTTGGCGATGAGTTCGGGACGGGCGCCGAGATCGAGTTGATTGAGTTGTATCAGCAGGCACTCGGCCAGGTTACGATAACCAACACCTACCGGATCGAATTGTTGTATGCGGTGCAAGACAGCGAGCACCTCTTCCAGCTCCAACTCCAGGCCGGGGTCAAAGCCGGCATGAATGGATTCCAGGTCCACGGTCAGCATGCCATTGGCATCAATAGCATCGATTATCGCCAGGGCAATGGCTTCGTCTCGTTCCGACATGGGAGTCAGATTGAGTTGCCACAGCAGGTGGTCCTGCAAGGTTTCCTCGGCCGTATTGCGTGACTCGAAATCATAGTTGTCACTATCCGAAGAATAGCTGGATGAGGCGGTGGGGTAGATATCATCCCAGTTGCTGTCTACGGACAGTTCGTTGGGTATCTGCTCTTCCCAGGTGGAGTCTTCACTGGTGCTACTCTGATTGTTATTAGGCTCGCTGGCGTGGGAATGCTCATCAGAGGATCGGTCATCATCGTCACCGGATTCCTCCAGGTCGAGCATGGGGTTGGACTCAAGAGCCTGGTGAATCTCCTGTTGCAGGTCCAGGGTCGATAGTTGCAGGAGTCGAATCGCTTGCTGCAGCTGGGGTGTCATGGTCAGTTGCTGACCGAGCTTTAGCTGAAGCGATAATTTCATGAACTGTACTACTTACTAGATTGAAACTGCATACGGATTGAAAACGGGTGGCAGCTTGTGCCGGCTGTCGAGGCTGAAGCTACCGCGTTGTCCAGTTAGACGATGGTTGCAGTATAGCAAAATTCGTGCCGTGCATGCATAAATCATACGCCACTTGCCTGTCAGAATTGTATCGGGATTGGAGGCCGTCTCCGGCATGGCTGGTGGGCGTGAGCTTAAGGCAGGGAGAGCGCGTGAGTGCTGGCGAATGGAATTAGGGGTGCTCGGTATCAGATTCGGAACTGCTCACCGAGGTAGACCTGTCGAACTTTCTCGTTGCCCAGGATTGCTTCTGCATTGCCCTCGGCAATGATCTGCCCCTCATTGACGATATAAGCCTTCTCACAGATATCGAGGGTTTCCCGAACGTTATGATCGGTGAGCAGGATGCCGATATTGCGGGACTTGAGCTGCTCGATTATTTGCTTAATGTCGCTGACGGAAATTGGATCGACACCGGCAAAGGGCTCATCCAGCAAGATAAACTTTGGATCGGTGGCCAGGGTGCGCGCAATCTCTGTGCGACGGCGCTCACCACCAGAAAGGCTCATGCCTTTATTGTGGCGTATGTGTGCAATATTGAACTCTCCGAGCAGCCTCTCCAGCCTGGTCTGCTTTTCCTCACTACTGAGGTCTTTTCGGGTTTCCAGAATCGAGAGAATGTTTTCCTCCACGGTGAGAGTCCTGAAGATGGAGGAATCCTGGGGCAGGTAAGAGAGGCCATAGCGGGCACGCTCATGGATGGGCAAACGGGTCAGGTTGTGCTCGTCCAGCCTGACTTCGCCGCCGTCAGCCCTGATCAGGCCAACGATCATGTAGAAGCAGGTAGTCTTGCCAGCGCCGTTAGGGCCTAGCAGCCCCACGATCTCGCCTCGCGCGATGGACAGGGACACATCCCGTACCACTTCTCTGCCTTTATAGGACTTGGCTAGGTTTTTGGCACTGAGCATAGAGTCAGTCTTCGGCTAGTTGGTGGTGGAGCTAAGCGAGCCCTGGCAAGGACCAGTGCCGCTGACCAGGTCCAGTTCTGTCTGGTGAACGATTCTTGCGCAGCGCATGGTGGAGTCAGGTGTTTCCAGGAATGCATTACCTACCAACTCCACGATGGTTTCCTGTGAGGATTCATCGTTGTACATGATCAGGGTATCACTGGTACCGGAAACGGCCTCTTCCGACGATTCGCCATTCTGCTGATAGCTTACCGGAGTTCCGGTCACCGTTACTCTGAGCAACTCATCCGTATCGAGAGTGTATTCAAAGCGCGCCTCTTCACCGCGGACTTCGATTTCTCCCTGAACAACGATGACATTGTCTTTCATGGTGACGATTCGAAGCTCGCCTTCGATGGAGACTCTGAATTCACCGTCGTGATTCCAGCTAACCGGTGTTGCCTGTCCGGATTCTGCAGCTGATGCCGCTATATGAGCGCCAATGACGATGGCCAGTATCAAAAATTCAGGGAGTTGCTTTAAATTCATAGTGGCCTTCGCCATTCCTTATGAAAAGTATTTCGTCGCCGTCCAGTTGTGCAAACATACCGATGGCGCGCTGTTGTAAATTGGCTGTGTGCATGGCCACGGGTTGATCGGTTTGCATGGTTTCATTGGCCGGATCGATTGTCAGAAATTCGGTTGAGAGTACCGTTCTGTTGCCAAAATCATCCAGGCTGTAGATCTCTACATCGCCACTGAGTTCTATCGTGCCTTCCTGCAGATTGCCGCTTCCAGCCTGTGGAGCAAGGTAGCCACGTTCGGCGACTATGTTCCAGTGGGACTTGCCTTCCCGGTACAGGCGTATAAGAGGCTCCTGCAATTCTGATGTTTGGTCCTTGAAGTGGTACTGACGCCTGGCCTGGAGTGTATAGCTGATCGAGCCAGTCGCATCGTACAGTACCGAATTTATCCCATCGCTTACGGCGTCGTAGTCCAGTAGTTCGCCGGCATTCGTGGCGGCATCCTCTTCGCTGATAGAGCTGATACTGTCCAGCCCGAAATACAGCAGCAGGGCAGTTACGGAACTAATGATGAAAAAAGTGAGTTTCTGCATACCGTCAGAATGCTCCCAACACGCTTTAAGAGCTTATCACGAAACGCCGCTGCCACGATAAGGCCAGAGGAAAATTGAGAACGGATGGGCACCAAACCCATCCTAGTCCAGGTAGGCGCGATACCTGTTCTGGGCATTGAGGATGAAATCTGCGGCTTCCCGTACGGCACCGTTGCCACCGCCACGCTCTGTTACCAGTTCCGCCCTGGCAGCCAGATCCGGATGGCCGCTGGCAACCGCTATGCCAAGGCCAACGATACGCATAACTGGCAGGTCAGGGAAATCGTCACCTATGAAGGCAACATTCTCCGGACTGCAGTCGGTTCGTTCCAGTGCGTCCCTCAGTGCATCAACCTTGTCTGATTGTCCCTGGTACAGTAAATCGATACCTAACTCTTCAGCCCTCCTGGCCAGTAGTTCTGAACTGCGGCCAGTAATGATGCCAACCTGTATGTTATTTTCTCTCAGCATCTTTATGCCGTGACCATCCAGGGTGTTGAATGCTTTCATCTCTTCGCCGGAATTGCTGTAGTAGAGTTTGCCGTCGGTCAGGACCCCATCCACGTCGAGCAACAGTAATTTGATCTGGCCTGCAAGAGCCTGGGCCTCCCGGTGATTGATGTTGAATCGCATGATTGCCTATAGTGAGCTGTGGTTGTCGGGGTTGGAAGGGAAGATGCCGGCGTTGCTAGACGACGTTGGCCTGCAACAGGTCATGCATCTTTACTATGCCATCGATCTGGGAATCGGCATTTATAATCAGTAGCACATAAACGTTCGATTCCTGCATCACTCTGGCCGCTTCAGCAGCCAGGGCCTTGCCTTCGATATGCTTGAATTCGCGCGACATAACTTCTTCCACCGCCAGGGACCTGATGTCTTTTCCGCTATCCAGGGTGCGGCGCAAGTCTCCATCGGTGAAAACGCCTGTTACAACGTTTTCCGAATTACAGACGGTAGTCAGGCCGAATCCCTTGCCGCCCATTTCGATCAGGGCTTCAGCAACGATCGTACCTTCTCTCACCAGGGGAATCTCGTCGCCCCTGTGCATCACATCCTCGACCTTGACCAGCAGGCGCCGTCCGAGCGCACCGCCGGGATGGGAGCTGGCGAAATCCGAATGGGTAAATCCGCGTGCTTCGAGGAGCGCCATGGCCAGGGCATCACCCAGCACCAGGGTGGCGGTGGTGCTCGAAGTGGGTGCCAGCCCCAGTGGACAGGCTTCTTCTGCCACGCTCACATCCAGATAGATATCCGCAGCCTCGGCCAGTGCCGACTCGGGATTTCCGCTCATGCCTATGATGGGTATGCTTTTACGCTTGAGCACAGGCAGGAGTGAAGTGATTTCATCCGTGTTGCCGGAGTTGGATATGGCCAGCACCAGATCACCGTCGGTAATCATGCCGAAATCACCATGACTGGCTTCCGCAGGATGCACGAACAGGGAGGGGGTTCCCGTGCTGGCCAGGGTGGCAGCAATCTTCTTGCCTATGTGGCCAGACTTACCCATTCCCAGAACCACAACCCGTCCCTTGCATCGCAGGATAGTGTGACAGGCTGCTTCGAAGGCAGAGTCTATCCGTTCCTTGAGAGCAGCAACGGCGGCCAGTTCTATTTCTATGGTGCGAAGAGCACTTTCTGCCAGAGAAATATCTTTAGTCATTGCGCTCTATTGGAATCAGTCAGGGGAGGTGTGTGAAAGTCAGGAATCAACGTATCTGGTAAAACATAAACGTAAACCAGCCACAATAAATAGACAAGAAGATAACGCCATTGAGGCGGCCGATGTGTTGCTTGTGTTTGATGCCACGGTAACAGAAATACGCCAGCAGCAGGGTGAGAAGCAGTACCACCATGTAGTCGCGATAAAACAGTGGCGCTTCTATCAGGCCGGCGCTTAACAGTCCAGGGAAGGGCAGAACTACCAGTAAATTGAGAATATTTGAACCCACTATATTTCCAATGGCCAGGTCATCGTGTCCGCGTAGTACGCAGGTCACCGAGGCCGCCAGTTCCGGCAGGCTGGTACCCAGGGCAACAATGGTGAGGCCGATGATGGCAGTGGATACTCCCAGGGATGTGGCTATCGAAGAGGCAGCCTGCACGAGTGCTTCGGCACTCAGGATCAGTAGAGCAAGGCCAAGGAAAAGATAGGCAACGGCCTGCAGGCTGTTGATATCGGAGATTTCGTCTTCATCCAGGTTGTCGGAGTCGTTACCGGAGACTCTTGCCCGGAACAGGCGATAACCAATGTAGGCAGTGATACCGGTCAGGACAATGGCATCAAACACACCAAGATACAGGTCAAGTAGCAATGCCCCGGTGGCCAGGGTAACCAGCAACAGAGCCGGTATTTCCTTGGCGATCAGCGATTCGGGTGGCTTCAGTGGATTGATGAGAGCGGCTATACCGAGAGCGACTCCCACATTGAACAGATTGGAACCCAGGGCATTACCGATAGCCAGTTCCGGTTTGCCCTCATAGGCAGAAACGGCAGAGGAAAAAATCTCCGGGGCAGAGGTGCCAAAGGCCACGATAGTCAGGCCAATCATCAGGGGAGAGACCCCAAGATTCCGGGCAAGCCCGGAAGCACCGAAGACAAATTTATCGGCGCCCCAAATCAATCCAATGAAACCGAGGACGACAATTACCGAGTCTAGGAGCATAAAAGGCGGAAATTCGGGGCGCTGCTGATAAAGCGACCAATTAGAAGGGTGTTTGTAGTGCTTTGCAAGTACTAATTTGAAGCCGCCAAATCAGACGCTACCTCGAGCCCGGGTCCCGATACACCTTCTAAAGCCCTACCGGTTTCATGTAAAATCAGTCCTCCTGTCAGGATTAAGTCCTCATTAAGGTCAGTTTCAGTAGTCTGGAAACCTCTGAATTCGCAGCGAGAGCTGGATTCGAGCAACCTTGATTTGAATGCTTTGGTCGATCACATTGCAAGTGTGGCTGGAATTTGACCTCAACTGACTGTCATTTTTTCCATGCTGCTGTGCCAGAACATTCAGAGCAGGCGGAATAGGGAGTTAAGCAAATGAATTTATTGAAGAAAGTATTTGCTGCATTAGCCATGACAGCGGTGCTGGGAAGTGCTGTACAGGCCCAGCAGATGAGCGCCGTCGAAACTGCAGAATTAGGCGTGAACACCCTGCTGGAAACTGTGACGGAATCCAAGGACTTGTTTCTGAGTAACCGTGACCTGTATTTCCAAAACGTTGAAGCGGTGCTGAATACTTTTGTCGATTTTACCGCCGTGGCCGAAGTCGTGATGTCCCGCTATGCAAGTGAGGCATCGGAGGCGCAGCTGCAACGCTTTGCGGACATCCTGAAGACTACGCTCACCCGGTTCTATGGTGCCTCCCTGGTTTCCTATAATGGGGAGGAACTCGTATTCCTGCCGCCGCGAAATCCTGCTACAGATCCTCGCGCAGACACCGTTGTTGGCATGGAGTTGCGGGGCGACACGTCACTGCGTCTGCAATACCAGATGTTCCTCAACGAGAACGATGAATGGAAGTTGAAGAACCTCAGCCTCGCGGGAATCAATCTGGGTCGTCAGTACTACACACAGTTTGCTGCACTCATGACCCAGCATAACAACGATATCGATGCGGTTCTGGATAACTGGCAGTAACCCGGAGCGCAGTTTTGGATATTTCTCAAGTAAAGCAGCTGGTTCAGGCCGCGTTTCCCGATTGTGAAGTCACTGTCGATGGTGGTGATGGCAAGTACCTGATTACCGCCGTCGGCTCTGCATTCGAAGGGCTCAATGCTGTCAAACGCCAGCAGGCTGTCTATGCGGTCATAAATGAGCACATCGCCAGCGGGGCAATTCACGCAGTCACGATGCGACTGCTAACCCCTGCCGAGTTTGACGCTTCCCAGGCAAGTTGATTCTATGGACAAATTATTGATTAAAGGGGGCGTGCGTCTCGAAGGTGAGATACGCATCGCAGGCGCTAAGAATTCCGCTTTGCCGATTTTGGCGGCAACTCTGCTTACCCACGACACGGTGCAGGTCTGTAATCTGCCCCATCTTTATGACATCACTACCATGCTGGAACTGCTCGGTTGCATGGGTGTGCAGCCTGTGGTCGACGAGAAGCTCAATGTCGAGGTGAATAGCAGCACTATTCAGCATTTCAGTGCCCCCTATGAACTGGTAAAGACAATGCGCGCCTCTATCCTGGTGCTGGGTCCGCTATTGACCCGCTACGGAAAGGCCGAGGTCGCGCTGCCCGGTGGTTGTGCCATTGGTAGCCGTCCGGTGAACCTGCACATCAGTGCCCTGGAGGCGATGGGTGCCCAGATCGAAGTGGAAGATGGTTATATCAAGGCATCCGTCGATGGCAGACTCAAAGGCGCCCATATTTTCATGGACCTGGTTACTGTAACCGGCACCGAGAACGTGATGATGGCGGCGACCCTGGCGGAGGGTGAAACCGTCATTGAGAATGCGGCCCGGGAGCCGGAAGTGGTAGACCTGGCAAACTGTCTTGTCGCCATGGGGGCCAGGATTCGTGGTCAGGGAACCGATACCATCATTGTCGAAGGTGG
>JAYPVK010000001.1:74127-134649 GCA_038134565.1 Pseudomonadales bacterium | reverse complement strand
GAGCGGGTGTTCGTAGGTGATGGTCTCGGGTTTGTATTTACCCTCGATGTAGGTGTCGATGAACTGCATGGCACCAGCTACTCGGTCATGCCTGATCGCATTGAGACAGGTACCTATCTGATCGCTGCCGCCGCGGCCCGTGGCCACATCAAGGTGAAAGATACGCGCCCGGACATCCTGGAATCTGTACTCAGTAAACTGGAGCAGGTAGGGGCTGAAATCAAGGTTGGCGAAAACTGGATCGAGCTGGATATGCACGGCAAGCGGCCGAAATCTGTGTCCCTGCGCACTGCGCCTTACCCGGCGTTCCCTACAGACATGCAGGCCCAGTTTACGGCCCTGAACACAGTGGCTTCTGGTACCGGCTCAATAACTGAAACAGTGTTCGAAAACAGGTTTATGCACGTTCATGAAATGAACCGCATGGGTGCCTCCATTCAGGTGGAAGGCAATACCGTGATCGTGGAGGGTGTGAAAGCCCTAAAAGGTGCACCCGTCATGGCTACCGATTTGCGTGCATCCGCGAGCCTGATTATCGCCGGCCTCGTGTCTGAGAATGAGACCACCGTCGACAGAATCTACCACATCGACCGTGGTTATGAATGTATCGAAGAGAAGCTGCAATTGCTGGGTGCCAGAATTCGCCGCATACCTTCCTGATCAACCCGTTTCTTCATTACCCAAGCTATGAGTTCATCTGACTTAATCATCGCCCTGACCAAGGGCAGAATACTGGATGAGACCCTGCCATTGTTTGCGGCAGCGGGGATCGAGCCGGTGGAAGATATTGCGAAGAGCCGTAAGCTCCTGTTCGATAGCAATGTACCCGGTGTAAAGCTCATGGTGATGCGGGGTTCCGATGTGCCTACCTATGTGGAATTCGGTAGTGCCGACATGGGAGTCGCCGGGCGGGATCTGATACTGGAGTACGGTACCGAAGCATTCTATGAGCCACTGGACCTGGGGATTGCGAAGTGTCGGTTGATGACCGCGCGACCGGTCGGTGCTCCGCCGCCAGCCGACCGGTTGAGAGTGGCGACCAAGTTTACGAATTCCGCCAAACGGTACTTCGCCGAACAAGGGCAGCAGATTGAGCTGATTAAACTGAACGGCGCGCTTGAGCTGGCGCCTTCCATGGGGCTGGCCGATGCTATAGTCGATATCGTGGATACCGGCAATACCCTGAAAGCGAATGGGCTGGAAGCGCAGGAAGTGATTGCCCATATCTCTTCGAGGATAATCGTGAACAAGGCGGCTATGAAAATGAAGTATGACCGCATCAACGATATCCTGGCCAGGCTCCGACTGGCGGTGGAAGCCAGCGTTTCCTGAAATCTCAACGCCATTTTCTGGCACCCTGGTGTAGTCAATACACTGAAATATTATCCGGATTCACCATGACTAATTTTGCTGACAGCATAAATGTACTGAATTCATCCGATGCCGGTTTCAACCAGCGCCTCGACGAGCTGTTGCACAGGGAGTTGCTGATTGAAGATAAGATCTCCACCACAGTCGCGGAGATACTCCAGACAGTTCGAAGGCGGGGAGACGCGGCGCTGATCGAGTACACCAATCGCTTCGATGGCTTCGGCGCGACATCCATGGCCGAGCTTACTGTCGGCCAGGAGCAACTGCAGGCTGCACTGGATCGCCTGGGAGAGGAAGAGCGTCAGGCACTGACTCACGCGGCCGAAAGAATTCGCCGCTATCACGAGAAGCAGAAGCAGAACTCCTGGCACTATGAAGAGACGGATGGCTCTGTCTATGGACAAAAAATCAGCCCCCTGGAGAGAGTGGGTATCTACGTGCCCGGTGGCAAGGCGAACTACCCGTCTTCTGTATTGATGCTCGCCATCCCGGCCCAGGTCGCGGGAGTGCGGGAAATAGTGGCCACGGTACCGACGCCTTACGGCGATGACGGGAACCTGGTTTTCGCCGCCGCAGCTCTCGCTGGTGTTAACAAGGTGTATACCGTGGGTGGCGCGCAAGCGATCGCCGCACTGGCCTATGGCACCGAATCGGTTCCCAGGGTCGACAAGATTACTGGTCCCGGAAATATCTACGTGACCGTAGCGAAGAAGCAGGTATTTGGAGAAGTGGGGATCGATATGATTGCCGGTCCTTCAGAATTGACTGTCATTTGCGATGGTGGGACCAATCCGGACTGGGTTGCGATGGACTTGTTTTCCCAGGCTGAACACGACGAGCAGGCGCAGTCTATTCTCATCACATCCGACGAGAACTTCCTCCAGCAAGTGAAGGCCAGCATCGACAAGCTGCTGCCTCAAATGGAGCGTCGTGCCATTATTGAGGCTTCTCTGCGAGACAGGGGTATCCTGATACTGGTGGAGGACCTTGAGAAGGCGGCAGAAGTCAGTAACCGCATCGCACCAGAGCACCTGGAGATTTCGGTGCAGGACCCTGATGCAGTGCTCGAGCATATCGAGAATGCAGGCGCCATATTCATGGGGCCTTTTGCGGCTGAGGCTCTGGGTGATTATTGCGCAGGACCCAGCCACGTACTGCCTACATCAGGTACGGCCAGGTTTTTCTCGGCGTTGGGGGTCTATGATTTTCAGAAGCGCTCTTCCATCATCAACTGCTCGGCAATGGGTGCGGCGCGCCTTGCCGGTACAGCATCTACGCTGGCTCGTAACGAGCACCTACAGGCCCACGCCTTGTCAGCGGAATACCGAAAGAATCCGGAACTGGAAGGCTAGGGCATAGGGGCCCTAGAGATCCTGTGGCTCGATGATTATAGCCTGCCCGAATCCGAGCGTGGTGGGGAAGTTGTATAGCTGGCCATTGCGGTAGACCTGCACATTGATTGTGTCGCCAGGCTTCTTGTTGCGTATTTCCATCATGATGTTCTGGCCATCGATCACAGCTGAGTCTTCTACCCTGGTAATGACATCTCCTGGTTGAATTCCTGCGCGTTCAGCGGCACCGCCGGAGTCTACGCTTTCCACCAGCATTCCCCGGATGTTATCCACACCAAAGAAGAGTTGGCTCGATTGTTCGTCCAGGGCTTCGCCGGTGAGTACGCCCAGATAGCCGGAGTTTGCCGCTATGGCATCACTCACCATTTCCTCCATGGCAGCGATAGCTACAGTCGCCGGCGTGGCGAATCCTATGCCTTCAAAATTTCCGGATTCGGAAAAAATGGAGGAATTGATGCCTACCAGCTTGCCTTCACGATTGATCAAGGCTCCACCCGAATTACCTGGATTGATGGCGGCATCAGTCTGTATCATAGCAACGCCGTTTTCTGAATTCACACTGATCGCACTGATTATACCCTGGGAGACACTCTGGCCGATGTTGCGAGGATAGCCGATCGCGAAAACGACATTTCCTACCTCCAACTTGATTTCATCGCCAACTGCGATAGGGGTCAGGTTATCCATATTGATGTGCAGCACGGCGAGATCATTCTCCTGATCCCAGGCGACTACCGTGGCTGGAGTGCTGCGGCCATCGGAGAGGGTAACCTCCGTGTCGAACATGTCGAGCAGGGTATCTACGACGTGAAAATTGGTAAGGATGAATCCCTGTTCGCTGACAATTACGCCTGAGCCCAGGCTCGCGCTTTCGCCGAGGATAAAGTCGAGTCGGTCCTCGGAAGCACGTTCAACCGACTCTATATTGAAGCTGGTTGCATTGATAGCTACCACCGACGGTGCAGCGGCGGCTATGACATCAGCAAAACTCGGTGGACTTTCTATCACTACGGGGGCAGGAGCCTGCTCCAGCCGCGCATTGATTCGTTCCAGTTGCTGATACTGCAGGATCACAACGGCCAGCAGCAGCCCGGTCATCACTGGCCAGCTTAGAAACTGCATTGTTTTGAGGAGGCGATCCATAGTGCTTGAATTCCCGAATGGGACTATACGGCTATGCTATGATGACGAAGCGATATCAATATACAGCGTTGTCTGGGTGGATTCCAATGGCAGTAAGCCTTGAAGAACTCAATACCGAACTGACTATGTTGCTGCAGCCCGAGCGGTTCAAGGACTATTGTCCCAACGGCTTGCAGTTGGAAGGGGCTGGCACGGTAAAGAAAATCGTGTCTGGAGTCACAGCCAGTCAGGCGCTGATCGACGCGGCGATTGCAAAGGGTGCCGACACCTTGCTCGTGCATCACGGTTATTTCTGGCGGGGGGAAGACCAGACTATTGTCGGTATGAAGAAGAGGAGAGTGCAGTCCCTGCTCGCGAACAACATAAACCTGTTTGCCTATCACCTGCCTTTGGATGCCCACAGCGAGCTGGGAAACAATGCCCAGCTGGGCAAACTGTTGAATCTGCAATGGCAGGAGACAGTAGGCCGGCCGGGAGATATTCCCCTGGTAGCCATCGGCGATCTGGCAGAGCCTTGTGATTTTCAACAGTTGTCTGACCGTATCTCTGACAAGCTAGGCCGAAGGGTCATTGCAGTGGAAGGGCAGCGACCCGAGATCAGGCGCCTGGCCTGGTGCACCGGCGCCGCCCAGAACTATTTTGATCTCGCCGTGGATGCCGGTGTGGACGCGTATATCACCGGTGAGATTTCTGAACCCAGCGCCCATATCGCCAGGGAATCGGGAGTGCATTTCTTCGCCGCGGGGCACCATGCCACGGAGCGCTATGGTGTGCAGGCCCTGGGTGAGTATCTCGCCGGCAAGTTCGGTGTCGAGCATGAATTCGTCGACATCGACAATCCGGCCTAGGGTAGGCGTGCTCTGCCAGGACTTCTCTAAATGATGCCCTGTTCCTTCATCAGCGCAAGCACCTGATCGAGGCAGTCATCGATCTCAAGCGCGGCCGTATCCAGCTCAAGGTGTGCCAACTCCGGAGGCGTGTAGGGGAACGATAATCCCGGGATATCGCCCGAGTCACCACTATCGGCAGCGGCATAGAGTCCGCTGGGGTCGCGCTGAATGCATACCTCCATAGGCGGGTTCAGGTAGACGATATAGCAATTGTCTTTGCCGATGACGCTGAGGGCGTGCTCCCGGGAGTCCGCATTCGGTGCCACAAAAGAGGCGCAGCAGATTACGCCGGAATCATTGAGGAAGCGTGCCACGTGGGCGCTGCGACGTAAGTTTTCGGCTCGCCCTTCCGCATCATGGGGAAGGTCGCGGGAAATTCCCAGGCGCATGGTCTTGCCGTCGAGCACTGTGCTAACCCGGCCCTTGTCGAACAGGCGGCGTTCCAGGCCATGGGCGAGTGTGGATTTGCCGGATCCGGAAACGCCGATAAACATGATAGTGGCTGGTTTCTGGCCGTAGCGTGCTGCGCGCTCGTCCTTGGTGACGTGGGTGTTGTGTTGGTCGCTTGGCTTCTTGATGGGCTGCGCATCGCAGCTAATCATGCCTGCACCCACAGTGACGTTAGTCATCCGGTCGATGAAAATCAGGCTACCCGTCGCCCGGTTCTTGTCATAGCTATCGAAACAGGCGGTCCCATCGAGACTGATCTCAGCCACGCCGATTTCATTCAACTCCAGTCCCGGGGCAGGGCTGTGTGCCAGGGTGTTGACGTCGATGCGATGGCGTATTGACTTCACCTTACCGCTCAGGGTCTTGGTGCCGAGTTTGAAATCATATTGCTTGCCGGGGAGTAGTGGCGCATCGGTCATCCACACCACCGTGGCTTCAAAATTGTCTCCACTATTGGGCACGTTCTTCGAGTGAGCGATGACATCGCCGCGGCTGATATCGATCTCGTCCTCGAGAGTCAGGGTGATCGCCATATCGGCATAGGCGAGTTCCAGTTCCTCATCATAGGTCACGATGGATTTGACGCGGCTGGTTTTCCTAGAGGGAAGAACGATTATCTCGTCGCCCTTGTGGACGACACCGGAGGCGATAGTCCCGCAGAAGCCACGGAAGTTCAGGTTGGGTCGGTTAACGTACTGTACCGGCAGACGAAAGTCTTCAAAGTTCTTATCCGCCGCTATCTCGACTGTCTCCAGAATCTGCATCAGGGGTTCACCCTCATACCAGGCCATATGCTCGCTCTTGTTGACGACGTTGTCACCATTGAGCGCTGAGAGCGGGATGAAATGATAGTTGGCAGGCGCGAGCTTTTCCGAGAATGCCAGGTAGTCTTTCTCGATCTCCCTGTAAGTCTGCTCGCTGTAATCCACAAGATCCATCTTGTTGATGGCCACAATGATCTGCTTGATGCCGAGCAGCGATGCGATAAAGCTATGGCGCCTGGTCTGAACCTGCACTCCGTGGCGGGCATCGATCAATATGATGGCCAGGTCGCAAGTGGACGCACCGGTTGCCATGTTGCGGGTGTATTGTTCGTGTCCGGGAGTATCCGCGATGATGAACTTGCGTTTGGCTGTGGAAAAGTAGCGGTAGGCTACGTCGATGGTAATGCCTTGCTCCCGCTCGGCCTGCAATCCGTCTACCAGTAATGCCAGGTCCAGGCCGCCGGTCGTGCCTGATTTCACGCTATCTGCTTCGATGGCGGCCAGCTGATCTTCGTAGATCATCTTGGAGTCGTGGAGCAGGCGGCCAATCAGTGTGCTCTTGCCATCGTCGACACTGCCACAGGTAAGCAACCGCAATAGTTCCTTGCGCTCATGTTGCGCCAGGTAAGCCTTTATATCCGTGCTGATGAGTTCTGATTGATGAGACATGGTGTGTCAGAAGTATCCTTTGCGCTTCTTCTCTTCCATGGAACCGGCCTTGTCTGAGTCGATGAGGCGGCCCTGGCGTTCCGAACTCGTGGTGAGCAGCATTTCCTGGATGATTTCAGGAAGTGTAGTGGCTGTTGATTCAACGGCACCGGTCAATGGATAGCATCCCAGAGTTCTGAATCGTACGGTCTTTGTCTGTGCCTTGCTACGGTACTGTTCAGGCATTCGCTCATCATCGACGAGTATGTCAACGCCGTCGATTTCAACCACGGGGCGGGGCTTCGCGAAATAGAGCGGTACGATGTCGATGTCGTTGAGGTAGATGTATTGCCAGATATCCAGTTCGGTCCAGTTGGAGAGGGGAAATACCCGAATACTCTCGCCCTTATTGATCTTGCTGTTATACAGATTCCAAAGTTCCGGACGCTGATTCTTGGGATCCCATACATGGTTTTTGTCGCGAAAGGAAAAAACCCGTTCCTTGGCCCTTGATTTCTCCTCGTCTCTGCGAGCGCCACCGAATGCAGCATCGAAGCGATACAGGTCGAGTGCCTGTTTCAGCGCCTGTGTCTTCATGATATCCGTATGCTTTTCACTGCCGTGGGTAAATGGACCGACCCCGGCTTTCACACCCTCTTCGTTGGTGTAGACAAAGAGGTCGAGGCCGAGTCTGCTTGCAAGATCGTCGCGGAACTCGATCATTTCCCGAAATTTCCAGGTTGTGTCTACATGCATCAGCGGGAATGGTGGCTTGCCTGGATAGAAGGCCTTTAGCGCCAGGTGTAACATCACGGCAGAGTCTTTGCCAATCGAGTAGAGCATGACTGGTCTGTCAAATTCGGCAGCCACTTCACGGATGATATGTATGCTCTCGGCTTCGAGCTCTTTGAGGTGGGTCAGGTTGTATTCGGCCATGAGTGTGTTTACTGCCCGGGCAGCTTCGGTCTGAATCAAGTTAGGAATATGTTGCTTCTTCCTGAAGCGTGGCGGGTCCTGCCTGGACTATTTGGTTTGCTTGATTGGAATTTCTTCGTCGTTTACCGGCTTGGTCTTTTCAATACCGAAGTCTTCCGAGAGGGCACCTTTCTGATCCGGGCTCTGCTTGGCGGCATAGTCCCGGGGCGGGGCGAGGGGACCCGCTTCCTCTGTGTTTTGAGGCTCGAAAACGGCATCAGATTCGGTCGGTAGCAGTTTATTGGCGACATCGGAGGAACACAGATCCTGCGCACCGCTGGCCAGGTGCTGATAGACATCGCGATAACTCTCCGTCATGTGCTGCACCAGTTCCGCTGTCATGCTGAAATGATCGCTGACGCTGTTCCGGTATTCACTATGGTTGTCTTTGAGTTGCCTGATCTCGTTCTCAAGCTGCCGGATGCGGGACGGACTGGCATTGAGTCTGCCGGCTATCAGCACGCCGATAACCATGCCTACTGCGAGAGCACCAATTCCAACCAGCCAAACCACGTGAAATTTCCTCGAATCTTGATATTTATAAAAGGTTTTCGAATGCTGCGAGCACCGAGTATACCTTACAAGGCTATTGGCGTCAGCGAATTAGCGGCCCGCCCGCCTAATTTGCCCGGCGCTGGTGGCAAGTGCTGCCCGGAGCCTGTTACCACTCTCGGGAACGATCCCCTCCGCTAGTCTCGGGAGGCAATGCCGCCTAGAATGCGGCTGCTTTGATAAGACAATCGGGTAAATGGAACCACTTCAGCGCTACAGGCAGGACCTCGATCGGGGCGAAATTAGCGAGGACGATGAGCAACTGCGGATCGTTCAGCTGCTTGACCGCCTGCACAGGGAACTGGTCGAGACAGAAAGCGAGCAGGAGGGTTTCTGGGGCAGGCTGCGTCAGATGCTTCCGGGACAGGGAAAGCGGGATGATAGCCCGAAGGGCCTCTATCTCTGGGGTGGCGTAGGCCGGGGCAAGACTTACCTGATGGACCTGTTCTACGAAAGCCTGCCGCTGAGTGCCAAGCGGCGAACCCATTTCCATCGCTTCATGCAGGAGATTCATCAGCAACTCACCCGACTGCAAGGTGCGGCAGACCCCCTGCAAAAGGTCGCCGCGAACATTGCAGAGGACACCCGCGTTCTGTGTTTTGACGAATTCTTCGTCTCTGACATCGGTGACGCCATGATTCTGGCCGGGTTACTGGATGCGCTGATCTCCCGTTCGGTAGTCCTTGTGGCTACTTCCAATGTTGAGCCCCAACGCCTGTATGAGAATGGCCTGCAGAGGGAGAGATTCCTGCCTGCGATTGCGCTTCTGCAGGCGCATACGGAGATCGCGGAGATACGGCCGGGTACCGACCATCGTCTGCAGCGCCTGAGCAATACCGAACTCTACCTGTATCCCGAAAACGCGCGTAGCGGAGAGAAGCTATTGGCAAGTTTAAGGAGTCTGGCCCCGGATGTGCGTGAAATTCAGGAGGCTCCCATGATCCGCATCCTGCAGAGAGATATTCCGGCCCGGTATTCAGCCGATGATGTGGTGTGGTTCAGCTTCGCTGCGCTCTGCGACAGCCCCCGCAGCGCCTTCGACTATGTAGAGATTGCTAGGCTGTATCATGCCCTGATTCTCAGCGGAGTACCCTGCCTAAATGATGACAACAACGACCAGACGCGGCGCTTTATCAACCTCATCGATGAGCTCTATGACAGGCGGGTGAAGCTGATAATCTCGGCTGATTGCCCCCTGGAAGGGCTGTACAGCGGCACCAGGCTTTCTTTCGAATTCGAAAGAACACGCTCCAGACTCGTGGAAATGCAGTCCCATGACTACCTGGGACGGGAGCACCGGGCCTGATTTCTGCCTCGATTCAGGCGCCATGCGGCGCTGGGGATCAGGAATACCGCTGCCTGCCCCGAAATACCGCTGCAGCCGCCAAAAATCAGGCCTTCAGGCCGCTAAAACCCCTTGAACATTGGTACTCCCTACTGTAGTATTCGCGCTCTTTTGAATTAAGCCCCAGAACGTGCGATGAAGACTTATAGCGCAAAACCCAACGAAGTCCCCAAGCAGTGGCTTCTGATCAATGCTGAAGGCCAGACCCTGGGCCGCATGGCAGCTGCCATTGCGACCCGTCTGCGTGGCAAGCACAAGCCTGAATATACTCCGCACGTGGATACTGGTGATTACGTGGTAGTCATCAATGCGGACAAGGTCGCTGTCACCGGCAACAAGGCCAAAGACAAGATGTACCACGCCCACTCTGGTTTTCCGGGTGGCTTGAAATCCATTTCATTTGAGAAGTTGCAAGTGCATGCGCCTGAGCGCGCCATCAAGCTTGCGGTCAAAGGTATGCTTCCGCGCACACCTCTGGGCCGGGCGATGTACAAGAAGCTCAAGGTCTATGCGGGTACTGAACACCCCCATAGCGCCCAGCAACCTCAAGCACTGCAACTGTAATA
Source organism: Pseudomonadales bacterium (assembly GCA_038134565.1). Lineage (GTDB taxonomy): Bacteria > Pseudomonadota > Gammaproteobacteria > Pseudomonadales > Pseudohongiellaceae > UBA9145. Next base: position 124,593 of record JAYPVK010000001.1, on the reverse strand, counting down.
AGGACGAAGATCCAACATGGCAGCTACACAATATTACGGTACCGGTCGTCGCAAGACTTCTACAGCCAGGGTCTATCTGACAAGCGGTAATGGCAACATCACTGTGAATCGCCGTCCCCTGGATGGTTATTTTGGCCGTGAAGTGGCACGCATGATCGTTCGTCAGCCGCTTGAACTGGTGGAGATGACAGAGAAATTCGACATCAACGTCACCGTACGCGGTGGTGGCAGCTTCGGCCAGGCCGGCGCGATCCGCCATGGGATAACCCGCGCGCTGATGGAATACGACAATGAACTGCGCCCGACTCTGCGTAAGGCTGGCTTCGTGACGCGTGATGCCCGTGAAGTTGAGCGGAAGAAAGTGGGTTTGAGAAAGGCGCGCAAGCGACCACAATTCTCCAAGCGTTAATTCGCAGTACAAATCCGAAAAAACGTCGAATTTTATTACAGATTCGACGTTTTTTTTTGCCTGCAAAAAATTAGATTTTTGTTTACAAATCAATCAGTTGAATTGCCTGGCGTGGGGCTGCGCACTTGCTAAAAATCGTGAAAACGACTAGAATTCACGCGGTTTTTGAGCCTGATCCAGGGAAAGATTTCTCTCCGCGTCCCCGCGAGAGGAATTCCGGCGCCAATGAAGGGCATGCGCAGCACATCCCGGACCCAGCAGCCAACCCAGACAAGTTTCCAAGCAGATTAATACTGCAAATTAATTTTAAGTAGCGTGCTCTCAAGGAGAAATTTACGGTGACTGACGACAGTACTAACGCTGGCCGTAGGCGTTTCTTGGTGGGCTCCACATCGGTAGCAGGTGCAGCCGGTGTTGTAGGAGCAGCCGTCCCATTCATAGGATCCTGGAACCCAAGCGCGAAGGCGCGTGCAGCGGGTGCACCGGTTCGGTTGGATATCAGCCGACTGCAACCCGGTGAAATGCTGGGTCCAATACCCGCCTGGCGTGGTCGACCGATTTTCGTCATTCGCCGCAGTGAGGAAGCCCTGGCTGTCTTGAATGAGAATCCAGGTCGTTTGACCGACCCGAATTCGGAAGACCCCGAGCAACCGGCTTACGCACAGAACGAAACCCGCTCCCGTGACCCGGAAGTCCTGGTTCTGGTAGGCCTCTGCCCCCACCTGTTCTGTTCTCCAACGCCACATATCGAATTACGCCCACAGCCCTTCGATAGTGAATGGCGCGGCGGATTCTTCTGTCCCTGTCACGGCTCTCGCTTCGACCTGGCTGGCCGCGTGTACAGCGGCTCTCCTGCTTCCAGAAACATGCAGGTACCGCCGTATTCTTTCGAGGATGACAATGTTCTGGTGATCGGTATCGATGAGGAGACTGCGGCATGACAGATATCAGCAATTCCGATAATGCCGTAGCTGGCAAGCAATCTGGTCGTGTGATGAATGCACTGACCGGACTGGTAGGTTGGGTTGATGACCGCTTACCAATCGTGGCTGCCTGGAAGCAGCACATGAGCGAGTATTACGCGCCGAAGAACTTTAACTTCTGGTATTTCTTCGGGGTTCTGTCCCTGCTGGTACTGGTAATGCAACTGCTTACCGGTGTCTGGCTGACTATGAATTACACGCCAAGCGCAGAGGCAGCCTTTGCGTCTATTGAATACATCATGCGCGACGTGGAATACGGCTGGTTGCTTCGCTACCTGCACTCCACTGGTGCATCGGCGTTCTTCTTCGTTGTCTACATTCATATGTTCCGTGGCCTGATGTACGGCTCTTATCAGAAGCCGAGAGAACTGCTGTGGGTGCTGGGTATGTGTATCTACCTGGTGCTGATGGCTGAGGGATTCATGGGCTACGTATTGCCATGGGGTCAGATGTCTTACTGGGGTGCCAACGTAATCGTGTCCCTGTTCGGTTCTATTCCCATAATCGGTGAAGACCTGCTGGTATGGATCCGTGGCGATTACCTCATTTCAGGTGCAACCCTGAACCGATTCTTCGCATTGCATGTGGTTGCCTTGCCGATCGTTCTGATTGCTCTGGTGGTTGTACATATCCTGGCCCTGCATGAAGTAGGCTCCAACAACCCTGACGGTATTGAGATCAAGAAAAACAAAGGGCCCGATGGTATTCCAGTCGATGGTGTGCCTTTCCACCCGTACTACACCATGTACCATGACCTTCCGGGTGTGGTTGTGTTCCTGTTTGTCTTCTGTGCGATCGTTTTCTTCGTGCCGGAGATGGGGGGTTACTTCCTCGAAGTGGCTAACTTCATCGAAGCCGACTCTCTGAAGACACCGGAACACGTGCCGCCTGTGTGGTACTACACGCCATTCTATTCCATGCTGCGTGCCGTAACCGTGCCGCTGTTCGGGATCGACTCCAAATTCTGGGGCATGCTGGTCATGTTTGGTGCGATCGCCATCCTCTTCGTCCTGCCATGGCTCGACAAGAGTCCGGTGAAGTCAATGCGCTACAAGGGCTGGTATAGCCGCATCGCATTGCTGCTGTTCGTGGTCAGTTTCATCATTCTTGGTGTACTGGGCACACAAGCCGTAAGCCCTGCGAAGACCCTGCTCGCGCAGATAATGACTGTGGTTTACTTCGCGTACTTCATTGCCATGCCCTGGTATACCCGCAAGGAGCAAACGTCACAGCCTCCTGAGCGAGTAACGGGCCGCTTTATCAGCATCCCGCAGTTACTGGGCAGTATCTTGCTGATTATTTTCCTCGTGGCTCTGCCGCTGATGCTGGTATCCGGTAATGCTGAAGCAGCCTCTTCCGGTAATCTGGATCTGGAACACGTGGAAACTGACTTCGAGGACAAGGATTCATTGCAGCGTGGTTTCCGCACTTATATGAATTACTGTGTTTCATGTCATGAGCTCGGCTATGCGCGTTACGAGCGTACTGCCGACGATCTTGGTATTCCCCACGACATGGTTCTAGCCAACCTGGTATGGGACGGTTCGCTGATCGGTGACCTGATTGAAAACTCGATGGCAAAAGAAGACGCTGAAAACTGGTTTGGTGCCGCTCCCCCTGATCTCACACTGGCGGGGAGGGTGCACAGCCCGGATTGGCTCTATACCTATCTGAGATCGTTCTATAACGATGAGTCGAGAATCTTCGGTGCCAATAATAAGATCTTCCCTAACGTCGCCATGCCGAACGTGCTGCACGGACTGCAGGGGGATGTGACCTGTGATGATCATGGCGCGGGAGACCCTACCCAATGCGATTTGCATCATGTGGCAGGTACCGGCGAGCTCAGCCCGGCGGAATTCGATTCCATGATCGCTGACCTGGTTAATTTCATGTATTACATAGGTGAACCGGTTCGCGACAGACGCCAGCAAATAGGGATATGGGTTCTGGCTTTTCTCGGCGTGCTCTATGTACTCACGGCGCTAATTGGCCGGGAGTTCTCCAAGGACTATCACTAGTCTGAAATCGCACTTGAATACAATATAAGTAAAAATACATAGAGGCTTACCTATGGGCGTGGTCGCAAAACGTTCTTCAATGACTTTTTATTCGGATGGAACCAGTCACTACAGCCACCGGGTTCGAATTGTCCTGGCTGAAAAAGGCGTGACGGTTGAGACCATCGATGTCGATCCGAATAACAAGCCGGAAGATCTGGCCACGCTGAACCCCTACAACACTCTGCCCACGCTGGTAGACAGGGATCTGGTCCTGTATGAGGCAGACATCATGATGGAATACCTGGATGAGCGTTTTCCTCATCCGCCGCTATTCCCTGTCTATCCCGTGGCGCGAGCACAAAGCCGATTGTGGATTTATCGCATCAAGCAAGACTGGTGCGATCTCGTCGATGCCTTGATGGCGAAAGACGGTACCCCATCGCAACTGGATAAGAAGCGCAAGGAGTTGCGAGAAAGCCTGATCTCAATTGCGCCCATATTCGGCGAAAAACCTTTCTTCATGAGTGATGAATTCACAATCGTCGATTGTTGCGTTGCGCCCATCCTGTGGCGACTGCCCTACATGGGAGTCGATCTTGGCAAGTCCAAGGCGGTGAAACCCATGCTCGAGTATCGCGACCGACTGTTCGAGCGAGATTCCATCGTAGCCAGCTTTTCCGAGCAAGAAAAAGAAATGGTGTAGTGCTTTCCTGCGCCTTCAGGCAGAAGGGGTGCGTGTTATGACAATGACTTCCAGTCGACCCTATATGGTTCGCGCCTTGTACGAATGGATTGTCGAAAATGACTGCACGCCCTATATCCTGGTGAATGCTTACGAGAACGGTGTTGAGGTGCCTCAGGAGCATGTTAAGGACGGCCAGATAATCCTCAACATCTCACCTATCGCCATTCAGGACCTGAATATTGGCAACGAATTCGTTGACTTCGAGGGTCGCTTTGCGGGGATTCCCAAGCGGGTAATCGTGCCCATGCACGCAGTGTTGGGAATCTATGCCAAGGAAAACGGGCAGGGTATGATCTTCGAGCCCGAAGCACCCGTCCCCGAGCCTCCACCAACAGGCAGCGATCAACCTCCGGTCGACTCTGGTCGAGAAAAGCCAGCCGAAAAAAAGGGAGATAAGAAGCCTCCCTTACGACTGGTCAAGTAAGTCCTGGTTCCCAGAACCTAATTAATATATTCGAACACTTTAACCACGCGTGAGACGCCGGATACGTTGCGTGCAACGTTTGCCGCGTTATCGCCTTCCATTTCGCTTATGAGTCCCATCAGGTACACGGTACCGTTCTCGACAACAATCTTGATCTGATCCGACGGTACATCGCGGTTGGTCATCATGCGAGTTCTTACCTTGGTGTTGATCCAGGTATCGTTGGTTCGCGAGACTAGGCTGGTTTTGCCACTGACCTCCATTTCGTTGTGAATACGCTTGATCTTGGCGCTGGCCTGACTGGCGATTTCGGTAGCTCTTGCCTTGAGGGCTTCTGATTCGACCTGGCCTAGCAGCAGTAAAACGCCGTTATAGCTAACAGCGTCTATGTGTGCGTTCTTCAACCCTGGTTCCTGAGATTTCATGTTCACCAGCACCTTGGTCTCGATGGCCTCATCCTCGACCCTGGCGCCGGTTGTACGCTCGGTCGGATCTTCCTGTATTCCTTCATCACCTGTGGTCTCAACAAGGATCGTTGTACAAGAAGACATCGCCAAGGTAATCAGCAGCACGAGAATATTGCGGGATTTCATGCCTCATCTCCTCCGAATAATCGTGTATCGATAAAATCACAAAGGCAGTGTATGACTATCAAGTGCACTTCCTGGATGCGCGCAGTCCTCTCTGATGGCACCCGAATCTCGACATCCTGGTCGCTCAGCTTCCCGGCGATGTCGCCTCCATCCCGCCCAGTCAGTGCGACAACGCCCATGCCGCGTTCATGAGCGGCCTTGATTGCGGTGATTACGTTCGGGGAATTACCGCTAGTGGAAATGGCCAGTAACACATCTCTTTCATTTCCCAGGGCGCTTACCTGCTTGGAAAAAATTTCGTTGTAGTCGTAGTCATTGGCTATCGCCGTCAGGGTAGAGCTGTCTGTAGTGAGCGCGATGGCCGGCAATCCCGGACGTTCTTTCTCAAACCGGTTCAGTAGCTCGGCGGAAAAATGCTGGGCATCGCCCGCAGACCCGCCATTGCCGCAGCTTAGAATCTTTCCTTCGTTGAGCAGACACTCCACCATCAGATCGCCCGCGCGTTGCACGTATTCAACCAGGTCTCCGGCAGAGCGCTGCTTGACTTCGATGCTTTCCAGAAAGTGGCCGAGAATTCTTTCTTGCAAATCCATGAGTACTACCTTCAAGTACTGCCTTTTTCAGTATTAGCTTATATCGGCAGAAATCTGCCAAGTGTTACCCCGGGCGCGGCACAATTCGATGCCGGACTGTTGTTACCAGTAGACAGGGTAGAAGCCCGATAAGTTTCAACTGAAGGCATTTTTGATCCAGTTTATTTCGAGATTCCCCGCTGTGGGACCCGTCATGGCCACCACATCAAACCGGCAGACGCGATTGCGATAGCGGGGCTTGCCCTGTAGCCAGGACCTGGCTGTCAGTCGCAGCTTGTGTTGTTTGGCTCGCGTGACCGATGCCGTTGCACCTCCAAATTTTTCCGAAGCACGGTAACGTACTTCCACGAAAATCAGGACGTTTGGTTCCTGTGTCATGATAAGATCGATCTCCCCGAACCGGCTATTGAAATTTCGCTCCAGTAGCCGCAGCCCCTGCTTGCGCAGGAATTTCAGTGCCCGGGTTTCCAGCTGCCAACCTCGCGCCCGGCTGCTCAGCGGCGTCAATGCGGAAAAATTCAAAGGTGGGGGCACGACCGATGGTGTTGCGAGCGACAGGACGGGTTACTAATCGTCGCTTGCAATGCTGCCGTCTGTCTGCACGACGGCTCTGCCATTTATGAATCTGGCAACCTGCAGCCCGCGACGGATACGGCCGTTCTGATCAACCGTCAGTCTGCCTGTGGTGCCGAAAATGCTGTCAAGCTGCCCGGAGGAAAGCATGCCGAGTCTGGTGTACAGGCCAAAACTGTCAATCCCCAGGGCGCGTAGTCTCTGCAGTGGTGCCAGGGTACTGCGAAGGTTTGCATCGATGGACGCCTTTAACTCATCGTCTGTGTTCAATAACCAGGGCTCGGCAGTAAACCAGATGCCATTGAGATCCCGGTTATCGTTCTCGCTCTGCTGGCCGTCGAAAATGGAGGGCAGGGCAAACACGGGCAAATCCTCGGCGAAGTAGAATGCAAGCGTAGGCTTGATGAGCCTCCCTTGCCGTGGATTGGCTATGAGGAAGATAAAATCGATATCCTGTCGTCGCCGGGGAGTAAATTCCATGCTGTTACGTGGCAGGATATCCAGCAGCCTCTGCGCCCGGGCCTCGCTGGAGTCTATGGCCATCAGACGTTTTACAACGTCTGAGTAGTCGTTTGTCTCACTGTAACTGGCTGCCGAAACCACGCTTCCCCCCAGCGTCTCCCAGGTTGATCGAAACACACCCTGCAGGCGCAGGTAGTCCTGGGACTGCGGTGTCACGATGGCCACCTTGCGATGCCCCTCCAGCCAGGCGAATTGCGCTGCCTGATCGATTTCATCCTCGGGCGCCAGCCCGAACTGGTAGAGGTTACGTGGGAGTTGCCCGGGATTGTCGAGATAGTTGAGTGCGAGGGTGGTAATCGGTAATCGATCCATGCCCTGCAGCTGATTGACCAACGCTTTGCTTAGGGGGCCGATCATCAGGTCAGCGCCCTGATCTGTCGCTTGTTCGTACAGTTCCAGGACATCGCTGATGCCGGAGCTGTCCAGGACGGTGACCTGGGGCTGGTTGCGATTTTCCGCCAGGGCCTGGTAATAGGCGCTGAGAAAGCCCTCCTGAATGGCAAGGCCAGCTGCCTGGTTCAGGGGCAGGACCAGCGCAATATGTCGGGGACGTTGTTCCCATGTCTCCCTGAGATCGGCCAATGCGGTGGGTAAGCGTTGTGTGGCTGGGTGGCTGGACCATATCTTCTGCCAGCGCGCTATCGCGTCCAGCTGACTGCTTAGACTGAATTCGTCGTCCCGGTATACCCTTTCCAGTTCGATCCAGCCCCGTAACTCATAACTGCTGGCATCCGCCGCCAGTTGATTCAGCGAGCCATCACTCAGATTCTGCAAGGCCAGCCAGATACGGTCGAAGATATCGCTGCTGGCATCGTTGACGTAGTATGCGGACGCTTCCGCATAAGCCGATACGGCCTCGGCAAGTTGATTATTGCTCTCATACAAGCGACCGAGCGTGTCATAGTAGATCGCCCCCAACTCTGTTGTGGGGTCGGCAGCACTCGTCAGTGAACCCTCGAGCCAGCGCAGGGCGGCAGCAGGATTCGAACGCCGCTGCGCGAGGCTTGCCTGCAACAACGCATAGCGCAGACGCCGCTGTGGCATCAATCGATCCGGTTGACCCAGGGATGCGAGGACGAGATTGGCGGCCTGCAATTCGGAGCTTGCCAGCAAGTCTTCGGCACCTTGCAACAGCAGCTCATTTCTCTCCGGTGCCGCCAGGGACTCTGCTTCACTCAATAGCTGATCTACACTGACTGAGGTAGACTGCAGGACCGGTTCGTCAGGTGCCTGGTCGCCTGGCGTGCTGCTACAGGCGGTAATCAACACAGACAACAAGCTCGCGAGCAATACGGGGAAGACGCGGCGCAGCCGTCGGCCAGCCTGCGCCGAATAGGAAGATTTGCTGGAGCACAGGGCTGGGAGTAGGGGCATCATTGCTTCATCGAAAGGTGCATGTCACTGGCTGGGGCCAGGCCTGAAGGGCCAAGTTTGCCACATAATGGTGTTGAATTGCCGGGTCATGAGCACTGAAACGCGGGCTATTGTTTAGCCGGCCGTTTAACAGCCTCAGGTTTCTGTCAGTTACTTACGGTTACCTACGGCTACTTACGGTCACTTGATCGATTTCTGTGTAGCCGAAAAGACCTGGCAAAAAGACTAATACAAGATCGGTAACTGGGCAATTTTTTGCAGGAATCAGTGTTGGAACAGGGAACTCTCTACATCGTCGCCACGCCGATTGGCAACACGGCAGACATCTCCGCCCGGGCGCTGGAAATCCTATCGACTGTCGATCTGGTGGCAGCCGAGGATACCCGCCACAGTGGCAAACTATTGAAGAACTTCGGTATCGAAACGGCACTGAAGGCGTATCATGACTTTAGCGATGCAGGCGCGGAAAAATACTTGCTGGGCTTGCTGGGCGCTGGCAAGTCCATCGCATTGATATCCGATGCCGGCACACCGCTGATTGCTGACCCCGGCTACAGGCTGGTTCGGGCGGCCCGGGATGCCGGTTACAGCGTGTTGCCAATTCCGGGCCCCAGTGCCCTGCTGGCCGCGGTCAGTGTGGCTGGTTTGCCGACAGACCGGTTTGCTTTCGAAGGCTTTCTTCCCGCGAAAGAGATTGCGAGAAACAAGCAACTGGCATTGCTGAAAGATGAGGAGCGTACGCTCATTTTCTATGAGGCGCCTCACAGGCTCCGGCAGAGTCTGCAATCCCTGCATGACATCTTTGGGACAGGGCGCCGGATCTTCATCGCCCGCGAATTAACGAAACGATTCGAAGAACATTTCAGCGGTGACCTTGGGCAAAGCCTGACCTGGCTGGACGCCAACGAGAATGCGGAGCGGGGGGAATTGGTGCTGGTGGTCGCAGGGAAAGCCCCACAGGATGCAGTCGATGCCAGCATGACGGCTGCGATGCGCTTGTTTTCCCTGTTACGCACGGACCTGTCGCTGAAACGGGCGGTGGCAGTTGCTGCAGAATTCTGCGGGGTCAGGAAGAACGAACTCTACGAGCGGGCCCTCGCAGCGGAAGGGCAGGGGAAGTCATCGGCCAGCGATTGATCCCGGTGGGCGAGGCTACTGCATGCCGGTATTGCGTCTGCCCCTGTTTCTCTATAGTCTGCGGCTGAGTCAGCCGGGCAATTGCTGCCGGATCATTTGGTCCGGTGGAGGAAAGTCCGGGCTCCGCAGAGCAGGGTGCCAGGTAACGCCTGGGAGGTGCGAACCTACGGCTAGTGCAACAGAAATTATACCGCCCGGTTACCGCAAGGTAGTCAGGTAAGGGTGAAATGGTGCGGTAAGAGCGCACCGCGCGACTGGTAACAGTTCGTGGCAAGGTAAACCCCACCTGGAGCAAGGCCAAATAGGAATCCGTTAATGTTGCTCGCATTGGATTCGGGTAGGCCGCTACAAGCCTGTGGTGACACAGGTTGCAGATGAATAATTGTCCTCGACAGAACCCGGCTTACAGGCTGGCTCAATTTTTTCCCGCAAGAGTCTCTAAACTGCGTTTGTCAGCGCAGACTCGGATTTTCTAGGCATCTTTCCAAAATCCCGCTTTTTGCCGGATATCCGGGCAGGAATAGCCCTCGACAGGCTCGATCCAAACTTAAGAAATTACTTTAATTAAACGCAATATTGCGCTGTATTTATTGTTTTTTGTGCCTTTGTGTTCGACAAGGTCACAGCAACTTCCCTACTTTTAGCGGCATGTTCCCGTAAATTCTTGAAAAAAATACATAAATTGTCTTGCGCAGATGCCGATGCAACCCTATAGTGTGGCTTTGTGGAGAAAAGTGGAATTTTTTGTTCAATTGTGGGGAATCGTGGTTAAGCCCGGCCGGGTTTCATGAATTTCCCTCCCTAACAAGAATTCACAACATCAAAAATGGGGACGACTGGTGTTTCGCGGCATCAACACAATCAACCTGGATGCTAAAGGGCGTATGGCTATGCCAGCACGCTATCGCGAGCAATTGATGCAAAATTGTTCCGGGCATCTCGTTGTCACCATCGATACCAATCATCGCTGTCTGCTGCTTTACCCGCTTGCCGAGTGGGAACAGATAGAACGACAGATTGAGTCGCTCTCGAGTTTCGATCCCATGTCGCAGCGCGTGAAACACCTCCTTATCGGTCACGCAAACGACCTTGAATTAGACAGCAATGGAAGGATTTTGTTGCCGCAGGAGCTACGTCTCTATGCGCAACTGGAAAAGCATGTCTGCCTTATCGGGCAGGGCAAGAAGTTGGAAATCTGGGACCAGGAGAGTTGGAACCATCAACGCGATCACTGGCTGAGTGAATCTTCGACCGAGGGGGAGCTACCTGAGAAGCTGAGAACGCTTGCGCTCTAGGTGGCCGTAATGGATGACCCAGCAAGCGCCACATAAAACTGTTCTGCAAGAGGAGGCAGTGTCGGCGCTGGCTATTATCCCTGATGGAATCTACGTCGATGCCACGTTTGGACGTGGCGGTCATTCCCGGTCGATCCTGGCGCAATTGAATGCCAGTGGCCGCTTGCTGGTTTTGGATAAAGATGTTGAGGCTATCGCGGAAGCGATCCGGTTGGCAGAAAAGGATAAGCGCGTGATCTACGTCCATACACCATTTAGCCGATTGTCAGAGATCTGCCAGCAATACGATCTGGCGGGCAAGGTTAACGGCGTCTTGTTCGACCTTGGTGTGTCTTCCCCGCAATTGGACGACCCCGACCGTGGCTTCAGCTTCATGCGCAATGGTCCGCTCGATATGCGGATGAATACCGAGACCGGGATCACTGCCGCCGAATGGGTTAACAAGGCCGCCGAAGCTGAGATCGCCGATGTGCTGTACCACTATGGTGAGGAGAAGCATTCCCGTCGTATGGCCAGAGCGATCGTTAAGGCGAGGCTGGAGGCACCCATTACCACGACGGCGCGGTTGGCTGAAATCGTCAAGGAAGCGAACCCGGCCTGGGAGCGTGACAAGCATCCCGCCACCCGGGCTTTCCAGGCAATTCGAATCTACATCAATGAAGAGCTCGACGAGATTCGCCTGGCGCTGCAACAGGCCATTGATGTCCTGGCGATTGGTGGCCGAATGGCGGTGATCAGCTTTCATTCCCTGGAAGACAGGATCGTTAAGCGATTCATTGCGGAACAGGCTCGTGGTGATCGCTATCCCCGGGGCTTGCCGATTCCAGCGGATCAATTGAATCCCGTGTTGCGCAAGGTCGGTGGGGCGGAGAAGCCCTCGAAAACAGAGATTGAGTCGAATCCCCGGGCACGCTCAGCCGTATTACGCGTGGCCGAAAAAATTGGACAGGCAGCGCCTTGACCGTGAATACCAAAGTGAAAAGAAAAACAGCTGAAGCGCAAGCAGACGGGAGCAGACGCTCCGTTCTCAATTGGCTGGGAGTTGGAAACACCAGGTCTGCACTGTTGTATATCGCCTTGGCTGTTGTGCTTGGTTCCGGACTCTCGGTAGTGCGCACAACCCATGCTAATCGCTTTGCATTCAACGAACTGCAGCAATTGAAAGACGAGGCAAACAGGCTGGATGTGCAATGGGGTCAGCTATTGTTGGAGCAGAGTACGTTTGGTCTTGACGGTCGTATCGAGCAGAAGGCCGCGGACCAGCTGCACATGCAGGTGCCAGATGTTGATGACATCGTGATGGTGCAACATGACTGAAGGCAGACTCACAGGGTTCTTTGGGCAATGGCGTCGCATGCTGGTGTTGTTCGGCCTGCTTCTCTGTGTTGCTGCAATTGGCTGGAAGTTAAGTGCGCTGCACATTATGCAAAGGGATTTCCTGCAGGGGCAGGGCGACGCCCGCACCATTCGCACCATCCCGCTGGTGGCAAACCGGGGGCTGATTACCGATCGCAATGGCGAACCGCTGGCGGTAAGTACGCCGGTGCAGTCCATCTGGGTTAATCCAGGTGAGCTGGTTCAGGACCCTGCCGCTATCAGGAGGTTGGCAGTGGCACTGGAGTTAAATCCGGATGTGTTGCTTACCAGCATTAACAATAATGCGAGCCGGGAGTTCCTGTATGTGAAGCGTCGACTGGCACCGGCCGATGCGGAAGCCGTGCTGGCTCTGAATATCGATCATGTCTATACCCAGCAGGAATATCAGCGTTTCTACCCACAGGGTGAGGTAACTGCCCACCTGGTTGGTTTCAGCAATGTCGATGATGTAGGACAGGAAGGTCTCGAGCTCACCTATGACGATTGGTTAAGTGGAGTTTCCGGTCGTCGTCAGGTCATGAAGGACCGGCGTGGACACATCATAGAAGAGCTCAACACGATCGAAACCGCCGAGCCAGGTAACAACCTCAGCCTGGCCTTGGACTTCCGCTTGCAGAACCTGGCTTACCGTGCGCTCAAGGCAGAGTTCATAACCCGTCGAGCCAAGGGTGCGTCGGCCGTCATCCTTGATGTCGACACGGGTGAAGTATTGGCCATGGTGAACCAGCCGTCTTACAACCCGCATAACAAGGCAAACATGACGGACTTCAGCGTGCTGCGAAATCGGGCGATCACTGATGTCTTCGAACCTGGTTCTACGGTGAAAGCATTTACGATAACTGCCGCCCTGGAATCCGGGCTCTACACGCCAGGCACTATCGTTGAAACGGGTCCGGGATGGATGATGGTGGGGCCCTATGAGATTCGCGATATTGCCAACTACGGCACCCTGACGCTTGAGAAGGTGATCACCAAGTCCAGCAATATCGGCACCAGCAAGATCGCATTTGAGATTGGTCCCGAGCCTATTCGCGATGTATTGCAGCGCGTCGGATTTGGCGAGGTAACCGGAACGGGCTTCCCCGGCGAGCGCGGTGGCGTGTTGCCTAATCCGCGTCGCTGGAGTCGCATAGAAACTGCCACGCTTTCTTACGGCTATGGTTTATCCGCGTCGGCCCTGCAACTGGCGCGGGCTTATTCGGTGATCGCCGATGACGGCATTCGCAAGCCGGTCTCACTGTTAAAACTAAGCGAAAGTGAATTAGCCAGCCTGCCCCGTGAGCAGGTGATAGAGGCGGCTACCGCGAGACGTGTCCGGGAAATGCTGGAGACCGTGGTGGATCGCAGTCGCGGCGGGTCTGCCATCGACGCAAATATTCCCTTCTACAAGGTAGCGGGAAAAACCGGAACGGCTCACGTGGTGGGGGAAATGGGGTATGAAGAAAATCTTCATAACTCTCTGTTCGTGGGCATGGTGCCGGCTTCAGATCCGGAAATCGTCGTGGTCATCGTTATCAATGAACCCAAGGGTGAAGAGCACTACGGCGGTCAAGTGGCTGCACCGGTATTTGCTGAAATAGCAGCGGGTGCAATGCGAGTTCTCAATGTGACTCCGGACAAGATTCCAGAACCGGAACTGGCCTTGAGCGGGGCAAACTAGACTATGAATACAGCAGAGAAGCTACAGCCACACTCTAGCCTGATCGATCTGGTTCAGGGTCTGGTGGACATGCCCAATACCAAATTGGATTCCCTGGCCGTAAAAGTAACCGGTATTCAGATGGATAGCCGCTTGCTTAAGCCCGGTGATCTCTTCATTGCCTGTTTTGGCCGAAACCATGATGCCCGGGACTACATCGATGAAGCCCTGGCGCTGGGAGTCAGTGCCGTGCTGGCAGAATCGGGGGGCAACTGGCAAGGCGTTACCGAGAAACAGGGCCGCGCCATCATTGCCGTTGATGAACTTGGTGCCAGGATTAGCGAGATAGCAGCCAGGTTTTATGGACATCCCAGTGAGAAACTGACGGTGTTCGGTATTACCGGCACTAACGGTAAAACCAGTTGCAGTCAGTTCATAGCGCAGGTGCTCACGGCAATGGGCAACAACTGCGGCGTAATGGGCACACTGGGCTACGGAATTCCCGGCTCATTAAAGGAAACCCTGCTCACCACGCCGGACGCCGTATTCACACAGATGGCGCTGGCAGAAATGTGTGCCGCAAAAATCGATCCAGTCGCGATGGAAGTCTCCTCAGTCGGTTTGCATCAAAAAAGGGTGGCGGCTGTAAAGTTCGACACGGCCTTGTTTACAAATCTAAGCCGCGATCATCTCGACTACCATGACAACATGGAATCCTATGCTGCTAATAAGCGCATCCTCTTTACCATGCCAGGACTGAAGCATGCGGTTATCAACCTGGATGACGCCTATGCCTTGAGTATGATCAATGCCATTTCCAGCGATGTCGAAATTCTTACCTACAGCACCGAAAACAGGATAGCGACTGTGCATGCAGAGTCCTATGAGCTCACCAAGAAAGGGTACAGGGCTATTGTAAATACGCCACTGGGCAGCGGAGAAATAAGCGGTTGTCTGATCGGCTACTTCAATTTCAGTAATGTGCTTGCGGTGCTGGCCGCCCTGATTGCCTATCTGGGAAAACGTCCCGATGTGGATATTCAGGCCATCTGTGAGCAACTGTCCCTGCTCAGGCCAGTAAATGGTCGTATGGAGATCATCGGCGAGAGTGATGACATCACGGTGGTGGTTGACTATGCCCACACCCCCGATGGTTTGCGTAGCGCGCTCGTCGCCCTGCGCCAGCACTTCACGGGAGCGATCTGGTGTGTCTTCGGTTGCGGTGGCAATCGTGATCGTGGCAAGCGGCCTCTCATGGGTGAGATAGCAGAGCAGTATGCAGATCATTTGATACTTACTGATGACAATCCGCGCAACGAAGAAGGTGACCGCATTATTGAACATATTATTAGCGGCATTTCCAGGCCCGAATCCGTGATGGCGATTCGGGACCGTGCCGAGGCAATCAATTACGCCATAAGTCATGCCGTTGCCGGTGATGTCGTGCTGGTGGCTGGCAAGGGTCACGAGAACTATCAGGAGTCAGGCGGGCATCGAGTGCTTTTCAGCGATGCCAATCAGGTGCGCCTGGCATTGAAATCGAGAACCGGGAAGTAACGTGGGTAGTGAAGACGTGATAGGAAGCATGACGATTCTGGAACTGGCACGGGAAATGAATGCCAGAGTGGAAGGCAGCGACGTCGAATTTTCGCAGCTGTCCACGGACTCCCGTTCCCTCAAGGCCGGAGATGCCTATCTTGCTCTCGAAGGGGAGCGATTCGACGGTCACGATTTCGTCAAGGCAGCTGAGGAAGCTGGAGCGGGGGCTGCGATCGTATCCCGAAAAGTGGATGCTAAATTACCGCAACTAGTGGTGCCGGATACTCATAAGGCGCTCGGGGATATTGCACGCCTCAACCGGATGCGCAGTATGGCCACGGTAATAGCGCTCACGGGTAGCCAGGGCAAGACCACGGTTAAGGAGATGCTTGCCGCCATTCTCAGCAATAAGGCAAGCACCCTGGCAACCCCGGCAAATTTGAACAATACCATTGGCGTACCGCTCACCTTGCTCGGGCTTGCCAGGGAACATGAATATGCCGTTATTGAAATGGGGGCAAACTGTGCCGGAGAAATCGCGTTCAGTTCCCAGGTGACCTGTCCTGATATTGCCCTTATAACCAACGCCAGTGCTGCGCATGTTGAAGGGTTTGGAAGCCTGCAGGGAATCGTGGAAGCCAAGGGTGAAATTCTGGATAGCCTCACTGAAGAGGGCATCGCCGTTCTCAATGGCGACGATCCGAATGTAGGACAATGGATTGCCCGGTCCTCACATTGTCGACAGATTCTGTTCTCCGCCAGTGGCAACAAGGCAATGACCTATCGAGCAGAAGACGTCAGCCTGAATGATAAGGGCCAGGTATCTTTCAGGCTCTCAGGTCCAAGAGGTGAAGTGGTGATCGCTCTGCAACTGCTGGGTGTTCACAATGTGGCTAACGCACTGGCAGCGGCGGCGGTTGCGCTGGAAGCGGGTGCGAGCCTGGGCGATGTTCGTGATGGGCTGGCAGGGTTGAAACCTGTGCCTGGTCGTCTTGTTAGCATGCCGGGCCTCGGTAATTCGCTGCTGATTGATGACACCTATAACGCTAGCCCGAATTCATTCTTCGCCGCTATCGATGTGCTCAAGTGGTTGCCGGGGAGGCAAGTGCTGGTAGCTGGAGACATGAAGGAGTTGGGCGATGAAGCCGAGTCATCACACTTCGCCGTTGGTGAGTACGCGCGTAAGGCGGGCATTCCTGAGCTCTGGGTTACTGGTGAATTTGCGGAAAAGATGGCTGCAGGATTTGGTAGCGATGCGAAAATTTTCCCCGATCAGGAATCTCTCAAGAACCATTGTATAGAACAAGCCGACAGCGACCTGTTATTCCTGATAAAGGGATCCAGGGGTGCTCATATGGAAGTTGTGCTGGATAAGTTGAAGCTTAAGGGAGATGCTTGATGCTGGTATGGGTGTCAAACTTTCTGATGCAGTTCGACAGTAATTTCGCTGTGCTGCAATACATTACCGTGCGCGGCATCTTCAGCATACTCACCGCGCTGGGTGTTTCCCTGGTAATTGGGCCTTACATGATCAGAAGACTCAACTATCACCAGATTGGCCAGGTCGTGCGTGAAGATGGTCCCGAATCCCACTTCAGCAAGGCCGGTACTCCAACCATGGGTGGGGCGCTTATTCTGATAAGTATTGCTATTAGCACGCTTCTTTGGGCTGACCTCAATAATCATTATGTGTGGATCGTGCTGCTGGTGACCTTGTTGTACGGTGCCATTGGCTGGGTTGACGATTACCGAAAAGTGTTTGAGCAAAATCCAGCTGGATTGTCTGCGCGATGGAAGCTGTTCTGGCAATTCGTGATAGGCATTGCCGCCGCGGTAGTACTTTACGAGACCGCGTTCAGTGAAGTTGAGACCGACTATATCGTTCCCTTTTTCAAGGATGTGGCAATAGATACAGGAATTCTCTATATAGCGATTAGTTCGCTGATGATTGTGGGATTTAGTAATGCCGTAAACCTTACCGATGGCCTGGACGGTCTGGCGATTCTCCCCACGGTCATGGTTGGAGGGGCGCTGGGAGTCATCGCCTATCTTGCCGGCCATGCTGAGTTCTCCTCCTATCTGAATATTCCGAATGTTGTTGGCTCGGGAGAGGTTGTTATTTTCGCTGGCGCCCTTGTTGGAGCTGGCATGGGTTTCCTGTGGTTCAACACCTATCCTGCGCAGATCTTTATGGGCGACGTGGGTGCTCTTGCCCTGGGGGCAGCGCTAGGTGTCATGGCTATCGTGTCAAGACATGAGATTGTGCTGTTCATAATGGGCGGTGTATTCGTGATGGAAACCGCGTCGGTGATCCTGCAGGTGGCGTCCTATAAATTAACCGGCAAGCGAATTTTCCGGATGGCGCCATTACATCACCATTTTGAATTAAAGGGTTGGCCAGAACCCAGAGTGATCGTTCGTTTCTGGATTATTACTGTAATGCTGGTGCTGTTTGGGTTGGCGACCTTGAAACTAAGGTGATGAGTCTCGCGAACCAGTTAGGGACGGAACACTATGGTTCCTGAGTCGGAGCGCTACAAGCTCATCGTTGGGCTCGGAGCAACCGGTTTGTCTTGTGCGCGATTCCTTGCCAGCAAGGGTGAGAGTTTCAGAGTGGTAGACAGCAGGCTAAATCCCCCGGCACTGGCTGAATTTCGGAAGCTGTTTCCAGCCGTTGAATGTGAGTTAGGTGGTTTTCAAGTGCAGACGTTCATGAATGCAGAGCAATTGATTGTGAGCCCTGGAGTTAGTTTACAGACTCCAGTGATAGCTGCTGCCATGAAGAACGATGTACCGGTAACGGGCGATATAGATATTTTTTCCAAAGAAGTGACAAGCCCAATCGTTGCGGTGACTGGCTCTAACGGCAAGAGCACAGTTGTGGAAATCCTGGCAGCTATCCTGAAGTCGGCTGGTGTGAAATATGCATTGGGTGGAAATCTGGATGGGGCAAACTTCAAGCCAGCCCTGGATCTTCTGGCAGGGCCGCCTGCGGATATTTACGTATTGGAGCTGTCCAGTTTTCAGTTGGAGACTACCGAAAACCTGGCCGCTGAGGTGGCAACAATTCTCAACGTGAGTGAGGATCATCTCGATCGCTACACTAGCCTGGAAGATTATACGAAGGCGAAGCAGCGAATTTTTAATGGGTGTCACCGTGTGGTAATCAACCGAGACGATCCCGCCACAATTCCTCCCGATTCTATAGCCGTCCCTTCGATGGACTTCGGTTTCTCAAGGCCCGGGGTGAATGGGCTTGGCCTTTTGGAAGAAGACGGTGATCAGTATCTGGCCTATCAGTTTGAAAAGATCGTGTCGGTCAATGAGCTGAAAATAGTAGGACAGCACAATATCGCTAACACACTGGCTGCCATCGCGCTCGCTCTCAGTGTGGGAATCGAACTCGATGTGATCCGTCAGGCTGTGCGAGAATTTACCGGTCTGCCCCATCGCTGTCAGTGGGTGGCGTCCATCAAGGGCGTTGACTTCTATAATGACTCCAAGGGAACCAATGTTGGTGCCACCATGGCCGCAGTAGAAGGTCTCGGTCATCGGATTAGCGGACACATCTTGCTGATAGCTGGCGGCGTTTCCAAGGGAGCCGATTTCTCTCCGCTCGCACCAGTGATCAATCGCTGGGTAAAGGAAGTTATCCTGATCGGTCGTGATGCCATGGAGCTGGCGGCCAACCTCGACAGAGACTTACAGACCTATTTCGCCAAGGACATGCAGGATGCTGTAGCGGTTGCCCTCGAGCGCGCATTGCCGGGCGATGCAGTGTTGCTGTCACCCGCCTGTGCCAGCTTCGATATGTTCGATAACTACCAGCATCGTGGTCAGGTATTCGTACAATCCGTGGAGCGCCTGCAATGAACATGGCTTCCATTACAAACCAGATTCCAGGAGGAATTCGGCGCGAACAGAAGTTGAATCTGCTGCTGCTGGTAGTAAGCCTTTTGATAACCATTGGCTTGCTCATGATGACTTCTGCGTCGGTCGAGATTGCCAGTAGTCAGTACGGCGACCCTTTCTACCATTTCAAGCGCCAGATTATTTTCGCGACCATCGGTGTGATTGGCATGCTAATTACGTTGCATCTGCCCATGCATTTGTGGCGCAGACTGAGCTGGTTTCTGTTAATGGCATCCTATGCGCTGCTAATGCTGGTTCTGGTTCCCGGAATTGGTAAGGTGGTAAATGGTAGCGCGCGCTGGATTGACCTGGGCCTCTTCAATCTGCAGCCTTCCGAATTGGCGAAGGTGTTTATCGTCATGTACATCGCCGCCTATCTCGAGCGGCATATGGAAGAAGTACGGGATCAGTGGTCGGGATTTCTCAAGCCCATGCTGGTAATTTCGGCGGCCGTAGTGCTGCTGCATTTCGAACCCGACCATGGTGCCATGGTGATTCTTCTGCTGACAGCATTCTGCATGATTTTCCTTGCCGGGGCCAGGCTCTACCGGTTCGTATTGATGCTGGTGCTCTGCACGGGAGCAGTGACTTATGTCGCCGTGATGAAACCCTATGTGATTGAAAGATTCTCTTCCTATCTGAATCCCTGGGCCGCCGAGAATGTCTACGGCGGAGGTTATCAACTTACCCAGGCATTGATCGCTTTCGGTCGGGGAGGCTGGTTTGGAGTTGGCCTGGGTAACAGTATTCAGAAGCTGTATTTCCTGCCGGAGGCACACAACGATTTCGTACTGGCTATTATTGGTGAAGAGTTGGGCCTGGTTGGAGTGAGTTTCGTTGTGCTGCTGTTCGTTCTCCTGGTGTGGCTGGGATTTTCAATCGCCCGCAAGGCAGAGCAGCAGGGTCAGGTATTCAACAGCTTCGTTGCCTACGGTACCTCGCTGCTGTTCGCGGGACAGGCATTGATCAATATCGGAGTGAATATCGGCTTACTGCCAACAAAGGGTCTGACCCTGCCTTTCCTTAGCCAAGGGGGTGCCAGTCTGATTGTGTGCTGCTTCATGGCTGCGATCCTGATTCGAATTCAATATGAAACAGAATTTACAGATTCTGATTCGGTGGAGAGCATCTGGCCATGGAAACAAGGAGACTGAGAGTGTTGATCATGGCAGCAGGTACGGGTGGTCACGTGTTTCCGGCATTATCGATTGCTCATGCCTTGAAGGCACAAGGTGCAGATGTGCAATGGCTTGGTACGCCTCAGGGTATGGAAAACAAGCTATTGGCGGACACCGATATTCCCCTGCACCAGGTTTCAGTGAAAGGCTTGCGTGGTGCTGGCTGGAAGAGGCTGCTCGCCGCACCATTCATGATTATGCAGGCATTCTGGCAATCGCTACGGATCATGAGAAGGCTGGACCCGACTTGTGTGGTGGGTATGGGTGGGTTTGTCTGCGGCCCGGCGGGTGTGGCCAGCAAGGTGCTCGGTATCCCGCTACTTATTCATGAACAGAACGCAGTCGCAGGACTTACCAACCGTCTGCTCAGCCCCTTTGCAGATAGAGTTTGCGAGGCGTTTCCCGGGACATTCAAAGCCAGCGACAAGCTGGTGTTTACCGGAAACCCTGTGCGCAAGGAGATTGCAGCTCTGAAGAACCGGAGTGATCAGGCGGCCGATAGAGAGGCTGATAAAGAGGCTTCCTTCCGGCTTTTGGTGCTCGGCGGCAGTCAGGGCGCACAGGCTATCAACCAGGTGTTACCGAGAGCGTTGCAACTGCTCATGCAGGAAGTCTCTGTGCAGTGCCTTCATCAAACCGGCAGTGCTCAACTTGATGCTACCCGCAGCGCCTATCGGAAACTGGGCATGGAGTTGGATTCAGATATTCGGGTGGAGCCTTTCATCAATGACATGGCGACAGCCTATCGGTGGGCAGATCTGGTTGTGTGTCGGTCCGGGGCGAGCACGGTGTGCGAGATCGCAGCAGCAGGATTGCCAGCCATATTTATTCCTTACCCCTATCACAAGGATATGCAGCAGACCTTGAACGCTTCGTGGCTGAGCGAGGCCGGTGCTGCCGAAATATTGCAGCAAAGTGCCTTGTCGGATGCCGAACTGTCATCTCGGATCGTGTCCTTTGCAACTGATCGGGAGAAGCTGGCCAGTAGCGGAGAAAAGGCTCGCGCCCAGGCGATCTATGATGCCGATATGCGCATTGCTCAATTGTGTCGAGAGGTAGCTAATGGCGCGTAAAACCATTTTGCACGACGTGCCGGAAATGCGTCGCATCAGGACGATCCACTTCGTTGGCATCGGGGGTGCAGGCATGTGTGGCATCGCAGAGGTGCTGCTCAATCAAGGCTACCGCATCACGGGTTCTGATCTGAAGCAATCGGCCAACACGGAACGTTTGCGCAAGTTGGGAGCCCGGATCAAGGTGGGTCATGAGGCCAGGCAGGTCAGTACCGCCGATGTCGTGGTGTATTCCAGTGCCATAAACCGCAAGAACTCGGAGATCAAGGCCGCCATCGATCAGGGCAAACCCCTGATTCCACGTGCCGAGATGCTTGCCGAGTTGATGCGCTACCGGCATGCCATCGCCATCGCCGGTACCCATGGCAAGACTACGACGACCAGTATTCTGGCTTCGGTGCTGGGTGAGGGCGGTTTCGATCCGACCTTCGTCATTGGCGGCTTGCTCAACAGCGCGGGCAGTAATGCCCGCTTGGGCGAATCAAGGTACCTGGTCGCAGAGGCTGACGAGAGTGATGCCTCATTCATGCACCTGCAGCCGATGGTCGCCGTGATCACCAATATTGAAGCCGATCACATGGGAACCTACGGCGGTGATTTTGAAAAGCTCAAGACATATTTTGTCGATTTCCTGCACAACCTGCCGTTCTATGGCCTGGCCGTGCTCTGTGTCGACGACCCCACTGTTCGGAGTATCTTGCCGCGTATATCCAGACCAAAGCTCACCTACGGCTTCTCCAGGTCGGCAGACTTTCGAATTTCAAATCTTAGCCAGAAGGGCTTAAGTACCTATTTTGAGGTCATCAGGCCAGATCGAAAGAATCCTCTGAAAGTGCAGCTGAACATGCCCGGCAGGCACAACGCCCTCAATGCGACAGCCGCCATAGCTGTGGCCACCGATGAAGGCATAAGTGACAGCGCTATAAAACGAGGTATCAAATCCTTCTCCGGAGTGGGGAGGCGTTTCGATGTGCAGGGAGACTTCCCCCTCAGCGGTAAAGGCTCAAAGGGAAAACCAAAGAACGACGCCATGATCACCCTGATCGATGACTATGGCCATCATCCCTCTGAAGTGGCGGCCACCGTGAAGGCGATGCGAGCGGCATGGCCGCGCAGACGGCTGGTGATGATATTCCAGCCCCATCGCTTCAGCCGAACCGCGGATCTCTATGATGACTTCGTCGATGTCCTGTCCGAAGTGGATGTGCTGTTGCTCCTGGAAGTCTATTCGGCTGGAGAGAAAAGAATTCCGGGGGCAGATTCACGCAGTCTCGGCAGAAGTATTCGACTAAGAGGCAAAGTAGACCCTGTTTACGTGCAGAGCGAGTCCGATGTGCACTCGGTATTGAAGGACATTTTGGTGCCTGGCGACATCGTATTGACCCAGGGAGCGGGTAGTGTTGGTGGTCTCGCCAAGGAATTGGCGCAAAAAGGATTTTAGGTCGGGTAATTTATTGATTTTTTGGAAGATTTTCCATGATTCAGGTTAAGAAATGTGCCCATGAGAACGATAAATAGAGAACGGATACTAGCGAAAACAGGCCACGTGGTGGTGCTCATGGGCGGTGACTCGCCAGAGCGGGAAATTTCCCTCCAGAGCGGTAACGCGGTGTGCAAAAGCCTGGAAAAACTGGGCGTGAATTTCGATGCGCTGGACGTTGGCAAAGATGTCATCGACAGGTTGCGAGAATTGAATCCGGATATCGCCTTGAACATGTTGCATGGTCAACGCGGAGAAGACGGGGTCATTCAGGGCATGCTGGAGATGTTGGGCATACCCTACACCGGAAGCGGTGTGCTTGCTTCAGCGCTGGCGATGGACAAGGTGAAGAGCAAGCTGATCTGGCGACAGTCCGGATTGAATACTGCCGATTTTGTCCTGCTGCAGGAATATACAGATTGGAACTCGGTGATCTCAAGGTTTGGCAGGGTCGTGGTCAAGCCGGTAAACGGAGGATCCAGTCTGGGAATCTCGATAGTCGATACGGCTGATGCTTTACGAACAGAGTTCGCCACCGCACGCAAGTTTGACCAGCATGTGATGGCGGAGCAGTACATAGAAGGACCCGAGTATTCGATGGGAGTCATCGGGGACGAGTTGTTTCCTACTATCCTGCTGGAGACAGATCGGCAGTTCTTCGATTACGAAGCCAAGTATATAGATGCCGCGACACGCATTATTTGTCCGGTCGAAATGGAGAGTGAATCTCTGGCAAGGCTGGAGAAACTGGTAAGAGATGCCTATGACACCCTCGGATGCAGGGGGCTGGCGAGAGTAGATCTGATGCAAGATGCCGCAGGAGAGTTTTTCCTGTTGGAACTGAACACAGTGCCTGGAATGACCTCGCACAGTTTTGTACCTACGGCGGCGTCGAAAGTGGGAATCGATTTTGAAGAACTGGTTCTGCGCATACTGGATGCGGAACTGAAGACACAATAGTAGCGCAACGATGAGAAATACGGCGAACACAAAGGGCAGGGCAGGCAGCGTTCGAGCAGGCAAAAAACTCGCGCCAGGCAATCAGCCGCTGAATACGCGAGCCGTGCTGCTGCGTAAATCTGCCGTCCTCGTCTTGTTTGTCATTGGGCTGGCCGTCCTGGTGATTCAAAATTCGGCGCTTGTGGCCGAGAGAATCGGGCGACCCATTACCAAGGTGCGCATGGACAGGCAATGGCAGAATGTGGAAGAGGCTGAAGTGCGACAGACCCTTGAGGCGTTTATGGGGGCCGGTTTCTTCGAGTTTGATGTAAGCGGGGTCAAGGCAAAGCTCGAACAACATTCCTGGATTCGTCAGGCGACGGTCAAGAAGCAATGGCCCGACACAATAGCCTTGAACCTTGTTGAGGAAATCGCAATCGCTCGTTGGGGTGAGAGTGAACTGATCAATCAATACGGCGAAATTTTCAGCCCCGGCAGCCAGCAAGCATTGAATCTACCCCGGCTATCGGGTCCCCATGACAGCCAGATGAAAGTAATGGAACAGTTTCGGGCGGTAAATCAGTTGTTCTTTCCCGCAGGATTGCGGGTTACAGAACTGCGCTTGAGTGAGCGAGGTAACTGGAGCCTGCAACTGAATGATCGACTCGGTGTAACCGCTGGGCGTGGTGATGTGATGGATAAGCTGACGCGCTTCCTCGAGTTCTATAACGGACAGACTGAGGATTCCGCCGCTGCCCTGGTGTCGGTGGATTTGCGGTATGACAACGGTTTCGCGGTGAGAAAGATAAGTGAAGACCTGTCGGGCGTGGCGGCGAGATGATCGCCTGGTATTAGGGTAAGTCAAGAGAAGTTCGATGGCTGATAACGACAGGGGTAGAACTCTCGCAGGAGATATCAACAAATGAATGAAGTGGTCGGTGAAAACATGATTGTTGGACTCGACGTCGGTACTTCCAAGGTTGTCGCAATAGTTGGTGACATCAAGGAGGATGGTGGGCTCGATATCGTCGGTATCGGCAGTCATCGTTCGCGTGGATTGAAGAAGGGTACAGTGGTGAACATTGAGTCGACAGTGGAGTCGATTCAACGTGCCATTGAGGAAGCGGAATTAATGGCAGGCTGCCAGATCCACTCGGTCTATGCCGGGATTGCGGGCAGCCATATTCGCAGCATGAATTCACATGGCATCGTGGCTATACGTGATGGCGAGGTGATGAAGGCAGATATCGAACGGGTGATTGACGCCGCTCAGGCGGTAGCGATTCCCGCCGACCAGAGGGTGCTACATATCCTTCCCCAGGAGTACATCATCGATTCCCAGGAAGGCGTAAAGGAACCGCTGGGCATGTCCGGCGTACGTCTTGAAGCGAAGGTTCATCTTGTAACCTGCGCGATCAATGCGGTCCAGAATATTGAAAAGTGTATCAAGCGCTGCGGACTGGAAACCGACGAAATAATTCTGGAGCAACTTGCTTCCAGCTATTCGGTGCTCACTGAAGACGAGCGTGAACTCGGTGTCTGCCTCGTTGACATAGGTGGTGGCACGACTGATATAGCCATCTTTACCGAGGGTGCAATTCGGCATACCGGTGTCATCCCGATCGCAGGTGATCAGGTGACGAATGATATCGCCATGGCCTTGCGCACACCGACGGAAAACGCCGAAGAAATAAAGATCAAGTATGCCTGTGCCCTGACTCAACTGGTTAGCGGCGACGATACGATCAAGGTTCCCAGTGTGGGCGATCGCCCACCCCGGGAACTATCGAGGCAGTCTCTGGCTGAGGTTGTAGAGCCTCGCTACGATGAACTGTTCACCCTGGTACAGGCAGAATTGCAGCGTAGTGGATTCGAAAACCTCTTGGCCGCGGGCGTCGTGCTCACAGGGGGCACCAGCAAGATGGAAGGTGTTGTAGAACTGGCAGAGGAGATTTTCCACGCTCCGGTTCGAATCGGTGCGCCGTATAACGTAAACGGGCTGTCGGACATTGTACGCAACCCGATTTATTCAACAGGGGTTGGGTTATTACTGTATGGCTTAAAACAGCATCAGGAACAGGAAGGGCTGGATCCACGGCGGGAACCGCAAATTCATTTAGTGGACCGGGTAAAGAACTGGTTCCAGGGACATTTTTAATTCACGCAAACTTATCAACGAAGATTGAAAGATTTTAATAACAAGGGGGCTATATGTTTGAATTAGTCGACAACATTCCACAGAACGCTGTGATCAAGGTCATCGGCGTGGGTGGTGGTGGAGGCAATGCCGTGCACCACATGATTGCGAATCAGGTAGATGGAGTGGATTTTATCTGTGCCAATACCGATGCGCAGGCGCTAAACAATCTGCGAGCGAAAACCGTGTTGCAGATGGGAAGCAATATCACCAAGGGTCTCGGGGCTGGAGCGAATCCCGATATAGGGCGTCAGGCAGCACTGGAAGATCGCGATGAGATTGCTGATATTCTCAGTGGTGCAGACATGGTTTTCATCACTGCGGGTATGGGAGGCGGTACCGGAACGGGTGCTGCACCGATCGTAGCAGAAGTCGCGCGGGAACTCGGCATTCTCACTGTCGCAGTTGTAACGCGACCATTCCCCTTCGAAGGCAAGAAGCGATCATCGATCGCCGAGCAGGGAATTCAGCAGCTGCAGGAGAGTGTGGACTCCCTGATCACTATACCCAATGAAAAGCTGCTAGATGTACTTGGCAAGGATGCCTCTCTGCTCGAAGCTTTCAAAGCAGCGAACGACGTGTTGCTGGGTGCGGTAAAAGGTATTGCCGACCTGATTATGCATCCGGGCATGATCAATGTGGACTTCGCCGATGTGAAGACGGTCATGTCTGAAATGGGTATGGCCATGATGGGTAGCGGAACGGCTCGCGGCGAAGACCGTGCACGAGTAGCCGCCGAAGCTGCCGTTCGCAGTCCGTTGCTGGAAGATATCAATCTGCAGGGTGCACGTGGAATCCTGGTCAATATCACGGCGGGTGAGAATCTGTCTCTGGGTGAGTTTGCAGAAGTCGGTGATACCGTCGAAGAATTTGCCTCAGACGACGCCACGGTTGTGGTTGGCACGGTGATCGATCCAACTCTGGATGATGAGATGCGGGTGACGGTAGTTGCCACCGGCCTTGGCGGCATGCAAATGAAGCCAAAGAAGGTTGTGGACAACACGGACGTGGAGACCGATTACCGAAAGCTGGACAGACCAGCAGTCATGCGCAAGCGCCCGGTCACCGAGAGGGGAGCGGCCATGGCACAGGCGGCAGGCGCCGAAAAGGACATGGACTATCTCGATATCCCGGCTTTCCTGCGACGGCAGGCGGACTAGATCCGAGGCTCGCTGCCCCGGCACAGTCCGGGGCAGCTCAGCTATTGGCGAAATTATGGGGAACGGGTGAACCCCGGCGTATCTGCCTCATCGCTCAACGGTACTGGCCTTCAGCGCCTGACCCGCTTCGCTGCGCCTGGTTGAATTCTTTCTTCCTGAACTGCCCTTATATATAAAAGCAAGACGGCAAATTTTGGCCCTGAAATTGGTGGGAAGCGCACTATATTGTGTTCTGCTTTGGGTAATGTAACCTTATCTGATACACTTCGCCCCGGTTTGTACCAGTGCCACCCACAGTCGACACAAATTCGGCCCCGTGAACCTCTTCCAAGTGGGATCAGGCGCGCCGAAGGTTGGCATTTTGTCGCGTATGCGACGGCTTCCCTGATACATTAGGGAAGAAATTCTGCCAGCAGCCTCGAAGTACGCGTATTTTCTGCTTCGCTGCATGGCGCTGAAGCTCCGGGTAGCGGAGCCTTTTTTCCCGGAGCTTGAGTTCTGGGGAATAGGGTCGACATAACAGTATTGGCTTCTGCATTGTATGGACAATATTTCTATGGATCGCGTATTCCAGGGAACTCTTGGCCATCCAGGGAGTCTGATCTGCAAAGGCCCACAGAAGACCTATGTTAAAGCAAAGAACTCTTAAAAATGTCATCCGCGCCACGGGAGTGGGACTGCATACGGGTGAGAAAGTCTATTTGACCCTGCGGCCGGCTCCGGTAAACACCGGGATCGTCTTCACGCGGATAGATCTCGACCCGGCCGTGCAGATTGAAGCAAGGGCCTGTAATGTAGGCGATACAACCCTGTCCACCACGCTGGTGAAAGACAACGTCCGCATTTCCACTATCGAGCACCTAATGTCGGCCATGTCTGGCCTTGGCATCGACAATTGCTACGTCGATGTCAGTGCAGCGGAAGTCCCTATCATGGATGGCAGTGCAGGGCCGTTTGTGTTCCTGATCCAGTCGGCTGGCATCGAAGAACAGTCCGAACTGAAGAAATTCATCAAGATCAAGCAGCCTATTCGCCTGGACCAGGGCGACAAGTCGGTGAGCCTGGAGCCGTTCGATGGCTTCAAGGTCAGCTATACGCTGCTGTACGATCATCCCGTGTACAAGAAGCACACCAAGAGTGCCACTATCGATTTCTCCAGCACTTCTTTTGTGAAGGAAGTGAGCCGGGCGCGAACATTCGGTTTCATGCATGAATTCGAAGAACTACGCAACCGTAACCTCGCACTTGGGGCCAGCATGGATAACGCCATCGCGGTCGGTGACTACAAGGTATT
This sequence comes from Pseudomonadales bacterium, assembly GCA_038134565.1. Taxonomy (GTDB): domain Bacteria; phylum Pseudomonadota; class Gammaproteobacteria; order Pseudomonadales; family Pseudohongiellaceae; genus UBA9145. The sequence continues at coordinate 96,154 of JAYPVK010000001.1, read as the reverse complement.
GAACGAGGACGGTCTGCGCTACGAAGACGAGTTTGTGAAACACAAAATCCTTGATTCTATTGGAGATTTGTACCTCCTCGGCAATAGCCTCATCGGCGAGTTCAAGGGATATAAATCTGGACATGCTCTCAATAATGCTTTATTAAGAATGCTCGAAGTTAATGAAGACGCTTGGGAAATTGTCAGTTTCGACGAAGAATCGAACGTACCTATTTCCTACATGAAACCCGTATTGGCTGCCTAGCTCCAATACGCTCCTAACCCGCTGTATTTATTGGCTTTTCCCGGTTTTGAATCATTTTGTGATGTGATTCCTGTCCGGGAATGGGTGGGCGTTGTAGTTTCTCAGGCTAAACCCCAAGTGTTGCAGTAAAAAGGGTAGCTGGATAAACAGCCCGAAATGAAAGTCATACTTGTCGATCAACGCCACGGTCACACCAAGACCATCGTCCTCAAGGGATGGGTCAAGGGATTGTTATCCCTGTGCCTGTTAGGGGCTCCCGTCGCGCTTGGTTATTTCGGCTACCAGTTGGCAATCTCCCAGAATTCCGTCATCTTCAGCGAGCAGACCGCCGAGAGCTGGCAACGGCAGTTGCAGATTCAGTCTGAACAGCTGGAGGAGATCAAGCAGGATTCCGAACAGCAGCTGGAGGCGCTAACCCTGCGTCTGGCCATGTTGCAGGCGCGGCTCGTGCGGCTGGATGCGGTGGGTGAGAGAATCACTAATATCGCAGATCTTGATACGGACGAATTCGATTTCAGCCAGCCCGTGCCAGTGGGCGGCCCCAGCAACACCTATACCGATTATTCCAGCAGTTACAAGCCATCCGATGTGTTTTCCGCGGTCGATCAGCTGGAACGCCAACTGGAGGATCGCCAACAGCAACTGGAAATTCTCGAAGGATTGATGGTGGATCGAAAGATTCAATCCGATGTGTTTATTGCCGGTAGACCATTGGATCGAGGCTGGATTGCCTCGCGCTTCGGCCAACGCCCGGATCCTTTCACCGGCCGTATGAGTTTTCATGCCGGTATAGATTTCACGACAGGACGTTCGGGGGCCGAAATCCATAGCGTAGCCGCTGGTGTGGTGACCTGGTCGGGCCCACGTTCGGGTTACGGACTGATGGTCGAGGTCAATCACGGCAACGGATTCGCCACACGCTACGCCCATTCCGAGAAATTACTGGTCGAAGTCGGTGATGTGGTCAAGAAAGGCCAGAACATAGCCCTTGTTGGTTCCTCCGGTCGCTCTACCGGTCCCCATGTGCACTTCGAAGTCTATAAGAATGGTCGGGTGGTCGATCCGGCAGCCTACATACATCGCACAGCAAGATAATCCTCTCTTAGATAACCCTAATTCTCTCTCGCCTAGACCTGGCACTCAGCCTCTGGTCGTGGCGGGTATAAATTTATTTGATCAGGAACAAGCTAATTAGCATGAGTATTCTCAGCAAAATATTTGGCAGCAGTAACTCAAGAAAACTGAAGAAGATGCAGAAGACTGTTGCCGCCATCAATAGCCTGGAATCGGAGTTTCAGGCCTTGAGCGATGAACAGTTGCGCGCGAAGACAGACGAGTTTATGCAGCGAGTTGGCGATGGTGAGTCACTCGACAGCTTGCTGCCGGAAGCCTTTGCCGCGGTGCGGGAGGCAAGCGTGCGCACCATGCAGATGCGTCACTTCGACGTGCAACTCATAGGTGGCATGGTGTTGCATCAGGGCAGCATCGCCGAGATGCGCACCGGTGAAGGTAAGACTCTCGTGGCGACACTTCCGGCCTACCTCAACTCACTCTCGGGCGACGGCGTGCACATCGTGACAGTCAACGAGTATCTTGCCGAGCGTGACGCCAACTGGATGCGGCCTGTATACGAGTTCCTGGGCCTGACCGTGGGAGTGATCAAGTCGGGTCAGAGCCCGATGGAAAAGAGGGAAGCCTATCACTCGTCAATTACCTACGGAACGAACAATGAGTTCGGATTCGATTATCTGCGTGACAACATGGCCTTCCGTCTGGAAGACAAGATGCAGCAGGTGTTGAATTTCGCCATTGTGGATGAGGTGGATTCCATCCTTATCGATGAGGCGCGAACGCCGCTCATCATATCCGGGGCGGCTGAAGACAGCTCCGAACTCTACATAGCCATCAACAAGCTGATTCCAAAGCTGGAAAAAGGTGAAAAGCAGGAACGCTCCAAGATGGAGATGATGGACAAGAACTTCGTTCCTGAAGACACCGGACACTTCTCTGTCGATGAGAAGGCACGCCAGGTGGAAATGACAGAGGCTGGCCATGAATTTGTAGAAGACTTGCTGATCAAGCAGGGGCTGCTGAAAGAAGGTGAATCCCTGTACGCGGCGACGAATCTGTCCCTGCTGCACCACGTGCAGGCAGCATTACGGGCCCATCATCTCTTTCGCAAGGATGTTGAATACATAGTGCAGAACAACCGTGTCGTGCTGATCGATGAGCACACCGGGCGCACCATGGAAGGCCGCCGACTCTCAGAAGGTCTGCACCAGGCGCTGGAGGCGAAGGAAGGCCTTGAGATCCAGAGCGAGAGTCAGACCCTGGCGTCAACCACATTCCAGAACTACTTCCGGCTCTATAACAAGCTTGCTGGCATGACGGGAACGGCAGACACAGAGGCTTTCGAATTCAGCCAGATCTATGGCCTCGATGTGGTGGTCATACCTACCAATAAACCCATGATTCGCGACGATGCCAACGACCTCATCTATCTCACGATGGAAGAGAAGTTCGAGGCGATCCTGCAGGACATCATAGAGATCAGGGATGCAGGCGCACCGGTGCTGGTGGGTACGGCATCCATCGACACCTCGGAAATCCTGTCGAATTACCTGACCAAGAAGAAGATCAAGCACGAAGTGCTCAACGCCAAATTCCACGCCAAGGAAGCGGAAATCATTGCCCAGGCCGGACGCCCGGGAGCCGTGACGATAGCCACGAACATGGCCGGTCGCGGTACCGATATCGTGCTGGGTGGAAAGTGGGAGTCAGATGTAGCGGCCTTGACCAATCCAACGGAAGAGCAGATCAATAAGATCAAGGAAGAATGGAAGAAGCGGCACGACCAGGTGCTGGAGGCAGGTGGCTTACACATCATTGGTACCGAGCGCCATGAGTCCCGTCGTATCGACAACCAGTTGCGGGGACGAGCCGGTCGTCAGGGTGATCCCGGATATTCACGCTTCTATCTATCCACGGAAGATAATCTGCTGCGAATTTTCATGAGCGAGGGTGTGAGAAACTTCATGCGCAAGCTGGGTATGGAGAGGGGAGAGGCCATCGAACACCGCATGGTGACCAATCAGATCGAAAAGGCCCAGCGTAAGGTAGAAGGCAGAAACTTCGACATTCGGAAACAGCTGCTGGAATACGATAACGTTGCCAACGATCAGAGGACGATTATTTACCGGCAACGCAATGAATTGATGGCAACCGATGACATCTCTGACCTGATCAAGGAGATGCGTGAAGAGGTCATTGGCCAGATTGTCGATGGTTATATTCCTCCCCAGAGTATTCCCGAACAGTGGGATATTGCCGGGCTGGAAGAAGCGATTATTACCGAGTTCTCCAGCAAGCAGCCAATTCAGCAATGGCTCGATGAGGATGATCAATTCTATGAGGATCAACTCAAGCAACGGCTGACAGAAAATATTGAAAAGGAATATGAAGACAAATGTGCCCTGGTGGGCGACAAGATGCGCCTGTTCGAGAAGCAGATTACCTTACAAATCCTGGATAGCCTGTGGAAAGAACACCTGGCTACCATGGATCACTTGCGCCAGGGGATATTCCTGAGGAGTTATGGTGGCAAGAATCCTCGACAGGAATACAAGCGGGAAGCGTTCGGCCTGTTTACTGAACTGCTCGATAATCTGCAGCGCGAGGCAATCAAGGTCTTGAGCCATGTGCAGATTCGCCAGGAAGATTCAGCCGATGCCATTGAACGACAACGGCAGGAACAGCAGGCCAGGGAGCGGATGAGTTACCAGCACCAGGAGGTGTCCGCACTCAGTCAGGGCGAGGCCGAAGCGCAGGCTGGTGGTCAGGGTGCTGGTGGAGTGCGGGCCGCGCAGCAGGCGCAAACACCTTTCGTGCGAGATGTACCCAAGGTGGGACGGAATGATCCTTGTCCATGCGGGTCCGGCAAGAAGTACAAGGTTTGCCACGGGAAGATTAGCTGAGTCATGGCCGTAGGAGAAACTTTCAAGGGAGATATCCATCCCATTCCCGGCGTCCGGCTTGCTGCTGTTGAGAGTGGCATTCGCTACAGGAACCGCCTGGACCTGGTACTGATCGAAATAGCGGCCGGTGGCAGTGTGGCAGGCGTGTTTACCCAGAATGCATTCTGTGCGGCTCCGGTGAGTGTGGCGCGAAAGAATCTGGATGCCAGGGACAGTCGCTATTTCCTCATTAACACCGGCAATGCCAATGCCGGTACGGGTGAGCAGGGGGCTCTGGATGCGTTGCGCTGTTGTCAGTCTCTTGCCGACATAGCCAGTGTGGACATAAGCGAGGTGCTTCCTTTCTCGACCGGGGTCATCGGAGAGCGCTTGCCCGTGGAAAAGATTATTGCGGGGATACCTGACGCCTTCACCTCACTGGATGAATCGGCCTGGGAACAGGCGGCCAGGGGTATCATGACTACGGACACGCGCCCGAAGCTTGTATCGCGCAAGATTGACGTGGAAGGCAAGTCCGTGTCCATCACTGGTATTGCCAAGGGTGCGGGCATGATCAAGCCCAATATGGCGACCATGCTGGCCTATGTGTGCACCGATGCGGCGATACCCCGACAACAACTGCAGGACATCGTACGCCGCGCAAGCAACAAGAGCTTTAACCGGATTACTGTGGATGGTGATACCTCGACTAACGATTGCTGCATGTTGGTGGCAACCGGTAAATCGTCTGTAGCGGTCAATGCCGGTATTGAGTCCGCATTGCTCGAAGTCTTCCAGGAACTGGCAATTGCCTTGATCAAGGATGCGGAAGGCGCCACTAAATTCATCACCGTCAATATAGAGCAGGGCGCGACTAGCAAGGAGTGCCTGGCGGTGGCCTATGCCGTCGCTGAATCCCCTCTGGTGAAAACTGCATTGTTCGCATCAGATCCTAATTGGGGTCGTATACTGGCGGCTGTAGGCCGGGCCGGTCTGGAAGATCTGGACATAAAGGCCATCGAAATCAGACTCGGGGAGGTACTACTGGTTAGCGGTGGCCAGGTGGACGCGAGTTATACCGAGGAGTTGGGGCAGAGAGAGATGGATCGGGACGAAATTACGCTTACAATTTCGCTCGGTCGCGGCGAAACCGCCGAGACTGTCTGGACATCTGACCTGTCCCACGACTATATCCGTATCAATGCCGATTACCGAAGCTGAAATTGTCGGAAAATGAGCTTGTCCATGTCGCTGTAGGGCTCATCGTAAATGCAGACGATGAGGTGCTGGTGGCGTTGCGTCATTCCCAGAGTCATCAGGGCGGACTGTGGGAGTTTCCCGGCGGGAAGGTAGAGCCCGGCGAGTCTGTCTTCGCCGCCCTTGACAGGGAATTCATGGAGGAACTCGGAGTCAGCGTGCAGCGCGCCTTTCCCATGCGCCAGATCATTCATGCCTATCCGGACAAGCGAGTCCTGCTGGACGTCTGGCGCATCACTGAGTTCAGTGGGCAGGCCACTGGCAGGGAAGGACAGCAGATCAAGTGGCAGGCTGTGTCGGCGTTGCAGGCTGAACACTTCCCCCGCGCCAACTCTCCCATCATTGAATTGCTGAGATTACCGGATCGCATAGCGATCACGCCCACTTTGCATTCCAGCGCCGAGCTTGAGCGTTTCATCGAACGTTGCGCGCGGCGTTCGGTTCGCTGCCTGCAGTTACGCCAGAAACAACTGTCTGCGGGTGACTATGATGCCTGGTTCCAGCTAGCGTCAGCTGCCTGTAACGAGGCGGGGATAAGCCTGATCGCCAACATCCCGATCGCGCGGAGTCCTGCCTATGCCGGCTGTCCTGTTCACTACTCAGCTGCGGATCTCATGCAGGCAACTGCAGAGCCGGACAGTGTGCATCCTTTGAAATCGGCATCCTGTCACAACCTGGCAGAGTTGCGTAAAGCGGCGGAGCTCGACATGGATTTCGTGTACCTGTCACCGGTGGCCGCGACAGAAAAATACAGCCCGCAGCAGCTGCTCGGCTGGGCGGACTTCGAGGAGCTAGCCGGACGGGTGAGCATTCCTGTCTATGCTCTTGGGGGAATGTGTCTTGATGACCTCAAGCGTGCAAAGGCGCATGGCGCTGTCGGAATAGCTGGTATTGGCATGTTCGATACTTCGGCGTGAGAAGGCGTACCAGCTAAGCACTTCGATTGATATAAAAATATAGACATTACCTTCGTAAAGCTCAGTAAGTAACTGTAATAAAAGGATTAACATGCTCTATTTCCTGGCAGATTGTGGTAAATTATTGTATCAATACGCAGATACAGCTGTTTGGAATGCCATTTTCAGCTAGCCATACAATACAAGTCAGTTTTGTGACCTGGGTCACTGAGATTTAAGCTAGTTTGTTGAAACTAGGGGGCTTATGGGCCGCTAATCGGTCTACTGAAGGATGGTGGACGGGCAGGCAGCGTAATTGCGCGTAATCCCCGATAGCAGGGCTCTACAGAGACATCCCGCCGGGGAATTCACAGGTTCAGCAGCACACCATATTGCGATCGGTTTTGACCTTGGAAACAGTCTTCAGAACAGGCAAGCTACTGCTCTTACTGCTGGTTTGGATACCGGCCTACCTGCATGCCGACGTGGCAGTACTGGTGCATCAGGCGACCCTGGTTGAAACCAACCCGGAAGAAACCGTTGTCTCAGATGAAGATAATCCGAATCCGCAGCCTGAAATTGGCACCCAGGCCAACGCATCCTACCTGAGTGCACCTGGTTGGGCCGTCACGGGTTCAACGTTCATCGACGTGGCCACCTATGTTTTCGATCTTGGCGCGACTGAGTCAGTCACGGCTGCCCATACGTGACCACTTTTCCCAGAATGGCTTAACGCCACTTGAGATTACCTTCTTCGCCGACAATGGCGAGATCGAATTTACCGACTACACCAATGGCTTCAATACATCTATAGCCGAAATCGATGTCACGATGTCTGATGTGCTGGAGGTCAGCGTCACTGGCGCGGTGAATAGCGCATTGAACGTGAGCCGGTTTATTGGTTTCAGGATTCGGTCTGGCATTTCACCGAGCCTGGTCGAGGAAACCCTGTTTCCTCCCTATGCTGGCGTGAGATTTACTACCGACCCGGTCCTGGAATTCGTTCCCGGCGCGCCTCCTTCACTGCCTCAAGACGTGGCGGCTTTTGACGTCCACACACTGGTGGTGCCTGATATCGACGTGCCCAGTGTTGGCAAGGCCTCCGCACAATTCAGGCTAATAGATCCGGAAAATCTGATCTTTGAGCTAAGTAATGTCACAGTCAGTGAGGAAGTTGGCAGTGGCCCCGCCTTGTCGGGAGCCGATCTGTTTAATTGCTCCGCTTTTGAGCCCCCGGTGACCGGTGGTGTGGCTGCAGGTATTGCGAGCTATTCTGTGAATTCAGGCATCCTGGACATACCCAGTGTTGATCTGTTCGGTGAGCAGATCAATGTGCGACTCGAATTGATCGATGGCTCAAGCCCGCCACTGTTTGAGACTCTGGCGCTGGAGGCTGTGCAGTCGGGGCCATCCGACGCGACGCAGTCCGCTCTCCAGGGTGGTTTACTGTTGGAACCCGCTCAGGACTTCGTGTCCCTTTGCCATGGTTGGGTCCTGGTAGGGGATTTTATCCGTAACCGGGTAGTGGAAAGGAATATCATCAGCGGAGAAACAGGGGCCACCTATCCCTTTAACACCGCGCCTGATCAATTCACCCTGGACAAGGCGAACAACCGGGTCTTCATGACTGTATTCCCCGAATCCGAGTGCCTCTACAGGCTGGATCTCAATAGTGGAAACATCGCCAACATCAAGCTGTCACAGACTGTTTATGTCGATCCCAACGATACTAACTCTTCCAATGCTACCTACGGATTCGCCCTGCGGGATGTGGCATTGGGTGAGAATGGAAACATCTTCGCGCTTCTATTCGACGGCGTGCGACGGCAACCGGCCGACGAACTTATCCCGTATGCGGATCAAGGCCTGTGGATGGGGCTGTTGGATCCCAATGGCAATTTTCTGATCCAGAGTATTCCCCTGGAAGATCCCATTCGTATCGAATACGACCCCGTGCAGGACAATGTTTTCCTCGCGACGGAATCCAATCTTGCCACCCTGAATTTTGATCCCGCTACCAATGGCTTAACAGTCGTGCCGGGTACGGATATACCCATTGGTCAAGGCTGTACTGACTTCGATATTTCCCCCGATGGTACGCGTCTCGCCTATGTCTGCCCCAATGGCAACTACGGTGACGGAGATTTCAGCATCGCCGATATGGATCCGGAAGCCTACTATAACAACGATGGTGCCTGGTTCTTCGGCACATCGCCGGTGAGTGCTACTTTCAGTGCAGACGGTACCTTGTTTATAGGCACTGACAACGAAAAGCTTTACATCTTCGATGTGAAGACTCACCTGATTCTGGAAGACTTTGAGCTTGGCCTGATCGAGGGCGAAACCATTCGCAAGGTACGCCTCTCCGCTGATGGGCAGTTGATCTATATCTTCCTGAATAATCCCAATCGCGCGGCCAACAGCAAGTTCTACTGGATGCCCATGCCCGCGATCAAAGGAACACCGCTCTAACCTGCGTAAGCAAGGCTTTAATCGCTACTGCAGTTGCTCCGGGTCATCATCGTCCGTGGGATAGAAGGACTCGCCGGCGATGCTGTGCTTCTCGGTAGCCCATTCGCCAAAGTCGATTAGCTGGCACCGCTCGCTGCAGAAGGGGCGAAAGTGGTTCTCGTTCGACCAGACCACGGGTTTCTGGCAGCCTGGGCAATTTACTGTTCTCTTGCTTTCCTTATTCATTAGCTCCTGCCAACTTGAGGTACATGGCGTGCAACTCGTGCACCTGCTTTTCGATAGCGTCCACGGGCCCCTCATTGTGAATGACGTCATCCGCTGCAGCCAGTCGAATTTCGCGACCTATTTGTGACGCGATGATGTTGCGGATCGTGTTCTCATCGCTACCATCCCGAAGCATGGCTCTCTGCAGCTGTGTATCTTCCGACACGTCGACGACGAGAATTCGGTTAACCAGGTCATTCTGACTGGTCTCCAGGAGCAGGGGAGATTCCAGGATCGTATAGCTAGATTCACTCTTGCGCAGTCGTTGCTTCAATAATTCGCCGATGATCGGGTGTAAGAGTCGCTCCAGCCAGCGTCTCTCCGCCTCATCGGCAAATACGATTTCACGTAACGCCCTCCGGTCCAGAGCGCCTTCGGTATCGATGATGGCATCGCCAAAGTGGGCAGCGATTTCCGCCAGGGCAGCCGAGCCTGTGCTCACGGCTTCGCGGGAAAGCTGATCGGCGTCGATTACTTCGATGCCCAGTCTGGCAAAACATGTAGCGACAGTGCTCTTGCCGCTCCCGATGCCGCCCGTTAGGCCTACTGCATACATTCGCTGAGTCCCGTTCTGAGTCGCAGTGTCGCTTACAGGCCCGCGCCTGACATCGCACTGAGATACATGCTGCTGAGTTGTGGTCCCCAGACCAGCATGATAAATCCGGCGCCTGCCAGGAAGGGACCAAAGGGCATAGGCGCGGAGCGGTCTCGCCCCATAATCAGAATCATCAGTATCCCTAATACAGCGCCAACCAGTGATGACAGGATGATGACCGGCAGCAGGCTCTGCCACCCCATCCAGGCGCCGATGGCAGCCAACAGCTTGAAGTCGCCATAGCCCATGCCTTCCTTGCCGGTCAGCAGCTTGAATAGCCAATAAAACGTCCACAGCGACAGGTAGCCGGCGATGGCGCCAATCACTGCATCTGACAGGCTGACCCCAAAACCCAGATCGACGGTATTGACCAGCAATCCTGCCCAGAGCAGCGGAATCGTAATGTCATCCGGCAAGAGCTGGTGGTCATAGTCGATCAGTGTGAGCGTGACGAGACACCAGGTGAACAACATCAGTGCCAGAGTGAGCCACGTGGCACCAAAGCTGTAGGCAACCAGCCCGGACAACACGCCGTTAACAAATTCTACCGAGGGGTAACGCAGTGAGATCTTCTCCTTGCACTGGGAGCACTTGCCGCCAAGCAGGAGGTAACTGAGCACGGGAATATTTTCCCAGGGTTTGATCTGGTGCTTGCAATTGGGGCAGTGGGATTCAGGCTTGGCCAGGTTGAAGGTGTCGAAGTTGACACGGGCTTCAGCCGTGATTTCTGGCTTGTCTTTGAGTTCAAGGAATTCGCAGCAGTGCTGATGCCAATCTCTCTGCATCATTATGGGCAGGCGGTAAACAACCACATTGAGAAAGCTGCCAACCAGCATTCCCAAAATCACACACATGACAATCAGGAAGCCGGGGCTTGCCTGTAGAAGCTCGACTATCGCCATCCAGATAGCAGGCTTACATCACCGCGCCGAGCTGGAAGATCGGCAGGTACATCGCAATCATCAGGCCACCCACCAGGATACCCAGCACGGCCATGATCATGGGTTCCATCAGGGCTGTCAGGCCGTCCACGGCGTTGTCCACTTCAGCCTCGTAATAGACCGCGCACTTGTCCAGCATGGAATCCAGTGCACCCGATTCTTCGCCGATACCAACCATCTGCGTGATCATCACGGGAAAGAGGGTGGTGTTCTTGATGGCGAAATTCAATTGCTGACCAGTGGTGATGTCGTCCTTGATCTTCTTGGTTGCCGTAGCGTAAACCACATTACCGATAGCGCCTGCTACGGAGTCAAGGGCATCAACCAGCGGTACACCGGCCGAGAATGTGGTAGCCAGTGTGCGGGTAAATCGCGCGTAGCAGGAGGAGTTCATGATTGGGCCGACAATCGGCAATTTGAGGGAGAGCCGATCGAGAAAGTTGCGGAACGCTTCGGATCGCACCTTGGCTTCCTTGAACATTACTGCCGCAATAGCGGCTCCGATGCAGGCTTTCCACCAGTTAGCGATGGCAAAATCTGACAAGGTGAGTACAAACTGTGTGAATGCGGGCAATTCCACACCGAAGCTTGAGGATGTTTCGGCGAACTGTGGGACCACTTTCACCAGCAGCAGGCCGGTAACCACGATGGCAACCGCGACCACCGCGATGGGGTAGTTCATGGCTTTCTTGATCTTGGCCTTCAGGGCTTCAGACTTTTCCTTGTAGGTTGCCAGCCTGTCCAGCATGGTTTCGAGGGCACCGGATTGCTCACCGGCATCGACCAGGTTGCAGAACAGGTCATCGAAGTAGCGGGGGTGCTTGCGGATACAATCGGCAAAGTTGTTACCGGCGGCGACATCGTCCCGGATAAGCAGAACCAGTTCGCGCATGGAAGGGTTTTCGAGACTCTCACCGACGATCTCGAAGGACTGCACCAGCGGGATACCGGATTTCATCATGGTGGCGAGCTGGCGCGTGAATACGGCGATGTCTCCCGGCTTGATCTTCTGTTTCTTGGTACCGAAGATCTCCTTGGGTTTGCGCTTGACCCGGGTCAGGTTTACACCCTGCTTTCGCAGCTGCGCCTTGACCAGGGCCTGGCTGGAACCCTGTATCTCGCCCTTGGTCTTGTTACCGGCTTTGTCGGTCGCCTGCCAAACGTAAATATTCTGTACGGCTTCAGTCGCCATATATCACCTCTGTCACCTCGTCCAACCCGGCTCGCGTTTATGGATCAGGAACTTGCGGGAATTGCGCCCAACTATACCATAGGGGACCGGGAATCAGGTAAGTCTGTTGGCCTCTTCGAGGGTCGTAAGCCCTTGTGCTACCTTCAATAATGCGGATTGTCGCAGGTTGTTGAAGCCTTCCTTCTGGGCCTGGTCGGCTATCTCGACGGAATTGCCATCGTCCATGATAATGCGGGACATGGCATCATTTATTTGAACCACTTCATAGATTCCGACACGTCCCTTGTAGCCTTCCTTGCAGCTGTCGCATCCCACAGCCTTGAAGAGTTGCAGGTCCTGCAACTGCTCCTCCTGGAAGCCTTCTTCCTTAAGGACTTTTTCGGGAATTTCCACGCTTTCTTTACAGTGAGGGCAGAGTCGCCTGGCGAGGCGCTGGGCGATGATCAGGCTCACGGAGGTGGCGAGGTTGAAGGCTGGAATCCCCATGTTCCTGAGCCGGGTGAGAGTCTCGGGTGCGCTGTTGGTGTGCAGGGTCGATAGCACCATATGGCCAGTCTGGGCGGCCTTGATGGCGATCTCGGCGGTTTCCAGGTCACGAATTTCTCCCACCATGACCACGTCCGGGTCCTGCCGCAGGAAGGCTCTCAGCGCGGCGGCGAAATCCAGCCCCTTCTTGGCATTCACCGGTACCTGATTAATACCCTCCAGGTTGATTTCCACCGGATCCTCTGCCGTGGAGATGTTGCGCTCGGGCGTGTTGAGGATATTCAGGCCGGTGTAGAGGGATACCGTCTTTCCGGAGCCGGTGGGACCGGTCACCAGTATCAGTCCCTGATGCTGATGCAGGGCTTTCATGTAGAGCTCTTTTTGTGCGTCTTCGTACCCCAGGGCGTCAATCCCCATCTGGGCGCTGGAAGGGTCCAGAATTCGAAGTACGATCTTCTCGCCCCACAGGGTAGGCAGGGTATTGACGCGAAAATCGATGGCCCATGTCTTGGATACCTTCATCTTGATGCGCCCGTCCTGTGGCACCCGTTTCTCGGAGATGTCCATCTGGGACATGATCTTGATTCTCGAAGCGATACGACTGGCGATATTGATCGGTGGTCGGGTCACCTCATGCAGGATGCCATCGGTACGAAAGCGGACGCGGTAGGCTTTTTCATAGGGTTCGACATGAATATCGGAGGCGCCGGTTCGAATGGCATCGAGTAATACTTTATTGACGAAGCGGACGATGGGCGTCTCGTCGCTGTTGCTTTCTTCCTGTTCTTACTCCTGCTCCGGGTCGACGATATCCAGATCATCGAGGGCGATATCGTCGAGGTTGCCCAGTGCGGCGTCGCTGTCTTCTTCATTGTCGAGGTAATCGCTCGAGCCAGTTTGTCTTCCTCGACAACGATGGCCTCCACGCCCACGCCGGCTGCGAACTTGACCTCGTCAAATGCCTCAATGTTGGCCGGATCGGAGACGGCCAGGTACAAACGATTGGCGCGCTTTATCAGGGGCAACACATTGTGTTTGCGTATCAATCTGGGATCGACCAGATTTGCGGGCGTGTGCTGGGAATCGAAGGCATCCAGGTCGAACAGGGGCGCGCCAAATTCTTCCGAAGCGGCGAGTGCGATTGCGTAGCAATCGATATCGTGGCTGCTGATCAATTGCGAGACGAAGGCAATCTTTGCCTCTGTGGCGGATTCCATTGCCGCTAGCGCCTGTGCTTCGTCGATCAGCTTGTCGGAGACCAGCCTCCTGGCCAATCCTCCCATGTGTGTAGACATTGCGGCTTTAGGGTCCCTTTAAAGCGAGTAACAATGCGTGCCGACTAAGTATAGAATATCAATTTTTAAGCAGCTTAAATTATTGGAAATTAAGCATTTTTCGGAGGTTTTGGCATGGATCGGGCGATGAGCAGATGGCAGGCTTTTGGCATTCATCTGGTTATCAGTACGCTACTGTTACTGGCGATGCTGGCGATCATATTGCTCCTGTGGTACCCCGGCCTGCTGTTCAGCGTGGATGGTGGCTGGATGGGCTTACGCATCGTCATCGGTGTTGATCTGGTGCTGGGGCCGTTGTTGACCCTGGTGGTATTCAAGGCTGGCAAACCCGGTCTGAAGTTCGACCTGAGTTGTATCGCTGCCTTCCAGCTCATTTGTATGACACGCCCTGGTGCTGGCCTACGATACCTTTTACAGCCTGACCAGGGATGAATTTGCCGATTACGAGAAAGACATCGGTTTCCTCGATGATATACAGGGACCTTGGCCGAAGCTGCTGTATACGGAATTGCCGGACAACGACATTCAGGCGGATATCATCGCGATCCGCGGCGAATTTATCGGTGATCCCCTGTTCATACAAACCGATCGCTATCGACCCATACCCGTCGCAGATGCTGCATCGGTGTTTCGTTGGGAAGGTGACGTGAGGGTGCTGCTGAGCGAGGAGCTGCGTTCGAGTCTGCCGGACGATTGTTTGCTGAGCCGCTTTGTCTCTTCAATCACGAGCGGGTATGTCTGTTTCGACGCAGAGACCATGGAACTGGAAAGTTTCCACCAGGAAAATCTCGTGCTTGAAGCCGGGCCCGTGCCGGGGCTGGATGTTTGAGTGAGACTTGGCTGTGGCCTGGTATGCCGGTTCAGCCTAGCAATAGCCGCCAATAACGCAGGTACCACCGGTCACCCATTGAATGGGAGGCGTTATGTCCTGGGCGGCCAGGGTGTAGATAATGCCAGCGAGATCTGATCCATCGGCGCGCCAGGTCACCGTGATGACACCGTCGACGACGTCAATGCCGCGGGTGTTGGCGGTCTGAGCCTGGGTGCCAGGGATGCCATTGGTGCCAGCATCTGCATCGGTTAATGCATTGAATCGGTCTGAGTGTGCCTGGGTGATGATGGCCGCGCGGTAGTAACCAATGGCGAGCATGGCTTCTGTGAATCGGGCGCGATTACGGTAGAGATCGTAGGCGGGGAGCGCTACTGATACGAGAATACCTATGATGGCTGTCACAATCATCAGTTCTATCAGCGTGAAGCCTTGTTGTGATTGTTGTTTGTTCATGGCTCTCGAAGCTCACTGTGAGTGTCCGAATCATCAGACTGAGTCTTGCTCTGTTAGTAGCGGCAATTCTGCCTGCTACTGGTAACGCTTGGAACTAAGGGAAAGCAGGAAGAGGGTTGAAGTTAAGGTTAGGGTTAAGGTTAAGCGAAGGCTCTGTGCTCAACCGGTTTGTGTTCTGTGTTTCAGGTTTAGAGAGAAGGCAGCACCCAGCGGAGGGACATGGATGCTACCAGAACTCTATCGCTACCTTCATGGTTAATACTTTCAGTATTAACAGGTAGCCAGCTCGTCAGTAGTCTCTTAGCAAAGACCACTAGTCAGGCATGAACCGCTTTCAGTCCACTGCACAGGAGGAGTAACGCCACCGGCAGTCAGGGTGTAGGTGATGCCGTCCATCGCGGAACCATCGTCCTGCCAGGTCATGGTGATCACGCCGTTGGCAACCGCAGCACCGTGAGTAGTTGCAGCAGCAGCCACGTCAGCAGGGATACCGAATGCGCCGGCGTCCAGGTCAGTCAGGGCACAACCGTTGCAACGGGTCTGGATAGCCAGTTCCACAGCAGTCTTGCGCGGTGTTACAGCCAGTACCAGTTCCGAGAACGCGGCACGGTTAGAGTAGTTCTGGTAGGCAGGCAGAGCTACCGCAGCCAGAATGCCGATGATCGCTACAACGATCATCAATTCGATGAGAGTAAAACCTTGAGTCTTTTTCATGTCTATCTCCAGTCTATCTAGGGTGTTTAAAACGTGTCTAAAGTTGAGTCGTTAGTCGTTTCGCAAAGTTCTGATCTTCAGTCAGTCGTATCCGCTAAGTGATCAACGGTTACGCTAGTACATTCATGGACCGTGCCAACTTTGAATATATATGCTAACCATCTGATAAATAAAGAATTGTCTAGAATTCAGCAATAATAGTCTGGTTTATTGCTAAAGTTTCTCACAGCCTGCACGGGCACTTAGTGACAAAATTGTCAGTGAGGGCGGCAAATATCCCCTAATGTGTCACTTTTTGGCTGCGGAGTCCCGCGAAAACCATTGTTTGCGTGGGTCGGTACTGAATCCGGTTCTGCAGCCGTTATCTCTAGAGATGATTGCCACCGCAACCCTAGAACGTCGACTGGGCACAGCCGGCGGATTCTGCCTGACCCTGGCCGGCCTGCTTCTGCTGACATTCCTCGTCTACCGGCCAGGTCTGGGCGGGCCGCTGCTGCTGGATGACTACTGGAACCTCCAGCCACTTGGCGAAGGAGGGGGGATTACCTCCCTGGATGCACTGCGAAGCTTCGTCTTTGGCAATGTGTCGGGACCCAGTGGCCGGCCCGTTGCCATGCTGTCTTTTGTACTGGATAGCCAGGACTGGCCTCCCAACGTGGCTGCCCTGAAATACACCAATATCCTGCTGAATTTGCTCACCGGGGTACTGGTATGCTGGTTTTCCCTGATCCTTGCACGCCTGCTAGGGCAGCCGGCACCGCGCAGCGCGGTGTTGGGATTGCTGGTGGCGGCGTTCTGGCTGCTGCATCCCTTCAATCTCAGTACCACGCTCTACGTGATTCAGCGCATGACCCAGCTGATGATCCTGTTCGCCCTGGCGTCCCTGATCTGTTATCTCATCGCCCGGGAGAACCTTGAGGCAGCACCCCGCAAGGCAGTCATCCTGCTGGTGCTGTGCCTGTTCCCGTTTGCCATGCTGTCGGTGTTGTCGAAGGAAAATGGTGCCCTGTTGCTCCTCGTTATCGTCGCGATGGAAGGCCTGTTGTTTGCCGGGAGAGCGAGCACCGCGTTTTTCCGGCTGTGGTATCGGGCGGGAGTGGTCATGCCGTTGCTGATGCTGCTGGGTTATCTGTTGCTCACACTGCAGGACAATCTTGACCTGTATGAAGGCCGGCGATACGGGCTGCTGGAGCGTTTGCTGACCGACTCCAGGGTCTTGCTGGATTACCTGAGGCATATCGTCATACCCGATTTTTCACCGAATACACTGTTCTTCGATGACTATGTCGTCTCCCGGGGCTTGTTTTCGCCGGTAACGACCCTGTTGGCCATACTGGCCATTACGGGCCTGCTGGCGACAGCCTGGTATTTTCGCAGGCGCTATCCTGTCTACAGTTTCGCGGTAGCCTGGTTTTTTGGCCTGCATCTGCTGGAGTCAGGCTACCTGCCGCTGGAGCTTTACTTCGAGCATCGCAACTACCTGCCCATGGTCGGGGTTCTGTTCGCGATCTTCTGGTACGTGCTGCAAGTCATGGACGGTATCAGGCCACAAGAGGGTCGGCCATTGGTGATGCTGGCTATTGTTGGCGTGCTGATGCTCAATGGTGGCCTCACCTGGAACAGCAGTCGCTTGAGGGGCGATACCCTCACCCTGCATGCCGGCTGGGCAGAGCAGCAGCCGCGGTCTGTCAGGGCCCAGGCGTCATTCGCCGAATACCTGAATGCCGTGGAGCTGCCCGAGGCGGCCATGGAGAGATTGCAGTTGGCCCACACTCACTATCCCAATGAAGTCACCGTGCTGTTACAACTATGGAGTCAGTCCTGTGTCTACGGGCTTCCCAGGCCTGTGAGCCTGCAGGCGATCGCGGAAAATCCAGACCTGGAGTTCTTCGTCAACGATGTAAACCAGCAGCTCCGTGTGTTGCTGGAAAACCTGTACATGGCGCGCTGTGACTATCCCGACCTAGTGATCATGGAACAACTGTTCGAACGCTTCAGTCTGTTACCGATCCCGGACAGTCGCAGGGCTCCCTTTCACACCTATTTTGCCGACCTCTACATCTACCATGGGCAATTGGACAACGCCCTCATCAACCTGAGCCGGGCATTTGCTTTTCGACCGGTGCCTCAGTTGCCGGTGCGCCAGGCGATCCTGTCGGCATCAGCGGGTAATTTCTCTGACGCCCTGGTATTCCTTGAGCGTGCGAAGCTTGCCGAACGGAATAACAATCCGCTGAAGCCCTCCATGGCAGCTGAGATTGATCGGCTGGAACGGGACTTCCGCTCTCGCCTCGATGCGGACGGGCAGTAAACCGGGACGCCCGGGGTAAAGATCAGGCGACCGTATCGAAACTGAGTCCGGTTTTAACTATGATGACGCTTCCGCAAGCCACGACGAGCCGTGTACCCTGCTCGACGGTAATTGAAGAGTTCGACTTACTTCGCAGACACAGTGATCATGAAAGATTCCAGAATTTCCATCGTAATTCCTGCCAAGAACGAAGCGCAGAACCTGCAGAATTTCCTGCCGCGGCTGCGTGAAGCTGTGGGTGAACAAGTAGAGTGTATCGTGGTGAACGATGGTTCCACCGATGAGACAGCCGCTATCTGTGAACAATACGGCGTCAGGGTGGTGTCTCATCCCTATAGCAAGGGGAATGGGGCTGCCATAAAAACTGGCGCCAGGCTTGCCACGGGAGAGATACTGGTTTTCCTCGATGGTGATGGTCAGCACAAGCCAGAAGACATTCCGAGGTTGCTTGAGGAGCTGGACAAAGGTTTCGACATGGTAGTGGGCGCGCGGGATCGCGAATCCCAGGCTGTCGTGCCCGTCACCGCGGCTGCAGTCGGTCGATTAAGCAAGCGTTAATGTGGCGGGCACTACACTTGAGTGCGAAATGTAACTAATTGAAATAAATGAGGAAAAACAAGTAGTTTGCGGCCGGTTAGCGGCTGCTCGGGCTTGATAATAGGGCACGGCTGGTTTACTGTTACGGCCGATTTGAAGAGGGCAGGAAGGTCGGTTTCCGCGCATTGGAGCATCAGGCTCCGGGCCGTGACAGGAAACGCAGACCTAGTACCCGTCCTTGAACGTAGTAAGAACCTGGCAAACCGGACAGACTTTCAACGGCTTGCCAAAGAGGAGAAAAGCCATGAATAAATCGGTGCAATCGGCTGGCAAGATTCTGCTGCTGATCGGAACGCTGGCGGGGATGTCAATTGGGCCTGCGGCCATGGCGCAAGACAAGACCGTGAATGACGGCGTGTTTACTGCTGGTCAGGTGAGTTCCGGACAGGCCGTTTATGAGGCACAGTGCAAGAACTGCCACAATATGCGTTTCTACCGGGATACCCTGCGTTCCTGGAACAATCAGCCACTTTTCTACCTGTGGGAAAACATCATGGGTACGATGCCTGCAGACAACCCAGGTTCCCTTATGTATGAAGAGTACACCGATGTGATTGCCTATATCCTTCACGAGAATGGATTCCCAGCCGGTGAAGCCACTCTGGATCCGGACAGTGGCATGGACAAGATCAAGATCGTGGCGCCCTGATTACCGCGGAAGCCAGACGTAAAAAAGCCGGGCGATGCCCGGCTTTTTTGTGCCTGCTGGAACTGATCGAAACTGCTCTGCAGCTTTTGGTCACTGGATGAGGGTGGAATCCAGTGCCTCGGCCGGGCAATTTTCCAAAATTTTTCGAATCTCCGAGCGATCAGTGGTGCTGAGTTGAATATCATATTTGTCGGATATGACGTCCCACAATTGTGCATACTCACACTGGAACTCTTCTCTGGGAAGGTAACGGCTCGGACCACGATTGTTCTTGCGCCGAATCTCTCTTTTTTCCACCAGCATGATATTGAGGGGATCATTGGCAAAGGCGATCTTCTTGTCGGGCATCCAGCGGTCTCCGCCGTGGGTATGGGCATACAGCAAGGGGATCACATGATCGATATCAACCTGGACAGCCACTTCAAATAGTTCCCCGGTGTATTCATCCAGCCATTCTCCGGTTCTCACCACACAGTTGCGGGGGTTCGTATATTTCACTTCCACCCGGCTGGTCAGGATCAGCATCTCCTGTCGCGTGGACTGGCAATCGCCATCAAAGTCTTCATCGAAAGGCCAATCATCCTCGTTGAAGAATTTTTCCCGATCACGGTAATCGGTAAGCAGGCTGTCTCGTCTTGAACGGCCAACGCTAAAGCTGTCGGGCATTTCGCAGCCACTCAAGTGGCAGTGGTAAGAGGGGCCATAGTAGTGACCACCGTTTATATCGAGACTGCCCGGGTGGCTGGACGCCGGGGTGTTGAACAGTGTCAGGAACGCGGCGCCCGCAACGGCGTTGAGCACGGCCCGGGGCAATGGGCGTCTGGTATTTGAGTTCCTGCTGGCCGAATTAGTCATGTCGAATTCTCTCTGAAATCGCTCAGCGGGTCTTCTCCTGAGACTTATTCCCTGACTCTCTGAAATTCACTATTTCCAATTATTTCAATCAATTAGCAAGGATAAATCGAACGCCCTGCAGTTCTTGGTCAAGGCGCCAATGGAAATATAGTCTACGCCAGTTTCGGCAATCTTGACCAGTCGATCGCCTTCTATTCCACCAGATGCTTCCAGTTTACATCTTCCCTGGTTGTGCGCGACTGCGCGGGCAATGTCGTCGAGCTGGAAATTATCCAGCATCACGATGTCAGCCCTGGCCGCCAGGGCCTGGTCCAGTTCATCGAGACTTTGAACCTCGATTTCTACCGGTTTGTCAGCGTGCAGTTGTCGGGCGGCCGCGATGGCGGCGCTGATCCCGCCGCATGTTGCGATGTGGTTTTCCTTGATGAGGAAGGCATCGAAGAGGCCCATGCGATGGTTGCTGCCACCACCAACCAGCACGGCGTATTTCTGTGCGAAGCGCAATCCGGGCAGGGTCTTTCTGGTATCCAGCAGTGTCACCCGGGTATGCCGAACAGACTCCACCAGTTGCCGGGTGAGCGTGGCTGTCGCTGACAGGGTCTGCAAAAAATTGAGGGCACTGCGTTCGCCTGTCATGATCGGGCGTGCTGGGCCACTGAGTATGGCCAGTCTGTCGCCCCTGGCTATGGCATCACCATCCGCGAATTCCCATGAGATAGAGACAGCTGTAGCCAATTGCCGGAACACTTCTCCCGCCCAACTGACACCGCACAGTATGCCTTCATCCTTGCTTGTCAATTGTGCCGTCACAGATTTGTTTTCGGGGATCAGTTTAGCCGTGATGTCTCCGCTGCCTACATCTTCCGCCAGGGCGGCAGCGACATTACGTTCGATAATTTCAGTGGGGGGAAGACTGGGCATAGTTAGTGGTCTGAGTGTAAGACAGGAGAATGTTGCCGCCTGGAGGTTCTAAGAGTTTTCATTATGTTGGCGCAGGGTCAATGTCGATCCCTGCTGCATGAATTCTACCCGGCCGAGGGCGCTCATGCCGAGTAATATAGTGTTGCCCCCCATGCTGGAAGTGATGCTCGCCGCTACGTCTTGCAACACGATGTTACCCAGGACCAGTTCCTCCACAATGGTGGAATACACTGTGACAACGCCATTGGCAGTCGAGGCCTGGCTCGCGTAGCCAGCACGCAGGCCGGCTGCTCGTGCCACGTTGTCTGGAATAGCAACATCGGTAGCGCCAGTATCCAGCAGAAACGTGACAGGTACACCATTTATTGTGCCATTTGCCATGTAGTGACCCTGGCGATTCCTTTCCAGTACGACTTCTCTAATACCGGTATCGGTGAAGCGGTATTGGGGGTCTCGATTGGGATTGGCCTGCCTGTCCAGCACACCGTCAAACAGCATGGTCAGCAAGCCTAGGCCTAGCGCGAAGCTGATGATCAGCATGCCATGGCCCATGGACTTGCCGCTGTTGTTGGGGTCAGGTGATGTCATGCCGGAAATTATGGCCCATGGGCTGGTGAATAGAAAGTTGTCACAGGGGCTCTGCTTATAAGCCTTTGTGAGTCATTCAAGCTATTGTATTAAATAAGAAAAATCTGAGAATCCCAAAGCTGTGAACCAGGTCAATATTCGCCGCTATAGCCGGTGATATAAGGGTTGTGTCGAAATTGTACAAGCCCCTAATAGCAGCAGGGATTAGTCATGGATTTCGCTTCCGAAATACAGAAGATCAAAGCCTTCGAGTCCGATGATACGGTTCTGCTCGAAAAGGTTCGGTGGTCCATCAGGCAGCGTCTGCGCAAACAGATGCAATTGCTTAGTGGCGACTTTTTTGATGCCGTGGATGATTTTCTGTTTTCCGGCGGTCAGCAGGTCCAATTCAGTGAAAGCGCAAATTACATCAACTCGATGCGCGAGTTGAGAGCCAAGCAAAATCTCTTCGAAGAGAAGTTCCTCGACGCCGTAGTGCGGGAAATCAAGGCCAGTTACGGCAAGAACGCCCA
>JAYPVK010000001.1:67427-74117 GCA_038134565.1 Pseudomonadales bacterium | reverse complement strand
CGGCGGATGACTACGATGAAGGGCCTGCTACAGAACTGGATGCAGCGCTGGAACAGGTTGAGATTGACCTGGCATTGCAGGCGATGTCGCGCAAGGCCTGTAAGGTCTATGGGCCGTTTGTCAAGCAGATCGATGCCATTCAGGGCAAGAGTTCTTATCAGGCCTCCGAGAAAGTGATTGATGGTGACGTTCTGGTTGACGCCACACTCGACGCATTCACCAGTGCGCCCCACGTATTCGCGATTCCCCTAGAAATACGTCTGGTATTCCTGAAATTATTCGAGCAGCATTTCCTGCTGAAGATGGAAAAGCTGTATCTCGACATGATCAGCATTATCAACAATCTCTCAGACGATCGCTTTGTGGAGAAGCTCTATACATCATCCTCTGCCTTTCGCTCCAAGATAAGCCGGCGTTCGGAACAGGTATCCCGGCTGAGCAGGAACCGTAATAAGCTGGCCAGTCAGGGCGCGCAGAAGGCGCAGTCCACAGAAGCGACCGTGGATCAATTCATCAGCACCCTGTGTGCCAATCGTGAACTTCCAGAATTCGCAGAACGCATGCTGCGCAACCGTTGGCGCGCTGTCATGTTCCTGATTGGATTGAATCGTGGCTGCAATAGTGTGCAGTGGAATGAGGCGCGGCACACGGCATCGCTTCTGGCATCCTGCCTGAGTGACAGCCTGTCCCTGTCGCGCGAAGAATGGCAAGCCATGGTGGAACAATTGAAACAGGGCTTCGTGCTGATTGAGGTGAGCAAGTCAGAACAGGAGGAATTCCTGCTCGAGTTGCAACAACACCTGCAGCTTGCCGGTAAGGAGAACTTGGTGGGCGCGGGCAATATGACCTCCGCTGCGACAGAACTCGCCGGCAGCGCTGTTACGGGAAATCAGCAGCCTGGCAGTGATGCTTCGATCAATCCGTCGGGCGAACAGATACTCGACCAGGAAGATCTCGATGATCTCGTGCAGTTACTCGGTAACGGGGAAGAAGAGGGGTTCAAGGCCAAGGTCAAGCGCGGGCTGGCAGACCTGCTGCCGCAGATCGACGCCCTCGGGGAGCACGCGGCGGTGCAATACAGCATAAATGGCGTCTTTGAAGACTGTATACTCTGCCGTAGCCTTGCCGATCCGGAGTTGTATACCATCAACCATCGTAACACGAATTTTTGTATTAACCGATCGCGCCTTGGCCTGGCTATCGCGCTGCAGGACGGTGAGCTAAAAATTCCCAGTATCAATCTGTCCCATCTTGCTGGTGTGCGGACCATCATTCAGGCTGATAACCAGACAAGACACTGATCGCCACCCTTGCCTGCCGAGCACTCTCCAGAAAGCGTACTGTGGTAGACTGTGTCCTCTGTCGCTACAGAACGTCTGCACCCTTCATGCTGTCAATAGACAAACACCTCTTGCAGGATGTGTGCTTCCAGGAATCCCCAAATTCCAGTGAGCGCCCCGAAAACGAAGATATCTCCCTGTTGGTCATCCACAACATCAGCTTGCCGCCTGGCGAATTTGGCGGTGACTGTATAGCACAGCTGTTTTGCAACGAACTGGATTGTGACGCGCATCCTTATTTTGAATCTCTGCGTGAGCTCAGAGTGTCATCCCACCTCCTGATAGATCGCGGTGGAAGGGTCACTCAATTCGTGCCATTCGACAGGAAAGCCTGGCATGCCGGTGAGTCTGAGTTTGAAGGCCGCAAGAACTGCAATGAGTATTCGATAGGGATTGAACTGGAAGGGACTGACTTCGAGCCATTTACCGACCCGCAGTATGAGAGGCTAATAGAGATTACGGGTCTGTTGCTGGCCAGCTACAAAGGTTTGACTCGCGATCGTATCGTGGGCCATAGTGATATTGCGCCGGCAAGAAAAACCGATCCTGGCCCCTTTTTTGACTGGAAGCGATTCCTCGAGGCCCTGGAAGCCTGACGGGCTACGAGCGTGCGAGAACGTATAGATTACACCAATGTGGAGCGACAGTCGGGGCGTCTCCGCACCATCGATTGTCTGTAACGATCAGAAGCTATGAACTTTCTTGTTATTTTATTGGGGCTCACCATCAACTACCTGTGGCTTAAAGACCTCGACCGTTTCGACGACTCGTGGTTTTTCAGGCTCAGGCGTCGAATTGAAGATAGTTTTGCACCTGCTGCGGTAGGCAGCGTGGATGAAGAGGACTCACACCCGGCCCGGGGCGATTCGGACCAGCGCTGGTTCCTGCCATTTTTGGTCATTTATTCGTTGCCGATTCTTGCTCTTGCCTCGCTTCTCTGGTTTGTTGCCGAGCGTGGCTTCGGTCTGCCTACCATGCTGGTTCATCTGGTCATGCTGTTGGTGGCATTCGATCGCACACAACCTCTGAAGCTTGCCTCGGAATTCCTGCGTCACTGGCGTGCGGGGGATATGGAAGCCTGCATACTCTACCTGGAGGAGGAGCTCGCTACCGATGAGGAGGTCAGATGCAGCAGTGATGCTGAAATCGCTGAATATTTTAAGCAGCAACTGACTTACCGCTGTTTTGAAAAGATGTTCGTGATGTTTTTCTGGTACATGCTCACTGGTCCACTGGGCGTGATGTTCAATTACATCAGTTATCAACTAAGAGACAGCCATGCAGAGGACCAGGCTGCGAGCCAGGTCAAGTCGGTGGATACAATTATCTATGTACTGGAATGGATTCCGTTGCGACTGCTGGCACTGACTTTTTCCCTGGCGGGGAATTTTGTCTATTGCTTCGAAAGCTTCAGACGCTCCTTGTGGGAGTTTAATCCGCAGGCAGATTCGGCTGCCATGCTCTACAGCTACGCCGGTTGCGCCATGAGCGGACTGACGACCGCGGAATCTGCTGCAGCCCTTGGCGAGGATGCCGATGACTCCTACAGGCAATCTGAGGCACGACAGATCGAGTCCTTGCAGGCCCTGCTGGAGCGGAGCCAGGCGATCTGGTTGGCTGTTTTGGCACTTATTACTATATTTGGTTTACAAATTGCCTGACCCTGGTAGCAGGCATCGATGATAATTTTGTAGTTTTATGGGGAAAACAGCGACCGATTGGCGCTTCAGAAGACCCTTCCTGGTTCCAGGATAAAATCTAAGTTATTGAATAAAAAGAAGTTATATTATTGATTGTCCAAACTCGGCAGGCAGGTAAATATGTAGTAAAACTACATTTACGCCGATTACGACATGGAAAACAGCGGTGATATGGCGTAAAATGCGCGCCTATTTGTAATTAATTTACACGCCAATTTAGGTAAAGCATGGACCAAGCCAGTGATCCTGGTGGCAGATGGGAAGTCAATATGTCAAAGCTTAACGATGCGAATCCAGAAGAAACGAAAGAGTGGCTGGACGCTCTGGAGTCAGTCATTGACGAGGAGGGAATTGAGCGCGCTCACTTTCTCATCGATCAACTGAATGACAAGGCGGTTCGAACCGGGCGCTACGTGCCTATTACTACCGTAGTTACCCCCTATAGCAACACGATCTCTCCACTGGACGAGGAGCGCATGCCCGGCGACATGTTCATGGAGCGTCAGATTCGCGGCATCATTCGCTGGAATGCGTTGGCGATGGTTATGCGCGCGAATAAGCGTGATCCCAGCATTGGGGGTCATATTTCGACTTTCGCCTCCTCCGCGACCTTGTACGATGTGGGCTTCAATTACTTTTTCCGCGGCCCCAACGACAACGACGAAGGCGATCTCATCTATTACCAGGGGCATTCCTCGCCCGGTATCTATGCCCGATCCTACGTCGAGGGCAGAATTTCTGAAGAGCAGCTGGACAACTTCCGTTCGGAAGTAAACGGTAACGGCCTCTCATCCTACCCACACCCATGGCTGATGCCCGATTACTGGCAGTTCCCTACTGTTTCCATGGGGCTGGGCCCCATTCAGGCGATCTATCAGGCGCACTTGATGAAGTACCTGACAAACCGTGGGTTGATGGACAATAGCGACCGCAAAATCTGGGCCTTCCTCGGTGACGGTGAGATGGATGAGCCAGAATCACTGGGTGCGATTTCCAAGGCGGGTCGGGAGCAGCTGGATAACCTCATATTCGTCATCAACTGTAACCTGCAGCGTCTGGAAGGTGTGTTCCGTGGCGCCGGCTGGAATGTCATCAAGGTCGTCTGGGGCCGTCACTGGGATCCATTGTTCCAGGCAGACAAGGATGGTGAACTGCAGCGACGCATGGATGAAGTGGTTGACGGTGAATACCAGAACTATGCCAGCCGTGGCGGGGCCTACACTCGGGAACATTTCTTCGGTGCCTCACCCGAACTGTTGAAGATGGTGGAACACCTCTCGGACAAGGACATCATGGCGCTGAACCGCGGAGGCCACGATCCTTACAAGGTGTACGCGGCCTATGCCAAGGCAGTCAAGGCCAATGGCAAGCCTACGGTGATCCTGGCCAAGACGGTCAAGGGATATGCTTTCGGTGGCGGCGCCGAAGCGCAGAATGCCACCCACTCGGTGAAGAAACTGGACATCGATGCCCTGAAGAAATTCCGCGATCGGTTCGGTATCCCCATCGAAGACGACAAGCTGGAAGAGGTGCCGTACTACAGGCCCAGCGAAGACAGTCTGGAACTGCGGTACATGCGCAAGATGCGCGAATCCCTGGGCGCGCCTCTACCCCATCGACGGGTGCAGTCGGAACCGCTAAAGGTGCCGAAACTGGAAGCGTTCGACAGCCAGTTGAAGAGCAGTGGGGATCGCGAGGTTTCCACTACCATGGCTT
The DNA here is from genome assembly GCA_038134565.1 of Pseudomonadales bacterium. GTDB lineage: Bacteria > Pseudomonadota > Gammaproteobacteria > Pseudomonadales > Pseudohongiellaceae > UBA9145. Next base: position 69,361 of record JAYPVK010000001.1, on the reverse strand, counting down.
TCGTGCGACTGCTGAGCGTGCTGGTGAAGGACAAGGAGATCGGGCAGCGTGTCGTGCCGATCGTTCCCGACGAGGCGCGCACCTTCGGTATGGAGGGCATGTTCCGCCAGGTGGGAATCTATTCCGCTGTGGGGCAACTCTATGATCCTTCCGATTCCAACCAGGTGATGTTTTATCGCGAAGACAAGAGCGGCCAGATGCTGGAAGAGGGTATCACCGAGTCCGGTGCATTCTCAGCCTGGCTCGCCGCCGCAACCTCCTACAGTGTGAACAATTATCCGTTGGTCCCTTTCTATATTTACTACTCTATGTTTGGCTTCCAGCGGGTTGGTGATCTTTGCTGGGCGGCGGGTGATTCCCAGGCCCGTGGCTTCCTGATTGGCGCCACGGCGGGGCGCACCACATTGAATGGCGAAGGCTTGCAGCATCAGGATGGTCATAGCCATCTACTGGCATCTACCGTTCCCAATTGTGTGACTTATGACCCCACATACGCCTATGAGTTGGCGGTCATCGTGCAGGATGGGCTGCGTCGTATGTACGAAGACATGGAGTCTGTGTACTACTACATCACCACCATGAACGAAAACTATCAGCAGCCCGAGATGCCGAAGGGATGTGAAGAAGGCATTATCAAGGGAATGTACCTGCTGGAGGATGGTGGAGCCAAGGAATACAAGGTAGCCAAGCCTCTCTCCAGTGATATCCGTATCCGACTGCTTGGCAGTGGCACCATTCTGCGTGAAGTAAGGGAAGCGGCGAAAATACTGCGAGAAGACTACTCAGTAGCAGTAGATGTCTGGAGCGTCACGAGCTACAACGAATTGCGTCGAGAGGCTCTGAGTGTGAGCAGGGAAAATATGCTCAACTCGTCGAAGTCGGCCAAGGTGCCTTACGTAACCGAGCAGTTGGCCAAGCAGAAAGGCCCGGTAATCTCGACCACCGACTACATGAAAATTTACTCTGACCAGATTCGTGAATTCGTGCCGGATACCTTCAAGGTCCTCGGAACCGATGGGTTCGGTCGCAGTGACAGCCGTGAGCAATTGAGACACTTCTTCGAAGTGGATACCAAGTTTGTCGTGCTGGCGGCGCTGGTGGAACTGAAAGAGTTGGACCTGGTATCTGCCAAGGACATCACCGCGTTCATGAAGAAAACAGGAATCGATAAGGATAAACCTAATCCCGTTGCTCAATAGGGGCAGATCAGGGGACTTTATGGCCAGGTTGAGTATCCCTGGATAATCCGGTAGTAGCATCGGTAACTGGGTAGCAATCAGGCATTGATAAGGAGTTTGGAAATTGGCGACTGAAAAGATAACCGTACCTGACCTAGGTGATGCCAGTGAGGTTGAGGTCATCGAGTTGCTTGTAGCCGTTGGTGACAAGGTAGAGGAAAACGACTCGCTGTTGGTGCTTGAAAGCGACAAGGCGGCGATGGAAATCCCCGCGCCCATGGCCGGTGTAGTGAAGAGCATCGAAGTAAATCTGGGTGACCAGGTTTCCAGTGGTGGTCCCATGATGACTCTGGAGGTGGATGCCTCGGCATCCGCTTCAGCGGAAGCTGATGCGCCCGCCGCAGAGCCGGCTGAGCAGGAAGCAACCGAGACGAAGGCAGTGGCCAGCGAGGCGCCTGCGGAGCCCGCTATAAACAATGAGCCGGCTCAAGTCAGTGAGTCCGTTGTAACCATCTCGGTCCCGGATCTGGGTACCGAGGATGAAGTGGAGATCATCGAGGTCCATGTTGCTGCAGGTGACACGATTGCTATCGATGACCCGCTAATTACCCTCGAGTCAGATAAGGCAGCCATGGAAGTGCCTGCGACTTCGGCTGGAACAGTCGAGGAAGTGCTCATCGCTGTGGGCGGCAAGGTTAAAACCGGTGCCGACATCCTCAAGCTGAAGACGAGTTCCAGTGCTCCCGCTCAGGCTGC
>JAYPVK010000001.1:43236-67327 GCA_038134565.1 Pseudomonadales bacterium | reverse complement strand
CGGCGCCCTCTGCTGAGCCAGCCGCGGCATTGCCCCCAAGCGTAGCCACTAGCGGGAAGGTGTATGCCGGCCCAGCAGTACGCAAGCTCGCCCGCGAATTGGGAGTAGACCTGGCACAGGTGCAGGGCAGCGGTGCACGGTCACGCATCGTCAAGGAGGATGTACATGAGTATGTGAAGTCCCGCATCAATGCACCTGCCACAGGTGGCGTGCAGGTCTCCGCGGTGCCTGACATCGATTTCTCTCAATTTGGAGAAATCGAGCAGGTGCAACGCAGCAAATTGCAGAAGGTGACGGCTGTCAACATGCAGCGTAACTGGTCTTCGGTGCCGCATGTGGCACAGTTTAATGAAGCCGACGTGACCGACCTGGAAGCGTTTCGTGCCGAACTCAAGGCAGAAGCGGACAAGCGTGGTACGAAGCTGACCCCGCTGCCTTTCCTGCTGAAGGCCGCCGCCAAGGCACTGGCCGAATACCCGCAGTTCAATGTTTCCCTGCATTCATCGGGCGAGTACGTAATCCAGAAAAAGTACTACCACATAGGTATGGCGGTAGCCACGCCTGCGGGCCTCGTGGTTCCTGTGATAAGGGATGTCGACAAGAAATCTGTTTGGGAGCTTTCAGCGGAAATCATCGAGCTAAGCAACAAGGCTCGTGACCGCAAGCTTAGCCTGGAAGAAATGCAGGGCGCCTGCTTTACGATTTCCAGCCTCGGCGCGCTTGGTGGCACCGGATTCATCCCCATAATCAACGCACCTGAAGTTGCTATCCTGGGAGTCTCGAAGACCGAGATCAAACCTGTGTACATTGATGGTGAGTTCCAGCCCAGGAAGATTCTGCCGTTTACCTTGTGTTATGACCACAAGGCGGTGAATGGGCTCGACGGCGGCATGTTTGCTGACTACTTTTCCAGGCTGCTGTCGGATATTCGTCAGCTCGTACTCTGATCGGTATATCCCTGGCAGGCCTCATTCCAGTCGACTGGCGGCGGCAAGCGCATGCTTGTTGCCGCTGCTACTGGCGCAGGGTAATGATAAATAGCGTACCGTGATTTGCTGCGCTACGAATCTCGACCTGGCCGCCAAGCAATGTAGTGATAATGCGGTACACAGTTGAAAGCCCGAGCCCGGTTCCTCCCGAATGCAGTCTCGTGGTGAAGTAGGGGTCGAACGCCTTGCGGGCAACCTCGTCGCTCATGCCGATGCCATTGTCGCCTACGATCACGATCACATCAGTATCTTCCACCCTGGTTTCCAGAGTGATTTTACCCTGATAGGACTCGGGTTCTACTCCCTTTCTTGCGACGATAGCCTGTTGTGCATTTTGCAGCAGGTTGACGAATACCTGCTGTAGTTCAACCGGTAATGCTTTTACCCTTGGCAGGTCTTGCGCAAGGTTCAGTTCTATGGTGGTCGAGTTGATGCTGCCGTCTTCATGCAATTCGAAGTCCTTGATCGCGAAGTTGATCGATTGCTCCAGCAACTGGTTGATGTCGCAGGGCTCCCTCGAGTACCCACTGGGTTTGCTGAACTTCAGCATATTGCTGACGATGTTGGAGGCCCTGAAAGCGCCCTCTTCAATGGAACCCATGAAGAAGCTGATATCCCTGCGATACAGGTACTGATTCAATTTTTCCAGATCCAGTTCGAGTTCATTTGCGACGCTGAGGTTGGCCGGCCGGTCGAGTTCCAGCCGGCGTTTTATGTTCTGGATGCCGTTGATGATTGCGCTTATGGGGTTGTTTACTTCGTGAGCGATACCGGCGGCGGGGCCATCCAGTGAATGCATCTTCTCGGTTTGCAGGACGCGCTGTTCCAATATCTCACGACTGGTTATGTCGTCAATCTGGATAACCGTAACGTCTTCGAAGGCGTCGAGGGGATAGCAGGTAATCTTGTAGTAATTCTTCTGCTCTTCATTTACGTATTCGACCCTGTCCAGGATTACCGTTATTCGCTGGGCGAGCGCCACCTTGATCTCATCCCGAAAGCTCTCCAGCATGGGGAATGCGTTTTCCACCGGCGCATTCCTTACCCTCTTCGCATCCATATTGCTTATACGCAAGGCATTGGTGTTGATGTGCTTCACATTCAATTCACCATCGACAGTGATCAATGCCGATGGCATGGATTCGATGATGTTGGAGAAAAATTCCTGGATATCCATGTTAAGAGTCTTGTCTCGCAATCCCGAAACGGCTCCCGGCCCATCGGGTCGGTAGCGCATTAGGTTCAGTATAGGAGATAGGGGGCATGCGTGCTTATCGCCGGGGCTGTCAGCTTTTGGTTAGGTAAATCACAGACTGGTGGTAAACTGCCTGCATTTCCCCGGCGAATGTCAATTTTTGAGAACCAGTCAGGGAAATATGCCACAAAAGTGGCCGCATTCCAGCACTAACAGACTATAAACACAGGCTTTGAGGCCGGCGCCTGCGATCCAGCCAGGCCGAATGCTTTTCAGGAACAGGAGAGATCAAGACCATGCCTTCTTTTGATGTCGTTTCAGAGGTCGACTTGCACGAGGTGAACAATGCTATCGATCAAGCCAACAGGGAAGTGGGTACGCGGTTTGACTTCAAGGGTGTGGATGCCAAATTCACCCTGAACGAAGCCTCCACTGTTGAGATCTCAGCCGAAGCGGAGTTTCAGGTTCAGCAAATGCTGGATATATTGCGTGGCAAGCTGGTCAAAAGAGGAATAGACACCAAGGCACTCAAGGAAGTGAGTGTGGAGATGAGTGGTCAGCGAGCGACGATGCAGGTTACTGTGCAGCAGGGCATAGACTCGGACCTGGCACGGAAGATCGTCAAGATGGTCAAGGAGACCAAGATCAAGGTGCAAACCGCTATCCAGGGTGAAAAATTGCGAGTGACTGGCAAGAAGCGTGACGACCTGCAGGGAGTCATTGCCATGTTGAAAGAGGCAAAACTGGATATCCCGCTTCAATACAATAATTTCAGGGATTGAGCGGTAGCGCTGGTTCCCCGAATTAAACCGAAGCCCATAGATCAGTTGTTGATGAAAAGCTTATGAATGATTGGCGCAGCTACATTCCAACGAGCGCCCGCCCTTATGTCGAATCCGCGCCTCTGGCGGCGTTCTTCCTGGGTATTACCTCTGGCTTCCCCTACGCATTGATTGGCGCCACGTTGACCACACGCCTGGCTCAGGATGGGATTACCAAGAGTGCCGTCACTGCGTTCGCTCTCACTTTTCTCTCCTACAACTTCAAATTTCTCTGGGCGCCTGTAGTCGACAATATCAGACTACCCCTTATCGGCGATGTCGGGCAGCGACGCTCCTGGTTATGGGTGGTTTGCGTGCTGGTTATCATGGCAGTGGTCTTTCTCGGCGTGGCCGACCCGACACAATCGATCATGACGGTAGCGGTGGCCGCGATTACATTGGGAGCCCTGGGCGCGACTCTCGATATCATAATTGATGCTTATCGAATCGAGTTACTGGAGCCTTATCAATTGGGTACCGGCTCGGGTATGTCTCAATATGGCTGGCGCATTGGCAGCGCTACAACCGGTGCCATGGCCCTCTTGGTCGCAAGCAGTTATGGCTGGACGGTGGCATATATTTCCTGTGCTGTATTTACACTACCCGCGATCCTGGTTGCTCTGTTCATGGGAGAGCCTCAGCGTCATATAGAGCAAACTCAGCCCAAGGGATTGTGGGAGGCCCTGGTGGATTATTTCAGCCCGCTACTGGAGTTTGTTCGACGGCAGGGTGCCTGGCTGGTGCTGTTTTTCGTCCTGATTCACAAGATTGGCGATACACTGGCGAATTTGACGCTTCGATTGCTCTTCGATGACCTGGGTTTCACGAATGAAGAGATTGCTTTCTACGATGTGGGATTCGGTTTTATCGCTTTCCTGATCGGCATCTTTGTAGGTGGTATTCTGTTCGCTCGCATGGGCCTGAAGCATTCGGTTTTCATTAGCCTGATCCTGATGGCGGTATCGAACTTCAGTTTCGCGGCCCTGGCTCTGGTCGGACACAGCAATCTCGGTATGGCAGCGGCTATTGGCTTTGAGAACTTTGCTAGCGGGATCGGAGGGGTTACCGTGGTAGCCTATTTGTCTGCCCTCTGTAATCTCAGGTTTACGGCGACGCAATATGCATTGCTCTCTGCCCTGGCGAGCATCGCCGGGCGGTTTCTTACCGGAACCACTGCGGGCGGGCTGATCGAAGTGCTCGGCTATGTGAATTTTTACCTGTTGACCACCCTGTTGGCCTTGCCGGGTGTTCTGTTATTCTGGTTCATGATGCGAACAGGCCTGGCTGATGTGTCACTGGGTACTTCGGCGAACGATGAGAAGTCAGTCTCGTCGGGTGTTAATTCGTCTGGCCGGGCAGCCACTGATATTCAGTGAGCGAAAATCTACCGCCAATAAAAACCACGCCTTCAGATTCGAGTTTCTTCTTCTGGGATTCATACTGGGAACTGTCCTGGGGAAATGACAGGCGGCCCTGTGAGTTCACGACCCTGAACCAGGGCAGTTTGGTGCCCGCCGGCAGGTTCTTCATGGTATAGCCCACGTAACGGGCATAACCCGGAAGTTCAGCCAGCCTGGCTACCTGGCCATAGGTGGCTACTCTCCCTCTGGGAATCTGGGCAACCACCTGCCAAATTTTTTCCCGATTATTCATGCAGAACAACTACAATGCGGCGACTTGTTTCTGGCGGCCATGATAGGCTGTCATAGTATCGAATTACAGGAGTAAAGAGTGCGCTTCCTATTTCTGGTCTTCATCGCCGTACCCCTCGTCGAGATGCTGTTGCTCTTTGAGGTGGCTGAAGAGATCGGCGGGATGACTACCCTCGGACTGGTGGTACTGACGGCAGTCATCGGGGTGCAAATATTGAAACAGCAGGGCTTCTCAACCCTCCTGCGCGCTAATGAAAGGCTGGAATCCGGCCAATTGCCGGCGCAGGAGATCGTGGAAGGCATGATGCTGGCGGGCGCGGGAGCGCTTCTGCTCACTCCCGGATTCATAACGGATACCGTCGGCTTTATCCTGCTCACCGGCCCGCTGCGCCGCCCTCTGGCCCAGCGAGTGATCAAGGCAGGGATCGTGCACACCTTCTCGAGCGGTTCCGGTCGTGGATTCAGCTACCAGACGCGGCGTGATCCCCGGGCCGGCGGCAATGTCTACGAGGGGGAGTATTCGCGCCCGGACGATCCCCGGCTAGGCGAATCGCCCGCTGAGAAGCAGAAGGATAATGAATAAAACCCAATAAAAAACAATAGGATAGATTAAAGATAGGGTTTCGGCGCAAAAAAACTCTGACCGAATTCGCTTTTGCCATTGAATTCCCAGCATTGATCCCCATTAAGCGAGACGACCATTAATCGCCGCAGGACACCGAAATCCGGGCTCTGCAGGCAAAAAATTGGAAATCTGGAGTGAGCCGGGTCATGGCCTGGCAGGCTCCCTAGTTCTTTTTATCAAATCTATTTTTCAGGAGTGATTTGAATGAATATCCGGCCTTTACAAGACCGTGTCGTGGTTCGCCGCACGGAAGAAGAAACAACCAGCGCTGGAGGAATCGTACTGCCGGGTTCCGCCACCGAAAAACCAGCCCAGGGAGAAGTTCTCGCAGTGGGCCCGGGCAAGCGCCTCGAGAATGGCGACACCCAGCCCGTCGACCTTAAAGTGGGTGACATCGTTGTGTTTGGAAAGTATTCCAGCAACACCGTGAAAATCGGTGACGAAGAATTGCTGATTTTGAACGAGAGCGAAATTTTTGGCGTGATCGAGTCTTAATCGGATTCTCATTCCACAACGCTAGACATTCTCAAGATTGGTAAACAGAATTTTTTGATACAGGAATAGTAGAAATGGCTAAAGAAGTGAAATTCGGCGACTCAGCACGCCAGAAATTATTGTCAGGCGTAAACGTCTTGGCTGATGCTGTAAAGGTTACCCTGGGGCCAAAGGGACGCAATGTGGTTCTCGACAAGTCCTTCGGTGCGCCTACCGTCACTAAAGACGGTGTTTCGGTAGCGAAAGAAATTGAACTTGAAGACAAGTTTGAAAACATGGGTGCGCAGATGGTCAAGGAAGTTGCTTCCCAGACTTCTGATGTGGCCGGTGATGGTACTACTACTGCAACCGTATTGGCGCAATCGATTCTCAATGAAGGTCTCAAGTCTGTTGCCGCCGGCATGAATCCCATGGATCTCAAGCGTGGTATCGACAAGGCTGTTGCGGCCATGGTTGAGGAAGTGAAGGCGCTGGCAACTCCCTGTAAGGATTCCAAGTCTATCGCCCAGGTTGGCACGATCTCGGCAAACTCCGACAGCGAAGTGGGTCAGATCATTGCCGACGCCATGGACAAGGTTGGCAAGGAAGGCGTTATCACTGTAGAAGATGGCTCTGGTCTGGAAAATGAACTGGACGTCGTTGAAGGCATGCAGTTTGACCGCGGTTACCTGTCTGCCTATTTCATCAACAATCAGGACAACATGATGGCAGACCTGGAGAACCCACTGGTTCTGCTCTACGACAAGAAGGTTTCCAATATCCGCGATCTTCTGCCACTGCTGGAAAACGTCGCCAAGTCTGGTCGTCCCCTGTTGGTCATCGCTGAAGACGTGGAAGGTGAGGCTTTGGCCACTCTGGTTGTTAACAACATGCGCGGCATCGTGAAAGTGGCTGCTGTGAAGGCACCGGGTTTCGGTGATCGTCGCAAGGCCATGCTGGAAGATATCGCAGTCCTGACTGGTGGCACCGTGATCTCTGAAGAGGTCGGTCTGAGTCTGGAAGGCGCAACCATTGAAGACCTGGGAAGCGCGAAGCGTGTTCAGGTAAGCAAAGAAAACACAACCATCATCGATGGCGCCGGCGATGCCAAGAAAATCGAAGCCCGGGTTAACCAGATCCGAGCCCAGATCGAAGAGACTTCCTCCGACTACGATCGTGAAAAACTGCAAGAGCGTGTTGCCAAGCTCGCAGGCGGTGTCGCGGTAATCAAGGTCGGTGCTGGTACTGAAATCGAAATGAAAGAGAAGAAGGCCCGTGTTGAAGACGCGCTGCATTCTACTCGCGCCGCCAATGAAGAAGGCGTTGTGCCTGGTGGTGGTGTAGCCCTGGTTCGTGCCCTGCAGAAAGTCGAAGGCTTGAAGGGTGACAACGAAGACCAGAACGTAGGTATTGGCCTGCTCCTCAAGGCTGTTACCGCGCCTCTGCGTCAGATCGTTGAAAACGCTGGTGAAGAAGGTTCTGTGGTACTGGACAAGGTTAAGGCCGGTAAAGGGAACTATGGCTTCAACGCCGCTACCGGTGAGTACGGTGATATGCTGGAGATGGGTATTATCGATCCGGCCAAGGTGACTCGTACTGCTCTGCAGGCCGCGGGATCGGTAGCTGGTCTGATGATTACTACTGAGGCCATGGTGTCTGAGCTGCCTGAAGAGAAGGGTGGTGGTATGCCTGGTGGTATGCCGGATATGGGCGGAATGGGCGGCATGATGTAAAAATCGCGCGCCTGGGAGTTTTAGACTCCCCTGCACTTCGTCAGGCCCCTCTTTTCGATGCTCATGTATATCTGTATACACTGCGCTCGAAAAGAGGGGCCTTTCTCGTTCAGGGGAGTCTAAACTCTCCCAGTCGCGCGATTTAAAGCCTGTGAAATCCAGGCTCCGTTCCGGGTCAGCCCGGTTTGTGAGAACTGGGTAGGGGATTGATTCCGGTTCGTGCCGATATAATGGATACCAAAGGGCCGGATAGCGATCGGATACTGTGACTGAAGCCTATTGTCTGTGTGAAAACCTCATTGTCACGCCTCTTTTCCCGGTAACGGCAGAGGGGGCGGGTTGTATGAACTGCAACGCTGTGCAGTCTGTGGTCTGGTGTGGGATGCGCCGATGCCGGGTGAGGCGGAGTTGGCAGCAGCGTATTCTCAGGCGTACTACAGCTCTACCGAGGCCAAGTTTAACCCGCTCATTGAGGCGTGGACTCGCTATAGAGGGCGGCGGCGGGCACAGGCCTTGCTGCGCAAGCATGGACGTGGCGCTGCCGGACTGCGGGTGCTGGATGTAGGTTGTGGACGCAGAGTCCTGTTGCAGGGTTTCCGGAAGCTGGGGGCAGATGCGCTCGGGATTGAGCGAGGTGGTGCTGGCTTCGAAGAGATAGAAGGCATTGAAGCCCTGTCCCTGGATGTTCTCCTGGCGTCAGGTCGCACCTTCGATGTGATTGTAATTTGGCATGTGCTTGAACACCTGCCTGATCCACAGGAAAGTCTTGCCAAGCTGCGACAACTTCTGTCGCGCGACGGAAGCCTGTTCGTCGAGGTGCCAAACTTTGGTAGTCTGCAAGCTGGCTTGTTCGGAGCCCGATGGTTTCACCTGGATCTGCCCAGGCACCTGTTTCATTTTACACCCGATACGCTTGCTGCGACTCTTAGAGAGGCAGGGTTTTCCATAGAGTCCACTGCAACCTTCTCAGTCGACCAGAATCTCTACGGTTTTTTGCAGCGCGCACTGAACTACCTTCCAGTGTTGCCCGCCAATCACCTCTATAGCCTGTTGAGAAGCAAGCTCTCACTTGTTACCTTGTTTGCTATCCTGCTTTACATACCATTGGCTACGCTGATCGCCATACCCGCTTTGCTGGATACCTTACTCTCTGGTGTTGCAGGTCGAGGAGCAGTGATAACGATACATGCACGTCCTGAATCGGGAGTTACAGCATGATCAACGGACAGAAAATTGTGGTAGTGATGCCGGCCTATAATGCCGAGCAGACTCTGGAAAAGACCTATCAGGCATTGCCCCATGAAGTCATCGATCATGTCATCGTGGTTGATGATGCCAGTGACGACCACACGGAACAGGTAGCAAGAAAACTGGATGGCGTTCATGTGATCCGCCACAGCAGCAATATGGGGTATGGTGCCAACCAGAAGACCTGTTACCGCAAGGCGCTGGAGTTAGGCGGTGACGTGGTGGTGATGGTACACCCGGATTACCAGTACGAACCAAGGCTGGTGACAGCCATGGCGTCGACGATTGCCCAGGGGGTCTATGATGCCGTTATCGCTTCGCGCATCCTGGGTACCGGTGCGCTGGCTGGTGGCATGCCGCTGTACAAGTACATCGCCAATCGACTGCTGACTGCCTACCAGAATTTCCTGATCCCATTCAAATTATCCGAGTACCACAGCGGTTACCGGGCGTTTTCCCGCAAGGTGCTGGAAAATTTACCTCTCGAAGAAAATTCTGATGATTTTATCTTTGATAACCAGATGCTGGTTCAGGTCATTGCGCACGGGTTCTCGATGGGTGAAGTGAGTTGCCCGACTCGCTATATAAAAGACTCATCGTCGATCAGTCTCGCTCGCTCCATAAAGTATGGCCTGGGAGTGCTGCTGACCACACTCGAATACAAATTCAGTCAATTCGGCCTGAGAAAGAGTGAGCGCTTCGCCCGGGAACAGCGGCGTGACCCGCACTTGTCGCCGCTTCTATCTGCCAGCGGCAGTCTCGCTGGTCCTGATTAGTCTGCTTATCTATGGTGGGGCTGGTGATCATGAGCTGCTCAATTGGGATGACCGTAGTTACACCGTCGACAATCCCTGGGTAAGTAATCCGACCCCACAAAACATTGTGGCCATGTTTACGGAAGTGAGGATGGCTAACTGGCATCCTCTCACCTGGCTGAGTTTCGTACCGGAATACGCGGTCTGCGGTGACAGGGCAGTGTGCTACAAGCTCAGCAATGCTGTTCTGCATGGCATCAATGCCTTCCTGCTTGGTATCTTTACCATGGTAGTGCTTGGACAGGCAGCGAAGCGTTTGCGGCTGACAGATTCCGCGCGTGCTGTACTGAACTCATCGCGGGCCGGTCTTGATTTCTCCCAGTGGGCTGCACTCTTTGCTGCGTTGCTCTTCCTGGCTCATCCCCAGCATGTGGAGGCGGTGACCTGGGTGGCCGAGCGTAAGGAATTGTTGTGTGGGCTATTCTACCTGCTCGCGCTAATTGTCTATTGCCGGCAGCCTGAGGGAACTTATTGGCAGTGCTACGGGCTGACGTTGCTGTTGTTTGCACTGGCTCTCATGTCTAAATCCATGGCGGTCAGCCTGCCCCTGATGCTGGTTCTGCTCGACCTGTTCCTGTTGCATCACCCCCGACTGCTGGTGAAGCGAGACTTCAAATTTGCCCTGTCCAAATTGCTTATTGAGAAGTTGCCGTTCTATGTGCTGATGTGTGGTGCCATGTTGCTAACCCTGTGGTCCCAGACGCCCCATCGGCTGGAGGCGGCCGCTATGGATCAGAAGTTGCTCACGATCCTCGCTGGCTTGCAGCACTATCCGCTCAAATTTTTGCTTCCGTTTGGTTTCTCTCCGTTTTATCCGCAGGAAATGGTTTACACCGGCATGATCAGCTTCCTGCCGGCATTGCTTCTCGCTGCAGGGCTTGGCTTTGGTCTTTACAAGGCGGGGAAGTCCTGGTTCATGCCCTTGCTGGTCCTGGCTTTGTTTTCCTATCTGCTTGCCGTCGCGCCGGTGATAGGGATCGTCAAGGTCGGAGAGCAGGCATTTGCAGATCGTTACAGCTACCTGCCCACTCTCTTTCTCTACCTGGGTGCCGGCTTTGGTTTCGCTTACTGTATTTGCAAGGCCAGTCGCCTCGCACTCGTGCTGGTACCCGCGGGGCTGCTGCTGGTATTCGTCGGTCTGCAGTCCTATACCTACAAGCAAGTGTGGCGCAATGATCTGGTGTTTTGGTCTACCGTTGTCGAGTCCTATCCCGATGTGGCTGCAACACCACTGGATAATCTGGCAAAAAGCCTGTCCGGAGTCGGCGAATACGCAATGGCGCAGGACTATTACGAACGTTCCATCGTCGTTAACCCACAGGGCCTGATGGCCTATCTCAACCTGGCATCGGTGCAGGAATATCTTGGTGATACGGACGCTGCCCTGCGCACCCTGCAACAGGGTGTCGAGGCGAATCCCGGGAGTGCGGGCCTGCAGAGCAGGGCCGGCAGGTCTTTTCTGTTGGCGGGAGAACTACAGCAGGCTGAGCGTTACATCGAAAAGGCGCAGGCGCTACAGCCAAATCTGGCCGATGTTCAATTGAGTCGGGATATGCTGGATCTCATGCGCGGCGATGTGGAGAGCGCGGTTGGGTATCTTTCGGCAGTCCCTGTGTCCATGCCGCAGCACTACGAGGCTGGATTGCTGCTGGTGCAGGGATTGACCCGACTGGACAGGCAGCAGGCCATGGACGCGCTGAACGGTCTTCTCGCCCGCTATGGCGAGCGACCCCAATTGCTGGAATTGCAGGCGTCTCTGAATGGCGCGGCGGCAGCGGAGAGCCGGTAATCGCGAGCAGCGAGACCAGCGGTCCCTGTACGGACCGCTGATCAGTCAATTGCCGCTATCAGCTCGATGAGCTGGAGGGGTGGTCCTAGCCAGCCAGGTTCTGGTTGGCGAAGTCCCAGTTGGCAAGGTTGTCGATGAATGATGCGAGGAAATCGGGTCGACGATTCTGGAAATCCAGATAGTAGGCGTGTTCCCAGACATCGCAGACGAGAAGTGGCTTAAGGCCATCGGTAAGGGGAGTCTCGGCATTGGCAGACTTGACTACCTTCAGTGAGTCAGCGTCAGCCACGAGCCATACCCAGCCGCTGCCAAACTGCCCCACACCACCGTTCACGAATTCTGTCTTGAAATTGTCAAAACTGCCGAAGCTGGCATCGATGGCGGCCGCCAGTTCGCCACTGGGAGCGCCACCGCCATTTGGGCTGATGCTATTCCAGAAGAAACTGTGATTGTAATGCTGGCCGACATTATTGAAGAGCGGGCCGCCTTTTTCGGCGCACTTCTTTACCAGGTCTTCAAGGTTGTCAGCATCGATGCCAGCATCCTCGAGGAGCTCATTGCCTTTTACCACATAGGCGTTGTGGTGCTTGCCATGGTGAAAATCCAGGGTGTCGGATGACATGTGGGGGGCCAGTGAATCTTTGGCGAAAGGCAGCTCGGGTAGTTCTAGCTTCATAATTTCCTCTTCATTGACGACGAATACGGGAATGAACATCTGGCAACACTCCACCCTAAACCCATGTATTTACAGGGGTTTTAGACGGTAAAGGGAAGCTTGCTTGGAGGCAGTATTTTAACAGATATTTGTGACAGACAAAGCACAGCCCGGGATCCTGCGCAGAATCCCGGGCTGGTAGACCGTGCCTGCAGCGCGGTCCTGGCTAGATAAACTGCATCAACAATAACAGGACGATGGCCAATGCCACACCGCAATGGATCACGCCGACCACCGATGCCATGGGCCCCATCTTGCCTTTGATGGCATTGCCCTCCAGTGCAAGGATAATCAACAGACACAGCGCCATCGCCATCTCGCTAACTCCGCCGTCGGAGGACATGGGAACCCGGCCATAGCCGTCCATATGGGCGGAGGCGCCCATGAAGAACAGCATGGGCAGGGAAAACAGGGTGTTGGTCCTGGAAGCGAGACCAGCCTTGGCCAGAGCGCCAGCGGCGGCAGGATCGGCCTCACCACCACCCAATACCTGCTCGTTGGAGGCGATGACGATCTTCTGGTTGGGCCAGATGATGATCCAGACATTGAGGAACATCAGGGTGCCGAGCAACATGCCGATGATGATATAGAAATTGACCGCGGCACCGAGGAACCCCGCCAGCGCGAGGCCTGAGAGAAAGGTAAACAACGCGCCGTAACGAAACCACCACAGGGCCCGGGGCACGAGCTTGCTGATGGCGGAGGATTTAGCCGTGGCATCGGCTTCCTTGAAATACTCGGTTTGTACGAAATTGAAGTAATAGAGCAGGCCGATCCAGGCGATGCCGGCGAAAAAGTGAATCCAGCGAAACAGATAGGCAATTAGCGTGTCTAATTCCATGGCAATACCCTCAAGCAGAGATTTATCATTGTTATACCCGTAGCTGGTTATCGGCTACGCATCAAGTATGCTCGAGCCATCTTATCACCGCGCAATTCTGCGTGCCATGACCCAGAAACGCCTGAAATTGCGGGTTTTCAGGGATAGCAGAACCAGCTCGTATCAAGGATAATGGGGCCATGAGAGATCGCGACGAACTCAGAGACATACCGCCACTGGTGCCAGACCGGGATGACCTGGATACCCACCAGAGCAATCGCAGGGCCCAGGGGCAGGAAATCGTGCGCCCAAGCTATACGACTGAAAAGGTGAAAGTCAGCAGCTGGCCCATGCGGATCATGGTGTTCCTGTTAACCGTGGCAGCGGGAGCAGGGGCTTATGGGTCCTACTATTTCTATGAGCTCTACCAAACCAACCTGCGGCAAACCAATCTGCGTATCAGTGATCTCGAACTGCGACTGGCGCTGGTGGACGAGAGTGCCGCGGAATCCGATAACACGCTCATGCAGAATATCGAACAGACCATCGAACAGTATGACCTGCTATGGGCCAACTGGCGCGCCAACAACCGGACCTTCGAGGAATTTCAGGGTGAAATAGCTCGCCTGAAACTGGCGAATGAAGGGCAGGATGAAATCACCAATAACAATGCCCAGCAGATTGCCGCAACCAACCAGACCCTGCAGACTACCCAGGCCCAGGTGAATGCCCTGGATGATGCCTTCGATCAGCTCAATGCCACCATGGCTTCCCTTGACAGCGAAGTAGGGGACCTCGCGGGCATGCGCGGAGACCTGCAATCGATTCGCGACGCGCTCAATAGCGGAGACAGCACAGTGCTGGGGCTGGTGGGTCGTATCGAATACATCGAGCAGACCCTTGAGTCGGTCAATGCGCATCGGCTGCAGATCAATGAAAGCCTGTTCCGTTTACAGGAAAACATTGAATCTGTGCAGCTTGGAATCAACAGCTCACCCGGAAGCCCGTGATCGGGTAACTGAGCTACCCGCCATTCAGTTCTTCCAACACGGCCGCTTACTCACCTGTGAAGACAGGATTCCGTTTTTCGATGAAGGCGCTTACGCCTTCGTGAAAATCTTTTCGTGATGCGCAGTCAGCAAAAGACTCGGCTTCGGCCTGCAGTTGTGATTCGAACTCACTTTCGAGGGAGCGGTAGAGCAAGGCCTTGGTGTTGCCGTACACATGGGTCGGGCCGTTGGCGAGCCTTGTCGCCAGTTTGTGAGTCTCTTCCTTGAGTGCCGCAGCGGGCACGACATAATTGATCATGCCAATGGCCTTCGCCTCCTGCGCATCGAAGCGGTCCCCCAGCAGGGCAATCTCCATTGCCTTCTTGATGCCGACGGCTCGGGGCAGGTGAAATGAAGCCGATCCGTCGGGACTGGTGCCGATCCGGCAATAGGCGAGGGTGAAGAAGGCATCTTCGGCGGCAATGATCAGATCGCAGGCCAGTGCCATACTGACACCAGCCCCGGCGGCAGCGCCCTGGCAACTCGCGATCACGGGTTTACGCATGCGGCGCATGGCAAACATGATGGGGTGCAGGTCATGAATGCGCAGCACAAACTCCTTGCGGATCTCGTCAGGTGACTTCCTGATCGATTCGCCCATGCCCTTCACGTCGCCGCCCGCCATGAAATGCTCCCCGGCACCGGTCAGCACCACGCAGCGTATGGAGTCGTCATGCTCAATATCGTGCAGGCTATCCGCCAGCATGGCCCGCATTTCCATGCTCAGGGCATTGCGAGCCTCCGGCCGATTCATGGTGAGTGTGGCTATCCCGTCATTCACGGAGATATCGAGATCAGGCATGGGAATTTCCTTTTTGTTCTGGATGGGCGAGGGGCAAGTATAGCCCTGAGAGGCGCTTGGGCACAGTTTCAAGGCGTCTTTCAAATGTGTTTGGTTTCGGTATAATACGCGGCCTTTCGGGGGATAACCCCACCCTCTGTGCGGACGTGGCGGAATTGGTAGACGCGCTGGATTTAGGTTCCAGTGCCGTAAGGTGTGAGAGTTCAAGTCTCTCCGTCCGCACCACTTTTTGGCCCACAAGACTTCTCCTGAACTCCAGAGCGGCATTGCCAGCGTGCTCGCTCGGTCACGCACTGTCGTGTACGGTCCCTCCCTGTGCGCGCTGGCGCCTTGCTCTGAAGTCCATGAGAAGCCTTGTGAACCAAAAAGCGAAGACTGGAGGGCATGAGATTCTCTATGGCTCGCTCATCCTGAACTCCAGAACGGAGATCTTGTTTCTCTCGGTCCTGACAAACCATGACGTGGTCATGTGAAATTTGTTCGTATACCGCATTACCTCGGTTGCATATTCATTAACGATGGCAACGAAGCGCTTCTTGATCTCCTGATCTTCGTTCAGCACCTTCAGATTTTTCGAAATCTACAGAGAATTTTCCGCGTCGTCATCGGCATTTGTATCCGCTTATTGCTAGTTTTCATATAGGTTTATCAATCTGCTCTGATCGATACCCTTATTGGAAAACTCGACAATGTCCTCAGAGGAAGTAATCCCCAAGCCCGCCCTCAGGTTTCTATATACCTTATTTGCCTGTGGGCAATTGCATGGGCTAATCTGCAGTCTGGGTTCCAATATTCCAGAAATACTGTTTCCTCGGTGTTAGTAATCAATGAGCGAAGATAAAAAACTTTCCCTGAATGGGGGGCGGCTTCCTGTGGCAAGCAAGAAGGAAGTGGTGGATTTTCTGGGCAAACTGGCGACGCTACCAAAGCGAGGCGGTGAGGCACGCCTGATTTTTGCGCTGGATGCTACCGCCAGTCGTCAGCCGACCTGGGACATGGCGACCCAACTGCAGGCGGAGATGTTTCAGGTCGCCCAGTCTCTCGGTGGGCTTCAGGTGCAGCTCTGCTATTTTCGTGGAATCGGAGATTTCTTTCACAGCGCCTGGCACAGCAGTGGTGATGAATTGCTGCAGAAGATGCTGGGCATACAATGCCAGGCAGGTGCCACCCAGTTGGGGCGCCTGTTGTCCCATGCAATGCGGGAAAATGAGCGGACGAAGATCAAGGGCGTGGTATTTGTTGGTGATGCCATGGAAGAAATGCCGGACACGCTGAATCAATTGGCAGGCAAGCTGGGATTGCTCAATGTGCCCTTATTCATGTTTCAGGAACACGGCGATCCTGTGGCCCGGCGCGCATTCACCGATCTCAGCCGTCTGTCAGGTGGCGCCTATTCCCAATTCGATGCCTCCAGTGCCGCGCAGTTGCGCGAGTTACTGCAGGCAGTAGCGGTTTACGCGGCTGGGGGACTCAAGGCCCTGCAGGACTACAGCAAAAGCTCGGGTGAGGCGGTAAAATTGCTGGAACAACAAATCAAGTCCTGATTTCAGGCGAGCTTTGTGCCTATGATTTTCCGATTGCTGGCCCTGATCCTGCTTCCGGTCATTGCCTATTACCTGGTGCGGTCGGCGCGCCTGAGATTCAATCTGAACCCGCGCCAGACCCAGGTGCTTTTTCTTATCGTCGTGGCGCTGCTCATTGTCGGGATACTGATCCTGATGGGGCGCCTTCCGGTGCAGTTCATTCTCGCTCCATTGGGCGCGGCCGGTGCATTCCTGCTGCGCTTCCTGCCCACCCTATTGCGACTGTTGCCTTTCTGGCAGATGTTTCGAAGCCGAGCCGCCTCGGCCAGCGGCAGCAAGAGCGGGCAGACCTCAACTATCCGCACCCGTTTCCTGGCCATGGAATTGGATCATGATTCCGGTGACATCGACGGTGTCGTGCTGCTGGGCAACTACGAAGGCTCGCGGCTCAGCAAACTCTCGCTCGACGAACTGCGCGCCCTGCACGCCGAGTGTCACTCTGACTCTGACTCCCTGCAGATACTGGAGGCCTACCTGGATCGCAATCATGGGGAGTGGCGTGAGGCGGGCCAGGCCAGTGGACAGAGCGACTCGCCGGTGGATGAATCGCTAATGACCAGGGAGCTTGCGCTGGAGATTCTTGGGCTCAAGGGCGAGCCAGATCGTGATGCGATTACCAGGGCCCATCGTACCTTGATCCAGCGCATGCATCCAGATCGGGGCGGTTCTGACTATCTGGCAAAGAAAATTAACCAGGCGAGGGATTTTCTGCTTCGTAAATAGGGCGGGTCTTTGCCCGGTCGTCGCCCCACGCTGACCGGTAACAATGTTAAAATCCAGGTCTCTCCACCGCATGGAACAATTTGACTATGGCGCTTATCAAGAACGAAGACTTTGTCCAGAGCGTGGCCGATGCTCTGCAATATATCTCCTACTATCACCCGCTGGATTTTGTGAACGCGGTGCATGAAGCCTACGAGAGAGAGGAGTCGCCGGCCGCCAAGGATGCCATGGCCCAGATTCTCATCAATTCCCGGCTCTGTGCCGAAGGCAAGCGACCCATTTGCCAGGACACGGGCATCGTGACGGTGTTCCTGAAGATAGGCATGGACGTGCAATGGGAAGGCGGTATGTCGGTAGCCGACATGGTGAATGAGGGTGTCAGGCGTGCCTATCTGCTGCCCGATAATGTGCTACGGGCTTCGATTCTTGACGATCCGGCCGGTGTGAGAAAGAACACGGGAGACAATACCCCTGCAGTCATACACATGGAAGTGGTGCCCGGTGACACTGTCGGTGTGAAACTGGCGGCAAAAGGCGGGGGTTCCGAGAACAAGGCCAAGATGGTGATGCTGAATCCCAGCGACAGTATCGTCGACTGGGTCGAGGCGACGCTTCCCACCATGGGGGCCGGCTGGTGCCCGCCCGGCATGCTGGGAATCGGCATCGGGGGCACGGCGGAGAAAGCCGCTGTGCTGGCAAAAGAATCACTCATGGACCCTATCGACATTCACGAACTGCGGGCCAGGGGCCCGTCGAATCGGGTTGAGGAGCTGAGACTGGAGATCATGGACAGGGCCAATGCCCTGGGTATTGGCGCGCAGGGCCTGGGTGGTCTCACCACCGTGCTCGACGTGAAGATCCTGGACTATCCGACCCACGCCGCATCATTACCGGTGGCAATGATTCCCAACTGCGCCGCCACCCGGCATGCCCATTTCACGCTGGACGGTTCCGGGATTGCCAAACTTACTCTACCACGCCTGGAAGACTGGCCCCAGATAAGCTGGGATGCGGGTCCCCGTGCACGCAAGGTAAACCTGGACACGGTAACCCGGGACGAAATCGAACAATGGCAGCCAGGCGAGACCTTGCTGCTGTCCGGCACCATGCTCACCGGCCGGGATGCGGCGCACAAGCGCATGCTGGGCATGCTGGAGAAAGGCGAGCCCTTGCCGGTGGACCTGGAGAACAAGTTTATCTATTACGTGGGCCCGGTCGATGCGGTGCGTGATGAAGTCATCGGCCCGGCGGGTCCCACCACCGCGACCCGCATGGACAAGTTCACCGATGCACTGTTGGAGAAGACCGGGCTGATGGGCATGATCGGCAAGGCGGAACGTGGCCCCGCAGGCATCGAAGCCATCAGGAAACACAAGGCCGTATACCTTATGGCCGTGGGTGGTGCTGCCTACCTGGTATCAAAGGCCATCCGTGAGGCGAAGGTCGTCGCCTTCGAGGACCTGGGCATGGAGGCGATTCACGAGTTTGTCGTGGAAGAGATGCCGGTTACAGTGGCCGTTGATGTTAACGGTACGTCAGTTCACCAGACCGGGCCTGCCCTGTGGAAGGCAAAGATCGCCGAGCAGCATGCGATAGAGGTGAAGTAACAACAGGGGAACACTGACTACCTGGTAACATGGCGGGGCTCTTCTGAATGAAGTGTCTTAAGTTGCCAGGTTATCAGCGTCCCCAGCTTCTTTTTGTCCCAGCGCTTAAATCATATCCGCATAGTAATCGGGAACCCGCAGACTGATTTCATTCTCATAACCTTTCACTTGCATGCTGGAGCGGGAAAGCGTGAGCGACTCGCTGCCCAGCACATTGTGATCGAAGCGATAGATCGTGCGGCTTTCGCCCCTGCAAGTGGCGTCGTCATACTCGGCCGCTGCTTCCATAATCTTCTCGTTGCGTTTCCTGTGCTCGCTGAGTGCCTGCTTGCCATAGCGTTTTGCCAACATGGTATTGACCACATGGGGGGCGATGATTGAGGCGCTGGCGTTGTTGCCACCAAATCCCTTGGAGTTAATGATCGCCGCATCCATGTCGGTGTTTTCCATTTCCCGGTGCGCCAGCAGGTATTCCAGGTGAGCTTGTTCGACATCGTCCGCGACACCATCGATGGTGAGGATGCCTGGCAGGATGCCGTCGTTCCACACACCCAGGCAGGCCATGAGTTGGTCGCCCGCGGCAGAGGCCACAGAATGCCCCACGTAGGACTTGATGGCCGTCACCGGCCAGTGCTGGATGCCGAAGGCGCCTGCCACGCTGCTCAGTATTTGTGACTCGGTGACCCGGTTCTGGGGAGTGCCAGTCCCATGGGCCTGGACGAAGCTGGCCCTGGCAAGACCTTCGTCGCCGATGATATTGGCGGTGGCTGCGGCGGCCTTGGACAGAGTGATGTAGTTACCCAGCCCGGGGCCGGTGATGGATTTCTTGTAGCCATCGGCATTCACGAACACGTCATTCACGCCTGCATAGATAGTGGCACCTGTCTCCAGGGCCAGCTTGTCATCCATGAGCACGACAAACTGCGCGGACTCAGCCAGGGTAAAGCCGCAGTTGTCGCTGAATGGACGGCAGGCGCGAGCATAGTCTGGTGTTGCGCTGTCCGGGAGCGCGTCGAGTTTGCGAAGCGACGCATCGGTTGCCAGCGCGCCCATGGTGGCGAAGGCATCGATGACCTCGGGCACGAGACAGGCTTCACTGGTGCCCACAATCGCGATGCGTGACTGCCCGCTGCGGATGTCCCGAATGCCGTTGCGCAAGTTGTACAGGAAAGTGGCACAGGCGCCGTTACTGTGGCCCGTTGTCCCGAGATTGCCCAGCAGGTAGGCATTGATGAAGTCTGCCGGCATCTCATTCAGTCCCAGGGGTAGCTGTTTCGAGGTGACTTTCTTGCCTAGCAGGCGTGCCTGCAACATGCCGCCGTTGCCGTTGTAGTCCAACTGGGACAGGCAACTGCCAGCATATACGCTGATCTGGTCGGCGGGCACGAGCTGTTGCAATGCGTCCCACTCCATGCCCAGGGATTGCAGCGCATCGGAAGCCCCGAATACGGTCATCTGCAAGGCGCGGGGATGATTGCGGGAATTATAGGTACGGGCGGGGTCGAAACCGCTCGGCAACTGGCCCGCAGCCTGGACCTCGCTCTTGCGCAACGCACCCAGCATGACATCCAACCGGTCCGGGACCCTGACCTGCAAGCTGTCTCCCTCGCCCGGAATCAACTGCCAGCTCTGGGGTATGGGGTCTGGCAGATGCTTTCTGCGGATGCTAAAAACCAGCTCTTGTCCCTGGGCGCCTTGCATCGCGGCAGCCTGGTGATAGGGCACCGCATTGACATCGAAGTGGCTATCCTCAAGCCTGCGAATCAGCGTACCACCGAGCAGTGCATGCTGGTCAGCCTGCTCGCCGGTGTGCAGTCCTGCCAGATTGCGCAGGGTGCTCTGCTGTTTCGGGGCGGATAGCGCATCGAATACCAGCCTACGGTAGCCATGAAATCCCGAGCTTCTGCCGGCGGGATTTATGCCGCCGAAACCGGTAATAACTGGAAAGCTGCGCATAGGTTGATTCTCCCGGCTGCGGGTCTGCCTAAAGTTGTGGGATTCAAAGGGGCATTAGAACGGATTGGCACATGTGAGGAATAGGGTAAAATGGCCATTGATTATGGCATATTAGCCAATAGCGGGACAGCGAGGCCGGCGGCCAATCAGCGGGTACGCACCGGTCCCGACCGGCAATCCGGTGCCCGCTATGTCTGATCCTTGCAATAGGCGGGGGCTCTACTTAGCATGTGACTTGGCCCCGGGCCCAGATGCGTACCCCGGTTTTCCCATTTTGAACGACACCATCCTTGACCGACAGTTACCTCCAGCAGATTTCTGATCTTCACGCCATGCTTGGCATACCCGCCAGTTTCCGTGAACAGTGCAGCATGCCGCTGTGCCGTCCCCCTGAACAGTTGGTGGCTACCGAACAGGACTACTACGGGCGACCGCAACAGCTCACCCCGGAGGCGTGTGCCGCCTGGACGGCCATGAAGGCTGCGGCCGCGCAGGACGGGGTCGTGATTCACCTGATTTCCGCTTACCGGGATCCGGATTACCAGTGCCAGATTGTCCAGCGCAAGCTGCAAGCCGGTGAGTCCCTTGCTGCCATCCTGCGAGTGAATGCCGCGCCCGGCTACAGCGAGCATCACACTGGCCGCGCCATCGATCTGGGCACACTGGATTGTCCGGCGCTCGAAACAGAATTCGAGAAAACCCCGGCATTCGCATGGCTTTCTGAACATGCCGGGACCTTTGGGTTTACCCTGAGCTATCCAAAAAACAATGCCCTGGGCATCAGCTATGAGCCCTGGCACTGGTGTTTTATGTCCTAGATCAATCAAGTCAGCAGTAGCGCCAACAGTCTTAGACAAAATTGCCGGAAAGGGGTAATCTAGAATCAATGTCGAGTAGGAGGAGCAATGCCAGCATTGCGCAGTCTGATGAACAACCTGTCAGGCACCTTGACCCCGCAGGGGGCGTTACAATCGAATCTTTTCTATCCGGGCGTTCTTCCCAGGGTCTCAAGCAGACTCAATCTTAAATTACCTGAATTTTTACCACCGACTCCACGACGCTTTGTTCGCGGGGAAGGCTTCCGTGCGTTTGCTAACCTTAAGCCAATGCAGACTTTTACTTTTTTAATCCACTAGTTTAATCAGGAGGAATTAACCGGCACCCAAACTGTTTGTAAAGCATACATACAAAAGGAGAAAGTAATTTATGACAAATGAATTCCAAGTAGTTTTTCACAACATCGACCAATCAAATGCCATCGCAGACGCTGTTCACAAGCGCATTGAGAAGCTGGAACGATACTGCGATCAAATCATCACTGGCCGGGTTGTGCTGGATTCTCCACATAACAATCATCACAAAGGAAAAGTTTATTCCGTCGGTCTGGAAATACACACGCCATCAAAAGAGGTACGGGTCAATCAGGACCAGCATGATAACCATGCGCACGAGGACCTTTATGTCGCCATTCGCGACGCCTTCAACGCTGCCGAACGTCAGCTCAAATCTATTGAGAAAAAGCACCGGGCTCAGAAACCAGCGAAGCTGGGCGCTGAAGTCGACGGTGAGCTGACTCAGTAATCATCAAAGCAAGCAAGTAGAAAAAGTCACTATGAGTAGTAATGAACAACAGCGCCTGGAGATCGAAGCAGCGACCTTCAGGCGCTTGCTGGACCATCTTGATAGTCACAAGGACGTTCAAAATATCGATCTGATGAACCTGGCCAGCTTCTGTCGCAACTGTTTATCGAAATGGTATCGGGCAGAGGCTGAATCCAGGGGCGTGGAAATCGATTATGAGCATGCCAGGGAAATCGTCTATGGCATGCCCTATGCTGAATGGAAAGAGAAGTATCAGCAGGAGGCGACGGCCGAGCAGTTGCAAAAATTTGAAGAGAAGGGCGGTGCAGGCTAGCCGCTGGCACTGCCACCTATTCACTCGCTGCGCTAAACAGTTTGTTTCTCACCAGTTGCCGGTATTGATTCGGTGTCATCGCGTTTGACTTCTTGAACAATTCAGTAAAGTAGCTGCTGTCCTGATAGCCCACAGCATCGGCAATCTCGGCGATGACCAGGTTGCTGCGCTTCAGTAATTCCTTCGCCTGTTCCAGTCTCAGGGTCTGGAGAAATTGCACCGGGGTGGTATTGGTGGCCGATTTGAAGCGTCGATTCAGAGAGCGCACGCTGAGTCCGAACTGGTCTGCCAATTCGGCAATGTGAACAGGTTTGTTGTAGTGCTGCTGCAACCATTCCTGGGCGGCGATAATGAGTTCATCGTGATGGCTGCTATGGGGATCATTGTCCAGTGCCCGGGACTCCAGTGAGCGTCTCAATTCGTGGGTGAAATGGCGCGCCACTTCGGTAGCGATAGCCGCATCGAAGAGTGTCTCGATGAAATGCAGGCTCGTATCCCGAATGGCGTTGACGGATCCCGTGCAGTAGATGTTATCCGCGCTGGTAGTAAAGCGCTTGCGTTGCAAGTTTACGGCAGGATAACTCTTCTCAAAGTCATCGAAGTAGCGCCAGTGGGTAGTGGCCAGTCTGTCGTTCAGCAGCCCGGACTCGGCCACGAAGTAGGCGCCATTGGCGGCGGCACAGAGGCTCGAGCCACGTTCATATTGATCCCGGATCCAGGCAACCAGTTCCGGGTGTTGCGCAACGGCGAGTTTTGGCTTGCGCCAGACTCCCGGTACGAAGATCAAGTCGTAGGCATCCCGGTCGCTGATTTTTTTCTGGCAGTGAATTTCCATGCCACCGGCCAGCTCGCAGCCAAGCTCTTTTGCGGCGACCAATTCTAGCCTGCAGACGATTTCTTCCCGTTTACAGGCCCTTGCCACATCGTTCGCTGCGCTCAGCATCTCCAGCGGAATGGTGATAGCCGAGCCCAGGGCGCGGGGAACGACTGCGATGGCGATCCGTTTCATGTCGAATCCGGCTTCTGGTAATCGACCGACAGGATAGTGTAGAAGGATTCTGCCGAGGGCGTCTGGATTGTAATTTCCTGATCGACTTCCTTGCCCAGTAGTGCCCGCGCCATGGGCGAGTCGATGCTGATGTAGCCTTTCTTCGGGTCAATCTCGTCGGGGCCCACCAACCTGTAATTGAAGGTCTCTCCCGTTTCGTTTTCAACGCAGACATAGGCGCCGAAGTAGACCTTGTCCTGGTTCTCTGGCACGGTGGAGACCACTGTCAGTTCCTCCAGGCGTTTGTCCAGGTAACGTACACGGCGGTCAATTTCCCGCAGGCGTTTCTTGCCATAGATGTATTCCGCGTTTTCGGAGCGGTCTCCCAGTGCGGCGGCCTCCGAGACGGATTGTGTGATACGGGGGCGCTCTTCTTTCCACAGGTAGCGCAACTCGTCCTTGAGTGCCTTCTCGCCTTCGGGGGTGATGTATCTGGCGCTGGGAGGTGCTGGGGGGCGATAGCGGCTCATGGATTGCCAATACCCTCAAAAAACGCGAGTTGTTCTTCTTCCGTTGGCGATCGTTCTTCGCT
>JAYPVK010000001.1:26312-43136 GCA_038134565.1 Pseudomonadales bacterium | reverse complement strand
CAATACCCTCAAAAAACGCGAGTTGTTCTTCTTCCGTTGGCGATCGTTCTTCGCTAGTGGCCGGCAATATCTTCACCCCTAAACCCAGCAGTCGCACAGGCTTGTTACCTCGGGCGAAGCCATCGCTACAGAGTCTGGAGAAGTTTTCCGGTTCCAGGGATTGCGAAAGCATTTCCACAGTAGTCTGCATGAAGTCGTGGAATTTTATTTTCACGAACTGCTTCTGTATGCAGTAGTCATTCTTCACCTTGTCGAGTCGGCGCTGCAGCTGTTCTTCCAGAGAGGGCAGTTGTCCGAGGCAACTCTGCAGGTCCAGCAAGTCTTCGGCATAGGTGTTCTCCACTGAAACCGATTTACGGATACGTTGGGTCTGTACAGGCCGGTTGTCGATGCCATGGCTGAGGTCGCGCAATCGCTCACCGAAACTGCCAAAATATTTCTTCAGTTCGTCGTCGCTGAGAGATTTCAGGTCGCTGCAGGTTGTGATGCCGAGGCCTTGCATTTTCTTCGCAGTCACCTTGCCGACCCCATGCAGTTTCTTGACGGGCAACTGCGAGACGAATGATTCCACCTCGTCTGGCAGCACGGCAAACTGACCGTCCGGCTTGTTCCAGTCACTCGCCACCTTGGCCAGGAACTTGTTGGGAGCTATTCCCGCCGAGATGGTAATGCCCACGGTTTCCCTTACTTCATCACGAATCGCGCTGGCGATTCGCGTGGCGCTACCCTGAAATGCCTTGCAGTCGCTGACATCCAGATAGGCCTCGTCCAGAGAGAGAGGTTCTATGATGTCTGTATAACGTGCAAATATCTCGTGAATCTGTTGGGAAGCCAGCCGGTACTTGTCCATGTCCGGGCGAATGATGATGAGTTGGGGGCAGCGCTTGCGGGCGGTGGCTGAGGCCATGGCCGAGTGAATACCGAACTTGCGCGCTTCATAGTTGCAGGTGGCGACCACGCCCCGACGCTGGGGAGAGCCGCCTACCGCAACCGGTTTGCCAAGCAATTGCGGATTGTCTCGCATCTCGATGGATGCATAGAAACAGTCGCAATCACAATGAATAACTTTGCGCAGGGCGGTCATGGCCCTAATTGTAACCCCGGCCCGCGAAAATTCGCAGGCCGGGGTAGGCTTCAATTGCGCCGCATGGCGCCTGGATCAGGCGTGGGACTTTTCAAATTCCTGCATGAAATCCACCAGGGCCTGGCAGCCAGCAATTGGCATGGCATTGTAGATGGATGCGCGGGCACCACCCACGGCCCGGTGCCCCTTGAGGGCATACAGACCTTGCTGCTCAGCCTGCTTGACGAATTCGTCCAGCAATTCATCTTTGGCGAGGGTGAAGGTGACGTTCATGATGGAGCGGTGTGCTGGCTGTGCGGTCCCAAGGTAGAAATCACTGGCATCGATGCAGTCGTACAACAGCTTCGCTTTAGCTTCGTTCTGCGCTTCCATCTTCTCCACGCCGCCCTGATCTTTCAGCCATTCGAGGACGAGCTTCATCATGTAGATGGCGAAGGTGTTGTTGGTGTTGGCCAGTGAGTGCTGCTCCGCGTAAGTCTTGTAATTGAGGAGGGCAGGTGTTTCCGGCAAGGCATAATCCAGCAGATCGTCGCGAATCAGCACCAGGGCCAGTCCGGCCGGTCCCAGGTTCTTCTGCAAACCGGCGAAGATGATGCCGAAGTCGTTGATGTCGAGCTTGCGAGACAGGAACTCGGAAGTCATGTCGGCAACCAGGGGCACGTCACCTGTCTTCGGGAATTCGTGCCAGCGGGTACCGAACAGGGTGTTGTTGCTGGTGATGTGCAGGTAAGAGCTCTCGGGATCAATCTCGGACGCATCGAAATCAGGGATGTAATTGAAGTTCTTGTCCTTGCTGCTGGCGATGTTCAGCGACGTACCATAGCGCGCGGCTTCCTCGCTCGCCTTGACCGCCCAGGTGCCGGTAAGGACGAAGCTTGCCTTGCGCGCCGGCAGTCGATTAATCAGGTTGAGCGGAACGGCGGAGAACTGCATTTGCGCACCACCATGCACATAGAGAATCTTGTAGTTGTCCGGTATGCCCGCAAGTTCCGTCAGCAGCTCGTCTGCGCGATTGATAATCGCATCGAATTCCTTCGAGCGGTGGCTGATTTCAATGACACCTGCCCCCATGTCCATATAGTTGAGAAATTCGGCCTGAGCTTTTTCCATGACCTCGGTGGGTAACATGGCTGGGCCCGCTCCAAAATTGTATACACGCTTCATGCTGATTTCCTGACGGTAAATAAAAATTGATTCGGATTGCTTACAGTACGGTCACTTTGATTACATCGTCGATGTTGGCGATGGCTGCGATTGCGGCATCAGAAGGTTTGCTCTCAAGGTCGATCAGGTTGTAGGCAACATCATCGCGGCTCTTGTTGAGCATGTCGATCACGTTGATGTTCTGGTCGGCCAATACGGACAAGATCTGTCCCAGCATCTTGGGAACATTCTTGTTGGTGATGGCGAGTCGAGTGCCTTTCTCCGCATTGGCTGCGCGGTCCAGGTAGAGGGCCGGGAAATTCACCGAATTCTTGATGTTGCCGTTTTCGAGGAAATCCATCAGTTGATCTGCTGCCATCATGGCACAATTCTCTTCAGCCTCGGCAGTGCTCGCGCCAATATGCGGCATGGCAATCACATTGGGTTTGCCCATGAGTTCCGGGCGGGGGAAGTCGCACACGTATTTGCTGAGCTTGCCCGAGTCCAGTGCGTTTGCCAGTGCCTCGGCATCGACGATCTCATCCCGGGCGAAATTCAGCAGACAGGTACCCTCGCCCATCGCGGCAAACATGGCGGCATCAATCAGGTTGCGAGTGGCGTCCAGCACTGGAAGGTGCAGGGTGATGAAATTAGAGCTGGCGACAAGCGCGCTGAGATTCTCTATGCGTTTGACCTGGCTCGGTAGTCTCCAGGCGGCTTCGACGGAGAGGGCAGGGTCATAGCCCTGGACATTCATGCCCAGGCTGATGGCCATCTCTGCAACCAGTGAGCCGATGGCACCCAGGCCAACAACGCCCAGCGTCTTGCCGGCGATTTCCCGGCCCTTGAACTGCTTCTTCTCGGCTTCCATCAGCCTGGAGAGTTCGGCATAGTCGGAGATCTGGGTCTGGGAGTTGGCGAAATTAATGCCCTGGACGATGCCCCGGGAAGCCAGCAGCAGGCCGCACAGCACCAATTCCTTCACCGCGTTGGCGTTAGCCCCCGGCGTGTTGAAAACGACTACGCCCTGGTCGGTGCATTCGCTCACGGGCACATTGTTCACCCCGGCGCCGGCGCGGGCCACGGCTTTTAGCCCAGGCTGGATGGCAGAGGCCTCCAGCTTGTGGCTGCGCAACAGGATGGCATCGGCATCGCTCACCTCCGGTCCTACCTCGTACTGTTCCCTGGAGAACCGGCTCAATCCCTTGTCTGAAATGGCGTTAAACGTCTGGATCCTGTGCATAGCGATGTTACCTTGAAGTCTTGTTCTTGATCTTGTGGGTTTCGAGTCCGTCTGCCTGCCGATCATTGGCCAATAGCGTGCAGTCGCGGCCTGGGAGTCGCAATGTCAATTGATGGCTTGCAATACGGGTTTCTCTGTCTTGATACCGGGATCGCTGAGCAGCTCTCCGGTGCGGGCTTTGATTTCAGGCGGGCAATTATGTCTTGAATTCCGGTGAAACTCCAGATGAATTATGGAACGGGCTCCGCCCATGTTCAGACCCTGGCGCGCTCGGGTTATGATTGGATTTTGACAGGCTCGATCGAGAACGCCATGCAGGAACAAGCCGGAATTCCCTTCCCACTCGGTGCCTTCAAGGTGCCGGTTCAACGCATTCTGGGACGCAACCCGGGGCCGATGACTGGTCCGGGCACCAATAGCTACCTCGTGGGCGATGAGGCACTGAGCCTCATCGACCCCGGGCCCATTAATCCCGAACAGATGGACAGTTTTCTTGCTGCCCTCGGCGGCCGGCGCCTGCACTACATCTTCTGTACCCATACCCACGGTGACCATTCGCCGGCAGCCGTGCCGCTGGCGGCGAAAACGGGCGCAAGCCTGGTCGGCCTGAAAGCCCCGGACGCCATGGGACAGGATCACAGCTTCGTGCCCTCACGGCAATGGCGGCATGGCGATATCGTGGAACTGGATGACTACAGCCTGCAATGTATTCACACGCCCGGGCACGTCTCGAACCATTTTTGTTATCTGTTGCGGGAAGAGGGTCTGTTGTTCACCGGCGACCATGTATTGCAGGGTACGACACCAGTCATTCTGCCCCCCGATGGCGACATGGCGGATTATTTTGCCTCGCTGAAGCTGGTGCAGTCCCTGGGAGTGAAATTCCTGGCTCCCGGCCATGGCGGGCTGATGGAAAATCCCGACCAGGAGATTAAACAACTGCTGCAACATCGACTCAAGCGGGAAGCGAAGATCCTGGCTGGCCTGCAACAGTTGCAGCAGTCGACGCTCGATGAACTGGTCATGGTGGTTTACGATGACGTCGCGCAGCATCTGATTCCCTGGGCGAAGAAGACGCTATTGGCCCATCTGCTTAAACTGGAGAAAGAAGGCAGGGCGCAACAGTCAGCGGAACAGTGGTGTTCCCTGCCATGAGCGGTGATGCCGTCTGGTTTGTCTACATGGTGCGTAGCGCCGATGGTCGACTCTATACCGGCGTGACGACAGACCCCGAGCGCCGTCTCAGCGAACATCGGGAGGCAGGCACGAGGCCTGGTACCCGGGGCGCCAAGTATTTCCGGGGCAGATCGGGCCTGCAAATGGTGTTCAAAAAATCCGTGGCAAACCGATCCACGGCCCAGAAATTAGAGTATAGAATCAAGCAGTTGGAGAAATCCCGGAAAGAGGCGCTGGTGCAAGGCGTGGTATCACTCAAGCAGTTATTCCCGGAATAAGGTGACTATGGAATCAGGACAAGCAACGGAACAAGAGCTCGAACCAGTGCGTCAGGACAAGATTCCGGTCGGGGTCAGCAGTTGCCTGCTGGGAGAACGGGTGCGCTATGATGGTGGACACAAGGGGCACTCCTATATCACCCGAACCCTGGGAGAATACTTCGAGTTTTACCCATTTTGCCCGGAACTCAGGATCGGCCTGGGTATTCCCAGGAAACCCATTCGCCTCGCCCGTGGCGCGGACAAGGATGTCATCTGCGTTGAGATCAATGATCCCTCGAAGGATTACACGGACAGGTTACGCCATTGCGCGAACGAACAACAAGCCTGGCACAGCAAGCTGTGTGGTTACATCCTGAAGAAAGACTCTCCCAGTTGCGGCATGGAGCGGGTGAAAATCTGGAGCGATGCCATGCCTGTCCGCGAGGGCGTGGGTATCTATGCGCAACAGATGATGCAGAACTTCCCCTACCTGCCGGTAGAGGAAGAGGGCAGATTGGGTGATGCCGTACTCAGGGAGAATTTCATCCAGCGTGTATTCGTGATGCGGCGCTGGTACCAGTTACAGGAGGAAGGACTTAGCCTGGCTGCGCTCATCGATTTTCATGCAAGACACAAGCTCATCCTCATGAGTCACGATCAGAACAGGTATCGTGAGCTGGGCAGGTTTGTTGCAGGCATTACCAGGGACACACTCGAGGAGAGCGCCGGGCAATACCTGCTGCTGCTCATGGAGGCTTTGAAGATTCGTGCGACGAGGAAGAATCACGTCAATGTGTTGCAGCACATCCAGGGGTATCTGAAAAACTACCTGGACCCGGATGACAAGCAGGAGCTCAGACAGACTATCGAAAATTACCGTATGGGGCAGCTACCGCTGATTGTGCCCATCACCCTGTTGAACCATTTCTTCCGCAAGCATCCCGACGACTACATCGCTAACTCCTGGTACATGCAACCCTATCCGGCCGAGTTGTGTTTGCAAAATACGATCTAGACCCAATTCCTGAGTGGCCAGGCCAATGATTACAGTACAGGCAATCGATCATGTCGTCCTGCGAACCTCCGACCTGCAAGCCATGCTTCGCTTTTACTGTGACGTGCTCAATTGTTCGCCGGAACGCGAATTGAAAGACCTCGGGCTGGTGCAATATCGGGCAGGCGATGCCCTGATCGACATTGTGCCGGTGGACAGCGAACTCGGTAGAGTGGGCGGTCGGCCGCCGAGTCAGGATGGCAGGAACATGGATCATGTGTGCCTGCGGATCGGCAGGATGGATGAGGCTGAACTAGCGGGCTATCTGTCCGGGCATGGCGTCGCCGTGCAGGAATTTGCCGATCGCTACAGCGCCCAGGGTCATGGCCGCTCCCTCTATATAGAAGACCCGGAAGGCAATACGGTCGAGTTGAAATTCGCTGTCGAATGAGTGCCTAGATCGCGGGGCCCTTCTCAGCAACCAGTTCCTCTGCGAGACTGTCGTTTGCCGGCGCTATCTTGAATCCCATAAACCCGTATATGACCGCAACCACCGGGTTGATCAGGTTAAAGAAACAGTAAGGCAGGTAGGCAAAGGTGGCCACCCCCAGGGTGCCGGCCATGTAGGCGCCGCAGGTATTCCAGGGCACCAGCGGTGAGGTGATGGTGCCTGCATCCTCCAGCGTGCGGCTGAGATTCTTCATATCCAGGTTGCGGTTCTGGTACTCCATCTTGTACATGCGGCCGGGCAATACCAGGGAAATATACTGATCCGAGGTAATGATGTTGGCGCCGATGCAGGTGGCGATGGTGGTGGCGATCAGGCTGCCCGTGGAATGCACGAAGGAGAGGGCATAGTTCACCAGGCAACGGAGCAGCCCGGTGTGATCCATGACGGCACCGAATACCATTGCGCACAGAATCAACCACACCGTGTTCAGCATGGAACTCATGCCGCCCCGGGTCATCAGGTCATCCAGTGTGGCGTTACCGCTGCTGAGGGCAAAACCATCGAACAGGGTTTGCCAGGTACCCTTGAACAGCGCCAGAGCCGCATTCGGCGCCTCGCCCGCCAGGGCGAAGATCGCCGGACGTTGAAATACCAGGGCCAGCAGTACTGCCAGCATGGCACCACTGAGGATCGTGGGAATGGGCGGGAACTTCTTGTTTGCCATTATCAACAGTACAGCCACCGGCAGCAGCATGGTCAGGTTGACCGTGAAGTTGTCATCAATCAGCTGCAGGGTGACGGTCAGGTCGCTGGCAGAGGCGTCGGAATCGATGTTGAGCCCAATAATGAGAAACAACACCAGGGCCAGCAGGATGCTGGGAATAGTAGTCCAGACCATGTGACCGATATGGGTGAAGAGATCGGTTCCGGCTGCCGCCGGTGCCAGGTTGGTGGTTTCGGAAAGTGGGGACATCTTGTCGCCGAAATAGGCGCCCGAGATGATGGCGCCGGCGGTTATCTCGAGTGATAGCCCAAGGCCGGCCGCCGCACCGATCAGTGCGATGCCAACCGTGCCCGCTACTGTCCAGGAAGATCCAATACTCAATGCGATCAATGCGCAGATGACGCAACTGGCCGCGTAGAAGATGGAGGGGTCCAGTATCTGCAGACTGTAATAAATCATCGTGGGCACAGTGCCGGACATGATCCAGGTGCCAATGAGTAATCCGACACTAAACAGGATCAGGCAGGGTTTAAGTCCTACCGAAATGCCGGTGATGATGCTTTGTTCGATGTCCTCCCAGCTCTGGCCGTTGTTCCAGCCAATCAACGCGGCCACTGCTGCGCCCACGCAGAGGGCGATCTGGTTGGGGCCGTAACTGGCATCTTCTCCGAAGAGGTACACCGAGAAAGAGAGCAGGCCTATCAGGACGGCAACAGGCAGCAATGCCTGCAACACGGATGGACTGACTGGAGCGGGAGTCTGGGGAAATTCTACGTTGCTGTCTTCCATCTGGGGCTGCCTGTGTGCTGGAGTACATCGTGGTCGCTCATCGGTACACCGCCTTCAGACCAGCTGTCGATGATCCTGGCAGCTCGCCGGTGGCGTCGATGATCGAGCCATTACCATCGGCACAGGATATAGGTATTGTCGGCTGCCTGTCTAATGCCACATGGGTTATAATTCCCCTCTTTTCAGGTATTTGCCGTCCATTCGCGGATAAACGGGGCAAAGTCAGGATCAGCATGAACAGTCCGGAAACACAATTGACCGATATCGAAGCCTACATGCTCAAGTTGGGTGCACAGGCGCGGGCGGCGGCGGCCGATATTAACAAGGCCGCTACTGTCAACAAGAATGCCGCTTTGCTGGCGATT
Organism: Pseudomonadales bacterium; assembly: GCA_038134565.1. GTDB lineage: Bacteria > Pseudomonadota > Gammaproteobacteria > Pseudomonadales > Pseudohongiellaceae > UBA9145. The sequence goes on along the minus strand of JAYPVK010000001.1, from coordinate 34,907 downwards.
GCAGAGGCCCTGGACAAGAGCCGTGACGCACTCATGGCCGCCAATGCCCTCGACCTTGAAGCGGGCAGGGCGAAAGGTCTCGATTCGGCGCTGATGGACCGCCTTGAACTGACCCCCGCTCGTATCGACACCATGATCGAGGGCTTACGCCAGGTTGCGGCACTGCCCGACCCGGTTGGGGAGATCAGCGATCTCAAGTTTCGACCCAGCGGAATCCAGGTGGGCCGGATGCGCGTGCCCCTGGGTGTGATCGGCATCATCTATGAATCACGCCCGAATGTGACCTGCGAGGCGGCGAGCCTTTGCCTGAAGTCGGGTAATGCCACTATCCTGCGCGGAGGTTCCGAAGCGTTACAGTCCAACCAGGCCATCGCCCGCTGTATTGAGACGGGCCTTGTGGCTGCGGACCTGAATCCTCACGCGGTTCAGATTCTCGATCGAACAGACCGCGATGCTGTGGGCAAGCTCATTACCATGCCTGAGTACGTGGATGTGATTGTTCCCCGGGGTGGCAAGGGCCTTATCGAACGCATCAGCAAGGATGCACGAGTCCCTGTCATCAAGCACCTAGATGGCAATTGCCATGTGTACATCGATGACGCGGCTGACCTGGAGAAATCTGTCAGGGTAGTGGTGAATGCCAAGACGCAACGCTATGGCACCTGCTGCACCATGGAGTCCTTGCTGGTGGCGGAAGGCGTCGCTGCACAGGTCCTGCCCCCACTTGCCCGGGAACTTGAGTCTCACAATGTGGAGATGCGCGGTTGCGAAAATACCCTGACAATAGTGTCCTCGGCCGTGCCTGCCTCAGAAGAAGACTGGGAAATGGAATACCTGGCACCTATTATTTCGATCAAAGTGGTCCATGGTCTTGATGAGGCTATTGCTCACATCAACCGCTACAGCTCCCAGCACACCGATTCCATCATGACTACCGATATCAATCGCGCACAGCGCTTTCTGCGAGAGGTGGATTCCAGTTCGGTCATGGTCAATGCATCAACCCGATTCGCCGATGGCTTCGAATATGGCCTGGGGGCGGAAATCGGTATATCCACCGACAAACTCCATGCCAGGGGGCCGGTTGGGCTGGAAGGCTTGACCTCGCAGAAATACATCGTGTTGGGAGATGGTCACATCCGCCAATGATGTCGCGCTTGGGTCTTCTTGGTGGCATGTTCGATCCGGTTCACAAGGCACATGTCGGTGCCGCACGTTTCGCGCTGGCATTACTGCAGCTCGATTGCGTGAAGATGCTTCCCTGCAATACGCCTAATCATCGTGAATCCAGCACGGCTTCAGCGGAGCACAGGCTGGCCATGTTGCAACTGGCGCTTAAGGGTGAGCGAGGAATTGAGGCCGACCCGCTGGAACTGGAGCGTGGAGGCGTGTCTTACTCCATAGATACACTCGAGCATTTCAGTGGCTCGAACAGTAGCAGTCAAATTGTGTTCATCCTCGGTGTCGATGCGATGAATGCGCTTCCCCGCTGGCATCGTTGGCAGGATATGTTCGGGCACTGCCATTTTCTCGTCATGGGGCGAGAGCGGGAGCAGATCGACGCTGCTACCGCGGAGGCAATATGTCTCGCGCGCAGGGTCGTGGCCAACCCTCTGGAGTTGTTCGAGCAGCCCAGTGGTCGAATCTATTTTGCTCGAGAATTTGATTTCGACGGTTCGTCCTCTGTTGTTCGAGAACTGCTCGCTGCGGGTGAACCAACGGGCAGGCTGCTGCAGGATGATGTGGCTGCCTATATTGAGGCGCATGGCTTGTATCGTGCCTGAGTTGTTTCCGGCTATGAAGAGTTATGCAAGGTAGTGAATTGAAGGTATCAACATTGGATAGCAAGAAATTATCGCAGTTGGTTGTGAATGCGCTCGACGACATGAAGGGCGAGTCAATCACCTGCATCGATGTGAGAAAGCTGACGGAGATCACCGATTATATGGTAATTGCCACCGGACGCTCCAATACGCATGTGAAGGCATTGGCCGATGCGGTGGCAACCAAGGTTAAAGAGGCCGGAGTAGAGGTTGTTGGTGTGGAAGGCAAGATGCAATCGGAATGGGTCCTGGTCGATGCGGGCGATGTGGTGGTGCACATCATGATGGCGCCTGTGCGTGCTCTGTATAACCTCGAAGATCTCTGGAATTTTCAACAGGGCGAAGGCAACGGCAGCAATGATTCAGGCAAGGCTTGATCCGGGCTCTTTGGGTGGTGTCCGCACTACTGAACTGTCATGAGAATCAGGCTTATTTCCGTTGGCACCAGAATGCCGGGCTGGGTGAATCAGGGTGTGGAAGAGTATGCCAGGCGGATCCAGAACGAACTGGGATTTTCAATCGTTGAAGTGCCGCTGGCCAAACGCAGCAAGGCGCAGGCGGTGAGCCAGGCCATGGCAAAAGAGGGAAGCGCCATGCTGGGCAAGATTGAGCGCGATGAATTTGTAGTGGCCCTGGATGTGAAGGGCAGGTCTCTGGACACTGCTGCACTGGCAGGCCGCCTGCAATACTTTCGCGAAGAGGGGCGCAATGTCAGCCTGCTGATTGGCGGGCCGGATGGACTGGATGTGGGCTGCCTGCAGCGCGCAGATGAGAAATGGTCGCTATCGGCACTGACCCTGCCCCACCCCCTGGTGCGGGTCCTGGTGACCGAACAGCTGTACCGCGCCCATAGCCTGTTGCAGGGCCACCCCTACCATAGGGAATAGATGAGCTGGCGCGGCCTCGTAGGGGTCAGATAGCATTAAAATTCCCGGAAAATCGGTTAAACTTGGTTTACAGGCGACTGAAAACTTTTGCGGGAATTTACGGTCTAAAATACTCAGGCAGCCCGCGCCAGGCAGCGATCAAGCAGTCTTTCAGGCAGCCGACCTAATACATAACGCCCGACTATCGGACAGATAATTCCTACACTATGAACGGCAAGTGGCAACTCAAGGATCATGAAGCCGAGCGCCAGCTCTTCAACCGCCGGCTGACCGCAGCGGCCGCCGTTGTGGGTTTGCTGTTCGCTGCCCTCATAGTCAAGCTCGTGAACCTACAGGTTCAGCAATATGAATATTTCAGCGCCCGCGCCGATGGCAATCGCCTGCATTCCCAATATGTGCCCCCAGCCCGCGGACTGATCTTCGACCGTAGCGGCCAGCTGCTGGCTGACAACCAGCCCATCTTCAACCTGACTGTGGTGAAGGAGCAGGTGGGTGACATGGACGCCATGCTCGAGCGGCTGTCGGGCATGATCAGTCTCACCGAGGATGATATCGAGCAGTTCGAAAATCGCATGCGGCGAAACCGGGTGCCTTACACCTCGGTGCCCTTGCGTTATGTGCTGACCGATGAGGAAAAGTCCCGCATCGCCGTGAACAGCCACCTGCTGCCGGGCATCGCGATCGAGCCCCAGTTTGTGCGGCGTTACCCGCTGGCTGATCTGACGGCACACGCAGTCGGTTATGTGTCTGAAATCAATCGTGATGAACTGGACCGCCTCAGCAATGAGGAGCGTGAGAACTACGGTGGCACCAATCATATCGGCAAGTCGGGCATAGAGCGCACCTACGAGGAGTTGTTGCACGGGCAGGTGGGCTACGAGATTGTCGAAAAGAACAATCGCGGACAGGTCATGCGCCGTCTGGATCGAACCGATCCGGTTGCGGGCAGAAACATCACCCTGCATATGGATGCCGATTTGCAGATCGCTGCCGAAGAGGCCCTGGGGGATTTCCGCGGTGCCGTAGTGGCCATCGATCCCAATACCGGGGGTATCCTGGCCATGATCAGCAAGCCAGGCTTCGACCCCAATCTATTTGTGACCGGCATCAGCAATAGTGATTATTCGGTGCTGATCAACGACAGGGTAAACACCCCGTTGTTCGATCGCACAACCAATCCCTATCCACCAGGCTCCACCGTCAAGCCTTTTATAGGCATGGCTGGCCTGCAACATGAATACGTAGATTACGATTTCGCCATCCAGGACCCCGGCTATTTCCGTCTTCCCGGCGTGTCCTATCGCTGGGGCGACTATACATTACGCACCGCCATCGGCGGAGGGCACGGCCACACCAACCTGCAAAAGGCGATCTATCAATCCTGCGATACCTTCTTCTATGACCTGGGTCATCGCATGGGCATCGATACCATGCACGACTTCCTGTCGCAATTCGGCTTTGGCGACAATTTTGCCCTCGACATCAGCTACGCCCGTACCGGTGTGCTGCCATCGCGGGACTGGAAGCGGGAGAGCCGGGGAGAGCCCTGGTATCCAGGTGACACCATCAATTCTTCCATAGGCCAGGGTTATATGTGGGCCACGCCCCTGCAATTGGCCACGGCCGCCGCCATCATGGCGAACAAGGGCAAAGTCGTGCAGCCACGTATGCTGAAGGCCGTGGATGGTCAGCCCGTGGAGCCGGTAACCGATAATCCGGTGCCTGATGTGATGGTTCAGGACGAGGACTACTGGCGCTATATTCACGAATCCATGACCATGGTTGTCCATCGACCCTATTCCGATGTGTTCCGTGACTACGGCACGGCTTTCGAAGCCATCGCCATGGCGGACAGGGACATGCCCTACAAGATGGCAGGCAAGTCAGGGACTGCCCAGGTAGTGGGAATCAGCCAGGAGATTCTGGCCAGCACCGACATCGAAGTCTCTGACCTGAACAAGGATCACGGCCTGTTCATCTCCTTTGCACCGGCGCTGCATGATGCCATCAAGCCCCAGATCGCCATCGCCGTGTTTGTCGAGAACGGTGAGCATGGCAGCAGCGTCGCCGGTCCCATCGCCAAGGCCATCACGGACAAATACCTGCTGGATATCCTCGAACTGGATTTCGATGTACTGGATGCCGAAGCGGCCTCCATGAATCAGCTCATCTCCCAGGCTTCCGATGATTAACCAGGATTTTGTCCGTCAGACCACCGGCATTTACCAGCCTGGCAAGGGGGGCAGCACCATCTGGCGCAGTCTGCACACAGATCCTCCGCTGGTGATTGGTCTGGTTCTGCTGGGTTGCTTCGGCCTGTTTGTCCTGTACAGCGCCAGTGATGGTGACAGCAATCTGGTTCGACGCCAGGGGCTGCTCATGCTGGTTGGCTTGCTGGTGATGTTTGTCATCGCCCAGTTCAACGTGCATTTCTATCGTCGCTGGTCACCTTCGATGTACGCCGCTGGTCTGGGGCTACTGGGCCTGGTGCTGGCAATCGGTACGGAAGAGAACGGTGCGAAGAGTTGGTTGAACCTGCCGGGGCTGCCCAGCTTCCAGCCTTCCGAACTCATGAAGTTCGTGGTTCCGATGCTGCTGGCCTGGTATCTGGCCAGCCGCCCGCTGCCGCCCCGGTTCAAGCACCTGTTCTGGGCCGCCTTGATGATTCTGCTACCCGCAGCATTGATCGTTCTGCAAAACGATACCGGTACCGCCATCATGGTGTTCATGTCTGGCGTATTTGTGGTGCTGCTGGCGGGTATCAAATGGCGCATCGTGTTTTCCGGCTTCTTTGCCCTGCTGCTGGTGTCACCCGCCTGGTACCTGTTTCTCGCCCAGGCGCACCAGAAGAACCGCATCCTCACCTTCTTCGACCCGTACCGGGATCCCACAGGAGCGGGGTACAACATTATCCAGTCCCAGATCGCTATCGGTTCTGGTGGTATTTATGGCAAGGGCTATGGCAATGGCGCCCAGTCACACCTGGATTTCATTCCCGAGAGCAACACCGATTTCATCATGGCGGTGCTGGCCGAGGAATTTGGCTTGTTGGGTATCCTGTTCCTCATCTGCCTGTACCTGTTCGTGCTGGTACGTGGCTTCTACATCGCCTATGCGGCGAAAGACATGTTCAGCCGTCTGCTGGCGGGAAGCATCACGCTGACTTTCTTCTTCTATGTCTTCGTCAACATGGCCATGGTTTCCGGCCTGCTGCCAGTCATCGGCCTGCCCCTGCCGCTGATCAGTCGGGGGGGGACATCCATCATTACCATGTTTGTTGGTTTTGGCCTGCTCATGTCCATCCATACCCATGGTCTAAGCAGAAGGGCGTAACAGTCTGATTTATAAGCATTTATATTTTTATGCCCGGGTCAGCGAGCCGGAATTCCCGAATTTGTGTGCTGCTAGCCTTCAATCCCTGCTCACTGTTGTTAAAATAATTCTGCAAGCGGACGCTAAGTAGTTAAATTAATTCGATTTTCCCGGGAGAGGGCTCATGAATTCAGCTATCCAGCCAGTGTTTCGCCTGCTGCTGCCCTTGTCTCTGGCCACCGTGCTGCTGGCCTGTGGATCTACCCCGGCGCCAACAACATCGAATAACGGCAGTCGCTACAGCATCCAGCAGGACCGTGCGCCTTCTCGCCAGGTAGATATCGCGTCGATTCCCGATGTAGTTCCCGAGCCCGTCAACCGGACCCGGGCGGGCAATGTGAGCCCCTATACCGTATTGGGCAAGACCTACACCGTGTTGCCTACCGAAGAAGGCTACCGGGAGCGGGGTGTCGCCTCCTGGTATGGTGAGAAGTTCCACGGGCACCAGACTTCCAACGGCGAATTTTTTGATATGTACAAGGTTTCCGCAGCGCACAAGTCCTTGCCGATTCCCAGCTACCTGCGTGTGACCAACCTCGACAACAATCGCAGCATCGTCGTCAGGGTCAACGATCGCGGTCCCTTTCACGGTGATCGCATCATCGATCTCTCCTACGCGGCGGCATTGAAGCTGGGCTACGCTGACCGGGGCACGGCGCGGGTGCAGCTGGAAGCGATTGTCGTGAATTCCGATGTGGGAAGACGAACTCTTGCGGCCAATTCGCGGTCTAATACGGTAGTAGATCCCATCGTGGGGGCGAAATATCTCCAGGTCGGGGCATTTTCCAGCCTCGATACGGCAAGGGAGTTGTCCCGGGAGCTGGATACGCTCACGGACAGGCCGGTGTTTATCCGGTCAATCAACAGTCGGGACAATGGGGTCTTGCATCGAGTGCGCATCGGCCCCATAGAGAACGATGGTGAAATTCAATCTTTGAGCAGGCGCGTAGTTGCCGCAAATCTGGGTAGACCTTACACTGTGACTGAATGACAGGTTTTGTCGACTTCCGGTTCTTGGGTATCGAAACCGGGTTCCCTGATCGGCCCCCCGCACTGCTTGGCAATACACTCAACTGATTTTGATGGATGATTCTATGCTCCTCAGGCGCAAACTATTTCTGGTAATTACTTCATTCGTGGCGCTGGTCACCCTGCTGGCAGGCAACCTGGCCCAGGCCCAGACTATTATTCCCCGCGCACCTGATATCGCCGCCACCAGTTATATTCTGATCGACGCCAAGACCGGTCAGGTACTGGTGGAAGAGAATCCGGACGAGCCACTGCCACCCGCCAGCCTCACCAAGATCATGACATCCTATATCGCCATCGAGGAGATACTGACCGGAAACCTCTCGCTCAATGACATGGTTCATATCAGCGAGAAAGCATGGCGCATGGAAGGCTCCAAGATGTTTGTGGAGGTGAATACCCAGGTCTCTGTGGAAGACCTGCTGCGCGGCATCATCATTCAGTCCGGCAACGATGCCAGCGTGGCAATTGCCGAACACATCGCCGGCAGCGAGGAAGCGTTCGCCGACATGATGAATCAGTATGCCGAGGTGCTGGGCCTGCAAAACAGTTTCTTCATGAACTCCAGCGGCCTGGATACCGAGTTGTACTACAACACGATGTCTGCCCGTGATCTGGCTATCCTAGCCCGGGCCACCGTCGACAAGCACCGGGATTTTTATCCCATCTATGCGGAGCGCGAATTCACCTACAACAATATTCGCCAGAGCAATCGCAACAGCCTCTTGTTCAGGGACCGCAATGTGGACGGCTTGAAGACGGGCTGGACTGACGCCGCGGGTTACTGCCTGGTGGCCTCTGCCGAGCGCGATGGCATGCGCCTGATCTCGGTAGTCACCGGTACTGCCAGCGAAGAGGCGCGGGCCATCGAGACCCAGAAATTACTTACCTACGGCTTCCGATACTACGAAACCCACAAACTCTACGATGCCGACCAGGTGCTGACCACAGTGCCAGTCTTCTCGGGCGCCGAGAGTTCGGTCGATCTGGGTATCGAGGAAGAAGTCTATGTCACCATTCCCCGCGGCCAGGCAGAAGCGATGACTGCCACGGTGGATGTGGATGAGGTTATCAGCGCTCCGCTGCAGGAGAGGCAGACCATGGGCAAGGTGAACGTCATGCTGGGTGACGAACTCATATACAGTGGTGATGTGGTTGCCATGCGCGGTGTTGAAGAGGGCGGAGCCCTGAAGCGCTTCATGGATTGGATCACGCTCATGTTTAATGACGCGGCTGGTTAAGACAATCCATGAAAGAATTTGATGACGGAGTAGAAGAAGCTCCAAAAATAGAATTTCCCTGCCTGTATCCCATCAAGATCATTGGCAGGTCGGTGGAGGGATTCCAGGCGACTGTCATTGAAGTCGTCGAGCGTCATACCGGGGACCTGGACGCAGACCTGATCAATATCCAGGCCAGCGCCCAAAGTAATTACCTGTCCGTGCGGGTCACGATTGCCGCCACGGGCGAGGACCAACTGCGAA
>JAYPVK010000001.1:0-26302 GCA_038134565.1 Pseudomonadales bacterium | reverse complement strand
AACTGCGAAATCTCTTCGAAGACCTGAAAGCCCTGGAAAGCGTCAAGCTGGTTCTCTAGTGTGCGGCTAGCAAACTACAAGTGGATTCAGGCGACAGCGCCTGAAGACAGGCCCGAGCTGCCTTCCTTGATTGTGCGACGCCTGGGATTGCAGGACTACGAACCCATCTTCAAGTCCATGCGTTACCTGGCCGAGCACCCGCGGCAGGGTCGGGCCGATGAGATATGGCTGCTCAGCCACAAGCCCGTGTTTACCCAGGGCCAGGCGGGACGGGCCGAACACATTCTCAACCCCGGCAAAATCCCGGTCGTTCAGGTGGATCGCGGGGGGCAGGTTACCTACCATGGCCCGGGGCAACTGGTTGCCTACCTGTTGCTGGATGTGCGGCGTCGGAAACTGGGCGTTCGCGGCCTGGTAGACCTCATCGAGTGTTCCATGATCGAAACTCTCGGCCAGTACGGTATTGCGGCGGAAGCCAGGGCCGGTGCTCCCGGTGTGTATGTCAATGATGCTAAAATAGGCGCCTTGGGACTGAGAGTGAAGAATGGCTGGACTTACCACGGCCTGAGCCTGAACGTCCGGATGGATCTCACTCCTTTCCATGGCATTAATCCCTGCGGTTTCGAGAAATTGGCAGTGACCCAGATCGCGGATCTCGATCCTGAATTGGCCTCGAGGGAGCTGCTGCTGCAGGAAGTGAGCCGACGCCTCAGTAACAGGCTCCTGGAAAACCTGGGATATATCCCTCCCTACACGGATTGAACGACGGCATACCATGGCAGATCGAAAACGACGCAATGTGTTGATCGAAGGCGAGAAACTCCGCGGAGCAGACAAGCTGCGTCGCATTCCCGTGAAGGTGATTCCCACCACAGAGTTACCGACCAAGCCTGACTGGATCCGGGTCAAGATTCCGGCGTCTCCCAAGATCAGCCATATCAAGCAGAAGCTGCGGGAGCACCGACTCGCATCGGTATGCGAGGAGGCTTCCTGCCCGAACCTCGGCGAATGCTTCAGCAATGGAACTGCAACATTCATGATCATGGGTGACATCTGCACCAGGCGTTGTCCATTCTGTGATGTTGCCCATGGAAAACCGAAGCCGCTGGCAGAGGATGAACCGCGGGAGCTGGCGCAGGCCATCGCCGAAATGGGCTTGAGCTACGTGGTGATCACCTCGGTAGACAGGGATGACCTGAAAGACAGCGGAGCCCAGCATTTCGCCAACTGTATCAGGGAAACCTACAAGTACAATCCGGGCATCAAGGTTGAAGTGCTGGTCCCCGATTTTCGGGGGCGCATGGAAATAGCGCTGGAAATCCTGAAAGAAACACCTCCGGATGTGTTTAATCACAACCTGGAAACAGTGCCCCGTCTTTACAAGCAGGCGCGGCCCGGGGCTGACTATCAGTGGTCACTGGACCTGCTGCAGGCCTACAAGGCGAAATGCCCCGAGGTGACGACAAAGTCGGGACTCATGCTGGGACTCGGCGAAACCAACGATGAAGTGAAAGAAGTGCTGCGCGATCTCAAGGCCCATGATGTGGACATGATTACCCTGGGCCAGTATTTGCAGCCAAGCAAGGACCATCTGAAGGTGGAACGTTTCGTTCATCCGTCCGAGTTCGAAGAGCTCAAGGTGTTTGCTGAATCGCTCGGTTTTGCCCAGGTGGCCAGTGGGCCACTGGTTCGTTCTTCCTATCATGCTGACAAGCAGGCTCATGGAGAATATGTTTCCTGAGTTTCTGCTGCATGAAGATCAACCTCAAACAACTTCTGGTCAGCATAATCTCTCTCCTGGTAGCCATTGCTACCGTAATCGGCTTCACCCGTAATGCCGATTTGGTGGGTGAGCTGGCACCTGTGCTGCGGGCGCTCATTCTGGATCTGGCTGTACTGTCTGCGCTGATTGCGGTTTTTCCTCTTAACCCCCTGTTTCGGGGTCGTCCCGGCACTTACGGCATGGTTGTGTGTCTGCCGGCGATGATTCCTGCCTTGCTCTACTTCATTTTCCTGTTACCGCAGCAGGCCAGCGGTGAGATTGTGGCTTCCCAGCTACGTAGCGATCTCGTAACAGATGGAAGCAGTAATGGCATCGTTGAAGTGGGATTCGCCTATCCGATTTATACCCCGACGGTGAGCATACGCAGCCAGGGCGTGTATACCCGCCGACTCAATATTTTTTTGCGCATGATCGATGCCAACGGCGGGGAGACTCTGTTCAGGGGAGTGCGGACACAGGTGCCGGGATCAAGCCTGAGCGTTGAAGCCAGCGTGCAGGGATTGTTGAGCCACAATGAAGGTTACCTGCTCAATCCGCTAAGCTTGCCTCCCGGTAAGGAAATTCAGGGGCGCGCGGTTTTTATCATCAGCAATTTACGGGATGGTACCAGCTTTATCGACGCGCTCGGATATGCCTACCAGGCACAATTCGAGCTGAGGGATCCCCTGGATGGTTCCCTGGTACAGGTGTTTCCCCTGAACCGCATCTAGTGAGCCGCTTGCAGTTTGCCTGTCTGGCGATTCCACACAAGCAGGGCGAGGCAGAGGACAATATAGATGGCAGCTACGATGAAGGCAGGAAGTGCCGTGGTGACAAGTTGCAAGCCGGCAGCCAGTAGCAGCAGTCGCAGGACCTCAAGGTAAAACGCATCCTCCCTGCCTTCCATCCATCTGCCCAGTACGAACAGGGAATACACCAGAAACAGCACAGCTGCGCTTACAACCGGATAGCTGTAGGCGGATGCGTTAATAAGTAGATATTGACTCATTCCCACGGTGATCAGGAACTGAACGAAAGTATAGGCCCGGGCGAAGCCACTGATCCGGGGATCGAACTTCCGGCTCAGGTCTTTCTCCAGTGCTTTCTGCTTGCAGTGCGTGACCTGTCCTGCCGGCTGCCAGCCGGGTGGCATGAATGGTAGCCGTAACTTGTTCAACAGGCCGGGGGCAGCCAGTGTATCCAGAATCAGGCGCCAGTAGACATGGATATTGGCCCACAGCGGATTCCAGCTATTGAGGGGTTTGCGCAGCCCAAAATAGACCGGTTCCTCATCCAACTCGTCCTGGAAGGTGCCGAACAGACGATCCCAGATGATAAATACGCCGCCGTAGTTCTTGTCCACATAGATCCTGTTGCGGCCATGATGTACCCGGTGATTGGATGGCGTGACCATTATCCATTCCAGTGGCCCCAGCTTGGGTACGTGCTCGGTATGCACCCAGAACTGGTAAATCAGGTTCAGGCTCACCACGGTGAACAGGGTCTCGGCGGGATAACCCACCACAAAGAAGGGCAGGTAGAAGAGGAAGCCGTAGAAGTCGATACTGGTCTGGCGCAGGGCTGTGCCCAGGTTAAAGTCTTCGCTCTGGTGATGGGCCACGTGGGACCCCCAGAACAGCGCCACCTCGTGCCCGAACCGGTGCTTCCAGTAATAGGCGAAGTCGTATAGCACGAAGCAGCTCAGCCACACCCAGGCCCGGTCATCGGGCAGTTGTTGAAGCTGGTAGCGGGCGACCACCCATTCGTAGATGCCGCCGGAAAAACCCAGTATCACCAGCGCCTGCAGTCTGCTCAGGCTGCCCATGGACAGGCTGTTGATAGTGTCATTGATGCGATAGGTATTGCGACCACGCAGCATCCCGTAGGTAAATTCCAGCAGGATAAGCAGGAAGAAGAAGGGAATAGCGTAGAGAATCAGGACCATGGCGGAAATTCTACACTGTTTTGGTCGGAGCGGGGGTCCTGGCGTCAGGAGGCTGTTACCGGGCCTTCATAGTGCGGTGTTCCGAGCCCCTGGTATTCGGCGATGGCCAGGCCAGCGGCTACCGAGGTGAAGGGATCATGCTCGATAACCTTGTTGGGGAACTTGCTGTCCAGGAGTCGCTTCACCGCAGGGATCAATGAGGAGCCCCCGGTGCGAATTACCAGTTGTATCCGGCTGCTGTCCATGTGGGCTTTTTCCAGGACCTCATCGATGGCCTGGTCCAGTTGACTCAGCACAGTGCCTATCATGGATTCAAACTGCTCGCGACTGACATCGATTTCGACATCGAGCTCCGGTATATCGAGTCGGGCGACTGTTTCGCTGGATAGCGTCGCCTTCAGGTCTTTCAGGCACTGGAATACCAGATAGCTGTAGTTGTTCTTGATCAGGTCGTACAGGCGCTGGAACTTGACGGCCGCCTCGTCCCCGAATTCGATTCGCTGCTTGAGGGGAGTTGTGTAACGGTTCTGGTTCAGCATGTAGCTGATGGCCCAGTTAAGCAGCAGGTCTTCGTAGTCTTCGAAAGGGAAGACGGTCTCGATCTCCCGGTCCTCGCCAGCCCTGCGCCAGCGTTCGCCTTTGCCAAGCAGGGGAAACAGCAGTTTCCGGAACAACAACTGATCGATGTGATCTCCACCCAGACCAATACCGTGGGTGGCAGTCACTGTGAAGTCGTTCTGTTGCTTGTGCAGTATGCAGAGATCCAGGGTGCCGCCACCGAAGTCGACAGCAAGCAGATATTCGCCCGTGGCGGTCGGGTGACCGTGCAAATAGCTGAGGGCGGCGGCTATCGGTTCAGGATAGAAGCTTTGATCTGTGAATTCAGCATATCCATAGGCTTCAGACAACAAGGCCAGCGCCTGCTGGTTTCTGCCGCCTTCGGAGCCTTCGAAGTTTACCGGATGTCCGATGCAGGCATGATTGGAGTCCCTGGCATCGAGGCCCAGCTCGCGGAACAGCGCCAGCAGGCATTTTTTAATACGCACCAACAGTGGTGTGACCAGGGCAACGAGTCGAAACGGGCGATCGAATACCATGAGTCTCGGCGCATCACTCCTGCCCAGCAGGCGCTTGATGCCCCGAAACAGTCGTCCGGTCTGCCCGGCGTCCACGAAGGACTGGCCGTAGATCATCTCCGTGGATGCCTCTTCCGGCAGGCCTTTGTCGCCGATCTGTCCCGTTGTGCTGCGCCCCTCTCCCAGCACTTCGGCGCTCAACTCCACCTTACGGCCGGTGTTGCTCTGGATATAGCGTTCGATGGCAGCCTGCCCGGTCTCGATCTGAAAGTCGCTGTCTACATAGGTCGCAGAGGGCATCACCGGTGAATGCTCCTCCAACTGCACGAGATGAACGGTAGAGCCGTCATAGACGGCTGCCACACTGTTACTGGTTCCAAAGTCGATACCGATACCGACTCGCTTGGTTGAATGTCGAGGGGGCTGGCCTTGTTTTTCTTGCACTGGGAGAATGATCTGGTCTGGGGTTGAACGGCAGTCGGGAGTTGGTGACTGGAAATGGCTGTATCTGGCAATCCGTGCTCTGTGAAGCGCGATAGTTTACAACAAGCTTCCCGCAGCAACTAACTATCTCTCGATCAGCTAACGCCTGTTCGGCGACTTGAGACCGGCAATTCAGAGCGATCAATGAGCCTAAACACCCGCCGCGGTTGAAGTTTTCGGGAACTTAACCTATGCTCCCCCGGTCTTAAACAGACGGAGAAACAGTCGCATCAGGGGCTGGTAAGAGGTTTTCATGTTATTAGGCAGACTGTCGCAGAATCGCGCATTTATTGCGGCATTTGTAGTACTCACGACCATCGCAAGCGCTCCGGCAGCGGCAGGCACGCTGGTCCGTGTGAGCACCACGATTGGCGATTATACGATAGAGCTGCTGGACGAGTCGGCCCCACAGACGGTTCAAAACTTCCTCAACTACGTCAATCGCAATGACTACAACGGTACCTATCTTCACCGCGTCGTGGATGATTTCGTGGTGCAGGGTGGCGCTTACGGCTTCCAGTTATTCTACGGTCCCGTTGATGTGCCCGTGGATCCGCAAGTACCCAATGAGCCCGGAGCGTCCAATGTTCGCGGCACAGTCGCCATGGCGAAACTGGATGGGCAACCAGACAGCGCGACAAATCAATGGTTTGTAAATCTCTCGGATAATACGAGCCTGGATACTACCAACGGTGGCTTTACAGTGTTCGGCACCGTGTTGGGCAATGGCATGATTATCCTCGACGCCATCGATGATTTGCCTGCGGTATCCCTGGGCTACAAAGCATCAAGTGCACCTTATTGGACTGAGTCATTCAACAATGGCCTGGACTTCGTGTACATGAATGCCGAGGTGGTGGAACGATTCAGTGAGGCACCTCATGTCTACGAAACCAATACGGGCAAGTTGATCACCACGGTGAGCGTGGACGGTGGCAGCGAGTTAATAAGCCTGAATTTCGACACGATCGCTTCCGACCCAGAGGTCGTGCTGCAGGCCAATACGAAGAGCATCATTCCCCGCAAGGAAACATTTCCCGATATCGCGACTTACTCCACATCGGATAATCGCCTGCGCATCCCCAGTCTGGAAGTCAACCAGAATGGTAATGCATTCCTGCTGAACAACGTGGTCTTTGTTCTCAGTAATACCGAACTCTCGCAGTTCACGCTGGAATCCTACGAACAGTAAGCCTGGCTCGAGCGCCGTTTACCGAATGCTGTTGTTAGGTTAATCTTGCCTACTTCGGCAAGGCTGAAAGGCGTCTGGATTTCCACTCCAGCTAGCAGGACAACAAAAATATGGCTGCCCCTCGCGGTGAATTTTCTTCAAGGTTCGGATTTTTAATGGCCGCCTCCGGTTCCGCTGTGGGGCTGGGTAATATCTGGGGCTTCCCGACCAATGCGGCATCCAATGGGGGAGCTGCCTTTCTCTTTACCTACCTGATTCTGGCCTTCGCGCTTGCCTATCCGGCGTTGATGGCTGAGCTGATTATTGGTCGCCATGCACGGGCCAATGCGGTCACGGCACTGAAATCCATCGCTACCGGTCAGAAGACCCGGGTGGCCGCTGTCACGGTGGGCTTCGTGGGGATTGTTACGGTCAGTTTTATCCTGAGTTTCTATTCGATCGTCAGTGGCTGGATGATTGCTTTCTTCTTCGATCCGGTGGCTCGCCTGCTGGGAATGGACGGCCTGGCGACCTGGTTGACCACCGATGCGGTAGTGCGGAACAGTCTCTTTGTTGTGGTGTTCATGATGCTGACCGTTTTCATTATAAGCGCCGGCGTCAAGGACGGCATCGAGAAGTGGGCTTCGCGGCTTATGCCTTCCCTGATAATTATTCTGCTGTTATTGATCGTGTATGTGCTCACCTTGCCTGGGGCGCTGGATGGCCTGCGTGCCTACCTGATACCGGATTTCAGCAGGGTAGCCGACCCCGCGCTGTTGGTCAGTGCTATGGGACAGGCGTTCTTCTCGCTGTCTTTGGGTGTTGGTACCATGCTTGTGTATGGGTCTTACATCAGCAAGCGCGAAAACCTGCCTACCATCGGTAGTCTGGTCGCACTGCTGGATGTTGGAATCGCCGTGCTCGCCGGTATGTTGATCTTGCCCGCGATGTACGTCGCTCTCAACAATGGAGTGCAGATCTATGATGAGGCGGGCGGTCTGATCGCCGGACCGGGTCTGATCGTATCCGTTTTGCCTGCCTTGTTCGAAACCATGGGCTCGATAGGCGTGTTGGTGGCATTCGCCTTCTTTGCATTGATGACGATTGCTTCCCTAACCTCTTCAATCTCCATGCTTGAAGTACCGGTCGCCTATGGCGTCGAGCATCACGGCATAGACAGGCCGAAGGCGGCTATCGTTATCGGGGCCGTGATTACGCTCATCTCCCTAATCATCGTTTTTAATTTCGATCCATTATTCGACCTGGTGGTCACCTATACCACCGAGGTGAGTCAACCTCTACTGGGATTTGCCTTCTGCATCTTCGTCGCCTGGATCTGGCGTCGTAACGACATCCTCGAAGAGTTAAAGCAGGGTAGTCCTGATGTTGAATCCGGCCTGTTCTGGAAAATATGGCCCTTCTACGTGAAGTTTATCTGCCCGGTTGCCATTCTTGTCGTTTACTTCCAGTAGCAGGCTGGAATAGCGCTCCTGATGGCGCACAAGCCGTCGTCTAGGCTGATGCGACTGCGACGAAACGTTCAATTTCTGCTTCGGTGTTGTAGTAGTGAACTGATGCCCTGTTTACGTCGAGCCCCTTCTTTCCCAGATCGAGTTGAGCGTTTGCCCCTCTTGAGATCGAGGTATTGATACCAGCCTCGTTGAGCCGTTGCTTCGTGCTCTCTGCATCCAGGTCGCTGCGATTAAAGGTCACGATGCCCGACAGGTTTTCCGAAGCTTCATGGACGCGGATATTGTGACAGTCGGCCAGGCGGTCATGCAGCAGCCTGCCCAGGTAGCGTACGCGTTGCTCGATCGCCTCGCTGCCCAAGCTCAGTGCGTAGTCCACTGCCGTGGCCAGCCCAATCATGGCGGCGACGTTGCGTTCCCAGTTTTCGAAGCGGGTGGCGTCAGGGCGAAGACTGTAGCTGTCCGCCGATGCCCATTGCACGGAGTGCAAATCCACTACTGCCGGCACCAGCTCCTCAAGCCGCGAGTTTCTGGCGTACAGAAAGCCCGTGCCGCGGGGGCCGCGCAGGTACTTGCGACCGGTGCCGCAGAGCAAGTCACAGCCAATCTTTTCAACATCCAGAACCACCTGGCCGGCAGCCTGGCAGGCGTCGAGCAGATACCACAGGCCATATTCCCTAGCGATTGCGCCAACTTCCTCGGCTGGCTGGATATCGCCTCTCTGGCTCGGCACATGAGTCAGGCATACAAGTCTGGTAGTGGGGCGGATCGCGGCGCGCAGGGCATTAAGGTCCACTGCCCCATGCGGGTCGCTGGGCACCGTGGTCAATTCCAGCCCCCTGTGCTTTGTACTGTGCAGGAGATCCAGGTAATTGCTGGCGTATTCCATGTCGGCGGTAATGATGTGATCGCCCGCTTGCAGATTCAGGGCATGGAACGCAGCATGCCAGGCCCTGGTGGCGTTCTCCAGGAAGGCTATCTCGCAAGGCTGACAATTCAGTAATTCAGCAAAGGCCGTGTAGAAGCGTGCCTGCTGAGCCTGCGCGCTAGCAGCCGCCTCATAGCCGCCGATCTCCTGTTCCAGCCTGAGGTGGTTAATCTGCGCCTCGGTGACGATGCGTGGACTCAACGCCGCGCCGGCATTGTTAAAATGAATCAGCTGCTCGCAGTGTGGCGTATCGGCTCTGAGTCTCTCCAGGTCGATAGCTAAAGGGTCGGGCATGGAAGACACCTTTTCTGGTTATGCCAAAAGTCTATGGTGGGGACTGCAACGGATCACCGGTGGACACTCCGTAGGCGGCGGCTCGGGGAACAGATGATATTAACAAACAGCTGTGCTACGGTGCCACAAAGCCGCAATAAGCACTGGACTGAAACAACAAGAGCTACTGCCACACAGCAACTCGATCAAATAATAAGACCAGAGGATCGGATCATGAAACACCGCGCGTTGAATGCCCTCGCTACCGTTCCAGCTTCTGAAGATGCCCACGTCGACACGCCACTCAGTCGCAGGGGGTTTTTTAAAAAAATCGCACTACTCGCAACCGCAAGCCCCCTCGTTTCCATCCTGACCCCAGCCGCTGGGGCACAGACTTCAATTGCCAATTCGGTGCAGGCCTTGGTCTTCGATGTGTTTGGTACGGTCGTGGATTGGCGGGCTTCGATAATCAGGGAAGGGCAGCTGCTGGCGGCTCGCAAGGGTTACGAAGTGGACTGGGGGGAGTTCGCGGACCGTTGGCGCTCCGGTTACGGCCCCGCCATGAACAAGGTGCGCACGGGCGAGCTCCCCTGGACCAGGATCGATGATCTGCATCGCATGATTCTGGATGAGCTGGTTGTGGAATTTGGTCTAAGCGGTATGACTGAAGCTGAGCTTGACCATTTCAATCGCGCCTGGCATCGCCTGAGTCCCTGGCCCGACACCGTGGCGGGGCTGCATCGGCTGAAATCCAGGTACATTATAGCGACGCTCTCCAATGGCAATGTCTCCCTGTTGACCAACATGGCCAAGAATGCGGGATTACCCTGGGATGCTGTGCTGTCTGCGGAACTGGCGGGGCATTACAAACCAGACCCCGAGGCCTATCTCAAGGCCGCCGACCTGCTTGGTTTGCCGCCGGAACAGGTGATGCTGGTGGCCGCCCATCCGGGAGACCTGCGCGCTGCGGCTCGCACAGGATTGCGCACAGCCTATGTTATTCGGCCGCTCGAGCGTGGTCCAGGCAGGTCTGTCGATCGCAATCCCGATGGTGAATTCGATTACACAGCAGAAGATTTCCTGGACCTGGCACGGCAACTGGGAGCCTGAGTCCTGTGAGCATCGAGTTGGAAGCCGGTGTAAGAGAAGAGATCGCGCAAAAACTACAGGCGTATTTCCTCGACAATCTCGATCGGGAACTGGGCGGCTTTGAGGCACAGTTCCTGCTGGATTTCTTTACAGAACAGATCGGCTGCTTCTACTACAACCAGGGCCTTGCCGATGCGCTCTCTGCCATGGAGCAGAAGACCCAGGAAATAACCGACCTGATCTATGAGCTGGAAAAATTTCCATCCAAAACCTGAATTACCGGCTGTTGTGTTAGCTCAGTTTTTCCCGCAATGGCAGGCGGATGAAGAACTCGCTGCCCTGATCCTTCACTGATTCGAAACTGATTTCACCGCCGAGCTTTTCGATCATCCGTTTGACAATAACCATGCCCAGCCCGGTGCCCTGGGGATCTTTTTCGGAACCCGGGTCCTCCTTGGCAAATTCCTGGAACATGCGCTGCTGGAATTTCTCGCTCATGCCTTTGCCGGTGTCTCGAATAAATATCTCGATGCCCAGTCTGCGCTTGAAGTACACAGCCTTGTAACCCAGCAGGATGCTACCCTTATCGGTGAACTTGATGGCGTTGGTGATGATGTTCACCAGAGCATGTTGCAGGCGAGACTTGTCGGTTTGCACCAGCAGATTGGCTGAGGCGAAATCCGTGCTCAATTCCAGTTCCTTTTCAAGAGCTGAGGGCAGCATCATGTCCCGCACCTCATTCAGGAAGTGGGTCATCTCCACCAGTTCGAATTCTGGCTCAAAGCTTTCCGATTCCAGTTCCGCCATTTCCAGCAGGTCATTGATCAGGTTATGCAGATGGTCGCTTTGTTTGATCACCGTGGTCATATGCTGACATGTGCCTTCGTCCAGGTTGCGGGACTGAGCGGCCAGCAAGCGTTTCGAGTTGGCCAGGATCAGATGTACCGGGGTGAGGAACTCACGGGAGAAGTTGCGCAGGAAATCGGCCTTGGCTTTGGTTTCCAGGCTTGCCTGTACGAATTCTTCATTCTTTGAACGGACAAATTCCGTGAGTGAGAATAGCACCATCAAGGCCGCCAGGATGACCATGCTTTCAGCAATCTGGGAAGACAGGGAACCGCGCTCGACGATTTCCAGCTTGTACAATAACCAGGAGCTGTAGGCCAGGACGATGAGCAGCATTGAGCCGACCAGGTAGATTGCGGAGCGAGAGCCCTGAATGGCGGCGAACGCGGCCATGCAGAGCACAATCAGGGCGACCAGCATGCTAATTCCCATCAGGGTGCGAATACTCGCTGCGGTTACCTGCTCGAAGGATATGAAGAGGAAATACAGGGCCGCGGGAATCATGACTATGGTCAGGAAGCGCAGCACGATCACGGCCTGATCCCGGTATTTGTGTTCGAGATTCAGGGATTGGCCGATCAGGCAAATTCCCGCGATAAGCCCGGTGCCTGAGAGTAGAGATATCCGGTTATTCATCTCCAGTACGTTTCCCCAGAACCAGATTCTTCCCATCCCGGTTTGCGCGAGGAAAAACAGCAAGGAGCAGGCAAAGAATAGGGTGAATCCAATAAACTGATTTTCCGCATCACGAAGAACAGAGTTCCGCAAAGCAGAAAACAGAAAGCGAGGAACATGAACAAGCCACCGAGAAACGGTAATTGGTAGGGGCCTTCTTCGGCCAGATTTTCGCTGGTGGTTAGCAGCAGGGGCGCCTCGATGCCGATCCTCGATTCGACCCTGAAATAAATTTTCGTCTCACTGCCAGCGGGAGCCATGGTGAACGGCACGATGGGGTAGTGATAGGGAAAGCTGAGTGAGTCGATCAGGACGGAGTCACCCATGGCTTCGCGTCGAATGACTACATCGTCTACTGCAACG
The DNA here is from genome assembly GCA_038134565.1 of Pseudomonadales bacterium. GTDB lineage: Bacteria > Pseudomonadota > Gammaproteobacteria > Pseudomonadales > Pseudohongiellaceae > UBA9145. The sequence goes on along the minus strand of JAYPVK010000001.1, from coordinate 14,222 downwards.
TAGAATTCAACGAGATCCAGGCTCGGCGATTCCAATGCCAGTAACAGTTCGCTCCGGGCAAGGTCTGCGCTGGTCAGAACCAGGGAGAACCAATAACTTTGGCTCGACATGCCCAGTGTGGGGATGGCCTGGGTTGATCTTTGCCAGGCAATCCCGGGTCTGGCGATGTCCTCGATAGTGAGGCTTATGCTGGGGTCTTACACATAGTCCAGGTACTGGCCCAGATTGACCGGCAGCTGATTTCTGGAGACGTTGAGTTCGGCCCCCTGTGCGAATACGGCTATGCCAAATAGCAGGAATCCCAGAAAGAACTGATAGTGCTGTCGTGCTGGCAGAGGCATCCTGGAAAAAACAACCTGTCTTTATAAAATCTTGTCCAGCGGCTCGCCCGGGGTTGGTCCTGTGGGAGCGCGCATTGTTATGATTGCTCGGTGATTATATCGGCTTGTATTCGAAGAATGCTGCAATGAAGCGGGCATTTTCGGGCAAAAACAGACCGAAGTTGACAGTTTTATCCCGGCATGTGAAATTTCCAATTTCGTCTGACGCGGGGGTCTCCATGCTTGGCCGACTACCACTTTTTGCCTTATTGACCGTCTTGTTGCCGGGCTGCTCGGAGCCGAAAGAGCCTGCTGACCGGTCTGCCCCTTCAACCGCCAATATTGCTGCCGATATCCAGCCCATGAGTGATTCACCAGCCACACAATCGCCGAACCCTTTCCTCTCGGAGAGTCCCCTGTATCTGAGCTACCCGCAGTTCGATCTCATCACCGAGGCCCATTACCTGCCGGCATTCAGGCAGGGCATGACAGAGCAGCTGGCGGAGATCGACGCCATTACGGGGCAATCGGCGGAGCCCAGCTTCGAGAACACGGTTGTTGCCCTGGAGCTGTCGGGCCAATTGCTGGATAGGGTCTCGCGCGTCTTCTTCAGTATGGCAGGTGCCCATACCAATGATGACATTCGGGCATTGCAGCAGGAGCTGGCGCCGGAGCTGGCGGCTCACCAGGACGCAATTCTGCTCAATCGGGCATTGTTTGCCCGGATCGACACCTTGTTCCAGGCGCGTGAGGAATTGGGGCTCGATGGGGAATCCATGCGCCTCATCGAGCGTTATCACACCGACTTTATCCGCGCGGGCGCCGCCTTGACACCTCAGCAGCAGGATCGCATGCGGGAAATCAATGCCGAGATTGCAGTCCTGCAAACCGATTTCTCACAGAATGTCCTGAGCGAGGTAAACGATCAGGCCATTGTTGTTGATTCGCGGGAAGAGCTCACCGGGCTCGATGAATCCAGGATAGAAGCGGCCCGCGGCGAGGCTGAGGACAGGGGGCTGCCGGGGAATTTCGTCATTCCATTGTTGAATACCAGCGGTCAACCCGTATTGAGTAGCCTGCAAAACCGGGCGCTGCGGGAACGCATCCATCGTACTTCATTGGCCAGAGGCAGCCGGGGCGGAGAGTATGACAATCGGGGCATCCTGTCGTCGGTCCTGCGCCTGCGCGCGGAGAGGGCTCAGCTTCTTGGATATGATAACCACGCGCATTTCATCCTGGAAAACCAGACAGCGCAGACTGTCGAAGCGGTAAACCAGCGTCTGGCTGAGTTGACGGCACCGGCCGTGGCAAACGCCCTGCGTGAGGCATCCGATCTGCAGCAGATGGTGTATGACTCGGAGGAAGATTTTCAACTGGCGGCCTGGGATTGGGACTTCTATACAGAAAAACTACGCTCGGCCCGCTTCGACTTCGATGCCAGCCAACTTAAACCCTACTTCGAGCTGAACAACGTTTTGCAGCGAGGCGTGTTTTTCGCGGCAGAGCAGCTGTACGGCATCAGCTTCGAGGAACGCTTCGACTTGCCGGTCTACCAGGAAGATGTACGGGTATTCGAGGTCTTCGATGCTACCGGCACGACCCTGGCCCTGTTTATCGCCGACTTCTACGCCAGACCCAGCAAGCGTGGCGGGGCCTGGATGAATGCCTATGTTTCCCAGAGCGACCTGATGAACACGCAACCGGTGGTTGCCAACCATCTCAATATCACCGAGCCTCCGGAAGGCGAGCCAACCCTGCTCAGCTTCGCGGAAGTAACCACTATGTTCCATGAGTTCGGGCATGCCTTGCACGGCATGTTTTCCAGTGTGGAGTATCCCTATTTTTCGGGCACCAGTGTGCCCAGGGATTTCGTTGAATACCCGAGCCAGGTGAATGAAATGTGGGCGACATGGCCCGAGGTCCTTGAGAACTATGCGGTTCATTACCGGACCGGTGAACCCATGCCCAGGGAGCTGCTCGACAAAGTCCTGTCTACGCGAACATTCAACCAGGGCTTTGCGACGACAGAATACCTGGCCGCCTCCATCGTGGACCAGGCGCTTCACCAGCTGTCCCCGGAAGAGGTGCCGCCCGCGGAGACCATCATGGACTTCGAAGCCCAGGCTCTGGAGTCAGCGGGTATTGCCCTGGATGTGGTGCCGCCGCGATACCGGGCAAGCTACTTCTCTCATATCATGGGCGGTTACTCGGCGGGCTACTACTCCTATATCTGGAGTGAGGTACTGGATGCTGATACCGTGGAATGGTTCAAGGAAAACGGCGGTTTGCGACGAGAGAACGGAGATCATTTCAGGCGCAGCTTGTTGTCCCGGGGCGGCAGTGTTGATGCCATGCAACTATTCCGGGAATTCCGGGGGCGCGACGCCGAGATCGCACCCCTGTTGACACGTCGTGGTCTGAATTGACCTGCGGGTCAGGCGCGGGCGCTTGCAACCCGGGTTCCTGCCAGGCGCAATAACAACAGACTCAGCTCGTCCCAGGGGTTTGCCGCAGAGAGTCCCTTGATACTCTGGTCGATCAGTCGGGAATGATCCAGCATCGCCCAGATGTCAGCGCTGCGCAGGCGGTTCAGTGCAGCGCCTACGGCCTGCTTGCGATTGAACCACACGTGGTGGGATTGCAGGATCGCATTCACGCCCTGGCCGGCTTCCTTCTTCTCGAGCATAGGTAACAGGCTGCGCAGCTCGCGCGTGATGGCGCCGAGTATCACCAGGGGAAAGACATCTTCTGCGCGCAGCCCCTGCAGAATCTTTTCGACCCGCACCGTGTCGCCTGACAATGCGGCATCCACCAGCTGGAACGCCGTGTAGCGTGAGCTGTCGGCAACCACTTGCATGACGGTTCGCGCGTCGAGGCGAATACGGCCGCCGTCTTCACTATTCGCCAGGAGTTTTAGTTTCTCTATTTCCTGGACAGCCGCCAGCAGATTGCCTTCTACCCGGTCGATCAATAACTGCAGGGCATCTGGCTCGGCCTGGATACCTGCCCTGAGCAGCCGCTGCTCGAGCCAGGAGGGGAGACCATCCTTGTTGATGGGCCAGATCTGCACCACCACCGCACCGGACTCCAGTGCCTTGAACCACTTTGTTTTCAGGGTGGCGGCCTCCAGTCGGGGACCGCTGAGCAACACAGCGAAATCCGGATTCGCATCGTCTATAAATTCCTGAAGCGCGGCCTTGCCGTCGTCTTCCAGTTTTCCACTCAGGCGAAGATCCAGCAGTTTTCTCTCGGAGAACAGTGACAGGTTACCCGTGGCTTGCTTGAAGAGTTGCCAATCGAAGTTGCGATCGATACTAAAGATATCTCGCTCGCTGAATCCCTGCTTGCGAAAGTGGGCCCGGGCCTGGTCGGCGGCCTCTTGCATCAACAGGGGCTCATCGCCACTGAGCCAGACCAGGTTAGAGTTGCCGGCTTTGAGGCTGCGCGCCAGTTCTTCGGCTTTGATTTTCATTGGCTGTTGTCCGTGTCTATGCGCTGCGGAGTCCCCACCTCAGCTTCCAGCCGCCTCCAGACGGCGCATCAGCTGGTTTACCAGGTCTCGGCGCATTTCCGCCGCGATGATTTCGACTTCTTCGCGGTTACCGGCGATGTTGGCGATGTCTTCGAAGTGTCGACGTTCCACCATCAGGTTCTGTTCGGTGATCAGGAATTCGCCTGCGCGAATCAGACTCACCGGGACCGAGAGGCGGATGTCGTACTGTGCTGCCCTGGCCCGGGGATTCACGCTAACAGGTCTCGATATGAGCTGCTCGCTACCCAGGTTGAGCGTTGCTACCGACGCACCGGGAGCGGGGCGGGTATCGACTCCAGCAGATTCCAGGCTGCGTTGTACCAGCCTGCCCAATTCACTGTTGGGCTGCTCCAGATTCAGCGCCAATTCCCTGAAACTGGCGCTCACGGCATCGCTCCCGCGCAACGCGAAGCCACAGCTTCCGAGTGCCAGTGCCAGCAGCAGAAGTGAGACCAGCCTGATTGTCGGTATTGCCTTGTGCATTGCGCCCATTCGGAAGCCAGAACCCAGCTAGTTTGCGACGATATTGACCAGTCGACCCGGCACAATGATCACTTTGCGGACCGTGCCGTCAGCAATAAAGCGCTGTACTGCCTCATCCGCAAGAGCCAGCTTTTCGAGTTCTTCTCTGGCGATATCCTTGGCGACCTCAAGTTTGCTGCGCAGCTTGCCATTTACCTGCAGCACGATGAGCATGGAGTCGACCTGCAGGGCGGCCTTGTCGATTGCTGGCCAGCGGGCATCGACTACAGCCTCCGCGTGGCCGAAGTGCTGCCAGGCGCCGTGACAGAAATGGGGTACGATGGGCGCCAGCATCAGGATGCTGATCTCCAGCGCCTCTTGCACGACTTGCCTGTCCCGCGCGGAATCATAGTCCTCGGCGAACTTGCTGACCGAGTTCAGCAACTCCATGACTGCGGCGATGGCGGTATTGAACATCTGGCGCCGTGCGAAGTCATCCCCAACTTTCTCCAGGGTCTGATAGGTCTTGAGGCGTAATTTTTTTTGTTCATCACTGAGCTGCAGGGTAGAGAAGTCCGGCAAGGGAGCTGGCTGCTGGCTGTGCACGATCTTCCACAGACGCTTGAGGAACCGGTAACTGCCTTCCACGCCACTCTCCGACCAATCCAGGGACTGATCCGGCGCCGACGCGAACATGGTAAACATGCGCACGGTATCCGCACCAAATTCTTCGATGAGTGACATGGGGTCCACGGTATTTCCCTTGGACTTCGACATCTTGGCGCCGTCTTTCAGCACCATGCCCTGGGTGAGCAGGCTGGTGAAGGGTTCGTCGCTGTTCACCAGTCCAGCATCGCGCATCAGCTTGTGATAGAAGCGCGCATACAGCAGGTGCAGGATGGCGTGTTCAATGCCGCCGACATACTGGTCCACGGGCAGCCAGTAGTTGGCACGCTCGTCCAGCATGGCCTCGTTCTGGTCTTTACAGGTATAACGCACGTAATACCAGGAGGACTCCATGAACGTATCGAAGGTGTCGGTCTCTCTGCGGGCGGGCTTGCCGCATTGCGGGCAGTCCACATTGACGAACGCTTCCATCTTCGGCAGCGGTGAGCCCGAATCGGTGAATTCAACATCTTCCGGCAGCAATACAGGCAAGTCGCTCTCAGGAACAGGAACCGAACCGCAATCCTCACAGTTGATCATGGGGATCGGTGTGCCCCAATAGCGTTGGCGTGATACACCCCAGTCCCGCAGGCGGAAATTCACGGTCTTCTCACCCTTGTTCTGCTGTTGCAGATGGTCAGCAATAGCCTCAAAGGCCTGCTCGAATTCGAGGCCATCGAACTGTCCGGAATTGATCAGGCGTCCTTTCTCGACGAAGGCTTCCTGCGTGAGATCGCAGACCTGCTCGCTATCGGTGGGTTCAATCACCTGCTTGATGGCGATGCCATACTTGCTGGCAAATTCCCAGTCCCGTTGATCATGACCGGGCACGGCCATGACCGCGCCAGCCCCGTAGCTCATGAGTACAAAATTGGCGACGAAGATGGGCAGCTCGTCGCCAGAGATGGGGTGGATGGCCTTGAGCCCGGTATCCATGCCCAGTTTTTCCATGGTGGCCATATCCGCTTCCGCCACCTTGAGCTTGTTCTCTTGCTCGATGAAGCTTGCCAGTGCGGGATTGTCTTGCGCCGCCTTGGTGGCGAGGGGATGCTGCACCGCCACGGCCACATAGGTCACGCCCATCAAGGTGTCGGGACGCGTGGTGTAGACTGGCAGGCGTTGCAAGTCGGGGTCGGACTCGTTTGCCACCGTGAAGTCCAGGTTTACGCCTTCGGAGCGGCCGATCCAGTTGCGCTGCATGGTGCGAACCTTCTCCGGCCATCCTTCGAGGGTGTCGAGGTCGTCCAGCAATTCCTGGGCATAGTGGGTGATCTTGAAGAACCATTGCGGGATACTGCGGCGTTCTACCGGCGCTCCGGAGCGCCAGCCCTTGCCATCAACCACCTGCTCGTTAGCCAATACAGTCTGGTCCACCGGATCCCAGTTCACTTCGGCTTCTTTCTTGTAGACCAGGCCTTTCTCGAACAACTTGATGAAGAACCACTGCTCCCAGCGGTAGTAGTCGGGGTGGCAGGTGGCCACTTCCCGCGACCAGTCATAGGCATATCCCAGTTTCTGCAACTGTTCGCGCATGTAGTCGATATTGCTGCAGGTCCACTGGGCGGGAGGCACCTTGTTCTGCATGGCAGCATTCTCGGCGGGAAGGCCGAAGGCGTCCCAGCCCATGGGCTGCAAGACATTTTTGCCTTGCATGCGATGGAAGCGACTGATGGCATCGCCGATGCTGTAATTGCGCACGTGCCCCATATGCAGGTGGCCGCTGGGGTAGGGTAGCATCGACAGGCAGTAGAATTTTTCTTTGGATGTGTCTTCGACTACGCGAAAGCTGTTATTGGCTTTCCAATAGGCCTGGACTTCGGTTTCCAGTGCTTGTGGATTGTATTGCTGAGTGTCGTCCTGCATGGGGATGATTTTCTGCCTGGTATTCGAGTGTTGGAGAAGGTAACGGTCTACAGCCCTTTAAATACGCGGATGTGCAGTGTTACGAAAGCTGGCAATCATACCGCAGACTCGCTACGACAGGTAGTCTGCCCATGCAGGCACGCTGGTCATGGGGGATGGCTATGGCAAGAGTAGGAGCTTTGCTTGCGGAAGTCGGCTCTGGTGGACCCGCAGCGCCCCTGGGAAGACTCCACAGGGGCTAAATCGCGCACGATCCTGTCTGTCTAGAGATCCCAGACCAGTCCCAGCCTGAGGTTCCAGAAGTTGTCCTGGCCGCCGGGGTTATCCGGCAAGCGCTGGACGTCCAGTGGTGTATAGGACGTGGCGAGGTTGAAGCGCCAGCTATCGTTGATTCGGTACACCAATCCGGCGCTAAGGGTCTCGGTGCTTCCCTTGCTGTTGACGATGGAGTTATTCAGGGAGCCCACCAGCGGGGCTTCCAGTTGCACCATGGGGTCCATGCGCGTGATGGCGAGAGATGCCCAGGGCTGCAGGCCCAGGGGCAGCTCAAAGAAAGAGACGGTCAACTCTGCACCGTAGTGATCCATCACCAGGCGGTCATTGGACTCGGCGACACAATTGAAGGGATTGCCTTCGGTGGCCGGGGCTTGAGCAGCGACCTCGGCACTACAGGTCACTGGCGCTCGAACCTCGCCCTCCTGCGCATACAGCCGCAGGCCCAGGCCCCAATCACCTGCACCGAGTAGGGGGCGGGAGAGGGCGAATCCCCAGAGCCCATCCGGCTTGGCACCGTCTATCTCCAGAGGGGGTGTCCAGGACACTTCTGCGGTCCAGTCCCACAGCAATCCCAGGCTGCCGCGGGCCCGGCCAAATACCGGCGACTTGTTCAGGTCTTCGTCCTTGAAACCACCAAATCCCACCTTCTGCTGGCTCTCATTCAATGTGGGTATCGACCCCAGCTCTGCAGAGAAGCTTACTTGCCCAAAATCCCTGCTGCGCGGTGGCATCTGGCCGAGGTTGAGAGAGGAAGCTGTCATATACGCCATGGCCCAGCCCTCGGGACTCTCGAAGCTAACATTTTCGTAGGTGCCCACCACTGTCTGGGCACCAACTGGAACGCTGATAATCGCTAACAGCGGAATGCAGGCCTTGGTCATTGCGGAGCGGGTCATACCGGTTTCCCTGTTTGGTGGAATGCTTGTTTTAACGCAGCACGAGGTCGTTCGTCTACCGACGCGTTCGCCTGCGGGTAGTGTAATCCTATTTACGCCGGTTGCACCGTGCCCAGCCGCCTGAACCAGATGCGGTGTAATTAAGTCTGGGTTCAGGTAATGTCCTATAGCGTCAGTAGGGTATCGACGCAAAGATGAACCGCGTCTTAATGACCGTTACATAATTCGATCAGGCTCGGCTCGCGCACGACGTACACCGAGTCGCACTACTTGCAGGCAATGATTCAGCAGAAAGTTGGAGTGACAATGAGTCCAAAGACGCTACTCGTCCTTTCAGGCATGTCAGGCATGCTGTTGTTTATACTTTCGGCTTCCTCCCTGGCGCAGGAAGATGTTGAGGCCACGCGAGTCTATGTCATCGATACAGAAAATTCGATACTCAGGGTTTTTGTTGGGCGCGCCGGAATACTGGCGCGTATGGGGCACCACCATGTGGTGCATACGCGCTCCCTGGAAGGGGAAATCGTCCTTGCGCCTGACAGGATGAATTCCTCCGCCACGTTTTCGTTTCCGGTAGACAGCTTCGTTGTCGACGATCCCGCCGAGCGGGAGCGGGCAGGAGATGACTTTGACAGCCAGCCCGGTGAGTCTGCGATTGCGGGAACCCGGGAGAATATGCTGGGGGAGGATGTGCTGAATGCGGCGAACTATCCAGGCATCAGTGTCGAGCTTGTCCCGGTGAGTGCAGACAGTTCCCCGTGGTTGCTGGATGTGAGTATCAGTATCCAGGGGCGCAGGCATCGCCAGGAAATACCGGCTGTGGTAGAGATATCGGATTCAGGGATGCGGGTAAATGCCAGCTTCAGCCTTCAGCATGATGACCTCGGCCTGTCTCCCTTCTCCGCGGTAGGCGGCAGTTTGCGAGTCGCTGAAACCCTGGAATTCGAGTTGGAGGTTTCCGCGCTGGCCCGGTGAGTGATGTGTGGAGGCTGGCTGGCGGCGCATGATGTAAGAATTTTTCCTACAGGCTTGCGGAGCTATGCAGCCAGGCTGTGATCCGATTCACCGCCTTGGATAAAGGCTGGCGCTAAGGTGGCTACCTGTAAACCTGGTATCAGATCAAGCGTTATAGGGATCGTCTGAACTGTAATGCGAGTGCACAGGGTCTGGTTACGGGTAATATGAATCCTGGTGACAAACTCACTATTAAACAATGGAGTTATTTCGTATGACTATAATCCAGGCCAGAGTTCTGTTAGCGCTGACTCTCTTGTTGTTTACAGCAACCGCCCAGGGCCAGCTTCCCGAGTTGGCTTCACCCTCCACGGCGAGCGGTGGAAGTACCACGGCATCATTTTCTGGCGGCGCGTCAGCGGATAACGGTTTCAGCTTTGGAAACAGCTTTGCGTTTGATCAGCCGCTGGATATCAATGGGGAGATTCGTGTGGAAGCTGCCCATGTGGGTACCACGGGAAATCTCTATATCGTGGCGCAGATTGGAGAGCAATTGCTGTTCCGGGATAGCAGCGGCGCCTACCAGCCCTGGGACCTTAATGTGGCGACCCTGCAAGCTACCACTGTGAATACCGAATTGTCAGAAGTAGAGGCGCTGACGATTGTCGATGATGTGCCGCTGGGCCCGGCAGGCGTTGCCGGTGTCACCCTCAGTATTTTCTTTGCCTACGATACCAGTGCGATGCCCGGGGAGCTTTATTACAGTGGTTCTCCCCTGGCGATAACAATCGCCGAGGAAGTGGTTGCTCCTTCTGATCCGCAGAGCCTCACGCTGTTCAACGCGAATATCCATCAGCAGATAATTCAGGGCAACTGCATTCAGTGCCATGTGGCGGGCGGGGCTGCCAGTGCCAGCAGGCTGGTGTACGTGAGTGGCAGTTCAGCCACGTCTGCCTTGAGCAACTACAACACGCTGCTGGACTTTGCCCAGACGGCTGTCAATGCATCCAGTCTGCTCATATCCAAGCCCCAGGGTTCTCTGGCGCACGGCGGTGGTATTCGCCTGACTCAGGGTAGCGCAAACCTGAATAACTGGATTGAGTTTGTGAATGCCTTGCAGACCGATGCCGCAAACTAGGTTCTTGGGCGGTCAGCTCGCAATAGCGATACTGTGAGCTTATGTAGTGCGTCCACTGCCAAAGCGCGGGCGCTCTTCATGAAGTCATGCCGCTTCAGGTAGTGTTACCTTGAGCAACTTGATCTGTCGGCTGTCCGCGTTGAGGATGATAATGCCAAAATCGCCGACGGTAATCATTTCCCCGCGTTCCGGAATATGGCCAAACTCCTGTAGCACCAGCCCGCCGATTGTGGTGAATTCCTGGTCGCTAAAATCTGTGCCGAAGTAACTGTTGAACTCGTCAACCGGGGTCAGCGCTTTCACGATGTAGTTCTGTTCGTCAAATTTCTTGATGTAGCTGTCATCGTCAACATCGAATTCATCTTCGATTTCGCCGACGATCTGTTCCAGTACATCCTCGATTGTCACGACACCACAAACGCTACCGTATTCATCGATCACGATCGCCATGTGCTGGCGTGTCTCACGAAATTCCTTTAGCAGGATGTTGAGGCGTTTGCTTTCGGGAACGAAAGTGGCAGGTCGCACTATATCCTTGATGTCGAACTTGTCCTGATTCCCATTCAAAACCAATGGCAGCAGGTCTTTCGCCAGTAAGATACCCATCACGTTATCCACGTTCTCTCCAACCACGGGAAAGCGGGAGTGCGATGCTTTGGATACTGCATCCAGGATTTCGCTGAGGCTCAGGTTGGCGGCAACAGTTACCACCTGCGAGCGCGGAATCATGATGTCTCTCACCTGCATACTGGATACTTGGAGAGCGCCTTCGATAATGCCGAGTGTGTCGGCATCGAGTACCTGGTCCTGTTCGGCATTGCGCAACAGTTCCAGCAGGCTTTTTGTATCGGTGGGTTCGTCAGAAAAGACTTGTGCAATTTTATCGATCCAGGACCTGGCCCTTGGATCGATCGTAGATTGGTCGTCAGTCATGACCGTGCTTCTTGCGGCCTCCGTCGGCTATACACTGGATTACCCTACCAAATAAGGGTTTGGGAATCCAAGCATTTTAAGTGTTTCAATTTCAAGGGCTTCCATGTCCGAAGCCTGGGATTCTTCCTTGTGATCATAGCCCAGCAAATGTAACAGACCATGTATCAGCAGGTGAGCCCAATGAGCCACCGGTTCCTTCAGTTGCTCGGCGGCTTCCCGTTCCAGCACCGCCGGGCAGATAGCGATGTCTCCCAGGTGACTAAATTGCATTTCTGTGACAATGGCTTCGGGAAATTCGCTGGGAAATGAAAGGACGTTGGTTGCGCCGTCCTTGTGTCGATATTCCCGGTTCAGGCGGGCGATCTCATGCTCATCGACCAGGCGCAGACTCAATTCGTAATCTTTCGTATCGGGTAAGCGTCCGGATTGGCTGAGGGCACAGTGTAGCCAGGTCCGGCATTGTTCTTCAGAGGGGAGCCAGTGAGCGCTAGCGTCATCGATGATATCAATCCTTATCATCTTCAGCCGATTTGTTGCCCTGGGTTTTAAGGGTAGTGACAGTCTGGCGATCGTAGGCATCGTAGGCTTCCACGATGCGCTGCACCAGCCGGTGCCGGACCACGTCCTTGGCATTGAAATAGGTAAACCCGATGCCTTCGACGTCTTTCAGCACCTTGCTGACATGAACCAGGCCTGAGCGTTCCCCTTTGGGCAAATCAATCTGGGTCACATCACCCGTGATGACCGCCGTGGAACCAAATCCGATGCGCGTCAGGAACATCTTCATTTGGGCTGTGGTCGTGTTCTGGCTCTCATCGAGTATGATGAATGCATTGTTGAGCGTCCGGCCTCGCATATAGGCCAGGGGCGCTACCTCGATAACATTGCGCTCAATGAGGCGACCTACCTTCTCGAACCCCAGCATCTCGTACAGGGCGTCATAGAGTGGACGCAGATAGGGGTCTATTTTCTGGGTCAGGTCTCCAGGCAGGAAGCCCAGCTTCTCACCGGCTTCTACCGCCGGGCGAACCAGCAGTACTCTCTGCACCTGTTCCCGGCTAAGTGCTTCGACGGCGCAGGCAACGGCCAGGTAAGTCTTGCCAGTTCCAGCGGGCCCGATTCCGAAATTGATATCGTGACGCAGGATGCTATGCACATACTGGCGCTGATGCCGGCTTCGAGGCTTGATCGTGCCTTTGGGGGTCTTGATCAGGGATTCGATGCTCGCCTCGTCAGATTCTTCGGCGTCATCGGCATCCCCGCTGATCTCCTGCAAGGCCAGATGAACCTGGTTTGGGCTCAGGGTGTGTCCCGCTTCGGTAGCCTCATAGAGAGATTCCAGGAGGCGGCCACCCTCGGCCACCGCGTTCTCGTTTCCACTGAGTTGAAACAGGTTGCCGCGCTGGCGTATTTTTACAGCGAGTTCTTTCTCAATCTGTTGAATGTGTTCATTGAGGCGGCCACAAAGGTTGGCCAGGCGCTGCGCATTGTCGGGCAGCAGGGTAAGGTTGAGATTAGTTGCCATAAGGCAGGGTCATGTCCTCAGAAATAGGTAGATAGGCAGTATAGCAGCCTGAATCAGAGAGTTCCCAACAGTGAATTGGGCAGCGCATCGGTCACGTGAATGCGAGTGAACTGTCCGATCAGCGTGTGGTCATCACAGCGGAAGTTCACCACACGGTTGTTCTCGGTGCGGCCCTGTAATGCCCCCGGATCCTTGCGGGAAACGCCGGTCACCAGGATGGTCTCATCGGTTCCCACCATGGCCGCACTGATTGCCGCCGCCTGGCTGGTGATCTGGGACTGCAGGGTGGCCAGGCGATGCTTTTTCTCCTGCTCTGGCGTGGCGTCCTTGATCTCGGCCGCGGGTGTCCCCGGACGCGCACTGTAGATGAAGCTGAACGAGGTATCGAAACCAATCTCGATGATCAGATTCATGGTGTCTTCGAAGTCGGCATTGGTTTCCCCGGGGAAGCCAATAATGAAATCCGAGGACAGGCTGATGCCGGGGCGTTTGCTCTTGATCTTGCGGATTAGGGATTTGTATTCGATCGCCGTATGGCCACGCTTCATTGCCGCAAGAATGCGATCGGAACCGCTTTGTACCGGCAGGTGCAGATGGGACACCAGTTCCGGAATCTCATCATAGACCTCCACCAGGCTCGGGCTGAACTCAACCGGGTGAGAGGTGGTAAAGCGAATTCTGTCGATGCCATCGATACTGGCGACATATTTTATCAAAAGCGCCAGGTCGACGATCTTTCCTTCATGGCTCAGGCCTCGATAGGCATTCACGTTCTGACCAAGCAGATTGATTTCCCGCACGCCCTGATCGGCAAGATGCACCGCTTCTGCCAGTACATCATCCAGCGGACGGCTAACTTCTTCACCACGGGTATAGGGCACCACACAGAAACTGCAGTACTTGCTGCAACCTTCCATGATGGTCAGGAAGGCCTGGCAGGAATCTACCTCTGGTTCCGGCAGGCGATCGAATTTTTCGATCTCCGGGAAGCTGATGTCTACTACCGGGCTGCTTCCATTCCCGGCATTCAGCATCTCGGGTCACTTGTGCAGCGTCTGCGGACCAAACACCACATCCACATAGGGCGCCCGCTTGCCGATAGCCTCGCCTTCCTGACTGGCGACACAGCCACCCACGGCGATCTTGAGCTGAGGATTCCTGTCCTTCAGGCTGCGCCAGCGGCCAAGTTGATGAAACACCTTCTCCTGGGCCTTCTCCCGAATAGAGCAGGTATTCAGCAGCAGTATATCGGCGTCTTCAGGGGTATCCGTCAACACGGCCCCTTCCGAATCCTTCAGCAGGTCCAGCATCCTGGATGAATCATATTCATTCATCTGGCAGCCATGGGTCTTGATAAAGACGCGCCGAACCCGCCGCTCGTCTGACCCGGTGACTTCGTCTGCTGGGATGGTTTCAGTACTCATCGATGCGCTTCTGTGTGGCTATGGATAGCAGTGGTCGGTAAAAAGGACGCGGATTATAGCAGCTAAGTCTTAATAGGCCGATACTCGGCGCATAGCAGCATTTAGCGCCTGGGCGAGTGGGATTCTGGGCAGTTGGGCCACACCATGAATCCCGCACCAGGCATGGTGGTACTGCGGGAAATTCATGAGAAGCTTCCAGTCCAACCAAAACCGTGAAGACAGGAAATCCAGAA